>NZ_CP126994.1:3117500-3760000 GCF_030252425.1 Acidisoma sp. PAMC 29798 | reverse complement strand
ACGATGTGGAGGCCGAATGCGTCTGTGACGCGATTTCGGCCGAGGCGGGGCGGGATCTGCACCGCCATGCCTGGGCGCAGTTCTGCGACCGGATCGAGACGCAGATGAAGGCTTGGCTCCACAGCCATCCGGGCCGCTACCTGCTCAAGATGACGCTGTCGCGGGGCCTGCCCAATCATGAAACGCCGATGCTGGAGAGCCTGCAGAACCGCGTGTCGGCGATGCTAGAGAGCGGCGCCCGCCTGGATCAAGACGGCGATTGCGTGTTGCGTATTGAGCCGCTGGTCTTTTCGGGCGTGAGCCTGACGGAAGAAGGGCTGATGCCACGCCTGCGGCGGGAATTCGGGCCGGAGGCGCATCTCTCCGTCTCCGCCTGCACCGATGGCGTTTGGGCCATGGCGGCACGCGCCGGCCGCCGCAACGATGTCGCCGCCTTCATTCGCCGCGAGTTGGATGGTCTGCCTCAACGGCTATCCGGCACGCGACCCGCGATCCTGTCGCTGTTCCTCGACGATATCGATCGCAGCGAGTGGCGGGGCTTGCGCGAAAGTCTGGAGCTTGAGGGTGCCGCGCGGCATTTCATGACCTGTGACGCGGCGGCACCGGTGGTGGCCGTGACTTGCTATAGCCGGATGGAAATGTTCGGCCTCGCCGGCCCCGATGCGGTCGAGGAGGGGGAGCTTCGCTTCCGCAATCCGGCGCATCCGGCAGCCAAGATCGCCGCCCTGGCGCCGGCCATTCTGTCGTCTCTCTAAGCCTTACGGGCGGAGAGCATCTGGAAGACGCCGCCCACAGCCTCCATATCCGTTGCGTGTCATCGCGCTGTCACGAGCGCTCGGCAGTAAACGAGGGCGGCTATGGGTAAGACGGCAGCGACGTGGCAGATGAACGAAGTCGATCGGATGCTGAATGATCCGACCGCCGTGCTCGAACCGCATCGCGTCTGGTCGCTGCTCGCCGAAATCGCAGAAACGGCGCCCCAGCCTGTTCTGAAGCCCGAGCGCGCGGTGCTCAGGCGGCCGTTGGCGCCTGCTGATAGGCGGGCAGCCGCCTGACAAGCGCCCTGTAAGGCACGAGCAGGCAGAGGGCGCAGAAGACCTTCACCCCAAAGTCGCCGCCCGCCCAGGACATCCAGCGCGGCGCCAGGATCGCGGACCCGAGCAGCGACGTGGGCTGGAGCGCGAAGTCGAGATTGGGGCCGAGGAACACGAAGACCGCCGCGAAGGCGAGGGAAAAGAAGATCACCGTATCCAGCGCCGATCCCAGGATCGAGGCAGCCAGCGGTGCGCGCCACCACGCCATCCGGCGCAAGCGGCTGAAGACCAACACATCCAGGATCTGGCCGAGCAGGAAGGCACTGCCCGAAGCGACGGCGATCCGCACGGGCCCGAGCAGGGCCGAGCAGATCACACCGGCGGCGAAGCCGACCAGAATGGCCTGGCGCGCGACGCGCGGGCCATGGGTGCGGTTCGTCAGGTCATTGACCAGAAAGGCGAAGGGGTAGGTGAAGGACCCCCAGGTCAGGATATCGCCGAGGCCCCAGGGCGTGAACGGATGCTGCACGGCGAGATTCGAGACCGTGATGACCACGACCATCGCAATCGCCGGAATGATAAGACGCCGCATGTGTGATCTCCCTGGCCGAGGCCGGCTTGTGCGGTGCCGGGGCGGGAGAATCAATCCCGTATGGCACCGATCAGGTATTCATGATTGCCCTCAGGGCCGGTGATCGGGCTTTCGCTGATCCCCACCACACGCCAGCCGGGCAGGGCGCTCCACCAGGCATGGATCATGGCGCAGACCTCCGTCCGCACAGCTTCGTCCCGCACTACGCCACGGGCGCCGACATCTGCCGGTGACGCCTCGAACTGCGGCTTGATGAGCGCGATGGCCCAGGCGCCGGGGGCGCAGAGGCCGAGTGCTGCCGGCAGCACAGCCCGGAGGCCGATGAAGCTTGCGTCGCAAACCAGGGCGCCGGGGCTTTCGGGCAATTGCTCCGCCGTCAGTGTCCGCGCATTCGTCCGCTCCCGCACGATGACGCGGGGGTCGCTGCGCAGCTTCCAGGCGAGCTGGCCATGGCCGACATCGATGGCATAGACGCGATTGGCGCCGTGATGGAGCAGGACATCGGTAAAGCCGCCGGTGGAGGCGCCGATATCGAGGCAGACGCGCTGGTCGGGGGAGAAGCCGAAGACGGACAGGCCGTGCGCGATTTTGACGCCGCCGCGCGAGACCCAGGGGTGATCCTGGCCCTTCAGCGTGAGGGCGGCATCGTCACGGATCAGCTCACCGGCCTTGTCCAGCCGTCGGGTGTCCTGAAAGGCCTGCCCGGCCATGATGACGGCCTGGGCGCGGGCGATGCTTTCAACGAGGCCGCGGTCCAGCAGCAACTGGTCCGCCCGCACCCGCTTCGCTTTCGGGGCGGCGGCCATTCTGCGTGATCCCGTCAGTCGTTGACGGGATAGGAGGCCATCAGGCGCTTCTGCTTGCGCCACAACCCAAGCAGATCGAACAGCTTGGTCGCGCGATGGCCGCGCGCGCGGTTCGCGGCGCCGATTTCAAAGGCCGCCCGGTAATGGAAGAACTGGGCGCTATAGGCTTCCGACAGCGTGGTCTCGGGGTCCCAGATATGGGTCGCCTCGGAGCCGACGCCGTTGATTTCGATGATGCTGAACTCCTCCCCGGTGCGAAGTGCGCCGGAGGATTCGTAGCGAATGTCGAAGCGGCCGAAGTGGAAATCGGGGATCGACCGGGCGATGGCGTCGATCCGCGCCGTGAGTTCGCGGGTGACGAGATTGGCGCCGTTGCGGAAGGTGGAGCCTTTGCAGTGGTTGCCCACGAAGACCAGCTTCACGCGCTCACCTGGGGCGGGGATTTCATGCAAGCGGGCGGCGAGGCGCGGCAGATAGAGATGCGGCACCTGGGCGCAGCGCGGATCGGCCATCACCAGGTCGCGCAAGGTGGAGCGACCGTCGCCGGTGACGACAGGAGAGGATTTGAGCGTGACGGAGGTGATCTTGCCGGTCTTCTCACCCGGGCGGCGGATATAGAAGATGCCGGCCTCGCCCTCATGCGGAATGAGGGTTTGCAGCATGTAGCGGGTGAGGCGGGGGAAGGCGCCCAGATAGCGGGCGAGGTCGGCGCGGCTATCGACCAGGCAGACGCCGGTGCCGTTGCAGCCGACATCCGGCTTGACGACGACGGGGAAGGTGAGGCCTGCGCCCGTCATCGCCGCTTCGGCAATGCCGAGATCGTCCGACTCGGGGAAGGCCCCGCTGGTACAGACGGTATAGGGCGCGACCCAAACCCGCTCCGGCCCGCTGATCTGGTCCAGGATGGATTGCTTGGATTCGCCGCAAAGGCCGCCTGCCTCAATGCCGGGATTCGCGGCGGTCGCCAGGATCGGGTTGCCATAGCGGATGCCGAGACCAATCCATTGCAACACGATCGGCGTGTAGAAGAGCCAGCCAGGCCAAAACTCGAAAAAGGACGTCAGCCGCTTGTGCGATTCCGGCTTTCTGACGCGGGTGAAGGCCGAGGAAGACGCCTGCATGTCGCTCACGTGATCTCTTTTCCTCTCAACTGCCTGGCAACGAGCCTGCTCATTCCCAGAAGGACGAGGCAGAACATGGCAATGCCGGCCCAGCGCCAGGCGCCGAGATACGCGATGATATAATGGCCCAGCTTCATCGAGATTCCGAATAGCAGGCTGGTCCAGATCAGGGTGCCGAAAATCGCCGTCGCGGCAAAGATCAGAAACGACGTCTTCAGGAACCCGCAGGTCGTATAGGTGGGGAGACGCAGGCCAGGCAAGAAGCGGCTGGCGAGAATCACGCGGACCAGACGGCCATTCAGCCAATCGCGGCCCATATCGCGCCGGCGTGCCGGAATATAGCGCTCCATCCAAGGCACCAGGGCCGCGAGCCTGCCCATGCCATAGAGGCCAAGATCGCCCAGGACGATGCCGGCATAGAGCGCGCCGAGGCCGATCTCGATCGGAATTGCGCCGGTCTGCACTTGCATCGCCGTGATCACGGTTGCAGCGTCCTCCAGAATGAAGGTGCCACCGATGACCGAAAGGGCCTGCATGACGGGGTGTCGCAGTGCCGCCGTCAGCAGGAGGATGAGAGTGGCCATCGATTAGATATTGTACATCGACCAAACGCGTATCACGCCAGGATATCGCTTGAAAGTGCCACAAATCCAAGCGGTTTATGGGAGGCTGACCGCACCGCGCTGTGCATCGCGCGGGGGGCTTGGCGATCGCGTCACGGCGGACAATAACGGCGCCATGCGAAGTGCCCCGGATCGCCTGACGGTTTTCCTCGTCCTGCTCACGGGCATCGGCGCGCTTTGCGTGGCGCTGGGCGCCGAGCATTTCCTCGGCATGGCGCCCTGTCCGCTGTGCTTTTGGGAGCGTTGGCCCTATCGCGCTCTGATCCTACTCGGCGCGATCGGCCTGTTCCTGCCCGCGGTCGCGCGGCGGGTTGTGTTGTGGCTCGCGGCCCTGGTCTTCGTCTGCGCCATGGGCCTGGCCTTGTTGCATGTCGGCGTCGAGCATCATTGGTGGCCGAGCCCGCTGCCGGAATGCAATGCGCCCAATCTGCGGGCGACCAGCGTCGCCAATCTGATTGCCAGCATGCCGATGACACCGTCCAAGCCGTGCGATGCCCCGAATTACCTCATTCCCTGGCTGCCGATTTCTTTCGCGACCATGGATTTGATCTTGGCGGCAGTGGGCGCCGCGCTTCTCACCGCCTATTTAGGGATGACCACAGGCAGGGCACGCACATGACCGACCTCGAAGAGATGGGTTTGGACCAGACGGGTCCTCTGCCAGGTGACACGACGCCGCGGGAGACGGTGGCGCAGATGATCCGGGTCGATCATGCCGGTGAATTCGGGGCCAAGCAGATCTATGCCGGCCAGCTCGCCGTGCTGGGCCGCGGTCCGAAGGGCGATATCCTTCGCCACATGGCGGCGCAGGAGCAGGTGCATCTCGACAGCTTCTCCAAGCTCATCGTCCAGCGCCGCGTGCGGCCGACCGCCCTGCTGCCGCTCTGGCAGGTCGCTGGTTTCGCCCTCGGGGCCGTCACGGCCGCCATGGGCACCCGCGCCGCCATGGCCTGCACCGTCGCGGTGGAGGAAACGATCGATGCCCATTATGCCGCGCAATCGGCGGAATTGACCGAAGATGAGGCGCCGCTACGCGATATGATCGAGGTCTTTCGCGCGGAAGAGCTGGAACATCGCGACATCGGGCTGGAGAATGAGGCAGAGCTGGCGCCGGCCTATCGCCTGCTCTCGGCCGTCATCAAGATCGGTTGCCGCGCTGCGATCCGCATCAGCGAGAAGGTGTGAATGCCCGCTCTCAATAGCGCGGCCGATCTCCCCAAGTTTCATTTGACTTTCAAACCGCTGCCGCCCTTTCTTCGCCCGACTTCTTGACCTGTCGGAGACTGTTGATGCGCGTGCGCCATGGCGTTCTGACGGCTCTCGCGATGGTCGCGTTCGCGGCGGCGGCGCCCCGCGCGGCGCAGGCCGACCATCTCAAGATCGCCTTCGTCATCAACTCCAACAGCGCCTCAATCGACGAGCTGAACGTCGACACCCATCAGCTCATCCGCGAAGTGCCGGTCTTCCGTGAGCCGCATCACATGGCGCTGACGCCGGACGGGCATTCGCTGCTGATCGGCGACACGGCCGGCAATGCGCTGTTCTATCTCGATCCCCGCACTGGCGAGGTGCAGAAGCACATCACGGTCAGCGATCCCTATCAGATCGTCTTCAGCCCGGACGGCCGGCTTCTCACCGTTGCGGGCCTCGCGCGTGACCAGATCGACATCTATGACGCGGCGTCGATGCGACTGCTGCATCGCGTGACCGCTCATACCATGCCGAGCCACATCAACTATTCGCCTGATTCGCGCACCGTTTTCGTGAGCCTCCAGGTTTCGGGTGAGCTGATTGCCATCGACACCGCGAGCGGCCAGGTGAAGTGGCAGCAGCCGGTGGGCAATACGCCGGCGGGCGTCCTGTGGCACAATGGCCAGCTCCTGGTCGGCATCATGGGGGAAGCGCATGTCGCCGAGGTCGATCCCGCGACCGGCCATGTCATGGGCCAGATCCCCACGGCCAAGGGCGCCCATGTCATGTTCATCCCGCCGGATGGGCAGATCATTTACGTGACCGACCGTGAGAGCGGGAACATCACGGTGCTGGATGCGAAGACCCTCGCTGTGCTGCGTAGCTTTCATATGCCCGGTGGACCGGACGATATGGATTTCGCCCCCGACGGCACCATATGGGCATCGCTCCGGTGGGCGCATAGCGTGGCGCTCATCGACCCGCATACCTATACTTACACAACGATCCGGGTGGGCCGGTCGCCGCATGGCATCTGGCTGAACACCCACGACCCTAAGATCTGGCAAACCTCGGTGGCGAGCGCCCAATAGATCATGAGCTTCACGGATTTCCTCCTTGATCCCTTCGACACCATGGCCGGCTGGCTGCAGGGCAATCTGCTGCTGCCGATGCTGTGGCATCTCGGGCTGTCGGCTTGGGAGGATATTTCCTATGGCTGGGCGCTGATCGCCTTGTATGGCGTGGCCCAGGTCTTCATCACCCTCGCTTTGTCGATGCCGGCAGAGCGGTTCTGGCCGCTGGAACGGTGGAGCAAGACCGAAAGCGTCGGCACGGACATCCTCTATACCCTCGTCAATCGCATCGGGCTGCTGCCCCTGGTCAGCTTCGTGCTGTTCTATCTCGTGCAGACCTGGATCAACGGCTTCCTGACGGATCACGGGTTCATTCCGCCGACCATCGAGCGGGCGCTGCCCTTCCTGCTGGGCCACCCGATCGTCACGCTGTTCGCCTATCTCGTGATCCTGGATTTCGCGGAATATTGGCGCCATCGCCTGTCTCACCGCTTTTACTGGTGGTACACGCTGCATTCCCTGCATCACGCCCAGCGGCAGATGACCTTCTGGTCCGATGACCGCAACCACCTGATGGACGACTTCCTGTCCGCCATCTGGTTCGGCGTCGTGGCGCTGCTGATCGGCGTGCCGCCGCTGCAATTCCCGATGCTGGTGCTGACGGTGCGGGTGCTGGAAAGCTTCAGCCACGCCAATACGCGCATTCATTTTGGCTGGTTGGGGGAGCGGCTGCTGATTTCGCCGCGTTTCCATCGCGCGCATCACAGCATCAAGGCGGCGGGCCAGCGGAGCTGCAACTACGGCGCGACCTTGCCGTGGTGGGACATGATCTTCGGCACGGCCGATTTCGGGCGCGAGTACATCCGCACGGGCGACCCCTCGGCGGAGGAGGCGATGCATACCGGCAATTACGTCGAGCAGCAGATGGCCGGGTTTCGGCGTTTTGCACGGTCGTTCCGTCGGCGGCGTCCCAACTCCTTGCGTCATTCGCGGACTTGATCCGCGAACCTACCCATTGCGGCGCCTAAACGCCGTTAAGGCGCCACGAGGGGTAGGTCCCCGGGTCAAGCCCGGGGATGACGGTTTAAAATGGGATAC
This sequence comes from Acidisoma sp. PAMC 29798, assembly GCF_030252425.1. Classification (GTDB taxonomy): domain Bacteria; phylum Pseudomonadota; class Alphaproteobacteria; order Acetobacterales; family Acetobacteraceae; genus Acidisoma; species Acidisoma cladoniae. The sequence goes on along the minus strand of NZ_CP126994.1, from coordinate 3,752,462 downwards.
GCGGAGCTGTATCCGCCAACCGGCCAATCCCCCGAAACAAAAGAAGGCCCCGGTTTGCACCGGGGCCTTCTTCATTGTTTGACGGCCGTATGGGCCGAAGCGACGGTCAGCCCCGCCGAGGTGTTCCGGCAGTGATCATCGAGGTCGCGGCAGCCTGCGGCATCACACAATGAGACACTGGATCACCTCCTTTCGGTTGTTAATGACAAGGGCAGTCTGACATTCGGCCTCGCCGATTCGCAACTGGAAACTGTGACCTAACCCCATCGTTCTATGACATTTCTTCGATGCCCGGCAGCGCGCCCGTGCGCCTCTAGAAGATCAGCGATACCGACAGCATCACATTGTTTCCGGTGATCGGCTCATCGAGGCTATATCCAATAGCCTGGGCCGAGGCCTTTGCCAGCAGCTGCATATGCTTCAACTGCAACAGCCGATACTTCACCGTCACGCCGAAATTGTAATCGCCGGCGCGCCCCCCGAGGGGTGGCTGAAGATCCGGGTCCTTGGTCAACAGGAACGGCATGCCCGCCGTCTCGGTCGGGCAGCCGACGATGCCGTGCTCCATTGTCATCACCGGGGTATTGAGCACGGGGATAGCGAGGCCAACGCCGGCGCGAACGCAAAGAGGCGGCGATATCGGCTCATTCGCCGTGGCCGCGCCGGCCACACGCGGTGTCGCGCTATAGGGAATGCCGGCAGCGGCCGAGACTGCGGCGAGCAGGTCATCCCCAGGCACCTTCGCGGCACCACCTTGAACGACGATCGTGCCGCTGAGCACGGTAGTCGGGGGTTGAACGACCTGAGCCTCGGCGACCCTTATGGCCGTTACACTCAGGAGAAGGGCCGCGAGAGTACAATATGGCGGAAACATGGCGCCTCCGGTCATGATTTTGCCTTAGTTCGGCATTCATGCATCGGGGCTGCTCGTGAAAGCAATTCCAAAATTGCGTAACGACTGATCTTCTAACGAGCAAGCGTCCTAAGATGTTGGAAAAGGCTAAGGTAATGATCATAAACTTTTATTGCAGCGCAGCATGACCCAACCCTTCGATGTTGCGGGTTTTGCTGCCCGGCTGTGTGCAGCGCGCGCTGCGGGCCATCCCATCACCTGCCTGCCTGAGGAGGAGCCACCCACGGAGGCCGAGGCCTATGCCGTTCAGCATGCGGTGAATGAGGCGCTCGGCCCCATCGGTGGCTGGAAGGTCGGCGCCGGGCCCGATGGCCGGCCGAGCACGGCGCCGCTGCCTGCCAGCGGCATCATGCCGTCCCCGGCCGTCGCGCCCGCGTCCTTCAGCGATCGTCTGATCGAGGCCGAGATTGCCTTCACCCTGACGCAGGATCTGCCGCCGCGTGGGGTGCCCTATAACCGGGACGAGGTCATCGCTGCCATCGGCGCCTGCCATGCCGTCATCGAGTTGGTGCAGTTCCGCGTGCCGGGAACGATATCGGCGAGCCCGCTGCTCAAGATCGCAGATCACCAAGGGCACGGAGCCTTGATCGTCGGCGCAGCCGTTCCCGGCTGGACAGAGATCGACTTCCCGCGCTTTGCTGTGACGCAGGAGATCGAGGGGCTGCCCACCAAGCATGGCGTGGGCAACCCTGCGGGCGACATGATCCGCCTCATCGTCTGGCTCGCGAACGAGGGCAGCCTCTGGGCCGGCGGATTGAAGGCAGGCCAGATCGTCACCTGCGGGTCCTGGACGGGTGCGACACCCGCCCCGCCCGGCAGTTCAGTTTCCGTCACTTTCCAGGGCGTCGCGCCGGTTCAGCTCCGGTTCGCACCATAGGCCGCAAGGAACACAGTCATGGCGACACAAGACGCGTCGGCTTCGGGCGATTTCATGATCGGCGGGGACCTGCGGGTGACGCGCCTCGGGTTTGGCGCCATGCGGATCACCGGCAAGGGCATCTGGGGCCCGCCCGCCGATGTGGGGGAGGCTAAGCGCACGCTGGCGCTGGTGCCGGAACTCGGGATGGATTTCATCGATACCGCCGATAGCTATGGCCCCTATGTCAGCGAGGATCTGATCGCCGAGGTTCTGGCGCCGTATAAGGGCCTCACGATCGCGACCAAGGGCGGGCTGACCCGGCATGGCCCGAACGTCTGGCCGCCGCTCGGCCGGCCCGAATACCTCAAGCAATGCGCGCTGATGAGCCTGCGGCGGCTGAAGCTGGAGCGGATCGACCTGTGGCAACTCCATCGGATCGACGCCAAGGTGCCGGCGGCCGAGCAGTTCGGCATCATCGCCCAGATGCAGACGGAAGGGTTGATCCGCCATGCCGGCCTAAGTGAGGTTTCTGTCGCGGAGATCGAGGAGGCGCAGAAATACTTCCCGGTGACGACGGTGCAGAACCGCTACAATCTGGTCGATCGCAAGAGCGAGGACGTGCTGGATTATTGCGAAAAGCACGGCATCGGCTTCATTCCCTGGGCGCCTTTGGCGGCGGGTTCGCTCGCGACGCCGGGTTCGACGCTGAGTGAGATCGCTGCGAAGCTCGGCACCGGGCCTAGCCAGGTGGCGCTCGCCTGGGTGTTGAAGCGGTCGCCGGTGATGTTGCCGATTCCGGGCACGGGCAGCGCCGACCATTTGCGGGAAAACGTGGCTGGCGCCGGCATCACCCTCAGCGACGAGGATTTCGCGGCGCTCGACGTGCAGGGCAAGGCGGCGTGGAAGGCGGCTTCCTAAACCCAAACCTTGATGGCGGAATATGCTGCGCTCTTCCGCCCTACGACATGAGGTAGGGTGGAAAAGCGGAGCGCATTCCACCGACTACGCCTCCTTCCCCAAAGCCAGCGCCCGCGCATAGACCTGTCGGCGCGGCAGGCCGGTTTCGGCCGCGATGATCGCCACCGCTTCCTTGAGGCTCGTCTTCTCCATTGCCGCGCGCAGACGCGTGTCGAGATCATCGGCCGAGACCTCATTCTGCTCCGCGCTCGACGGCGCGAGCACGACGGTGATTTCGCCGCGCGGCGGATCGGCCTCGGCGCCGGCGATAAGGTCGGACAGCGTGCCGCGCCGCACTTCCTCGAAATGCTTGGTCAGTTCCCGCGCGACGGCGGCCTCCCGGTCGCCGAAGACCGTTCGTAGGTCTTCGAGCATTTCCGCGACGCGATGGGGCGATTCGTACCAGACCATGGTGGCTGAAAGCCCCGCAACTTCGGCGGCGCGGAGCGTCGCGAAGCCCGTGCGGCGCGCGGCGCCACGCGGCGGCGCGAAGCCCAGGAACAGATAAGGATGCGGCGGCAGGCCCGACAGCGATAGCGCGGTCACGACCGCATTGGGGCCGGGCATTGCGGTGACCGTCAGCCCCGCGGCCAGGAAAGCCCGCACCAGGCGAAAACCGGGATCGGACATCAGGGGCGTGCCGGCATCGCTGACCAAGGCGAGCTTCTGGCCGGCATGGGCCGCCGCCAGAAGCTTGGGGATCCGCTGATCCTCATTATGGTCATGCAGGCTTTCGAGCCGCGCGCGAATGCCGAGAGCCGAAAACAGCCGCGCCGTCACCCGGCTATCTTCGCAGAGCACGACATCGGCCGCGCCCAGCGTGGTGGTGGCACGGGCTGTCATATCCCCGAGGTTGCCGATCGGTGTGGAAACCAGCACAAGACTCGCGGGCGAACGCGCGAGATGCGGCCACGCATCGCTGGCCGGAGTCTCATCGGAATCACGACCAGACGGAGGGTCACGGCGTGCATCTTGCTCGGGCATCTACTCTCCTCGCCACCCTCTGCGGCCTTGCATCCTGTGCGCAGCCGATGGCGGGGCCTGGTATGGGACTCGTGCCGGACGCACCGCAAGCGGTGGGTGCTGCGAGCGCGCTGCCGCCAGCAGGAAGCCGCGTCGCCCTGCTTGCACCCCTGACCGGACCGAATGCCGATGTCGCTCAAGGCATCGTGAACGCGGCCAAGCTCGGTCTTGGCGCGCAAGCTGCCGCCTCGCTCGATGTGCTCGATACCGGTGGCACACCGCAAGGGGCTGCTGCCGCCGCGCAGAAGGCGATCGCGGATGGCGCCGGCCTGATCCTCGGACCCCTGACGGGACCGGAAGCGGCGGCGGTCGCGCCGATCACCCAGCCCGCTCATGTCGATGTCCTGGCCTTTACCTCCGACCCCGCACAGGCGCGCCCCGGTGTGTGGACGCTCGGGATTACGCCCGCCCAACAGGTGCATGCTCTGATCCAAGCGGCCTCGGCCGAGGGCCACGGCCAGTTCGCCGGCCTGCTGCCTGAGACGCCGCTTGGCATGGCCATGAGTGACGCGCTTCAGCGCGAAGCCTCAGCCGGTGGCGCGGCGCCGAGCATTCAGACCTATAGCGCCGGCAGCTTCTCCTCCATGAACGGGGCGCTGCGCTCGTTGTCCGATTATGCCAGCAGGCGCGGGCCGATCGATGCGCAGATCAAGCAATTGCGGACGGCCCATACGGCGGCCGGTCGCCAACAGGCCGCCAGGCTGGAACGGCAGGGTGTGCCGCCGGCGCCCTTCACCGCATTGCTGGTCGCCGAATCGGCGGCCGGCCTTGGCGAGCTGTCGAGCCTGCTGCCCTATTACGACGTCAATCCCGGCCCGGTTCTCATTCTCGGCCCCGGCCTTTGGGCAGGCAATCCCGGCGCCATCGCCGCAGCCGGGTTCAGTGGAGCGCTGTATGCGGCGCCCGATCCGGCTGCCGCCACCGCCTTCGTGTCGAGCTATTCGGCCGCCTATGGCGGGCCGCCGTCGCCGCTGGACGCCTTGGCCTTCGATGCGGCCGCCATCGCGCGGGTCACGACGGCGAACGGTCATATCGATCCCGCCGCGCTGACCAATCCGCAGGGCTTCAGCGGGGCCGATGGCGTGCTCGCCCTGCAACCGGATGGGTCTGTGAAGCGCGGCCTCGCGGTCTTCCGCGTTCAATCCGGCGGCGCCGAAATCGCGCAACCTGCACCGACCTCGCTCGCCACGCCCGGTAGCTGACCTTGGCGTCCGATAAGCCGCGCCAGGCGGGCCGCCCGCCCGGTGCCCGGCCGCCCGGCGTCGCGCGGTGGATGGTGCTCATCCTCGCCGTGCCCATTCTGGGCCAAATCGTGCTTGTGGTGAGCGGAGCCGCGCGGGCGGATGCCGTGTTGTGTCTCGCGTCCGTGGAAATCCTGGCGGCTTTCGCTGTCGCCCTGATCTGGCGGCAGGATCTGGAGCGGTTGGCCCGGCTCACCCAACAGGGCGATGCGCCCCGGCCCCGCCTGCCGGAAATGGACGGTCTTGCCTTGGCCTTCTCCCAGGCGGCAGAGGCGGGTCGATTGGAAACCGCCCGCCTCACCAGCCGCCTTCAGGCCGAGCAGGCGATTACCGAAGTGCTGCCTGAACCCTTGCTGATGGTCGGCGCCGATGGCGTCGTGCGGCGCGCCAATGAGGCAGCGCGACAAAGTCTGGGCGACGATATCGCCGCCGTTCTGCGCCACCCCCTGCTGCGCGGCGCGATCGACCGGGCGCGCGCGACCCACGCGCCCCAAGCCGCCGATCTGCTGTTTGCGGCGCCTGTTCCGCGCGAAATTCACGCCGTCGTCACGCCCATGGATCGCGGACTTTTCCAGGACGGCCAGGCCTCCATTCTGCTCGTGGATCGCACGCGGGAACGCGCGGTAGAGCGCATGCGCGCGGACTTTGTGGCCAATGCGAGCCATGAGCTGCGCACGCCCTTGGCCAGCCTGATCGGCTTTGTCGAGACGCTGCAGGGGCCCGCGCGGGATGACCCGCCGGCGCGGGAGAGGTTCCTGGAAATCATGGCGCGGGAAGCCGCCCGGATGAACCGCCTGATCGACGATCTGCTCAGCCTGTCCCGCATCGAACTATCGGAACATCAGACCCCCCAGGGCCGCATTGACCTGGGCGAACTCGTCCAGCGGTCGCTGGCCGGGTTCGAGCCGCGCCTCGCGGCGCGCGACGTGCGGGTGGAACTGACCCTGCCGGAGCTTCCGCTCATTCCCGGCGACGCGGATCAGATGACCCAGGTGGTTGGCAATCTGCTGGACAATGCCCTGAAATACGGGCGCGAGCGCGGCTGCATCACCCTGACGGTTGCCGAAGTCTCCGGCACGCCATGGCCGAGCCGCCCCGGTGTGGTGATTGCGGTGGGGGATGACGGAGTCGGAATTTCGCGCGCCCATCTGCCGCGCCTGACCGAGCGCTTCTATCGCGTCGATAAGGGGCGATCGCGCGCCGTCGGCGGCACCGGCCTTGGCCTCGCCATCGTCAAGCACATCGTCAATCGGCATCGCGGCCAGCTCGTCATCACCAGCGAGGAAGGGCAGGGGTCGCGCTTCTCGGTCTGGCTGCCCCGATAAAGGCCGGCTTCCTAACACAAGCGTATCTGGCACCTCGCAATTTCGTGTATCGACCGCTTGTGCCATGCCACTCCCCATCCTAACTCAAGGCCCATGAGCGACATCGAAAACATCCACCCGACGCCTGACGACATCCTGCCGCCTGAGGATGCCGTCGAAGAGGTAACACCCGCCGATCGTCTCGCCCTGGTTGAGGCCGAGCGTGACGAGATGCGGGAGAAATGGATGCGCGCCGAGGCCGAGATGGCCAATCTGCGCACCCGCACGAAGCGCGAGGTCGAGGATGCGCGGCTCTTCGCCGTGCAGAAATTCGCCCGCGACGTGGTCGAGGTCGGCGACAACCTCAAGCGTGGCGTCGAGAGCCTGCCTGCGCGCGCCGATGACGAACCCGACCTTGTCAGCAAGCTGCGGGAAGGGTTCGAGGGCATTGGCCGGAGCTTCAACGCGACGCTGGAGCGGAACGGTGTGAAGTCGGCCGACCCGACCGGCGCGCTGTTCGACCCGAACCTGCATCAGGCGATGGCAGAGCAGGAAACGGCGGAGCATCCGCCCGGCACCGTGATCCAGGCCTGGACCCCGGCCTGGACCCTGAACGGTCGCTTGCTGCGGCCCGCCATGGTGGTCGTTGCCAAGGCGTCCGCAACCCCGGACGCCTGAAAAAGAATCGAGACCAGCCATCTGCCCAAAAATTGTGCAGTGCGACTTGTCTTGGAATACGCCCAACGTTATCTAGGTAAAGAGTTGTTCCCAAGGGTTGCGCCGATGCCTCGGGTCGGTCGCTTCCGCTTAACAGGAGACTGCGAATGAGCAAGGTCATCGGTATCGACCTCGGCACGACCAATTCATGCATTGCGATCATGGAGGGCAAGGATGTCCGCGTGATCGAAAACAGTGAGGGCGCGCGTACCACGCCCAGCATGGTCGCCATCACCGAAAGCGGTGAGCGGCTCGTGGGCCAGGCCGCCAAGCGCCAGGCTGTGACGAACCCGACCAATACCTTCTATGCCGTGAAGCGCTTGATCGGTCGTCGCTTCGAGGATCCGCTGGTCGCCAAGGACCAGGGCCTCGTGCCCTTCCCGATCGTCAAAGGCGATAACGGCGACGCATGGGTGGAAGCCCGTGGCGAGAAATATGCGCCGAGCCAGGTCTCGGCCTTCATCCTCGGTAAGATGAAGGAAACCGCCGAAGCCTATCTCGGTGAGAGCGTGACCCAGGCCGTGATCACGGTGCCGGCCTATTTCAATGACGCGCAGCGTCAGGCCACCAAGGATGCCGGCCGCATCGCCGGCCTCGAAGTGCTGCGCATCATCAACGAGCCGACGGCCGCTGCCCTTGCCTATGGCCTCGACAAGAAATCCGCTGGCACCATCGCGGTCTATGATCTCGGCGGCGGGACCTTCGACGTGTCGGTGCTCGAAATCGGCGACGGCGTCTTCGAAGTGAAGAGCACCAATGGCGACACCTTCCTGGGTGGTGAAGACTTTGACGTGCGCGTCATCGATTACCTCGCGGATGAGTTCAAGCGCGAGAACGGCATCGACCTGCGTCGGGACAAGCTGGCCCTGCAGCGCCTGAAGGAAGCCGCCGAGAAGGCGAAGATCGAGCTGTCCTCCGCCAAGGAGACAGAGATCAACCTGCCCTTCATCACGGCCGATGCGTCGGGCCCCAAGCACCTCGTGCTGAAGCTGTCGCGCGCCAAGCTCGAAAACCTCGTCGAGGATTTGGTGCAGCGGACGCTGGAGCCTTGCCGCGCCGCGCTGAAGGACGCCGGTGTGACCGCCGGTGAGATCGACGAAGTGATCCTGGTCGGCGGCATGACCCGCATGCCCAAGGTCATCGAGATCGTGAAGCAGTTCTTCGGCAAAGAGCCGGCCCGCAACGTCAATCCTGACGAAGTGGTCGCCATCGGCGCCGCCGTTCAGGGCGCCGTCCTGCGCGGCGACGTGAAGGACGTGCTGCTGCTGGACGTGACGCCGCTGTCCCTCGGCATCGAGACGCTGGGCGGTGTCTTCACGCGCCTGATCGACCGCAATACGACGATCCCGACCAAGAAGAGCCAGGTCTTCTCGACCGCCGACGACAACCAGACCGCCGTGACCATCAAGGTCTTCCAGGGCGAGCGCGAGATGGCGGCCGATAACAAGATCCTCGGCCAGTTCGATCTCGTCGGCCTGCCGCCGGCGCCTCGCGGCGTGCCGCAGGTGGAGGTGACCTTCGACATCGACGCCAACGGCATCGTGTCGGTCTCGGCCAAGGACAAGGCGACCAACAAGGAACAGCAGATCCGCATCCAGGCGTCGGGCGGTCTGTCGGACGCCGACATCCAGCGCATGGTGCAGGAAGCGGAAGCCAATGCCGCATCCGATAAGGAGCGTCGCGCTTTCGTCGAGGCGAAGAACCAGGCGGAAGGTCTGATCCATCAGACCGAGAAGACCTTGGCCGAGGGCGGCGACAAGATCGCGGCCCAAGACAAGGGCGAGGCCGAGAGCGCCATCGCGGCGGCACGTTCCGCCATGGAAGGCACCGATGCGGCGGCGCTCACCAGCGCCAGCGAGCGCCTGAGCCAGGTTGCCATGAAGATCGGTGAGGCGATGTACAAAGCCTCGGCCGATGCGGCGGGTGTGCCGCCGCAGCCGGAGGCGCCGGGTGCCAGCGCTTCAGGCGAGAAGGTGGTCGATGCCGAGTTCGAGGATATCGACGACAAGAAGAAGTCCGCCTGAGCCTTCGGTCAGGCAGACGTCGCGTTGAACTGACCTGTTAAGGAAGGCGCCCGCGCTTCTCACGAAGGCGGGCGTCTTCTTTGCATGGTGGCTGCCCAGGATTTGTGGCGCCGAGAAGGGCTAAGGGCATTCCATGGCGAAAAACGACTTCTATGCGACCCTCGGGGTCGCGCGTGATGCGAGCGCGGACGACCTCAAGAAGGCCTATCGCAAGCTGGCGATGCAGTTCCATCCGGATCGCAACCAGGGCGACAAGTCGGCAGAGGCCAAGTTCCGCGAAGTCAGCGAAGCTTATGAAATCCTGAAAGACGACCAGAAGCGCGCCGCGTATGACCGGTACGGCCATGCCGCCTTCGAAGGCAATGGCGGCGGCGGCGGCGCAGGGTTCGAGGGCGGTGGCCTGGGCGATATCTTCGACCAGATGTTCGGGGATTTCATGGGCCGTCGCGGCGGTGCGGCCGGCGGTCGCGCGGCGCGCACCGGCGGCGATCTCCGTGCCGATGCCGAAATCGATCTCAGCGAGGCCTTCTTCGGCGCCAAGGTTCAGCTTCGCGTGCAGACCCGCGTCAATTGCGAAGCCTGTGACGGCACGGGCTCTGAGGGCAAGGAACGCCAGAGCGACACCTGCACGACCTGCGGCGGCATGGGCAAGGTGCGAGCGCAGCAAGGTTTCTTCCTCGTCGAGCGGGCCTGCCCGACTTGCGGCGGCAGTGGCCGTATCGTGCGCAACCCCTGCCGCGTCTGCCATGGCGCGGCGACGGTGCCGCGCGAGCGCAGCCTTCAGGTGCAGATTCCGGCGGGCGTCGAGGACGGCACGCGCATTCGCCTGTCAGGCGAGGGAGAGGCGGCAGGCGGCGGCGGCACGCCGGGCGATCTTTATGTTCACATCGCCATCCGGCCGCATGTGATCTTCCAGCGCGAGGGCGCCAATATACTCGTGCGCGTGCCGCTGCGCATTTCGCAGGCTGCCTTGGGCGGCGATATCGAAGTGCCCGTCATCGACGGCAGCCGGACGCGCGTGAAAATTCCGGCCGGCACGCAAAGCGGCGAGCAGTTCCGCCTGCGGTCCAAGGGCTTCTCGGTTCTCCGTAGTGCGGCGCGCGGCGACATGTACATCCAGGTTGCGGTCGAGACGCCGCAGCATCTGACGCGCCGCCAGCGCGAACTCATGGAAGAGTTCGAGCAGGAGGCAACGGGCCATGCCAAGGGCAGCCCGGAGGCGGAGGGATTCTTCGCGAAGGTGAAAGAGTTTTTCGACGGGAAGTAGAAGCCCCCAAAAAAGTCGTCATTCCCGGGCTTGGCCCGACAACCTACCCGTTCCGGCGCCTTGACGATGTTTGGGCGGCGGAACGGGTAGACCCGCGCATCGAGTGCGCGGGTGACGTTGAAAGAATGGCGGCGACCTGAGCTAACCCCCCAGCCCGCCGATGACGGTGTATTTGATCTCCAAATAATCCTCGATGCCGTATTTGCTGCCCTCACGGCCGAGGCCCGAGGATTTCACGCCCCCGAAGGGCGCGACTTCGGTGCTGATCATCCCCTCATTCACGCCGACCATGCCCGATTCGAGCGCCGTCGCGACACGGAAGATGCGGCCCACGTCCCGCGCATAGAAATAGGCGGCCAGGCCGAATTCCGTGTCATTGGCCAGCGCGATGGCCTCCGCCTCGGTCTTGAAGCGGAACAGCGGCGCCACCGGCCCGAAGGTTTCCTCCCCGAAGATCTGCGCGTCATGCGGCACATCCGCCAGGATCGTCGGCTCGAAGAAGTTGCCGCCCAACGTATGCGGCTTGCCGCCGGTCACGATCCGCGCCCCCCGGCTGAGGGCGTCGGCGATATGCGCCTCGACCTTCTCCACCGCCGCGCGGTTGATCAGCGGTCCCTGGGTGGCGCCGGCCGCCATGCCGTCTGACACCTGGAGCGCCTCGACCGCCACCTTCAACTTGGCGGCGAAGGCATCATAGACGCCGTCCTGCACCAGAATACGGTTGGCGCAGACGCAAGTCTGGCCGGTATTGCGGAACTTCGAAATCATCGCGCCGACAACGGCGGCATCCAGATCCGCATCGTCGAAGACGATGAAGGGCGCGTTGCCGCCCAACTCCATGCTCGTCTTCTTGATGGTCGGCGCACATTGCGCGAGCAAGAGGGCACCGACTTCGGTGCTGCCGGTGAAGGACAGTTTGCGCACCAGCGGGTTGGCGGTGATTTCCGCGCCCATAACCCGGCCGGGCCCGGTCAGCACATTGCAGACGCCCTGCGGCATGCCGGCGCGTTCGGCCAGCACGCCGATAGCCAGGGCCGAGAAGGGCGTCTCGCTCGCCGGGCGGATGACGCCGGTGCAGCCGGCGGCCCAGCCGGGCGCGGCCTTGCGCGTGATCATGGCGGCGGGGAAGTTCCAGGGCGTGATGGCGGCGAAGACGCCGATCGGCTCCTTGGTCACCAGGATGCGGCGGCCATGCAGGTTTTCGGGAATGACATCGCCATAGATGCGCTTGGCCTCTTCGGCGAACCATTCGATGAAGCTGGCGGCATAAGCGATTTCGCCCCGGCTTTCGGCGAGGGGCTTGCCCTGCTCGGCCGTCATGATGATGGCCAGATCTTCCTGGTTTTCCATCATCAGGGTGAAGAGTTTTCGCAGGATGGCGCTGCGTTCCTTGGCGAGCAGCCCGCGCCAGGACGGCTGGGCGCGGTGCGCGGCCTCAATGGCGCGGCGGGTCTCGGCTGCGCCCATCACCGGTACGCTGCCGATCACCGCGCCAGTGGCGGGGTTGGTCACGTCCAGGGTTTCGCCGCTATCGGCCGCGATCCAACGGCCGTCCAGCAGGTTTGTCTGCCGCAGCAGATACGCGTCCTTCAGGGGAAGAGTCGTCACCGTCTCAAGCATGGAACCTCCAGGAACATGGTCACCTTGAGGCTGAGTGTACGACGGTCGTGCGTTAAGACCTATCGAGCTGCCGCAAGACAACACCGATATATTGCGGGTCGTCGCTGGTGTTGAGGGCGTGCAGCCAGCCGGGCTGCGGAATCTCCAGCGTGATGGCCGCGATCCAGGGCGTGGCGCGCGGATGTAGCGCGAGGGTCGTGCGCATCACCTCTCCGCCGCGAAGCGTGACAGGCAAGGCCAGGACGCCATCGACGCTGGGCTTGACCTCGATCCAGGCGCGGCCGAAGTCGCCCGCGACACGCGGCGGCACATAGCCTTCGAGTGTCAGGGACACCGCCGTTTGCCCGGCATGGATGGGCAGCATGATCCGCACGTGCCCGGCCCGGCTGAACAGGCCGCCGTCGGCGGTGCGATGCGGCGCCGGCGGCCAATCGGGGAAGAGCGTGCAGAGTGTCCGGTGGTCGAGATGCGTGACGTCGATCGCGTCGGGCAAACCGGCCAGAAAGGGGTCCTGAGCCGCCGCCAGCTGTTCGGCGGGGGAAAGCCAGCAGTCTTGGCTGCGCTCTATATAGACCGCCTGGTATTGCGGCGGGACGTTCGGCCGGAACAGGCTGACGCCAAGCACCGCGCCCTCAATGCCGATCAGGCTGAGTCCGAGGAACAGCATGAGCCAATGGGTGGTGGCGCTACGCAAGGACGGGGGCTCCGACAAACCAGGCCACCGCCAGCCCGATTTGGAGTAGGCCGAGACCGATGCCGATGACCCACAAGCGGCGGGTGGAGGCGCCGGTGACGGCCATGCGGAACAGCACCAGAATCACCACCGGATTGGTCAGGACGAAACGGGGAATCGATTGCAGCCCGGCGCTGCTGGCGAGCAACACGCTGGCCCCGATCAGCCAGGCCTCGGCATAGCGGCGGGCGAAGACCTGCCGGATTGCCAGGGCCAGGGCCGCGCATCCGACGAGCGCTTGCACGGATAGGCTTTCCTCGGCCGGATGCTTCAGAATTCGGGTCCAGTCATTGGCAGTCAGCCCCTCCCACAGAAAGGTCCAGGGTGGCAGCGAATGCCTTTGCCAGGCGGCTTGGACATGCAGGAAGGCCAGCCCGTCGCCCATGTGCCAGCGGAGATAGGCCATGTATGCGATGAGACCGAGGGGGGCGATCGCCAGGGGCAGGATCGCCTGACTGAAGACGCCGGCCGGTTGGCGGCGCAGAAGGCCATCCATCCAGGCTCGACGCAGGAAGGCGAGGCGATCGACCAGGATCAAAGGCAGCATGAGCAGGCCGGTCGGTCGGGTGGCGGTCAGCGCGGCACAGCACCACGCGGACCCCATGACACTGTGGCGGCTGAGGGTGAGCAGGGCCGCCGTCATCACCAGGGCATAGAGCGCCTCGGAGTAGGGAAAGGCGAAGTAGACGGCACCCGGCCACAGGCTGACGAAGGCGAACCAGGTCAGTAGGGCGCCGAAGCGCTTATGTTGAAGATAGACCGCGCCGAGCATCGCGAAGCCGGCGAAGCAGGCGGTGGAGAGCAGGATGCCGATCCAGGTAAACCCCTCTCCGGCCGGCACGAGGCCTGAGAAGGCGCCGAGCAGGAGCGGATAGAGGGGAAAGAAAGCCCAATTGGCGACATTGCTGGACAAATCGCCCCGCGGCGTAACGTCGTACCCGTAGCGCGCGGTCTGCTCGTACCACGGGCAGTCGTAGTTGCAGATGCCATGGGTCAGGCCGCCGAAGGACTGGGCGAGCAGGGCGTAGATGGTGAGACGGATGGCACAAAAGGCGCCCACCAGCCCGAGGGCCATCAACGTCGGGTGGCTGCGCCAGAGCTGGCGTGCCAGCGCGCGGAGCGAGATCGAACCCGCCGTAACCGCCTCGGCATAGCCACTGCCCGCCCCTGTCAGGGCGCCTGTGCTCGGGGCGAGAGGGGGCGGATGGTCCGACACGAAAGATCCTCTGAATATCTGGGCAGTTACATCAGAGAATTTTGTCGGAAGCCGGGCGGAATCGCGGCCTTCGCCGCGTGGGCACGAATTATTTACGAATTCTCCTCAGCCGGCGTGGTCGTCGGCTTCCGCCGATGACCGCTCATCTCAGCCCCCGCGTTGTCGGGCAGTTTGGCGCAGAGGGGACCGCAGAGCAGGGAGGCGAGGCTGACCACCAGAAAGGCCCAGCGAAAATCCACGAGATGCGGGCTCGCATGCCCGGCGAGCGCTGAGGAGACCGCCAAGGCACCGGCGGCGACGCAGATGCCCATCGACAGCATGAGCTGTTGGAAGACGGTATAAAAACTGGTGGCGGCACTCATCCGGTCCGGCCGCAATTCGGCATAGGCGATGGTGTTGTAGGCGGTGAATTGCAGGGACTGGAAGAAGCCGCCGGCCAGCAGGACCACGAACATCGCCGGCAAAGGCCAGCCCGGCCCGAAGGTCGCGCAGGCGGCGATGCAGACGGTTGCCAGCAATTGATTCCAGATCAGCACGCGGCGAAATCCGAAACGCTTGAGAATGGGGCCGGCCAAGGCCTTCATCAGCACCGCTCCGGCGGCGCTCATGAAGGTGATGGCGCCGCTGGCCGCCGCACTCATACCGAAGCCGAGCTGCATCATCATCGGCAGCAGGAAGGGCACGGCACCCCAGGTGATGCGCGATAGCGAGCCCGCGATGGTGGAGACGCGGAAGGTTTGCACCCGCATCAGGCGCAGATCGAGGATCGCGTTCGGACGACGGTGGGCATAGACGACATAGGCGACAGCCCCCGCGGCGCCCACGGCGAGCAGCAGCAGGGCGGGCACCGCCTGCGATCCGCGCGTGATCAAGGTGAAGCCGAAGGTGAGGCAGGCGAGTGCCACGCCTGAGAGCAGGAAGCCGGGAAAGTCGAAGCGTGTCGGCCCGCTTTCGCGGATATCGGGAATGAGAAGGGTGGACAGCACCCCGCCCAGGATGCCGATTGGGATATTGATGAAAAAGATCCATCGCCAGGACAGATAGGTCGTGATGAAGCCGCCGAGCGGCGGCCCGAGCACCGGGCCTATCAAGGCGGGGACGAGAAACCAGGCCATCGCCGAGACCAAGCCGGATTTCGGCACGCTGCGCAGCAGGATGATGCGCCCGACCGGCACCATCATCGCGCCGCCCAGGCCTTGGATAATGCGAGCGGCCACCAGCAAAGGGAGGCTGGTGGCCTGGGAGCAGAGGATGGAGCCCAGCGTGAACAGGATGATGGCGCCGTTGAAGACACGGCGGGTGCCGAAGCGGTCTGCCACCACCGCGCTCGCTGGAATGAACACCGCCAGGCTGAGGAGATAGGAGGTGAGGGCGATGCTCATCTGGAGCGGATGCACGCCGAAACTGCGCGCCATGCTCGGCAGCGCGGTCGACAGCACGGTCGCGTCCAACTGCTCCATGAAGAGCGCGGTCGCGACGATCAGGGCGATGGTGCGGATGCGCCTTTGATCTGACGATACGGGTGGGGAGGACGACCGCATGGGTCGGAAGATGCGCGCGGGCGTCCGGAAGGGCTAGGGGCAGTTCGCTGGATACATGCGTGGCGGAATACGCTGCGCTCTTCCGCCCTACGCTGCTCCCGGCCTTGTAGGGCGGAAGAGCGCAGCGCCTTCCGCCATCGGGCCCAAGCGCGGCTACCGATCTCCAACGCCTTTTCCGCAATGCAGCATTCAGACAGCCCGTTCAGGCCGGCAGTTTGGGCTAACCCGCTAGAAACACTAATGAAATCGCAATCCAGACTTCGGACCGCCCTTCGGACGTTACGAATTTGCCATGTGACCGCCGCTTTTGCGTGTCTATAAGGTCTGTGTGAAACACGCAGCTAAGATTCGTGAAGACGCTGGGCGAAAGCCTGTGCATGATCTCTTGCGCGCGGGGGTAGCATGAGTGCAGTTCCTGATCGCTTCAACCATCTCCGCCGTGCGGACGTGGATGAGACGAGTAACGCTCCTTTTCGGGCCCTTTGGCGGGGCAGGCGGATGCCGTCTGCCCTCCTGCTTGCGCGCCGCCGTCTCCTCGTCGTTTGGCTGAAGCGACTGTTACCTTTGGCAGCCCTGTCGCTTCTGAGTCTCGTCGTGCTCTGGCCGGAATATGCGACGCTGCATGATCCCGCCCGCGTCTCCTATCGGATTTCGACAGGCACCGACGCGTCGAGCCAAGGCAGCATGACGAAGGCACATTACCGCGGGATCGACGATACCGGCCGGCCGTATACATTGACGGCCGAACAGGCTGTTCAGACCGACGCCGATACCGTCGTGCTCACCAAGCCCGCCGGCGACATGACCATGAAAGGCGGCTCCTGGGTCATGGTCCAGTCACGCGCTGGGCTGTATCACGCTCGCGTCCAGAATCTCGATCTGAAGGATCACGTGACGCTCTACCGCGATGATGGGACGTCCGTGCGGACCTCGCATGCTTTGGTGGACATGAAGGCCGGCACCGCCATCGGCCACGAGAAGGTCAATGCGGACGGACCTTTCGGCACGCTGGATGCCCAGGGCTTCTCAATGACGGATCGCGGCACGCAACTCCATTTCATGGGACAGTCAAAGCTCGTATTGGACGGGGGTTCATGAAGGAACCCGACCAATGCGGGGCGTGACTCTCTCGGCTTGTTTCACGACGCTAGCGCTGGCGTCGATCAGCCTTTCCCTGTCCAACGCCGCCGCTGAGGCCCAGGCCCTCAATCTGTCGCAGGGCGGCCCGATCACCATCACCTCCGATGGCGGTATCGATTGGCGCCAGGTCCAGCAGGAAGTGATCGCCAACCAAAACGCGCGCGCGGTGCGCGGCAATGTGACGGTGACGGCCGACCAGCTCATCGCCCATTACCGCAAGAAGGCCGTGACAACCGGCAAGACGCCGGCCGCGCCTGCGAGCGCGACGGCATCCCCTCTCGATGTCGGGGGTGACGGCTCCTCCGGGAACGAAATCTATCTCCTGGAAGCGCGGGGCGGCGTTCATATCTTCACCCCCACCGATCTCGCCGTCGGCGACCACGCCGCCTATGACATGGACCAAGCGGTGCTGGTCCTGACCGGGCATGATCTGAAGCTCACGACGCCCGATCACGTCATCACCGCACGAGATTCGCTCGAATACTGGACCGGCCAGCATATGGCCGTGGCGCGTGGGAATGCGGTGGTGGTGACCCAGGACGGTCGCCGCATCGCGGCCGACGTGCTGGTCGCCTATACCGATCCTGCACCGCAGCCGGGCGCTGCGCCCGCGCCAAAGAAGACGGCGGTCGCGTCCACGCCAGGCGCGCCGGGCGATCCCATTGCGGATGCCTCCGGCCAATTGAAGCTGGTCAATGCCATCGGCCATGTCGTGATCCAGACGGCGACGGACATCGTGCAGGGCGATCGCGGCGTCTATGTGCCGTCGCTCGGTATCGCGCGCATTGCCGGCCACGTTCATATCACGCGCGGCCAGAACGAGCTGACGGGCGCGGAAGCGCTGGTCAATATGAAGACCGGCGTGTCTCGCCTGCTGTCTCATACCGCTGGGGAGCGTGTGCAGGGCCTCATCATGCCCAACCAGGCGCCGACGCCGGGGGCAAAACCCGTCCCCGCCGGAAAATAGCGGCTCAGGAGCAAGTCTGAATGGCGGAAGTTGTGCGCGTCGCCCCTCCCAAAACGGGGGGCCTGGTGGCTCGTGGCCTTGGGAAGTCCTTCAAGCAGCGCCCCGTGGTCCGTGGCGTGTCGATCACCGTCAAGCGTGGCGAGGCGGTCGGGCTGCTCGGCCCCAATGGCGCCGGAAAGACCACCACCTTCTATATGATCATGGGCCTGGTGCGGCCGGATAGCGGTGAGATCACGCTCGACGGCAATGCCATCACCTCCCTGCCGATGTATCGGCGGGCGCGGCTCGGCATCGGCTATCTGCCGCAAGAGGCGAGCGTTTTTCGAGGCCTGAACGTCGAGCAGAACATCAAGGCGGTGATCGAAATCACCGAACCGGACCCCGACAAGCAGCAGATCATGCTGGATGGTTTGCTGAACGAGTTCGGCATCGCGCATTTGCGGCGGACGCCAGCCCTGGCCCTGTCGGGTGGTGAGCGCCGCCGCGTCGAGATCGCGCGCGCGCTTGCCAGCCGCCCCGGCTATATCCTGCTCGACGAGCCGCTGGCCGGCATCGATCCCATTGCCGTGGGCGAAATTCGCGATCTGGTGTCCCACCTCAAGCATCGCGGCATCGGGGTGCTGATTACCGACCATAACGTGCGGGAAACACTCGAAATTATCGACCGCGCCTATATCTTGCATGACGGTCAGGTGCTGATGGAGGGCCGCCCCTCCGAGGTCGTCAGCCACGAAGGCGTCCGCCGCGTCTATTTGGGCGAACGATTCAGCATGTAGGCACTTTTGCCGCCGGTCGATGCTGCTATAGCTAAGGCCGATGTCGATCGGAGCAAAAATCGGGCCAAGGCTGGTCATGCGCCAGTCCCAGTCGCTGGTGATGACCCCGCAGCTGCGGCAGGCCATCAAGCTTCTGCATTATTCCAATCTCGAACTCGCCGGTTTCGTGCAGGAAGAGCTTGACCGCAATCCGCTGTTGGAGCGGGACGAGCGGCCCGATGCCCATCCGACGGAAGCGCCGGCCGCCGACCAGGAGCCCGTGGCCGCGCCGGTCGCCAATACCGACAGCCTGTCCTTCATCAGTTCCGACGTGATGCCGAGTGCCGCGACCGCGCCGCTCGATGGTGACTATTCCAATTCCTATGACGTCGGTGGCGTGGCCGATGGCTCACTTGGCACCAATCTCTTCTCCGGCATCGGTCGCGGCGCCAACCACAGTTTCGAGGCTGATGGCCGGGGCATCGACGACCTGGCCGAAAATCCCGCCAGCCTACGGGATCATCTTGCCCAGCAGGTCAGGCTGGGCTTCGCGGACCTCCAGGACCGCCTGATCGGCGCCCATCTGATTGCGGTGCTCGATCCGGCCGGGCGTCTCGCGGCGGTGCCGGGTGACATCGCCCTCGCGCTTGGCACGTCCTTGGAACGAGTGGAAGCCGTGCGCGCCCGCATGATGCGGTTCGACCCCTGCGGTATCTTCGCCTGCGACTTGCGAGAATGCCTGGCCGCGCAGCTCGCCGAGAAGAATCGCCTCGATCCTGCGATGGCAACCTTGCTCGACAATCTCGAATTGCTGGCGCGGCGGGACTTGCGGCGGCTGATGGCGCTCTGCGGCGTCGATGCCGAGGATATGGCCGAGATGATCGCGGAGATCCGCAGGCTCGATCCAAAGCCCGGCGCCAGTTACGACGCGCCGCCCATCCGTCCTCTGGTGCCGGATGTTCTGCTCCGCCCCGCATCGGACGGTGGTTGGCATCTGGAACTCAATCCCGAGACCTTACCGCGCCTGCTGGTCAATCAGGTTTTCCACGCCCGGATCGCGGCGAATATCGGACGCGAGGAGCGCGGCTTTCTGTCCGAGCAATTGCAGACCGCGAATTGGCTGGTGAAGTCCCTGCGGCAACGTGCCGAAACGATCTTGAAGGTCACAACGGAAGTCGTTCGCCAGCAGGACGGGTTTCTTCGTCATGGCGTCACGCATCTGCGGCCGTTGACGCTGCGCGATGTCGCTGACGCAGTCGAGATGCATGAGAGCACGATCAGCCGCGTGACCGCTAACAAATCGATTGCGACGCCGCGCGGTGTGTTTGAGCTTAAGTTCTTTTTCACCACCGCGATTGCCGGTACCGATGGCGAAACGTTCAGCGCGGAGGCGGTGCGCCATCGCATTCGTACGCTGATCGGCGCGGAGCAGCCGGGCGATATCCTGTCCGACGATGCGATTGTGGCGGCCTTGCGAAAGGAGGGCGTGGACATTGCACGCCGAACCGTGGCCAAATACCGGGAGACGCTGCACATCCCCAGTTCGATGCAGCGCAAGAAGGAGAAGACCGCGGCTTAAAAAGAAAGACCATTGAAACCGCGGATGACGCGCCCACAGATCTAGAACTACCGCAGTCCTTGCAATCGGGGCGCGGAGGGAAGACCATCGGGAGGTAGGATGCACATCACCGTCTCTGGCAAGCAGCTCGATCTATCGGACGCGCTGCGCCATCGTGTTTCCACAATGCTCGATACCATCGCGAGCAAATACTTCGGCGACGCGCTCGAAGCGCATGTCACCTTTAGCCGCGCACGAAGTTTCTTCACCTGTGACATCAATATGCATGCCGGACGCGGCCTGACCCTGCGGGGCGAGGGAGAAGCCGGTGACGCGAACGCGGCCTTCGACGATGCCGCCGAACATATCGCCAAACGCTTGCGTCGCTATCGACGGCGCGTCAACGACCATGCGCGCGATGTCACCCAACGCGGTGAGCCAGATCAACCCGTCGCTGCGCAGCACTACATTCTTCAGCAGCAGGAGGATGTCGAACTTGTCGGCGAAGATGAAGAAAGCCTGGTCGCGCCCGCGTCGAACAATCATTTCGCAACCGTCGTTGCGGAAAATCCGGCCATGATCGTGAAGCTCACGGTGGGCGAGGCGGTGATGCGTATGGATCTCGCGGATCAGCCCGTGGTGATGTTCCGCAATTCCGCGACCGGCCAGTTCAACGTCGTCTACCGACGTCAGGACGGCCATATCGGTTGGATCGACCCGGCGGCGGAATAGGGGTCACGGCGGAATACGCTTTCGCTTTTCCGCCCTACACCACGCATCGTAGGGCGGAAAAGCGAAGCG
The DNA here is from genome assembly GCF_030252425.1 of Acidisoma sp. PAMC 29798. Taxonomy (GTDB): domain Bacteria; phylum Pseudomonadota; class Alphaproteobacteria; order Acetobacterales; family Acetobacteraceae; genus Acidisoma; species Acidisoma cladoniae. The sequence continues at coordinate 3,731,826 of NZ_CP126994.1, read as the reverse complement.
TCTTCCGCCAAGGCATCACCCGCAAAGCTGCAACGGCATTAAGGTGCCATCCGCGCGCACGTCCGAAAAGATCGTGCCGCGACTGACAACCGGCGTGGCGCGGCCACCGACCTCGAGGCCTGAGCCGGCCAGACGTTCTGAGGGCAGCATGACCGTCATGGGCGTGCCTTCCAGCACAACCTCGATCTTGGCAAAGGCGCCCGTCACCTTGATCTGACGGATGAGTGCGGGGCCGTTCACATCTGGCAGCAGCCGAAGATCATGCGGACGTGCATAAAGCACCGTCTCCCCCGCTGCCGCGCCGGCGTGCGAATGATCTGCCATCCGCGCCAGCGTTTCGCCGGTCGAGAGGCGGGCGATCCCATCCTCCACCCGACAGGACAGGCGATTGGCCTCCCCCAAAAACTCCATCACGAAGGGCGTTGCGGGCTGCATGTAGATTTCGGTCGGCGTGCCGATCTGCTCGATCCGGCCCTGCGACATCAGCACGATGCGATCGGCGAGTTCCAGCGCCTCCTCCTGATCATGCGTCACCAAAAGACTGGTGATCTCCACGCCCTGATGCAGGTCGCGCAGCCATTGGCCGAGTTCCTTGCGCACCTTGGCGTCCAACGCGCCGAAGGGTTCGTCCAGCAACAGCAGCCGGGGCTCGATCGCAAGCGCGCGGGCGAGCGCCACGCGCTGCCGCTGGCCGCCGGACAGCTGGCTCGGGTAGCGATCGGAGAGCCAGCCGAGTTGCACGAGGTCCAGCAAGCTGGTCACTCGGCGCTTGATCTCCTCGTCAGACGGTTTTTCGCGGCGGGGCCGCACACGAAGTCCGAAGGCGATATTCTCGAACACCGACATGTGGCGAAACAGCGCGTAGTGCTGGAAGACGAAACCGACCCCGCGCTCTCGCGGGTGGCGCCGCAGATGATCCTCGCCATTGATCAGCACATCACCTGAATCCGCCGTGTCGAGGCCGGCGATGATACGCAGCAGTGTGGTTTTGCCCGAGCCCGATGGACCCAGCAGGGCCACCAACTCCCCCGGATTGACGTCGAGGCTGACATTCTTCAGGGCCATATAGCCGGCGAAGCTTCGCGTGACGTTCTGGATGGCGATATGGGCCGTCATCAGGCACGCACCTCCTTTTCGGCGACGAACTGGCGTTCGAGGATGGCCTTGGCGACGAGCGTCAGCAAAGCGAGCATCGCAAGGAGGGAGGCGACGGCGAAGGAGGCGACGATATTGTAGTCGTCATAGCTCGCGCGGATTTGCAGGGGCATCGTATCGGTCAGTCCCAGGATATTGCCCGACACGATGGAGACGGCGCCGAACTCCCCCATGGCGCGGGCATTGCTCAACAACACGCCATAGAGCAGGCCCCAGCGGAGCTTCGGCAGAGTGACACGCAGAAACATCTGGGTGCCCGAGGCGCCGAGCAGAATGGCGGCCTCCTCCTCCTCCGCGCCCTGTTCCTCCATGAGAGGGATCAGCTCCCGCGCCACGAAGGGCAGCGTGACGAAGATGGTGGCGATGACCATGCCCGGCAGCGCGAAGATGATCCGCAGATCATGCGCGGCAAGCCAGGATCCGAACCAGCCCTGCCGACCATAGAGCAAGACAAGCATGAGGCCGGCGACGACGGGCGACACCGAAAAGGGCAGGTCGAGCAGCGTCAGCATCAGCGAGCGGCCGGGAAACTGGAAGCGCGCCAGACACCAGGAGGCGGCGAGGCCGAAGACGACGTTCACGACCAGGGCGATGCCTGCCACGATGAGCGTCAGCCGGATCGCGGAGAGTGCCGTCGGGTCGGCCAGGGCGGCGATATAGGCCGGCAGGCCGGCCGCGAAGGCCTGGGCGAAGACCGTGATCAACGGCAGCAGCAGGAACATCACCATGAACAGGGCTGCGGCGACGATCATGGCGATCGTCCAGCCGCGCGGCGATCGCCGGCGCGTTGTGTTCATCCTGTGGCTATCCACGACGCGGCAGCTGGCCGAGACGCTGCAGCAGCGTGATGGCGAGCAGAACACAGAAGGACAGCAGGAGCATCAGCGTTCCGATGGCGGCCGCGCCCGCGAAATCGAATTGTTCGAGCTTGGTGACGATGAGCAGCGGCACGATCTCAGACACCAGCGGCCGGTTGCTGGAGATGAAGATCACGGAGCCATATTCGCCGAGGCCACGGGCGAACGCCATGGCGAAGCCCGCGCAGAGCGACGGCAGGATGGCCGGGAAAATCACCCGGCTGAAGGTTTGCAAGCGATCGGCGCCGAGCATCATCGCCGCTTCGTCCTGCTCGGCTTCCAGGTCCTGAAGCACGGGCTGCACGCTGCGTACCACAAAGGGCAGACCGACGAAGGTCAGCGCGACATAAATGCCCACCACCGTGAAGGCGACATGAATGCCGAGCGGTGCCAGCAGCCCGCCCAGCCAGCCATTCGGCGCATAGAGGGTGGAGAGCGCGATGCCGGCGACCGATGTCGGCAGGGCAAAGGGTAGATCGACCATGGCGTCGGCGATCCTGCGGCCGGGAAAGCGCGTGCGCACCAGCACCCAGGCAATGAGCAAGCCGAAGACCGCGCAAGTCAAAGCCGCCAGAAGGGCGCAGATCAGGCTCACGCGAAAGGCGCCAATGACGCGGGGCGAGGACGCGACACGCCATAATCCGCCCAGGCCGAGCGATGCCGCATCTCCGACCATGGCGGCGGTCGGCAGCAGCACCAGCAGACTGAGTGCGAAAAGGCTGATGCCGAGACTCAAGCGAAAGCCCGGCAGGATGCCGGGCTGGTGCTTGGCCGCCGGCAAATCGGCGGTGGGCGCGGGCGCGGTCGTCGTCGCTGTGCTCATCAACCGCCATAGACCTGATCGAAGACGCCACCATCCGAGAAGAAGCGCTTCTGCGCCGCCTGCCATCCACCAAAGGTTTCGATGGTGAACAGCGTCAGGGGGGAGAATTGGCCGGCGAAGCGCTTCGCGACGTCTGGGTCGCGTGGGCGGTAGAAATGCCGGGCGCCGATTTCCTGAGACGCGGGCGTGTAGAGGTTTTGGAGATAGGCTTCCGCGAGCTTGCGGGTTTTGCGGCTGTCCACGATCTGATCGACGACGGCAACCGGCGGCTCGGCCAGAATGCTGCTGCCTGGCGAGACGATCTCATAGTTCTTGCCGCCCTGGGCGATGGCGAGATGCGCCTCGTTTTCCCAGGACACCAGCACATCGCCGATCCCGCGCTTGGTGAAGCTCAGCGTGGCGCCGCGCGCGCCGGCATCAAGCACGGGCACATTCTTATAGAAGGCCTTCACATAATCCTGCGCCTTTGCGCTATTGCCGCCGCTGGCGGCCAGGGCCGCGCCATAGGCGGCCAGGAAGCTCCAGCGCGCGCCGCCCGAGGTCTTGGGATTGGCAGTGACGATCTGCACGTCGCCCCGAATGAGATCGGGCCAGTCCTTGATGTGTTTCGGGTTACCGGCCCGCACGAGGAACACGATCGTGCTGGTGAAGGGCGTGCTGTTGTCAGGCAGTCGCTTCGCCCAATCGGGCGAGAGCAGCCCGGCCTTTGCGATGGCGTCGATGTCATAGGCGAGGCCGAGCGTGACGACATCGGCCTGAAGGCCGCTGATCACGGCGCGCGCCTGAGCGCCCGAGCCGCCGTTCGAGACATTCACGGACACGTCGTCCCCGGTTTGCGTCTTCCGCATCCGGGCGAAGGCGGCGTCATATTCCGCGTAGAATTCGCGGGTCGGATCGTAGGAGACATTGAGCAGCGTCGAACGTGCGGCGGCCGAAGCGGGCTTTGCCAGCGCCGTGACAGCGGCGGCCGATGCCCCCAGCAACAAGGCGCGACGCCGATTGAGAGGCGCGTGATGAACCATGATCTTTCTCCTGCTCGACCCGAGGCACGGCATCTGGATGGGAACACCGGCTCTTAATCAAGTGCCGCGACGAGACGGCGAATCCGCGACGCCTGGTGTGGACGATGGAGGAAGGCCGCGATGAGGGAGGATTTCTTTCACAAACCCTTAAAGAAACGGAATTTCCCCTAAATACGACAATTCGTGAAAGGAAATTCTTATTTTTCCTGATATATTGCGTTGTAGAGAAAAATCATCTTTCTACTGTATCTCGTTCATGATCTCAGAGTGCAGCTTCGATGGCGTTCGCCGCTCATTTCCACCCCGCTTCCGCGTCTGACGATGGTCCCGATGCTGCCGCTGCCTTATGTGCGCGCATCGCTGATCACGCGGACGCTTCGGCCGTGCTGCGCCTGTCCATAGGCGAATTCGGGTCTGGCCTCGCCATGGTATCGTCCTTCGGAACGGAATCGGCTGTGCTGCTTGCCATGGCCGCCGAGATCGACCGTGCCGTTCCCGTGATCTTTCTGGAGACGGGCAAACTCTTCCCCGAGACGATCGCCTATCAGGAGATGCTGGTCGATCGTCTGGGCTTGAGCGATGTCCGCCTCGTGCGGCCGGCGCCGGCCGCACTCGCCATGCAGGATCCGGACGGCCAACTCTGGCGGCAGGCTGCCGACCGGTGCTGCACGCTGCGCAAGACCCTGCCCCTACAGTCTGGGCTGACGGGATTTTCCGCTTGGGTGACCGGGCGAAAGCGCTTTCAGGCGACCAGCCGGCGTGCGGTTGAGATTTTCGAGGCGGAAGCCTCGGGCAGGATTAAAATCAATCCGCTGGCGCATTGGACGTCGGCGCAGATCGATGCCGCTTTCAAAGAGCGGGATCTGCCGCGTCATCCGCTGGAGGCTTACGGTTTTGCGTCGATCGGCTGCACGACCTGCACGCGGCCTGTGGCGCCCGGCCAGGATCGCCGCGCGGGGCGATGGTTCGGGCAGGCGAAGACCGAATGTGGCATCCACCTCAGCTTGCCCAGCGCCGCCTGATTGGCTCTGCCGTCCGGACACAAAAAAAAGGCCGGTCAAGTGACCGGCCTTTTTCTTATTCGGATCGAAAAGCTTACGCGACGTAAGCCGGGCGCTGCTGCGGGGCAACCTGCTCGTTACGGGCGAGGTAAGCCGGGCGCTGCTCGGGTGAAACCTGCTCGTTACGGGCGAGGTAAGCCGGGCGCTGCTCGGGGGAAACCTGCTCGTTACGGGCGAGGTAAGCCGGGCGCTGCTCGGGTGAAACCTGCTCGTTACGGGCGAGGTAGGCCGGGCACTGCTGCGGGGCAACCTGCTCGTTGCGGGCGAGGTAGGCCGGGCGCTGCTGGGGGGCAACCTGCTCGTTGCGGGCGAGGTAGGCCGGGCGCTGCTGCGGGGCAACCTGCTCGTTACGGGCGAGGTAACCGGGGCGCTGCTGGGGCGCAACCTGCTCATTACGAGCAAGGTTTGCGTTGCCATGCTGGATCGGGGTGCTGGCGAAAGCGCCGCCGCTCATGCCCAGGGTCACTGCCGCCACGGCCGCCATCAGAATATTCTTCATGTCACATCTCCTTACTCTGTGGCCGAACATCTGGTGATGTTCAGCGCGGGATGGCGCTCCGAGGAGCATGTCCGTCCTGTTGATGGTGTATTTAGAGGATGCCGTAGCGCGGCAGAACGCATGACCGCGTCATAAAATTCATGCGCTGAAGTATGAAACACGCGATCGTGATCGCTTATTTCATCAGTAACTGAATAGATCGGCCATGTCCTGCGTAACGTCTAATGGGCTGTCGCGTAAGGGTGACGCCGTCGCACCGCCGGTCTATCCAGGACTATGATCTGGACCGATGAAGCGGCCCGCGCCGCACTCCGCACCATCTTCGATGCAGCCGTGGCGGCAGCCGATCCCAGGCTCACGCTCGCGGCTCATTTGCCTGAAAAGCCACGCGGCCGATGCATCGTGGTCGGTGCCGGAAAGGCCTCCGCCCTGATGGCCGCGGCCCTCGAAACTGCCTGGCCGGATGTGCCGCTGTCTGGCCTTGTCGTCACGCGCTATGGCCATGCGGTGCCGACGGCACGGATCACCATCATGCAATCCGCCCATCCTGTGCCGGATGCCAATAGCGAAATCGCGGCGCGGCGGATCCTCGCGGCGGTCGCGGGGCTGACGGCGGATGACCTCGTCATCGCCCTGATCTCCGGTGGTGGATCTGCCTTGATGGCCCTGCCGGCCGAGGGTTTGACCCTCGGCGACAAGCAGGCCGTGAACCGCGCCCTGCTCGCCAGTGGGGCCGCCATCGGGGAGATGAACGCGGTGCGCAAGCATCTCTCGGCCATCAAGGGCGGTCGCCTCGCCGCCGCTGCCTGGCCGGCCCGCGTCGTCACCCTCGCAATCAGCGACGTGCCGGGCGACGACCTCGGCACCATCGCGAGCGGCCCCACGGTCCCGGACGCGACCACACAGGCGGAGGTGGCGGCGATCATTGCGCGCACCGGCATCACCATCTCACCGGCCGTCGCGGCGGTACTCGCGCGCGGGGAGGAGACGCCGAAGCCCGGCGCCTTTCCGGTCGATGCGCGGCTCATTGCGACCCCGATGATGGCGCTGCGCGCGGCGGCGGCCCAGGCCACCGCCATCGGCTTGCGTCCGATCATCCTGGGCGATGCGCTGGAAGGCGAAAGCCGCGCCTTGGCTGTTGCCATGGCCGGCATCGCGCGTGGCGTTCAGGCGCATGGCGAACCGGCGGCGGGTCCCGCCGTCTTGCTGTCGGGTGGGGAAACTACGGTCACGATCGGCAGCGGGCCGGCCGGTCGCGGTGGGCGCAACACCGAATTCCTGCTCGGTCTGGCCGTGGCGCTGACCGGCACGTCCGGCATCTGGGCGCTGGCGGGCGACACGGATGGGATCGACGGTACCGAGGATGCGGCCGGCGCCATCGTCACGCCTGATACGCTTGCACGGGCGCGGGCTCTGGGGTCCGACCCGCGCGAAGTGCTGGCGGGCCATGACAGCTACAGCCTGTTCGCGGCCCTCGGCGATCTTGTGGTGACGGGACCGACGCTGACCAACGTCAATGATATACGGGCCGTGCTGATCGCCTGATCAAGGCGGTGGTGCGGCCGGGCATCTGCGGTTAGGTCTGCGTCATCGATAGAAGGACATACCCCATGCGAGCTTCCGGCCGCGCCGCCGACGCCCTGCGACCCGTCTCCATCACCACCGGCTTCGCGCGCCATGCCGAAGGCTCCGCCCTGATCCGGGTCGGCCATACAGAAGTGCTGTGCGTCGCGAGCGTCGAAGGGCGCGTGCCGCCCTTCATGCGCGGCAAAGGCGAGGGGTGGGTGACGGCGGAATACGGCATGCTGCCGCGCGCCACCCATCATCGCGGTGAGCGGGAAGCCGCGCGCGGCAAGCAATCGGGCCGGACGCAGGAAATCCAGCGCCTTATCGGCCGGTCGCTGCGCGCCGTAGTGGATCGCCGCGCCATGGGCGAAATGACCATTACCCTCGATTGCGACGTGCTCAACGCCGATGGCGGCACGCGCTGTGCGGCCATCACCGGCGCCTATGTCGCGCTCACCCTCGCCTTCCGGCACTTGGTGCGCATGAACGTCATCAAGGTGGTGCCGCTGATCGGGCAGGTGGCCGCAGTCTCCTGCGGGATCGTGAGCGGGGAAGCGCTGCTCGACCTCGACTATGCTGAGGATTCGGACGCCGACGCGGATAGCAATTTCGTGCTGACGGCGGCCGGTGGAATCGTCGAAATCCAGGCGACGGCCGAGAAAGCGCCCTTCACCGACATGGATTGCCTGTCGCTGATGAGCCTCGCTCGGGCGGGCACGCGGGACTTGTTCGCGGCACAGACCGCCGCGATCGACGCCGCCGGCCTGAAGGCCGCTGCCTGATGGCCCGCCCGCTCGATCCCGGCGCGCGGCTCGTGCTCGCGAGCCATAACCCCGGCAAGCTCATCGAAATCCGCAAGCTGCTCGCGCCTTGGGACATTCATGTCGTCTCGGCGGGGGAACTCGGCCTGCCCGAGCCCGAGGAGACGGAGCCGACTTTCGCCGGCAATGCCTGGCTGAAGGCGAAGGCGGCGGCGGAGGCGAGCCAGTTGCCGTCACTGTCCGACGACAGCGGCTTTTGCGTCGCGGCGCTGGACGGCGCGCCCGGCATCTATTCGGCGCGTTGGGCCGGCCCGAACAAGGATTTCCGCGCGGCGATGGAGCGCGTTCATGCCGAGATGGGCGACGCCGAAGACCTCGGCGCCTGGTTTATCTCCGTGCTGTGCCTCGCCTGGCCGGACGGGCATTTCGAGAGCTTCGAGGGTCGAGTCGATGGCAGCACGGTCTGGCCGCTGCGCGGCACCTGCGGCTTCGGCTATGACCCGATGTTCCGGCCGCAGGGCGAGGAGGAAACCTACGGCGAGATGGACCAGGCGCGGAAGACCGCGACTAGCCATCGCGCCCGGGCTTTCGCGGCCCTGGTGCGCGGCTGCCTGGGCGCGCCTCCGCGCCAGGACGCTACTTCCGGGACGTGACGTCCCGTCCGCTTTCGTCGCCCAGGGCATCGACGACGTAAAGCTCCGACACCAGCACCAGGCCGGCGACGGCGATGGGGGTGGCCAGCACCACGCCCATCGGCCCGAACAAGGCGCCGACGAAAGTCATGGACAGGATCAGCAGTGCCGGCGGCAACCGCACCATGCGGTCCTGCACCAGCGGCGACACGATATAGCCCTCGACCAGATGGCAGATGGCGAAGACGACGGCGGTGAGGAGCAGCATATGCGTGCCCTGCCCGGCGGCGATGGCCAGGGCCGGGATCGCCGCCAGGATGGCGCCGAAATACGGTACGAATGTCAGCAGGCCCGCGAGCACACCCAAGGCCAAAGCCATCGGCAGGCCGATGATCAGCATGCCGGCGACCGACAGGGCGCCGACGACCGCCATGTCGATGAGCTGGCCGAGGAACCACCAGCGCAGCACATGCGCGACCTTGCCCATCACCTCCCGCACCCGGGCGCGGCGCGGCTTGGGCATCAGCGTCACGATGCCCTTCACATAGAGGTCCGGGTTGGAGGCGAAATAGAGCATCGTCACCACCAGCACGAAGAAGGCGGCGATGGCGCCCACGGTGGAGCCGGCGACCTTGATCAGTGGCGCCGCCAGGCTTTGCGCATCGGACCCGCCCGAGGAAACCTTCTGCATGACCTGCTTGCCGATGCCGCTCTGGCCGTATCGCGCCTTGAGGTCGTTGAATTCCTGCGTCAGGCTTTTCACCAGATCATGGCCCTGCTGAACGAGCTGAGGGCCCACCCACATGCAGAAACCGACGATCGCCAGCACGACCAGAATGACGATCAGCGCCAAGGCCCAATGGATCGACAGAGGCGAATGCTTGGCGACACGCTCGGCCGCGCCGCGCAGCGAAACCGCCAGCAGGATCGCGAGCAAGACCAGCAGAAGTTCGTTATAGAACAGGTAGATTACGAAGCCGGCGGCCGTGATTCCCGCGATCCAGCCGATCGCGTCCCGGATCGACCAACTCGGCGCCGCCACCTTTTCCGCTACAGTTCCCAACATAACGCCGTCTCCAGTCATGATCCCAACGACTTAAGATGGCCCTGAACCGCTATCTGTCAGTGTGGCGCGCAGCGATTTCCGTTGACCGGGGCACACCCATCACCCAGAGGTCGGCATGCCGACCTTTCAAACCCCGTTCGAGACTGGATCGCCATGACGGAGACAGCGCCCGTTCAGGTCTTGCTGCGCCTCAAGTATCATCCGGCCTTCGCGGGTGGCGTGGAGATCGGCGGCCCCGGCTATAGCCTGCCGAGCCTAGAGGAGCCGTTTGTTTTTCCGGTCGTCGATGAGGTGTTGGAGGCGCTGCACGCGCGGGGCATCACCGTGGAGGGCGCACTCGGCTCCGGGTCGATCATCGTGATTGATGCGGCGAGCCCGATGTTCGATCTGCATTGCCGTTTCGATGGCCATGACGATTGCGCGGTCATCCTGGGTGACGGCAACGGCTTTTCCGGTGATCTGCGCTTCACCGGTCCGCGTGGCCTGTTCGTGACGGCGGGATTCGGCTGGATGGATGCGCCGTCCCGCATCGCGGTGACGATCGATGCCTCCTGCGCCGCGTTCTTCGGCTGGGGCGTGACATCCGTGGACAGCCATTGGCGGGTGGAGGGCGACCAAGTCACGCCGGGCGCGCTGATGATCGGTGACGACACCATGATCGACCGGGGGTTTTCGGCGCGCAATTACGAGTCCCACGCCATTTTCGAGACCGAAACCTTGTCGGTGATCAACGAGCCCGGCCATGTCATTGTCGGTCCGCATTGCTGGCTGGGGGAGAACGCCCGCATTACCCGCGCCGCACGCATCGGCGCCGGCCGCGTCATCGCCCCTGGGGCCATGGTGACCGGTGACATTCCCGCGCGCGTGGCTGCTGGCGGCGTGCCGGCCCAAGTGGTGCGGACCGGCGTGACCTGGGACCGCGCCCGCAAGCCGAGTGAGGCGCGGATGAAGGCGATCATCGCCGCGTTATGATGGAACCGCTCGCCCTTTATATCCACTGGCCGTTCTGCCTCGCGAAATGCCCTTACTGCGACTTCAACAGTCATGTGCGGGATGTGCTGCCACAGGCGCGCTTTCGCGACGCCTTGATCCGTGAATTGGAGTGGGAGGCGGCCCGGCTTGGCCCGCGGCCGCTGCGCTCGATCTTTTTCGGCGGCGGCACGCCGAGCCTGATGGAGCCGGAGACAGTGGCGACCTTGATCGCCCGTGCGCGGACGCTATTCGCGCCGACCGAGGATCTGGAAATCACCCTCGAAGCCAATCCGACGAGCATCGAAGCGGGTCGCTTCACCGGCTATCGCGATGCCGGCGTCAATCGCGTCTCCATCGGCGTGCAGAGCCTGGACGAGCGTGCGCTGCGCATGCTCGGGCGGCAGCATTCGGCGGAACAGGCGGTGGCGGCGCTGGAGATCGGGCGGCGGATCTTTCCGCGCCTGTCTTTCGATTTGATCTATGCCCTGCCCGGCCAGACCGAGGCGCTGTGGCGCGCGGAACTGGCGCGGGCGCTGTCACTCGCGGCCGATCACCTGTCGCTCTACCAACTCACCATCGAACCCGGCACTGGCTTCGAGGCGCTGCATCGCCGGGGGGAGATTGTGCTGCCGGACGAGGAGACGGCCGCGACCCTTTATGAGGTCACGGCGGAGGAGGCGGGGCGTTTCGGGCTGCTGCCCTATGAGGTGTCCAACTACGCGAAACCGGGCTCGGAAAGCCGGCACAATCTCGCCTATTGGCGCTATGGCGATTACGCCGGTATCGGCCCCGGCGCGCATGGCCGGTTGAGCCTGGCGCAGGGCCTTGTCGCCACGCGGCGCCATCGCGCCCCGGAAATCTGGGCGGATCGGGTCGAGGCGGTCGGCCATGGATCGGGCGAGGATGTGCCTGTCGATACGCGTGACCGCGCACGGGAAATGCTGCTGATGGGGCTGCGCCTGTCCGAGGGCGTTTCGGCGGCGCGCTTCGCGGCGCGGGTCGGCATGAGCCTGGATGCCGCGATCGATGCCGAGATTCTCGCGGCGTCGATCGAGGCGGGTTACCTCGTCCGTGAAGGCGATGTGTTGCGCGCGACGCGCGACGGGCGGTTGCGGCTCGATGCCTTGTTGGGGGCTTTGGTGAACTAGGGTTGGTGGAAAAGCGCAGCGTCTTCCGCGAGCTGGCTAAGTTCGCCGCGGAATCGCCTCCGCAAAGAAATCGGTGACTTGGCGGACGCGGGCCGGAACGAAACGGCGTTTCGGCCAGACGAGATTTATATCTCTGACATCGCTCATAAAGTCTTCGAGGATAGGAATGACGTCGGGACCGCGGAGTTCATCAGCAAGGGAGACCTTGGCGAACAGGCCAATTCCAACATCCGCCAGAACCGCAGCCCGGATCGTTTCGACACTGTTAGACAAGAGGTTCCCCCGTACCTGTACGCTGAAGCGACCGTCTCGCCCCACGAACGGCCAATTCGCCGCCTCTGTTAAGCCGCCATACAAAAGGCAATTGTGCTCCGCGAGTTCCCCAGGGGCCTTTGGGAGTCCGTGGCGCTCGAAATAACGGCGAGATCCGACGCAGACGAGCGGGGTGATCGCAACACGCCTGACAACCGCGTCGGGTTCAGTGACAGGCCCCACGCGGATCGCCAGGTCAATCCGATCCTCCACCATATCTCGGACGATGTCCGAGAGAACGAGATCCACCTGGAGGCCGGGATGACGCGACAATAGGGTGGGGATAAGCGGCAAAACATGAAGGCGCCCAAAAGTAGCCGCTGCGGCGATCCTGATTAAACCCGAAACAGTCAATGTGCTGCTGGTCAGTTCGCTATCAGCGTCTTGCATTTCGTCAATCAGTGGCTTTGTCCGATCATAGTATCTCCGCCCCTGATCCGTCAGAGTCACCCGGCGTGTGCTTCTGTTGAACAGCATCACGCCCAGGCGTTTTTCCAATGCGCCGATGGCTTTACTCATGGCGGATTGCGAGTCCCCGGTTGTGCGCGCCGCGGCAGAAAATCCGCCTGCTTCGACCACGGCTATGAAGGCGTTCAATTCGGTGAATCGATCCATCCTATTCTTCCCGAGACTTAATGTTAGGGCAGCTTAGGTCATTCTCATTAGTTCCGACATGGCCCACCTACAGATCGCAACGAAGTTGAAGGAAGGGTGTCATGAATATCGATCTTACTGGCCGCCAGGCGGTCGTTACGGGGTCCACGGCAGGTATCGGCCGAGCCATTGCAGAAGGGTTGGCGCGCGCCGGCGCTGCGGTCGTGATCAACGGCCGCCGCGAGGACAGGGTCGCCGCAACGCTTCTCGCGTTGCGCGCGCTTTTCCCAAAAGGTGAGTTCAGCGGCGTCACCGCCGATCTTGCGACGCCGGAAGGCGCGGCGGAGTTGTTCGCGCGGGCGCCGGATGCGGACATTCTCGTCAACAATGTCGGCACGGGGCGCGCGAAGCCCTTCTTCGAAATTGGCGACAGCGAGTGGATCGACCTCTTCGAGCTGAACGTCATGAGCGGCATCCGCGCTTCTCGCCACTATGTGCCGAACATGACCAAGCGCGGATGGGGGCGTGTCGTCTTCATCAGTAGCGAGTCCGCGCTCGCAATCCCCAAGGACATGATCGATTACGCCATGACCAAGACCGCTCAGCTCGCCATTGCGAGGGGCTTGGCCGAGGAGGTTGGCGGAACGGGCGTCACCGTCAATTCCGTCCTCCCAGGTCCGACCGATTCGGAGATCATGGGCGGTTGGATGAAGGCGGCTGCAGAGGCGCAAGGCATTACGCAAGAGGAAGCCGAGCAGCAGTTCATCAAAACGATGCGCCCGACATCGCTCCTTAATCGCTTCGCGACAACCGAAGAAGTCGCAAACATGGTCGTCTATGTCTGTTCGGAGCAGGCGTCCGGAACAACAGGCACGTCCTTGCGTGTCGACGGTGGTGTCGTTCGGACGATTGCATAGGCGCCCGCTTCCCACTCGTTCAACCTGACCCCTGGAAGGGCCAAATATCGGTTCGTCCGGGGGTAGACGACAAGAAAAGCGGACTAAGGCACCACTGCGAGAAACAAAAATACCGCGAAGACCGTGAGGTGGATCGCGCCTTGCAGGATCGATGTTCGCCCGGTCGCCAGCGTCAGCACGCTGAGCAGCAGGGTCAAGGCGAGCAGCACCATCTCCTTCGGGGCGATCCCCAAAGTCAGCGGCAGGCTGAAGATGAGCGCGACCGCGACCACGGCCGGGATAGTCAATCCGATGCTTGCGATGGCGGAGCCGAGGGCGAGGTTGAGGCTGGTTTGCAGCCGATTCAATCGGGCCGCGCGAAAGGCCGCCGTGCCTTCCGGCAGCAGCACCAGGGCCGCGATCACGACACCGACCAGCGTCTTTGGTGCGCCGGAGGAGTCGATGCCCGCTTCCACCGCCGGCGACAGCGCCTTTGCCAGACCGACGACGGCGACCAGCGACACCAGCAAAAGGCCGAAGGAGAGACGCATTTGGTTCACGGACGGCCGCGCACCCGGCGCCGCGCTGTCGCCGGTGGGGGTGAGAAAATACTCCCTGTGCCGCACGGTCTGCACGAAGACGAAGACGCAATAGAGCACGAGCGACACCACGCCGACGAAGGCGAGTTGCGCCGGCGTATAGGTCGGGCCGGGCGTGCTGCTCGTGTAATTGGGCAGGATCAAGGTCAGGACCGAGAGGGCGGCGAGCACGGCGAGAGCGCCGTTGGCACCCTGGACGCGAAACTCCTGCTCACGATGCCGGCTCGCGCCGGCGAGCAGGCACAGGCCCACAACGCCGGTGCAGACGATCATGACGGCGGAAAAGACCGTGTCGCGCGCAACCGCCGCCTTTTCAGGACCGGCCGACAGCATGACCGATATCACCAGCGCTACTTCGATCACCGTCACGGCGATGGCCAGCACGAGTGTGCCGAACGGCTCCCCCACGCGATGGGCGACAACCTCGGCATGATGAACCGCCGCGAAGACGACGCCGGCAAGAACCAGGGTGCAGCCGACCAGCATCGGCAGCCCGATCGGCACGAGTTTGGACGCGATCAGAAAAAGCCATGCCAGGATCGGCAGAATCCAGGCCCAGCGAGGAAGGCGTGTCACGAGAGGAATCCGATCCTTGGATAAGCGGTTACGGCGTCACGGCGATTGCCGGAGCAACCGGTTGCGGCGGCCCTGGCGAATTTCGCTGATCACCACCATCCCGCCGCTGAGCAGGATGAAGCCGGCGCCGAGAAAGATATCGGCATTGGGAATATCGCCGAAGATCAGATAGCCGAAAACGAAGCTCCACAGCAGGCCGCTGAATTCCATCGGCGCGATGACGCTCGCCTGGGCGAGTTTCACGCCTTCGATCAGCAGCAATTGGGCGATGGTGGACATGATGCCGAGGCTGAGCATCAGCAGCAAAGCGGGCAGGCTCGGTGTCTTCCAAAGGAAGGGTAGGCTTGCGCCGCAGGTGATCAGGAACAGCACGGCGATGACGAAGACCTGGTCGAAGCCACGCAGTTCGGAGGCGATTTGGCGCATCAGGATCATCGCATAGGCCCAGATGACGGCCGCTGCGCCGACGCAGAGCACGGGCAGGATGTGGCTCGCGCCATGTGGGCGTGCCGCGAGCAGGACACCGACGAAGCCGATGGCGAGCGCCACCCAACGGATGGCCGTCACTTTCTCGCCCAGCATGGGCCCGGCCATCACCGCGATGATGAGCGGGCTCGCGAAGTAGATCGTGATGAGCTGCGGCAGTTCGAGGTAGCGGGCCGAGGAGTAATACAGCAGCCAGGCGATGAGGGTCAGCACCGCGCGGGTCAACAGCTTGCCGCGCACGGGGGAGAACAGCCCCCGCGTCACGACGCCGCGTCCACCGAGCGTCAGGCACAGCACGACGACGGTCAGGCTGCGGATGAACAGGATCTCCGGCGCGTCGTATCGCGCGACCAGCACCTTCACCATGGCGTCATGCAGCGCGAAGAAGAAGTAGGAGAACAGGACGACGATCAGGCCTCGGGCAGAGGGCGAACCGGGAAGGGCGCGACCCACGAGGCGGATGAGGCCCGCAAATCCGTTTTCGGCTCGGACCATGCGCAGTAACGCCCCAGTTTAGCGTAAGAATGTAACGCAAGAGTTCGCGTGTGCCGATGCCAGCCAGACCGTTTTATTGTCATCGACTGACGATAGTTCGCGTCTTGCAAGACTGCACTTGATGAGCGGTCAATCGTCGAGAGAAACCATCATGGCAGATACCCTGCCGCCACCCAATGCCGGTTTCGTCGGCCAATTGATGCTGGAACTTCCGCCCGATAGCTGGTTGCCGCCCGGGTATGTGCTCGCGCCCCCGGCGCGAGCCGGTGGCGACTTGCCGACGGCCATCCGTGTTCGCGATCCTTCAGGCCGGCAACGCCTGGCCTATCCCGATCCTTCGTTTCGAGCGCCACCGCCACGGCGTGACTCGATCCTGGACACGATCCGCGAGCAACTCGGGCCGATCCCCACAAGTGGATTCTGGTCGCCAGCGCAGCGCGATTGGCTCGGGATGAACCGCCCGGATTTGGTCGGCGACGCCGACAGACTGGTGTATGGCGCGGTGGACGGCGCTGCGTGGTTGTTCGATCTTGCGAGCTACGGGATCTCGGCCAGCATTGTTGGCGGTACGCAGGGGCTGCGACATGCTGGTGTGCTGGATGAGACGGAAGCCGGCCAGCTCCAGCGCGACCTCAATCTCATGGCACTGGTGGCGGGGGCCGAGGAGGGCCTGAACCCCGCCCGGATGGCGACGACGGAGGCGGCCGGTTCGCGGGTGCTGGCCCGCGCGGAGGCTGCCCAGGGGAGACTTGCCGTCCTTGCCCGCGCCGGGATGGCGGCCGGAACCGTCAGGCTGAAGCAGGTCGCTGAAAGCGGCTATCCGTTCGGCCGGCTGTTCGGCGCGCTTGAGCAGATCTGGGCTGAACCTGCCACCCTGGTGCCGCCTGCCGTTCTGCGCGCGCCCCGCCCGGACTTCAGGGCGCGGTGGGCTGCGGGCAATGCCTTCGACAAAGACCAGATCGGAATTTACGACTTCGACCAAATCTACGTCGTCAGCCCGACCAGCGCATCCGGGCGTGTCAGGCTTGACTCCTATCTGGAGATTGCGACTGAGCTGCGTGCGGCCGGGCCCGTTTCGCGTAAACTCACCCAGATCGCGGATGTGACCCCGGCGACGGTCATCAGATACCTCAATGAAGCCCATGAGAAATACCGTCCCGGCCGCATTTTTGCAGATGTGCCTTCGACTCCTCTCGAGTTGCGCAATACACCCATCAAGGGCCGATTGTTTCTGGAGATTCCGGTGCAGAGATTGCCCGTACCGCAGGAGATTATTAACAAGGCGAAGTCGTTGAACATCACCTTCCGCGACATCAACGGCAAAGAATATTGAGCCGTGGCAACATACGATCCAGATCTCACCGACCGTCTTTCCCTCGCGCTGGCCGAGGCCGGGGTTCTGTCGCAGTTCCGCGCAGTCTGTCTTCGGTATGGTCCGAAGACGCCATACGGAGCGGGCAGGCTCAAAGCGAAGACGCTCGCCAGCGCCTTGGTGGCGGCAGGAGCCAGTGCAAAAGCGATTCCGAAGTTCCAGGTTGTACAGTTTGGGCATCAGACGATAGGCGACTGGACCTGGTTCGGCGTCGTGCATATCCAGACCGGCCAGGTCTTGGAGGTGATGTTTGAGGGCGCGGACGGCATCCGCAGTGCCGGCAGCACCTTGCACTCTTTGTGCAATAAGGCCGCCCGACAGCGCCCTGGCATCGTGGAGTCCGGATCGCCATATCCCCGTCCATATTATGACGATGAACCGGGCCGCTTGGAGGCCATCGCCGCCGATCTCGTGGCACTGATAGACGCGATTCAGGTCGTCATCCGCGACACACCCGGTCTCCTTGATTGAAGCCTCATACGCGCCCGGAATGTCGTTCTGCCATGTAGCGACCGGGCGAGGTGCCAAGCACCTTACGAAACATCGTCACGAAACTGGGCACGCTCTCATAGCCGAGGTCGGCAGCAACCTGCTGGATCGTGGCACCGCCCGCCAGCCACTTCACGGCAAGCATGACACCCAGTTGTTGCCGCCAGCGGCCGAAGCTCATGCCGGTTTCCTGGTCGATCAGGCGCCCAAAGGTCCGCGCACTCATGCGGGCCCGTTTCGCCCAGCTTTCCAAGGTACCGCGATCTGCGGGTGAGGCCATCATCTCGTCAAGGACTCTGCGAAGGCGGGTATCCGTTGGCATCGGCAGATGGAGGTCCTCGACTTGAGCCATCGCAAGTTCGTCCAGCAGCACCGCCACCAGCCGCGTATTCACGCCGCCTTCATCGTAAAAATAGGGCAGGTGCGCGGCGCGTGTGAGGAGTTCACGCAGCAGTGGCGTCACGGATACGGCGCAGCAGATCGCGGGCAGGTGCGCGCCGACATCGGACCCGTCGGAAGCGCTGCTCAGGATCGGCACGATCTGCCGTCACTAACAGAGAGACTCGTGGCGAGATCGAATAACATTCTGTCCAAATTCCGAAATGACGCCACCGCGTCATGCAGGTATCCCATTGCGACGCACCCGTCGACGCCGCCCTGGCGTCGATGATCGCAAAGGGCACAGCATGACGACATTGAGCAGCGAGCGGGTCAGCCAGCTTCTGGACAAGCTTCATCACGAAGCCGACGCGTCCGATCGCGCGCACCACGAAGCGATGATCGAGGCCATGGCGACCTCTGGCAGGTCGATCGAACAGGTCGTGACGGATATGCTCGCCGAAGAACGCGCAGACTATCGCGGCACCTACCGCCGCTATGCCGACAACTTCCTCGCCGTTTCGCCAGCCTTTGGCCGCTTGCTCTACGCCATGGCGCGCGCTTGCCAAGCGACCCGCATCGTGGAGTTCGGCACGTCGATGGGGGTGTCGACGATCTATCTCGCCGCGGCATTGCGCGACAATGGCGGCGGGCATCTCATCGGCTCCGAGTTCGAGCCGTCGAAGGTGACACGGGCCCTCGCGAACCTCGCCGCGGCGGGCCTCGACGATCTGGTTGACATCCGCGAGGGGGATGCGCGGGAAACACTCAGGGATGTCGGCGGCAACGTCGATCTGCTGCTGATCGACGGCGCCTTCTCGCTATACCTGCCCGTGCTCAAGCTGATCGAACCCCGGTTCACGCCCGGCGCAGTGATCTTTGGCGAGAATGCCTTCGACCCTGACTATCTGGCCTATATCCGCAATCCTACGAATGGCTACCTATCCCAAAGTCTGCTCGAGGAAGGCCGCGGCAACGAATTCACTGTGAAGGTTGCGTGAGGCCAAGCTGCAGCGAGGCGCCGGGGAATTCAAACCGAGACGTAACCATCAGACGCATCGATTGACCCTGAAGCCCGTCGGCCCGTAGTTTGCCTCTGGAGTATCCATGGACAAAAACGGCCGTACCCTTCTTCCTTTCCCGCCGGCGACGCTGCCGCCGGGTTTGGACATCCGGTCCGCCGCCGTGCTTCGCGAAATCGTCGAGCAATATGTCGAGACCGGCGGCCCCGTCGGTAGCCGCACGCTGTCCCGCCGCCTGCCGCTCACCTTGTCGCCCGCCACCATCCGCAATGTTATGGCCGACCTCACCGAGGCCGGACTGCTCTATGCGCCGCATACCTCGGCCGGCCGCCTGCCGACCGATCGCGGCCTGCGGCTGTTCGTGGACGGCCTGCTCCAGTTCGGCGAATTGGGAGAGGATGAGCGCGAAGCGATCGACGTCGCGCTGCTCGCTCATGGCCGCAGCCTTCAGGACACCTTGGCCGAGGCCTCGACCCTGCTTTCGGGCCTGTCCGCCGCCGCCGGCCTCGTGCTGGCGCCGAAGGCTGAGGGCGCCATTAAGCATATCGAATTCGTGCCCCTCACCTCCGGCCGGGCGCTGGTCGTGCTGGTGTCGTCCGAGGGGCAGGTCGAGAATCGGGTCATCGACATTCCTATCGGCGTGCCGCCCTCGGCCTTGCAGGAGGCGAGCAACTTCCTCAATGCCCGGCTCCAAGGCCGGACGCTGGCCGAATTTCGCCTCCAGATGGGCGATGAAATCGCGCGCGACCGCGATACGCTTGATGAACTGGCCGCCAGCATCATCGAAGCGGGCCTCGCGACCTGGGGCGGCGAGGGCCGTGGCGGCAATCTGATCGTGCGTGGCCAAGGCCGGCTGCTCGCCGATGTCACCCAGATCGACAAGCTCGCCTCGATCCAGACGCTGTTCGAGCGGCTGGAAGCGCAGGAAACGATGCTGCGCCTGCTGGAGCTGGCCGAAACCTCGGATGGTGTGCGCATCTTCATCGGCGCGGAAAGCGGGTTGTTCGGCACCGCCGGCGTGTCGATGATCGTGGCGCCGGCCCGCAATGCCAAGAACCGCATCGTGGGCGCCATCGGCGTCATCGGGCCCACGCGCATCAATTACGGGCGGGTCATTCCCGTTGTGGACTACACCGCCCGCGTCGTGGGTCGCCTTTTGAGTTAGGCGTGTGACGCTACCGCAGCGCAACATTTCATGTTACGGTCACCGAGGATCAAAACTCGACCTCAAGCTCGGTGATCTCTTGCGGCTCTTCCCTCGCACTCGCGACCCACTCCGCCATATCGGGCCATGCCATGATCCGCTGGCAGTAGTCGGCTGCGCGCCCGCTGACCGCGACATCATAGGTTAGGAAGCGGGTGACGACCGGGGCATACATGGCGTCCGCGACCGAGAGCCTTTCCCCAAAGAGGAAGGGCCCGTTCCAGGTCGCCAGGCAGTCCTCCCAAATCTCCAGGATACGGTCGATATCGGCGCGCGCCGCCGACCAGATGGCGAAGCCGGGGCGGTGGGCATGCAGGTTCATCGGTAGGGACGACCGCAGCGCCGCGAAGCCCGAGTGCATCTCGCCGCTGATGGACCGGCATCGCGCCCGCGCATGCCGATCCGTCGGCAGCATGCCGGCCTCGGGCCGTAGCTCATTGAGGTATTCCGCTATGGCAAGGGTATCCCATATGGAGATCCCGTCATGGATGAGGCTCGGCACCAAGGTCGATGATGACCGTAGAAGCAGTTCGGCCCGTGCGGCCGGATCGTCCGGGGACAGGGATTCCGCCTTGAAGGGCAAGCCCGACAAGCGCGTGATCAACCATCCCCTGAGACACCAGGAGGAATAATTCTTGCTGCTGATGAGAAGTGTGGCCTCGGCCATGAACGGCGCCCTGTCCCCGAAAACGGATGGAGCGTCAGCCTATCAGATCGGACCGCATGAGAAGAACGGGGAATCGGTCGCCTATCAAATGGCGCGGCCGATTGCCGGGCTTCCGGGTTCGGACATGCTGGCTGCGGCCGGAACGCCGATGATGTATCAACTGTATCAGGCGCAGCAGACGATGTTGGCGCCGTATCGGCGCATGGCGCGCTTTGCCGATACGCTGCTCCAACAGATGCCGCTCGCCTCGCCCTATAGCCTGTTCCTGCGGGAAGCGGCGGCGGGCATGGAAATGGCCTGGCGCACCCAGGTGTCGCATACCCGGCCGCCCTTCGGCCTCAAGCCCGTGATGATCGGCAACCAGGCTGTGGCGATTACTGAGGAGGTGGCGTTTGAGACGCCCTTCTGTTCCCTGCTGCATTTCCGCAAGGAGGGCGCCATTCGTCAGCCGAAGCTGCTGGTGGTGGCGCCGATGTCAGGGCATTTCGCGACCCTGCTGCGCAGCACCGTGCAGACGCTGCTGACCGACCATGACGTCTACATCACGGATTGGAAGAACGCGCGGGACGTGCCCCTCAGCGCGGGTGTTTTCGGCTTCGAGGATTACACCGATCACGTGATCCGCAATCTGGAGGCGATCGGCCCGGGCGGCCATGTGCTGGCCGTGTGCCAGCCCGCGGTGCCGGTGCTGGCGGCCGTGTCAGTGATGGCGCGGGAAGGGAATATCGCGACGCCCCGCAGCATGACGCTGATGGCGGGACCGATCGACACCCGCGTCTCCGAAACAAAGGTGAACGTGCTCGCCCAGGAAAAGCCGATCACCTGGTTCGAGGAGAACCTCATCGGCGTGGTGCCCTGGCAATTCGGGGGCGCCAACCGCCGCGTCTATCCGGGCTTCATGCAACTCAGCGCCTTCGTGGCGATGAACTTCGATCGCCACATGCGCGCCCAGCTGTCGCAGTGCAGCAACATCATTGGCGGTGACGTGGCAAAGGCCGATCTGCATCGGCGGTTCTATGACGAGTATCTGTCGGTCATGGATCTGCCGGCGGAATTCTTCCTTGAAACCGTGCAGCGCATTTTTCAGGATCACGACCTGCCGATGGGTCGCTTGACCCATCGCGGTGAGCGCGTCGATCCGGGGACGATCAACCGCACCATGGTGCTGACGGTGGAGGGCGAGCGTGACGATATCTGCGGCATCGGCCAGACCATGTCGGCGCTCGATCTCTGCACCGGTCTGCCGACGACGATGAAGCGGCACCATTTGCAGACCGGCGTCGGGCATTACGGCGTGTTCAGCGGCAGTCATTGGGTGCGCGAAATTTATCCGCAGGTGCGCGCCGTTATCGAAATGAGCAATTAGGGCGGCGACCGATCGCCGGCGGCCGTGGCGAAGCTGAAATGCTTGTGGCCCAGGTAGCTCGTGAAGACCGGCGCGATCACGCCCACCACATGCGCCACGAATTCGGGGTGCAGGTGAAAGCCGACCGCCGGAAAGACCCAGCGCACCAGCGCTTCCGCGATCAGCCACACCTGGAGGGCCGCGACCACATTGACCAATGCGAAACGGCTGTATTCGCGAGTCCAATGTGCGCCCGAGGGTTCGAAGACCAACAACCGTGACAGCAGCCAGGCCACCGTCATGCCACAGAGATAGGCGGCGAGGATCGCCCAGCCGAAGGACATCACGGTGCTGAAGCCGACGCGGCTGCTGATATTGACGATGGCGGCGACGCCGCCCACGACCAGGAAGCGGCCAAAGCGATGGGACCATAACCGCCTGTGAAGCGGCGTGGCCGTCTGGTTAGACAACACGCGCCGCCATTTCCTTGGCCACGCGTACGCTTTCCGAAATCCCTCGGTCCTCGGGATAATAGGTCGAGGTATCGGCCACCTGAAGCCCCCGGATCGCCGTCTCGACCGCCGGCAAGGTGAAGCCGGGCGGGCAGACGGGCTGGGCGTGGCGCAAGCGCGCGACCGATGAGGCAATGCGGTCGGCATCGGTGATCGCCGGGTTGATCAGCTTGAGATAGCCGAAGGATTCCGCGATCAGCGCCTCATCGCTCCAATCCCATTTCGGGTTGGTGATCGGCATATAATAGGGCGCATAGACGACGTGATCCTGTCCAAGCGGCCGGAGGTTGGAAAACTCGACCAGGCCCGGCACGACAATGCGGGGATCGTTGGTATTGACCCAAAAATCCCGGCCGACGGCGCGGCGCAGCTTATGGACGACGCAGGCGACGCCGATATTGCGCAGGGCCGCATACTGCGCCTTCACGTCCTCAGGCAGGTCCGGCACCAAGCGGGGCAGCAGGATCAAGGGCGCCGTGCTGATGACGGCCTTGAAGGGATGCAGCGCCCCCGCGACCATCAGGCCAGTGACGGCGCCGTTTGCGGTCGCGACCTGCTGCACGGGTGTCGAGAGGTGAATGCGCCCACCCATCGCCTTGATCCGCTCAACCAAGCAATGAATGAGCGTCTCGGATCCGCCCTCGATATAGCCCAGTTCTTCCTGGAAGATCGACGATCGGGACGTGCCGACCCGCTTGATCCGTGTCCACAGCCAGGCGGCCGAGACGTCATGAGATTCCTCGAAGAATTTGAGGGTGAACAGCTTTTCCCACAGCACTGTCCAGACGCGCTCGCCGCCCCAGGCGCGCACCCAGTCATCGGCATGCAGGCGATCCAGCTTGGACCAATCCCGCCGCTTGGTGCTGGTGAACATATGCAGGCCGTAGCGAATCTTGGACAGCAGATCGAGATGCGGAAACCGCAGCAGGGAAATCGGGTCGCCCCAGGGATGAAGGCTCCCCTCAAAGAAATAGCCCATCGATGTCGGGCGCCAGCGCAGCGCGTCGGCGATGCCCAGCTCGGCCATCAGGTCGAAGGTCGGCTGATCAGCCTTGCAGATGAAATGGTAAAACCGCTCGATGCTCAGGCCGTCGAGGTCGAAATGTGCCGCCATGCCACCCGCGCGGTCATCAGCCTCGAAAACCTCGACGCGATGCCCGGCGCGAAGAAGGTGATAGGCGGCGGCCAGGCCCATGGCGCCGGCGCCGATGACCGCGACATCGCTCATGCTCAGAACTCCAGCACGACGGCGGCATAGGCGTTCGGTCCGAAGGTCTCATTCACCGCCTCCGCGAAGGGCGTCGGCACGGTGCCGAAGATGTCCCACCAAGGGATCAGTTCGAACTCATCCGGCGTCGCGAGGGCTTGGAGCTGCTTGGTGGTGAAGGGCGCATCCGGCTTGACCAGGCCATAGAGTTTCAGCAGGCACCAGAAGGACCAATAGGGGATATGGACGATGCGCGCGCGCGCGCCGGTGGCGCGTTTGATGGCGCGGATGATGTCCACATAGGTGATCCGCTCGCGGCCGGTGATGTTATAGGCGCCGATTTTCTGCTGGCGCAGGCAGGCCAGGATGATCCGGCAGAAATCCCGCGCATAGAGCGGCTGACGCAGATAGCGGCCATCGCCGGGGATCGGGAAGACCGGCATCCGTTGCATGAAACGCGACAGCCAGCCGAGATGTTTGCGGTCGAAAGCACCGAACATGAGGGTCGGTCGAAGCACGCAATGGGCGATGCCGTCGGCCACCACCATCCCCTCCTGCGCGGCCTTGGTTTCCGTGTACCAATCCTGCGCCGCAGAGTTGACGACGGAGGAGCTGATATGGACCAGATAGGGCACGGCGGCACGCCGCAGCGCCGCCAAGGCAAGGCCGGTGGCGGTGATGTTATTGGCCCTGAAGGCATCTTCCACGTCGCCGCCGATCTGGGCCTGCAGCATGACGGCGGCCTGGGCGCCGGCGCAGGCATCTTCCCACACGCCGGGCTGCGCCATATCGGCCTCGATCACCTCAAGTTCGGGATGAAGCCGCCGCAGCATCGCCGTATTGGCGGGGTGCTTGTCGATGCAGACGAGGTTGGTGAACCCCTCCTGCTTCAGCAGCACCACCAGATTCTGCCCCACCAGCCCGGCGGCGCCGAACAGGATGATGCGATCGGACGGTGTCACAGCTTGGTCTTGCGGAAAATGGCGTCCGGCACCAGGCGGATGATCAGCATGATCCAGCGCCAGAACCAGGGCGTGTAGAGGATGGCCGGGCCGCCGCGCGCCATCGCCCGATGGATGTCACGGGCCACACGCTCCGGCTTGGCCCAGAGCGGGCCGCCTTTGGCGACCGCCGCCGTCATCGGCGTATCCACGAAGCCCGGCTGCACCAGCACCACGTCGACGCCGCGACTGGCCAGACGGTGCCGAACCCCTTGCGTGAAGACCCGCAACCCGCCCTTGGCGGCGCCATAGACGTAATTGCTCTGCCGCCCACGGTCGCCTGCGACGGACCCGATGACCGCGATCGTGCCATGCGCCATGACCGGCGCCAAAGCCTGGAGCAGGGAGGCCGGGCTGAGGAAGTTCGTGGTCATTTCCCGCAGCAGGGCGGTGGGGTCGCGCTCGCTTTCCGCCTGATCACCCAGCGTGCCATGCGCGATCAGCACAGATTCAATGCCATCGAGCGTCGCTCGGGCCTGTTCCACCAGCCGGGCATGGTCGGCCATATCCGTGAGATCGGCGACCGTGGTGTGAACTTCGGCGGCGCCGCGCAGGCGCAAGTCGGCCGCGACCGCTTCCAGCCGCTCGGCGTTGCGGGCGACCAGGAAGATCCGGGCCCCTTCCGCCGCGAACAGCCGGGCCGTTGCCTGCGCAATGGCGGAGGTTGCGCCGAAGATCACCACGCGTCTCATGAATTGCTGCTGCTTTCGAAAGGCGCGGTGACACGGCGCCAGAAGGAGGAGGAGAAGTGCGGGTCCACATGGCGCGCGAAATCGCGCCAGTTTTGAAAGCCCCGTTGGAAGTCGCCGGCCGAGACGCGACCATCCTTGGCCGGATAGATGCGCCCGCCGGCCGCCGCCGTGATCGCGTCCAGCCGGTTGAGAAGATCGTAGGTGGCAGCACCTCGGTTGGGAAAGTCGAGCGCCAGGGTCGTGCCGGCCATCGGGAAGGACAGCATGCCGGGAGATGGTCGGCTGCCGAGGGTTTTCAACACGGCGAGGAACGAGCCTTGTCGCGCGGCCGCGATGGCGTTCAGAAGCGCCGGAATCGCCTCAGGTGCCGTCACTGTGGGCACGACGCATTGATATTGGTGAAAGCCGCGCGCGCCATAGATGCGATTCCACTGCCCGATCGCGTCCAGTGGATAAAACACGGGCTCATAGGAGGATACGCGGCGGGTCGGCGTCACGGGCGCGCGGCGCCAATACAGCGCGTTGAAGGCCGTGACGGAGGCCGCGTTGAGGGCGAAGCCGGGCAGGTCGATCGGCATGCTGCGGCGGAATCGGAGCATCGCCGGCGGCGGCGGGCCGAGGCGCCCGGCATGTCGCGCGCGGGTGAAGATGCCGCGCCCAAGCTGCGGTCCACGCGCCAGGCAATCGGTCCAGGCGACCGTGTATTCCCAGTCGGCCGATTCCGCGTTGAGCCGGTCGAAGGCCGCGAGATCCTCGAAGCGGATATCCTCCACCTCCAGCCACAGGGAGGGGACGGATTTCATCTGGAGCACGGCGGACAGGATCACCCCGGTCAGGCCGAGGCCGCCGATGGTGGCGGCGAACAGCGCCGTCTCCTGGCTCGGGGAGCAGAGATGCGTGGTGCCGTCCGACCGCAGCAGGCGCAACGACAGTACGTGATTGCCGAAGCATCCCGCCGAGTGATGGTTCTTGCCATGAACATCATTGGCGATGGCGCCGCCGACGGTCACGAACTTGGTGCCCGGCGATACGGCCGGGAACCAGCTGCGTTCGGGTTCCGACACAGCGGTGAGGTATTGCAGGATCTCCGCCAGGGTGACCCCGGCCTCGACCTCCAGCACGCCCGTCTCGCGATCGAAGGCGATCAACCGGTTCAGCGCCCGAACGTCGATCAGGGCGGCGTCGGCGTTCAGACAGGAATCGCCGTAGGACCGCCCCATGCCAAAGGGCAGCACGCTCGTCCGCGACCCGCGCAGGATCGCCGCGACGTCACCCATGAAGGCCGGACGCGTCACGGTTTGGCGCGGTCGAAGAACGCGGCCCCAGGAGAGGTAATCCGACCGCACCACCGTCAACTCCGCGCCAGCAGCACCAAGACGGCGATAACGCCCCCCAGAATGAGCGACAGACGGTCCCGCATGGCGAAGAGGATGGGGTCGTCATGCATCTGGCCACGCGCGGCCAGCGCCCAGGTGCGGCAGATCCAGTAGCCGAGCAGGATGCAGATCAGCCACATCCAGCGTGGATGCGGATAGAGCAGGATGGGCGAGCCCGTATCGACCAGGAACAGGAAGAAGGTCGAGACGGCAGAGAAGCCCGAAGCGGCGCCCATCGCCATCAGCCAAGGCGCATCCTTGGGCAGATAGGCGCGTCCGGGCACCGTCGTCAGGCCCTGTTCGCCGGCGACCAGGCATTCGCTGTACCGTTTCACGCAAGCGAGGCTCAGGAAGAAGAAGATGGAGAAGGCCATCAGCCAAGGGGTCAGCGGGTGGTTCACGGCGGCGATGCCGGCGACGATGCGGATGGCGAAAAGCCCCGCCAGCGTGAAGACGTCCAACATCAGCTTGCGCTTGATATAGGCTGAATAGGTCAGCGTCACGGCGAGGTACAGGGCCGCGACCCAGGCAAATGCCAGCGGCAGAAGAGGCAGCAGCGCGGTGGCGGCAAGTCCGAGGAGCACGACAGCGACGACGGCCTGCCGCAGCGGCAGCGCGCCGGAGGCCAAGGGCCGATGACGCTTGCTGCGATGCAGCCTGTCATGCGGCAGGTCCAGCATATCGTTCAGCAAATAGGTGGCCGATGCCATCAGGCCGAAGACCAGGAAGCCGATGAGGGCGGCCGGCAGATCGGTCAGCACATCGCCGCCGAGCAAAACCGCCACAAAGAGCAGGATGTTCTTGGCCCATTGGTGCAGCCGTAGGGCGCGCATCCAGGTCCGCACGCCGGGTCGCGTGGCCGCGAAATCGGCTTCCACCGTGACGTCGGCGCCGAGTTCGGCGCGCAAGGGGGCGATGGCGCCGACGAGCACGGCCGAACCGCCGCCGCGCCAGATCGGCAGGTCCTTGCGGCTATCCCCGGCATAGGTGAAGCGGGATCCGACGATGGCGCGGATGGCCGCGAGCTTGCGCGTTCCGGACAGATTGACGGTTCCGTCACTGCCATGCGCCGATTGAAAGATGCCGAAGCGCGTGGCCACGGCGGTGACGATGGACTGATCGGCGGCGGAAAAGAGATGCAGTGCCCGGCCGGCTTTGTGTTGCCGCAGCAGCCAGGCCAGGAGCGGGGCGTTGACAGGGAGCGTCGCGATATCGAGCGTCACATGCTCGCTGATGCGACGCTTGAGATGGGCGCGACCGCCCATCAGCCAGAATGGCAGCAGCAGCAGGCACCAGACTTGGTGACGCACCAGCTGAAGGCCGGATTCCAGCAAGGTATCGGTGCAGAGCAGCGTATCGTCCATATCGACGACGAGCGGCCAGACCTGATCCGTGCTGCCGTCTGCTTCAAAACTGGGGGCTGAACTGCTCAAAATGTCGGAATCGGACCATTCGGTGACGCCGCGTCGCTACGGCCGGATTGGAGACATTTCCGTTGCTATAGGCGATGCCACCGGGGCCAGCAATGGTGGCCATTCGGGCCTAATGCTCCGCCACCACGGTAACGGGATCCACCAGGGGGCAGCTCCAATGATGGCCGCCCGTCGTCATTTCCAGGGCCAATCTGAAGGGACCGGACAGGCCGCGCAGGTCCAGCAATGCCTGATAGCCGACCTGGGTCAGCTGCGGCTGGTGAAAATAGGCACCGACGTCGGGGCGATATTGAATGAGGGCAGGCGCCGTCACCACCCGGCTATCAGGCCCGCGCAGCGAAACGGCCATGCGATCTGCTTCGACGCCCTGGCCGAAGCCCCATCCGTTCAGGCGCACCATTCCGGACAGGACCAGCGGCTTGGCATGATCCACGACGGTCCCGTCATACAGATCGAGCCAGCAATGGGCCCCGGCTTCGCCAGGCGGCAGGGTCACCGGCTGCGGCGACCGGAACACCACGGCGCGAACCTCGGGTCGTGACGGGATCAGCAGCGGTGTCAGCGTAACGGCGTAGTCTCGGCGCCAAAACCGCGTGTCGCCCTCGATCATGAAGGCAGCGACCCGCCTGTCATCGAAAGCCGCAACCTTTGGCACGACGAGGGACACAAGCTGACCGGCGTCCGCGACAAGAGGCGCGATGACGAATCCTGCGCGGCCCATGCCCGGGACGTAGCGGAAATCGATCGATCCGCCATTGCGCAGATGCACCGCGATATTCAGGGGCGGCAGCTTGAACACCGCGCCCACGACACGGCCCAGCAGCGTTGGCTGCACATCGATCTGTGCCCAGAGCGGCATGTCGGGCGGGACGGAGACGCGTTCGCCGAGGGTATGGCGCGCCATCGGGCCGGGGGTGCCAAGCGTGGCAGGGGCTGGCCCCGGCCGGCGGTGCAGGATGGCCATGTCGCCTTGCATCGCGACCGGCTGGTAGCCGGCGAGCAGGGCAAGCCAACTCGGCCCATCTTCAAGGGCCGGCAAGCGGTTATCGATCGGCTCCAGCTTGATCAGAACATTGTCGGGTGCCGCAGCACCGTCGAGGTGGCGCGCATCATCCTGCGCCAAGGCCGGCGTATAGGCGGAGTAGCTCTGCAGGATCGGCCGGGGCGCCCATTGCAGATGGTGGGCGAGCAAGATGGATTGCCCGTCGGAATAGATGTCCGACGTGCCGGACAAAGGCGGCAGCGGATAGGCTGCCCGGATACCCGCCAGTGTGGCGTCAAAATTGCGTTGCAGATCGTCGCCACCCTTCAGCCGATCCCGCAAGCCCTGCGCCGCGCTCATTGAGGTGGTTTCGAGGCGCAGCAAGGCGGCGCGCGGGCCGATATGCTCCGCCGCACGATCGAGAACGCCCGCGCCCGCCAGACCGATGATGAGTGCCAGCACGGGCGCCTTGCCGCCATTCGCCAGTGCGAGAACGCAGGCGATGAGCCCCAGGCCCCCGGCGGCAATCGCGATATGGGTATCCTGGCGGACGAAGCCGGCCTTCAAGGCCAGCAGCAGCAGAACGGCTGCCCCCAGCAGCACCACCAGCCCTGGCAGGCCAGCCCGCAGCGCGGGGCGTAGATTCAGCGCCAGAACGACCATGGCGACAGCCGCGAAGACATCCACCTGCCAAGCCGGACCCGATAGGGCCATCGCCTGCGTATAGCCGCCGACAAAGCGACTTTGGGCGATGAAGAAGTCAGGGAGAGCGCCCAGGGGTTGTTGGGCCGCCAGCCAAAACGCCACCATCGCGACCGGGAACAGAAGGGCGCCCGCCGCCACCAGGCGCCAGCGACCACCGAACAGAAGCAGCCCGCCCCCCAGCCCCAGAGCGACAAGAGTACCGGCCGCGAAGGTGCCCTTCACCAGCGGAAGTACGGCCAGCGCGATGACCAACAGGGCGCCGACGCCGAGCATGGCTTTCGGCAGGGCATCCGTGCGCGCCACGGCTTTCGCGGTAAGCGCCACGAAGAGCAGCGGCACCATGAAGAACAGCGGATCGCGGAGCCACAACAGGTTCAGCAGAACGGCCAGCAGCACCGCCAGCCATAGCGACCGGCCGGTGGCCAGCGTGATCAGGCCGGCGGCCATGGCCGCCGCCAAAATGACGCTGGCAACCATGGCGAAGCCGTAGGTCGCTGGGTGAAAGCTGAGCGTATAGACGGAGGCATAAGGGCCGAAGGCGAAGATGAGGTCGCGGCCGAAGACCAGATGCTGGCTCACGGCAGCGTTGACCGCGAAGGCCCAGGCGCTGTCGAGATCGACCCCGGGCTGCTTCGGCGCGAAAGGAATGATCCCCACGGCGCAGCCCAGCACGACCAATATCATAGCCAGTGGTCGCCACAGGCGGGCATCACGGGTCATCAGGCAACCTCATCTTGGGCGTAGGGGGACAACGGAAAAGCATGACGCCGTGCGTGGACGGCGTGTCAAAGGGCTCTCAGAACCCGAGGCGCCGCAAGGTGGCATCAAGCCGGTCCTGCCAGGCCGAGAGCGACAGCGTCCGCCCGGCATAGGCGAGGCCACCGGCCGACAGGCGGTCCCACAGCACCGGGTCCTGATAGGTCCGAACGATCGCCTCCGCGAAGGCTGCGGGCGCGTTCGCCACAAGCACGCCCCCCTCATCACCCAGGGCCATGCCCTCGGCCGCCACAGAGGTGGCGATGCAGGGCACGCCTGCGGCAAGGCTCGACGCGACCTTGCCCTTGGCACCGGCGCCGAATCGCAATGGGGCGACCGTGAGGCGCAGGTCTTCAAACCACGGGCCAAGGTCGGGCACGTGCCCCAGCATCCGAATGGACGGGTCACGACCGTCCACCAAATCCGACGGCGCATCGGCGCCCACGATGCTCAAGGTGCAGTCGGGCACGTCGCGACGCACCAGAGGCCAGATCTCGGCGACGAACATCCGCACCGCATCGACATTTGGGCTATGGCCGAAGCTGCCGACGAAGCCGATCCCGCGCCGCCTCGCGAAGGGCGTGACGGGAGGGTGAATCGCGCGGGCCAATGGCATCTGCACGACGAGGGACGAGGGCATCGTTTCGGCAAGCAGAGTGGCCTCTGCCTCCGACACCACCAGCGTGGCGTCGCAACTGCGGATAACATGCTCCTCCCGCGCGCGGATCTGGTCGATCAGGCCGAGCAGGCGCGCATCGCCCGTCATATGGGCGCGCCGCTCCTCGCGCAGAAAATTCAGATCGATGGAGTTGAAGACGAACCGGGCGATGGGACAGTGCGCCTGGACCGTTTCCAGGAACGCCCCGCCGCAATAGACTCGGCAGAGCACGCAAAGATCGAGCGTTACGCCGTGGCGGGCGATGTAATCGCCGACGGAGGGGGCGTCCCTCGGCTGCAGGCAGGCAATGCCCTGTCCGATCAGCCAGTCGCGTGCCGGTTGCGGGCCCTCATGCTGCTCGGACGCGGCCAGGACAGCATCGAAGCCCAGGGCTGCCAGGGCCTGCATCAGGTTGAAGATATCCACGGAACCGGAATCGCGATCGGGTTGCGGCCAATGATGATCGATCACCAGAACCCGCCCCCGCGAGGCCGGAGGGACGTCCGTTATCGGCATCGTCGTCGCCACGGGCATCGGTGGCCGTTTGTCCAAACCGATCGCCCGCGCGACCACGCGGGCCACAGGCAGGCGGCGATCTGCGACGTCGCGCTCCAGCTGTTCCAAACGGATGCGTAGGCGACTGATCTCCGCCAGGGCCGCTATCAGGCGATGCCGGTCCCGCTGCGCTTGAGCCCTCGTGATCTCCGCGTCCTTCCCCTGGTCAGGCGGGGTGAGGGTCGTGGCGGCAGCACTCATGGCATGGGCACCGGTATGGGAGGTTTGCGGAGAGGGGCTGTTCGTCAACGAACGGCAGAGTGAATGCTAATGAAAGGCGCACGTCGGATCAACCGAACCCCTTGGGGGCGGTTGTGGGGGCCGCTGGGGTTGCGCGGAGGCCGCTCAACCGATAGCGGTCACTTCATCCACGCGGGAGTTGAGACGACATTTCCCAAAATGACTCTCCCCCGCGCATCCCGATCCAGGCGCGCCGCAGTGTCCGGATCCTGATATGGTCCATCCTCGGCGTCATGATGGTGGCGGCCGCGTTGGTGGCGCTCGACACGGCGCGGATGGTCGTGGAATGCGCCGTTCCGGTCACGATTCTGGATCAATGGGCCCAACTCGTGGGCGCCCGCACCATCACCCTGAGCTGGCTGTTTTCGCAACATAACGAGCATCGGCTGCTCTTCGCCCGCCTAATCTTCGTGGCGGATCGATGGTTTTTCGCGGAGACGGGCAAGCTATCGCTCGCCGTGAGCGGGGCGATCCAGATCGGACTCCTGCTCCTGCTCCTGCGCCTCGGCCGCGCTGCGGGCCTCCGAAGTGGGGTCGAGCGGGCTTTGGCCGCGACCGGGGTCGTCGCTCTCATCGCCTGGGCTGTGCAGTTTGAGAACTATACCTGGCCTTTTCAGGTGCAGTTCTTCGGCATCGTCCTGGCGGCGGCGGCCTGCTTTGCCGCCGTGGCGATGGTGCGCGCGACGGTCTGGGGTGCGGCATTGGTCGTTGTCTTGGGTTTCGTCGCGACCTTCACCCTGTCGAGCGGGGTCGCTGTGCTGTTCGTGGCCACCGCCTTGGCCATCTGGCTAGGCCGACCGAAGCTCTATGTGGCGGTGGTGGCGATCGCCGCCGTGGCGATGCTCGCCGGCTACCTCATCGGCTACCACACGCCGGTGGAGCATAGTGATCCCCTGGTCACCCTGCATCACCCGGTGGAATTGCTGCGCTACACGGCGGGGGTGCTGGGAAGCCCCTTTGCTAGCGCCAACGCGGTTGCCACGGGCATGATCAGCCCGGTCCTGTCCGAGGTCATCGGGGCCGGCGGCCTGCTGGCGCTGGTGGTGCTCGGCTGGCCGCACCTGCGGCGCGGTGCCGCTGTATCGCCGGCCGCCGCCGCTTTGGTGACGCTCTGCGTCTTCGTGCTGGCCATGTCCCTGTTGACGGCACTGGGCCGATTGAAGTTCGGACAATCCTCGGCGCTCGCCAGCCGCTACACCACGCCGGTGGTCGCCTTCTGGGCCTGCCTTCTGCTTTTGGGCATGATTCGAATGAGTCGGCCTGTGGTGGCGGGTGTGGTGATTGCCCTCCTGGTCCTGTTCATCGGCTGGACTCAACCCGGTTTTGTCAGGATCGCCCAGCAAGTGGCCGCCGACCGGGCGATTTCGATGCCGGCCTTGGTGGCCGGCGTTGCGGATGCGAAGGTGATCGCCCCGATCTATGACACGCCCGTGGTGCCGCTTCAGGTCCGCTTGACCCAATTCTCGACCCGCACCGGCGTCTTCTCTCAGGTGTGGGCACCTTGGATTGGCACGCCCTTGCAGGATCACACGCGCCTGACGGATCCCGCCCGCTGCGATGGGCAGTTCGATACAGCAATCCGTATCGACGACAAGACTTATCCCGGTTGGCGGGTGCTGGGCGAATTGACCCGGCCGAGCATCGATGACGGCCGTCAGGTCATGGCGCTGACGCGGCCGGACGGAGTCATTATGGGATACGGTATCAGCGATGCCGATACGACGACACTCACCGTCGCGGGTCCGGCGGGCGCGCCCGCCCGCACCGGCTGGGTTGGCGCCGTCACGGGGGCCGACCCGACACAGGACAAGGCCTTCGTTCTGCTGGACGGCTTTCGGACCGCCTGCCCTTTACGCAATCTGCCGCAGGTGGAAACGCAAGTTCAGGTCGCCCTGACCCCGTCGATACCGGCTCAGGCGATACCTGGCGGCTCGGTCGATGCGGTGTATCTGAACCAGTACGTCACGATAGACGGCTGGGCCTTGGTGCAAACCAAGACCGGAACGCCTCAGATCAATTTGGACACCAATCTGCCCGTGCAGACGGCGACCGTCGCTTCCGTTGCGCGGCCGGATGTGGCCGCCGCCCTCAAGGACCCGGTCTTGGCGAAGGCGGGCTTTCGCGTGGTGCTGATGCTTGATCCGGCCAAGCCGGTTCCAAGCCAGGTCCGGCTTTGCGTCTGGAGCAAGGACCGCGTTTATGGCACGCGGAAATTGGGCATGGACGAGACCGCGCAGGCCTTGTGCCCGAGGTAGTTACGCGCGGCTGGCCAGAAACTCCGCCATCTCGGCCACCATCCGCTCGAAGGTGAAGCGGCTGGCGGAATGGCGCCCACCCTCCGCCAGACGGGCACGCAAGGCACCGTCCCGCGCCATGCGCGTAATGGCGGCGGCAAGTCCCGACGCGTCGCCCTTGTCGAACAACAGACCGCTTTCGTCGTCGCGCATGATTTCCGGGTTGCCGCCGGTGCGGGAGGCGATGGTCGGGATGCCCAGCGCCATGGCGTGAATGAGCGTCAGGGAGAAGGGCTCGTAGAGGGAGGGAAACAGGTAGATGTCGTGCGCATTGAACAGCGCCGGTAGCGCACTCTCCGCCACCGTCGGCCGCAGCAGGATACTGCCGGCCTGACCGCTTTGGGCGATCGCGTCCTGGAGCTGCGTCATATAGGCGGCGTCCTGCATGTCTCCCAGCAAGGTGAGCTGGATTCGGTCAACACCCAGGGCGGCAGGATCGAGCAGCGGCATGGCCGCGACCGCCGTATGGGCTCCCTTCAAATCCACCATGCGACCCGCAAACAGAAGGTTCAGCGTTCCCGCCTCCACCAGTCCCGTGCGATCGACGGTTGGGGCGGCCGCGTGGCCACTTTGCTTGACGCCGTTATGGATCACCCTGTGGCGCGGGAAGCGGCTGCCCCCGGCCGCATAGAGATCACGCACAAAGGCCGCGCCGAAGATCGCCTCCAAACCGGGCATCGGTGCGCGTCCCGCCAGGCGTCGCACGCGTGCCACCACCCGGTGCAGAAGGCTGGGCGGTGGCGCCGGCGCTGGCTCCGGGGGCGGTACGAAGGGGTGCGGGCCATGCACCATGTCCCGGAAATAGGCGCTGACGAATTCCGGGTTGCGCATGACCAACAGCCAGTTGTCGGTCAGCATGACCACGGTCCTGAAGCGGCTTTCCTCCAAGGCCTTGAGCATGCTGGCATCGAGGAAGAACAGATTCCAGGCGAAGACCACGTCCGGCCGCACCTCCTCCAAAACGCGATGGAGGATCGCCAGATTGGTGACGCCGATGGCCGCCCGATCCTCCGGCGTGCCGGGAAAGGGCGTGTAGATATCAGGCCCCGTCAGCAGTCGCAGATCGCGCAGCACGCGCTGGCCAGGATACTCGGCGACCGCGCCGCCATAATCCGACGTGAGGACGACAATCTCATGTCCCGCCGCCGCCAAGGCGCAGGTCACCTCAAAGCAAAGCCGCTCGTAACCGCCGATGACATTGGGCGGATAGAGATTGCTGAGGACCAGGATGCGCATCAGACCCACTCTTTCAGGATGGTTTTGAAAGCGCTGTCCGCCAGCAATGGCGCGCGGTCGAGCGACGCCGCGCCATGCCGCCGAAGATAGGCCATGCATAGCGGAACGGCCCGATCCAGCGCATGGTGGCGCAGCACGGATTGCACCGCGCCGGCTTGGTCCCACGCGATCGGCGGTGCGCCGGGCCGATCCCATAAGGTTGTCAGATAGGCCGCCGCCGTGATCGCCCATTCGACGCGCACGCCGGAATGCTCTTCGCTGATCGTGTTGCGCGTATGAATGCGGTAGCGCAGCAGGTCTTGGTCCAGGCGCGCGATGCGGTGGCCGAGGGCCAAAGCCCGCAGCAGCCAATCGAGATCATGCACGTAGCGCAGCGCCGCGAAGGGCCCGATGCTGTCCCATGCCGCGCGACGGATCATCAAGTTGGACGTCGTCATCAGGAAGTTGCCGTTGATCAGGGCGCCGCCCAAATCCGCCCCGGCCTGATGAAAGGCGAGCGCCTCGACATACCAGGGATTGGCGATGGCAACGCCGGCACCATCCATGAACTGTAAGCCGGAGGCTGCGATACCCGCGCCGGCATCCGCGTCCAGCGCCGCCGCGAGGGCGTTCAACCGCCCCGGCATATAGGCGTCGTCGGAATTGAGGATCGCCAGCAGATCGCCGGTGCAGCGGGCGAGCCCGGCATTCAGCGTCGCATGGGCGCCTTGATTGTCCTGCCGCGTGAAGACGATGCGCTTGTCCCGACGCGCCAGCACATCCATCACGATGGCGGACTTGTCCGTGGAGCCATCGTCGATGACGATGATCTCCTTCACCACGCTGCCTTGCGACAGG
The DNA here is from genome assembly GCF_030252425.1 of Acidisoma sp. PAMC 29798. Taxonomy (GTDB): domain Bacteria; phylum Pseudomonadota; class Alphaproteobacteria; order Acetobacterales; family Acetobacteraceae; genus Acidisoma; species Acidisoma cladoniae. The sequence goes on along the minus strand of NZ_CP126994.1, from coordinate 3,695,345 downwards.
ATGCTGGCGATGGCGGCCTCGATATAGGTGGCGTGGTTATAGAGAGGCACGACGACGGAGACCCGCGCGAGCCCAGTGCTTGGCGGGGACCGGCGCCAGAGGGAGTCGAGCATTAGAACGACCGCGCGGTCAGACGTCGGCTGAGGCCGGGCGCCACGCGCGTCATCATCGGCGCCGGATCTTTACGAGTCGCAATCTCCCCAGGCCCACTCAGCACCACGCCATGTTCGCCGATGAACTGGCTGAGGGCGATGGGTGACGCGATTTCGACCACAGTTGCGGTGTCGAAGCACAGCGTCGGCTCCGTCACCTTGAGCCAAGTATGGCCGCTCTTTTCGCAGCTGTAGAAATAGAGCCGCTCGATGACATGCGCAGGGGTGTGGTCCACCTGTTCGCCTTCTTCGGGAAAGTCCTCGAAGGTCAGCCCGAGATCGAGCAGGGGACGCAGCGCGGCGGGACGCGCCCAGAACATCGAGCCTGAGGGGAAGTCCAGCGCCCGGCGCGGCGACAGGCTGAGACCCATGCGTGCCGCCATGGCCCGCGCGCCCTCGAAATTGCCGTTCCAGCCCAGCCAGCGGCGGATGGCCTGATAGTGCTGCGGCGCCACCATGCCCAAATCTGGAACGCGGCCGAAGCCATCCAGAATGCTACGCACGATCTCAGGCGAGCCGAGCAGCGTCTCGAACAAATAAGACCGCCAGGGCGCGAGGAAGGCCGCGTGGGTCGACACCTTGGAATGCAGATGCAGGACCAGGTCATAGCGGTCATAGACATCGGCAAATCCCACCAGCTTCGGGGCGATGTCACGCCCGCGATTGGGTGTCACGCGTACCTCGACGCTGCCCTTGTCCCAGGACCCGAAGATCGCCTGCAATTCGGCCTGCTTTTCGGCAGTATCGGTCGATAGACACAGGTCCGCCGGGACGGGGATGTTGTGGAGGTAGAACAGCATCTCCTTCGCGACCGCGACATGGAAGACATGGGCGATGACCCCCAGCCTCTGTTCGGTTGCTATCGGCGTGTAGAAAAAGGGCACGGCGACGCTCCAATCGGACTCTGCCGGCCGGCTGGTATTGCGCTCGGTGGGGGGCGGTGGCGGTGCGGCCGGTGGCTTGACGGGCTTGCCGTCCTCGTCCAGCAGCGGCACGGGCTCGGGCTCGCGATGCACCCGATCCAGACTGGCCAGAATGTCGCGTACCTTGGCGGTGAACACCTCGGGCGCGCAGTCGAGGCGCGCCCGGATCAGGGCGTTGTCCCGCACCCGCTCCCACAAGGCGGGGTCATCATAGAGCCGGGCGCAGGCCGCCGCGAAGGCGCCGGGATCGTCGGCGACCAGGATTTCGGTGCCGTCATCCCAGCCCAATTGGCTGGCGATGAGACCGGTGACCACCATGGGAATGCCCAGCATGGCCGCCTGATGGACCTTGTGCGGAATGCCGGCGCCAAGGCGCGACGGCACCACCATGACCCGCGCCCGCGCCAAGGCCGGCGGCAGGCTTTCCACCATCCCGACCAGCTCGAGCGTATCGCCGTCCATGGCGGCGATCGTCTTGGCCTTGTTCAGGCCGACTACCGTCAGGCGGAAATCGGGCTTGCCCAGCGCCTGGCGCAGCGGCGGCAGGATGGCGTCTGCGAACCAGCGGACGGCTTCGGCATTCGGGGCGCTATCTTCCTGGATCGCGCCCAGAAACACGATCTGGTCGCGCGCGTCATAGCCGGTCGGGATCGGCGCATCGTCCAGCGCATGGCCGAGGATGTGAACGTCAGGGGCGCCGTAATCCTCCAGCACCTCCTGCTCGGCCGGCGTGACGGAGATGACGGCCTTGGCGATTCGCGTCAGCGACACTTCCGCCGCGACCAGCTTGTGCCGTTCCAGATCCGGCACCGGGTCGCCATCCGTCGCCCGGCGTTGCAGGGTGCGCGTCACGAACAGCGCTTCGGCGTCATACAGAACGGCGGCGCCGCCGAGCAATTCGCGCTCCGGTCCCACGGCCTCCAGGAAGGCTTCCATATTGGGCGGGCGGCAGACCAGGATGGCGTCGAACTGGTTCGGCCGTGCCACCAAATAGTCCCGCAGCTGATACCGGTCGGCGCTGATCAGCACCTCGATCCGCTTATCGAGCGCGAGGCGCACGCCGTGCCAATCTTCCTTGTGGCGGAACATCGGGAACAGCGTGACTTCGGCGCCTGCCTCCACCATCTCATGCAGCAGCCGGTTGGCGCGCGGATAGCCGGTGCCGAGTTCGACCTTCGGCACCCGATCCTCCAGCACCAGGATGCGCAGCGCCTCGGTCCGCGCCGTGCGCGCCGCCAGCAGGTTCAGCGGGCTGGCGGGGAATTGCTTGTCCAGCCACTCCCTGTGCTGGGCCGCGAAAATGGCGTGGTTCGCGGCCTGCAAACGCAGAGCGTCACCGCTTTGGGTCGAGCTCCCAAATTCGTAATGGATGATCGTCGCATCGGGATCGTAGACCACCCTGTGGCCGCCTTCCCACAGGCGCACGCAATAATCCGTTTCCTCGTAATAAGCAGGGGCGAACCGTTCATCGAAACCGCCCATGGCGCGGAACAGCGCAGTCGGCGTCAGCAGGAACGCCCCCGAGCAATAATCCACGTTGCGCTGGAACATCACGTCCGGCGTATGCGGGTCCTGGCCACGGGCGTAGCCCGAGCATGCGCCGTCCCGCCAGATGATGGATCCGGCTTCCTGCAAGGTGCCGTCGGGCAGAATGATCCGCCCGCCCACGGCGCCGATCGCCGCGTCGGAATCGAGCGTGCGCAAAGCACTCGCGAGCGCGCCGGGCAGCAACTGAGCGTCGTTGTTCAGCAACAAAATCGTTCGCCCGCGCGCCGAGCGGGCCGCGAGATTGACCGCCTTGAGGAAATGCAGGTTCGCGCTGTTGCGGATGACCGTCGCACCCTCCAGCCGGTCCAGCAGGGCGGCCGTATCGTCAGTCGAGTGATTGTCCGCGATGACGACTTCGACGCCGAAGGACGCGTGGGCGAGGGTTTCGATAATGGAGCCGAGGCAACCGAAGGTCAGCTGGGCCTGATTGTACAGCACCAGGATGATGCTGACGTCAGGCTGCTCGGCACATGGCAGGCGCAGCGTCTCGGGTCCCGCAAGAAACGCCTGCAGCCGCGCACTCAACAGCGCCCGCATGGCCTGCTTCAGCGACGTGACGGCCGTCACGTCTGAGGCGACATCGGTCGCCGTCGCATCGGCCGGCGCGGGCTCAGGCAGAGCGACCGCCGGGATCGGGGGCAGAGACGGCAAAGGTGGCAGCGCAGGTCCGGCCGGGGCGAGGCCGCGACCGCGCAGCAGGCGGGCCGCGACGCGCAGCGGCCGGCCGATCTTCCAGGAGCGGGAGCCCACGTAGAACTGCGTGACAGTCGCGGCCGTCTGCTGCTGGACCTGTTCAAGCTGCGGCCCCGCCAGAGCCAATTGCTGGCGCGCCTGTTCCACGGCCAGGGCCGCGTTACGCTGCTGCCCCTCATGGTGGGCATTCAGGCCCTGGATGGCGCCCTCATAGCCCGCCTGCATCTCGGCGCGGACGCGACGTTCCTCCGACGTCAGGAATTGCTGGTGTCGCACGTCATGCATGAGCTGGGCGGCCAGCATATCCCGCGACTCGATGAGGCGGTCGCGCACGGCAAGGGACTGGGCGCGCCCCGCCACGACATTGCCCAAGGCCGCGATCATCATGTCCTTGGCCTGGATGATTTCGCGTTGCCCCTTCAGCAAGGCATCCCGCCATTCCAAACCGCCCTGCTGCGCTTGGGCATCTGCCACCGCACGCTGTGCATGCTTGACCGCGTCCGTCAGCTGGGTCCGCAGGTCGAGGATGGTGACCTGCCGCTGGAAGGCTTCACCACGCGCCGCCAAACGGCGCCGGAGGGTGCCCGCAGCCGCCGCATCCTTGGACAGGGCGAACAGCGCCTGCATCATCGGCGGCTGATCGGGACCCACGCCCAGCACGCCAAGGCCGTTGGAATGATCGAATTCGAACGACGGGTATTCTGCGCTCAGCTCCTGCCAAAAGCGCCAGACGCCGAAATCCCGCTCGCGGACATTGGTGTCGTGGAACACGACCACCGCGCGCGACGACAGCGCGTCCCGCCACGTCTCAAAATCCTGGCGCACCGCGTCATAGGTATGCATTCCGTCGATATGCAGAAGATCGACGCTGGCCGGCGGAAAGTAGGCGCGCGCCTCATCGAAGGTCGTGCGCAAGAGCGTCGAGAATTGGCGGAAGTGCTCGCCGTTAAAACCGGAGACGCCGGCGAAGACGCTCTCGTCATAATGGCCAGCATGCTCGTCGCCCGCCCAGGTATCGACGGCATAGGCGCGGCCAGCGGGGGTAAAGGCTGCCATGGCTTGGCAAAAGGCGAAATAGGAATTGCCGGAATGGGTTCCCAACTCGACCAGGGTCGCGGGGCGCAGGGCTTTGATCAGCCAAAAGGCGAAAGGCAGGTGGCCGGTCCAGGGATCGGGCGGCACGATCCGCATCGGCTCCCAGGTCAGTTCATCCCCGAGATCCACGGCCACTAATGGGTCTAGCATCGACCGCTTACTCCCTCGCGCCCTGGTGCAATCTCCAGGGGTTGCAGCGCGTCAGATACAAGGTCAGCCGGTTTCGTCAAATCTCATCCGGCTTCCGGCCGTGGTGGCAGGGCGGCGAGCAGGGACATCCGCATCGCCGCACGCGAATAGGTCGCGGCCGCGAATCGCACCTGCGCGCGGGACTGCGCCATCCATGCATCGTCATCGGCAAGCAAGCGCAGCAGAGCGTCGGCGATCGCCTGCGGTTGCTCCCAGATCGGGACAAGGCGGTCCAGGCCGGGGATGCCTTGTGCGCCGATGGGCGTGGTGACCAAGGGCAGCCCTTCCCGCAGGGCTTGCACGACCTTGCCCTTGACGCCGGCCCCGAAGCGCAGCGGCACCACGGCCACGCGACTATCCCGGTAGTGGCGTCCGAGATCGGTATCGCTGACCCAACCGGTGACATCCACATCCGGGGCGGCCAGCGCCATCACGGCCGGTGTGGGATGTGAGCCGACCAAGGCGAGCCGCGCCTCGGGGCGCTTTGCGCGGACAAGCGGCAGGATGTTCCGCACCAGGAAGATGGCCGCATCGACATTCGGCGCATGCGAGAAGCCTGCGACGAACAGGATGGTGCTGCTGCGCACTGGGGCCGCGCGTTCGGGAAAGTCATCGAAGCAATAAGGCACGATGCTATGGACATCGACCGTCGGCGCCATGGTGCGCACGGTTTGTGCCTCCTCCTCCGACAAATAGATCACCGTGTCGAAGAGGCGCCATAGTTTGCGCTCATAGGCTTCCGTGATCTCCGCCAGACGGCGGATGGCGTCGTTCTGCGTCACCTCCGCTTCCCGTCGCAAACGCGCGAAGTGAAGGTCGTGACCGTAGTAGGTGACAGGGGCCGTTGTGTTGGAGATGATCGGCATGGCGAGCGCGAAAGCGACCGTGGGGCGGCTGACCAACACATGGTCGAGCGTATCGCCATTTTCCTTCAGCCAGACTTCGATGTCGTGCGTGCCGCGACCATCGAGCACTTCTATCCCCATCTCTTCCAGATGTGGCGCATAGTCTTTGGAATGGTGGGGGTTTTGCGGCCAGAATTTTACCACCCAACCCGCATCGACCAGACAGGTGAGCACGTCGAAGATCGCGCGTGATCCCGCATCATGATCGGGCTCAGGCACGGCATGATCAACCACCAGGATCACCGTGCGATGGCGGGCCCGATCTCGCGCCCGGAGCAGCGATGTCCCTGCGGGGACGTGGTCGCGCGCGAGCGTTTCGGCCCACCGATCACGAAGCAGGCCGGGGTCGGTGTTATCGTCGGTCGCGCCGACCGGGCCGTGGTAGACGACGACCGCGCGCGGCTCGATCATCGCCGTCGCGCCGAGAGCACGGAAGCGAAGCGCGAAATCGGCATCCGCCTCTTCCGCGGTCGGATATTCGGAATCGAAACCGTGCAACGCGTCGAATAGGGATCGCCGTACCATCAGCGCGTTCCGCGACAGGAGATCGACCTCCCTGCGATAGTTGAATTCGGGCCGGTCGGGATCCTCGCCCTCACCCCAATGGCTGACACGTCCGTTGCGCCACAAGATCAAGCCCGCTTGCAGAAGCTGTCCGTCCGGCAGACGCACGCGCGGTCCGATCATGCCGACGTCGGGACAGAAGGCGAGCCGGTCAGCCAGAGCATCAATGGCGCCGGGCATGACTTCGCTGTCTGGATGGAGCAACAACAGAAACTCGCCGCGTGCCTGTGCAGCAGTATCGACGGCTTGAAAGCCTGTGACGTGGCCGCGCAGGTGTTCGGTCACGACACGTCCTGGATCGATCAGCAGCACTTCGATCGCGGTGCGGTGTTGATGCGACGCAATCGAAGCCAGGCATCGCAGAAGTGAGTCAATGGAGCCAGACGCCTGGATCAGGATCGAGACGGCCGGGTGCTCGGCGCTCGGGATTTGGAGTGCAGCGGGTGTCACCAAAGCGGCGGGGGGTGCAAGGTCGCCAAGGTTTCGGCGAAGGCGCAGCCGGTGAAACAGCTGGCCGGTCGCTGTCCAGTAGAAAGCTTTTGCGATGCGCCGTAGGATCCGTGCGAGCTGGGGATTGCGGTGCCCGATATCACGCAAGCGACGGCTTGCCCGCCAAACCGTGCTCGTTTCGATGGTGTCGAGATGCATGCGCAGGGCGTCCCGCTCCCGCGCCCGTGCTGCGGCCTGTTCTTTTGCGAGAGCGAGGTCGCGTTCCAGGGCCGCCGATGAGGGCGGCAGTGTCAGCAACGCCATTCAATCAGCCGCCGCGCGGGGCAGCGTCACAACATCGGCCCATCGCCTAGGCATTCGTATATCGGTCGTCAGGACATTCGGATCGGCGCGGTCGAAGTTTGGATTGTGGAAGGGGTCGTGATCCAGAACCGCACCCCAGCGGTCACGCATTGTGGCGATCTCACGCTTCGCACGATCCAGCTGCGCCGGTGTCTGCTCGCCACCGCGCGAGGCCGATTCCAGATGATACAGCTCTGCAAAGGGCGTCCAAACAACGCGCAGTCCAGCGGCGCGAATACGGAGACAGAGATCGACGTCGTTGAAGGATACGGGCAAGTGCTCGGCATCCATGCCGCCGACCTGTTCATAGACCGCACGACGCAGGGCCAGACAGGCACCGGTGACAGCAGAGAGTTCCCGCGTCAGGGCGAATTGCCCGAAGGGACCGGCGTCATCGCGTGCTGCGCCATGACCGAAATGACCCGCGACCCGCGACACTGCCACACCGAGCACGACGCCTGCATGTTGGACAGTATCGTCTGCGTATAAAAGCTTCGCGCCCACTGCGCCGACATCCGGCCTGACGGCGTGGGACACCATCTCCCTCAGCCAGTCGCCGTCGATAACATCGATATCGTTATTGATCAGCACGAGGATTTCGCCGGTCGCCTCGCGCACGGCGGCATTGTTGATCGCGGCGTAATTGAACTCACCCTGGTAAGGGAGCACGCGCACACGGCGATCGTGTCGCAGACGGTCGATCAGTCTGAGCGCCTCTGGCTCGCGGTTCTCATGATCGACGATCAGCAGTTCCAGGTTTGCATAGTCGGTACGGTGCAACAGACCCGACGCACAACGCGCAAGCAGCTCGGCGTGATCGCGGCTCGGCACGATGAGGCTCACGCGGGGGGCCGGATCGGGCAACGGCCAGCGCGTTCGCATCCAATGCGGCCCGACCGGAACCAATGCGACCTCTGCGCCTTGACTGCGCATAGACGCCTGTATCGGCGATTGCATCGCGACCGTGGAAGGCGGAGCCGCGTCGGTACGGCGCGCATGATAGAGCACGCTGGGGATATGACGTAGGCGATCGGGTGTCGTTGCCGCCGCGATCTTCAACGCCAAGGCGTAAGGGGGATCGGGATCGCCCAGGCACACGCCGATGCTCTCCATCAGCGCGCGGCGACAGACTATGAAAGCACCGACAAGGTTCTGACCGAGCATGAGGTCGATATTCCAGTCGGGCTTGAAATAGGGGTTTGTGCGAACCCCTTTTTCATCGACCTCGTCCTCATCGACGTAGATGAGATCGGTATCGGGGTGACATTCAAGCTCCGCCGCGACTTCATACAGCGCCCGTTCGGACAACAGATCCTGGCTGCCCATGAAAGCGACGAAGGCGCCATCGCTGTGCTGGCTACTCAGTTTTATGCGGGGCTCTACGGCCGCCACTTCTGCCAGGATGGGATGGGACGCGGCGCCGATGACGCATAGTTCCCAATGCGGATATAGTTGCGTGCGCACCGAGGTGATCGCATCCCGCACCCATTGGCCCGGTGTCTCATGCACCCTCATGACGATGGCGATCAGCGGCGGCTGCGCCATGGCGCCGATATGGGTTTGGATCGCCGAGCGGTCGTCTTCGCTCAGCCGATCGCAGAGGCGCATCCATCGCTCGTACTCCGTTTCGGGAGGTGGCGGCGGTGGCGGCTCGGGTGCCGGCTCGGGTTCGCGTTCCGCGCCGTGCCCGGTAACCCGCCGACGCCCGGCCCGGATGCTATCCCAAAAGCGCCGCAGTGGCGCGGTGATACGCCAACTCGTCGAGGCCAGAAGTTGGTCGCGCTGGATTGCGGTCGCGGCCAGGGTGGCGCTGACAACCTCAAGCTCGGCTTGCAGTCTACCAATTGCCTCGTCATCCGAGGGTGCCGATGTCATCGAGGCCGCCTCAGCATCAACCTATTCAACCTAATCCGGGCGCGAAAAAACGCCCCTCCTCGGCCATTGATACAGGGATGTCAATCAACGATGCGCTTAGATTGAGCGTGGAACTGTAACGCCGATCATGTCGCCCTCGCGCACAAGCGCGGCGAGACGCGCCTCTGACCAGGACTCGGTGTCTTCGGGGCGCATCGGCAGGACCATCCAGCGATAATCCGCCGTGCTGTCGACCACGGTCAGAACGACATCGGCCGGCAAGGTCGTGCCCCATTCCAGCAGCACGCCGCGCGGGTCACGCACCGCGCGGGCGCGATAAGCGACGGACTTGAACCAAAAGGGTGGATAGCCGAGCACGGCGCGCGGATAGCAACTGCAGAGCGTGCAAACCACGAGGTGATGGCGTTCGGGCGTATTTTCCAGCACGCCGAGCGGCGGCAGGCCGCGCATGGGGATGCCGAGCGTCTCCGCCGCCTTCGCCCCATCGGCCAGCATCAGGGCGCGGAACTCTGGGTCGGTCCAGGCCTTGGCGACCATCGCGGCGCCCCGCGCCGGGGTCGCGGCATCGGTCGCGGTGATCCTATCCGCGATCTCCTCGGCTGACGTGATCCCCTTGTCGACGAGCAGGGCCCGCAAGGCGGATAGCAGCGCTGTCGGGTCCAGGTCCGTGAGGGTCATGCGGCCACCTCATCCAGCCAGGGCTCGAAGATCTCGATCAGGATGTCGTCCGCAGCCGGACCGCCGCCATCCCAGAGGTCCGATCGGGCAAAGCGGACGTGATACAGCGGCAGCCGCGGCGCGGCGCGGCCGAAGGCGAGGTCCTCGGGATTGGCAAAATCGCCCAGGTGGCGGAGCACCGTTCCGCGCTCGCCGCGCACATAATGCGGTGTGCGGATATGGCAGGGGCCGCGTGTTTCCGGCCAATCGTCACGCACGCGGACGCGGGTGCCAGGGGCGATCACGACGCCTGCTCCAGCGCCGATCGCAGCGCGGCCTCGTCGATCACGGTCTTGTCGATCAAGGTTGCGGTGATCGCGCAGAGCCAGCGCTCATAATAGGAGAGACGGCGATAGTCGGCCTCGGGCAGGGCTTCGATGCCGCGCCGCAGTTCATCGACGGACATGACCTGTTTCATGCCCAGGATCTGGCGAATGGCATCGACCTCACGGTCGAAACCCGTCAGCTCATGCGGCTCGGTATCGACGGCGTCGCACATATAGCGGGGCACGCCGCCGAGGTCGTGCATCGCGCGGGGACGATCTTTCTCCATAGCGGCAGCATACCGGTTTGGGGCTCCGGCAAAAGAGGGCACGTCGGCCATGCCTCAATCTAGCCTCATTTAACGCTTGCGGGCCTGGAGACAATACTTCTATGAGCGTATCGTTGCACATAAGAAACCCACGCGAAAAGCGAGGTCGATGCCATGTCTGAGCGCCATTATCTGGAGGACGAGGCGTTTCCGCGACCCCAACCCCAGGTCGCGAAGCCGAAGACAGTGGACCGTCTGGTCGAGGGTACATCGGTTCTGGGCATGATCGCCTTCGCTGTGGGCGCGACGGTCGTGATCATGACCCTGCTGGGTGATCCCAGCCGTTCCGCCGGCGTGGCCGCCTATTTTTTGAACGGCAATACGGTGGTGCTGGGGCGGCATTCGCTCGATTTGTCCAAGCCGATCTTCCTGCGGGGCAGTATGCCGGTCTGCCCTGACACGGATGCGCTGGTGAATTTCAGCCCCGACAATCCCAACGGATGCGTCATGACGCAAAGCACGGTGCCGGCGAGTTTGATCGCGATCGTGACGGACGGGATGAAGCAGCCAAGCTTCCAGATGCAGTTGGGGCGTGGGCCATCCGCGATGCGCGGATGGGTCGATTATTCTAACCTGACGAATTAGCGGCGGGTTTGGCGGAAGACGCTCCGCTATTCCGCCCTACAAGCGCAGCGGAATGCGCCGCCCATTCCTTCAGGCGTTACGCGGCTGCTTTCGGCGTTCCCCGTCGGCGCGCGGCGCCAGCATATCTTCCGGCCGGACCCAGGCATCGAACTGCTCCCCCGTCACGAAGCCGAGGGCCAAAGCCGCCTCGCGCAGGCTCGAATTCTCGTGATGGGCCTTCAGCGCGATCTTGGCGGATTTCTCGTAGCCGATGTGGCGGTTCAGCGCCGTCACCAGCATCAGGGAGTTTTCGACATTGGCCTTGAGGCGGGGGTAGTTCGGCTCGATGCCGCGTGCGCAATGCAGTTCGAAAGTCAGCATCGACTGGCTCAGCAGCGTGACCGATTCCAGCAGGTTATGGAGCATGACGGGCTTATAGACATTGAGCTGGAAATTGCCCTGGCTGCCGCCGAAGGCCACCGCCGCGTCATTGCCGAAGACCTGAACGGCCACCATGGTCATGGATTCGCACTGCGTCGGGTTGATCTTGCCCGGCATGATGGACGAGCCCGGCTCATTCTCGGGAATGAAGATTTCGCCCAGGCCTGCGCGGGGGCCGGAGGCGTGCCAGCGCACGTCATTGGCGATCTTCATCAGGGCACCCGCGAGCGTGCGCAGCGTGGCGCTGGCATGGACCATGGCGTCATGCGCTGAGAGCGCCGCGAATTTGTTGGGCGCCGAGACGAAGGGCTGGCCGGTCGCCTCGGCGATGAAGCGCGCTGCCGTGCCGCCGAAGCCGGGGTGGGAATTGATGCCGGTGCCGACGGCGGTGCCGCCGATGGCCAGCTCCATCATCCAGGGCAGCGACGCCTCGATCGCGCGGCTGCATTCGGCGAGTTGCGCCACCCAGCCCGAAATCGCCTGCCCGAGGGAGACGGGGGTCGCATCCTGCAAATGGGTGCGGCCGATCATGATGACATCCGCGAAAGCCTGCGCCTTGGCATCGAGTGTGGCGCGCAGCACCTCGATGGCCGGCAGCAGCGTGCCGTGAATTTCCTCGACGGCCGCGATGTACATGGCTGTCGGGAAGGTATCGTTGGAGGATTGGCCGCGATTGACGTCGTCATTGGGGTTGATCGGGCTCTTGGAGCCGAGCACGCCGCCCGCGATCTGAATGGCGCGGTTCGCGATCACCTCATTGGCGTTCATATTGCTCTGGGTGCCCGAGCCGGTCTGGAACACGACCAGCGGGAACTCATCGTCCCATTTGCCGGCAATGACTTCATCCGCCGCTTGGACGATGAGCCGCACCTTCTCGGGCGGAAGCTCGTCCAAAGCGCCGTTGGCCTGAGCCGCCGCCTTCTTGAGGATGCCGAAGGCACGAATGACGGGGCGAGACCAGACGAAGCGGCCAACGCCGATGGGAAAGTTCTCGATCGAGCGCTGGGTCTGCGCGCCCCACAGACGGTCATTGGGCACCAGGACCTCACCGAGGGAATCCTTCTCGATCCGCATAGTCGTGGTGGCGTCCATGATGCGCGTTCCTTCTCGTGTCGCGGGTTGCTATACCGAAGCCGGGTTCGACTCGGCCAACGCGGCACGAAGGATGCCGGCATGGCGGGAAAGCAGGGCTTGCGCCTGATTTAGGGCTAGTCCGCGCAGGATCATCAAGCTGGCTGTTTTGATGTGGCCGTTCGCGGCGGCGAGGGCTTCCGCGCTTTCGGTTTCCGTGCAGCCGGTGAGATCGACCAGCATTCGGCGGGCGCGGGCGAGAAGCTTGGCATTGGTGGGTCGCATCTCCACCATCCGGCCGCGATAGATGCGACCCAGCCGAATCATGATGAGCGTCGAGAGCAAGGTGAGCGTCGCTTTCTGGGCCGTGCCGGCCTTCATGCGGGTGGATCCCGCCACCGCCTCCGCCCCGGTATCGAGAAAAAGGGCATGATCGGCGGCGGCGAGGAGCGGTGCACCGAGGCTATTGGCGATGCCGATGGTGAGCGCCCCGGCCGAGCGGCCGGCGCCAACGGCGGCGATGGCATAGGGTGTGCTGCCGCTCGCGGCCAGCGCGATCAGCACATCCGCCGGGCCGACACCGATGCGGATCGCATCGGCCACGGCCTCATCGGTATCGTCCTCCGCGCCCTCGGCGGCGCGAAGCAGGCTGGCGGTGCCACCCGCGATCAGCAGCGCGGTTCTGGCATGCGGCCAGTCGAAGGTCGGCGGAAGCTCGGCCGCATCCAGCGCCGCCAGCCGGCCCGAGGTTCCTGCCCCCGCATAGATCAGGCGGCCTTCGCCTTCAGTCAGCCGCGCGGCAGCCGCATCGGCGGCCGCGGCCATCGCCGGCAGTGCGGGGCGCAGCGCCGCGATTGCCGCCATCTGGCCTTCCCACAAGGCTTCGAGGGCCGTTTCGCTGCCCCATAGATCAAGGTCGGTGAAGCGTTCGCTGACGACTTCGGTCGCGGGCAGGGCGGGGGGGCGATGCATGTGCCCCGGTTGACGCCAGGCGCGGCCTGCCGTCAAGCAGCCGCGACGGTTGCGGTTCTGGTCAATTCGCACTCATCGCGTATGCTGGCATCTCGCCTGAAAAGGAGCTTCATGGACATGGTCGCGCGTATTATCACCGTTGATCCATTCGATATCGTCGTGTTCGGCGGCTCGGGAGATTTGTCACGGCGGAAGTTGCTGCCGGCGCTGTATCAGCGGGACCGGAGCGGCCAGCTTCCGGCAGAGGCACGGGTGATCGGCTCCTCCCGCCGGCACCTCTCCGATGAAGAGTTTCAGACAATGGCGCGCGACGCCATCGAGAGTTTCGTGCCCAAGGCGGATCAGGACCCCGCCGTCATCGATCGCTTCATCGCCCGCGTCGGCTATGTGTCGATGGATGCCACCGGCACCGATGGCTGGCCGGACTTGGCGAAGAAGCTGAGCGACGCGCCCGAGCGTATCCGGGTGTTCTATCTGGCCACCGCACCCGATATCTTCGGTCCCATTTGTGAGCAGATCAGCGCCCATGGGCTGGTCACGCCCGCCAGCCGGGTGGTGATCGAAAAGCCGGTCGGCAAGGATCTGGAATCCGCCCAGGACCTCAACAACGCCATCGGCAAGATCTTCCCCGAGACCAGCATCTACCGGATCGACCACTATCTCGGGAAGGAGACGGTGCAGAACCTGATGGCGCTGCGCTTCGCCAATTCCCTGTTTGAGCCGCTGTGGAATTCCAAATACATCGACCACGTGCAGATCACGGTGGCCGAGGATCTGGGTCTTGAGACCCGCGCTGGATATTACGACACGGCCGGCGCCATGCGGGACATGATGCAGAACCACATTCTGCAGCTTCTTTGCCTCACAGCGATGGAGACGCCGACCTCGCTCGACGCGGATACCGTGCGCGACGAAAAGCTGAAGGTGCTGCAATCCCTCAAGCCGATGACGCCGATGCAGGTCGCCAACCTCACGGTGCGCGGACAGTATACGGCCGGCGCCTCCACCCTGGGGCCGGTGCGCGGCTACCTGGAGGAGCTCGAGCGGCCCGGCAGCATGACCGAGACCTTCGTCGCGGTGAAGGCTGAGGTCAGCAACTGGCGTTGGGCCGGCGTGCCCTTCTACCTGCGCACCGGCAAGCGCCTGCCGAGCCGGGTGTCGGAGATTGTGGTGCAGTTCCGCGCCATTCCGCATTCGGTGTTCGAGGAAGCGGCGGGCCCGTTGCAGGCCAATCGCCTGGTGGTGCGTGTGCAGCCGGATGAGGGCGTGCGGCTGTGGCTGATGATCAAGGATCCGGGACCGGGCGGCATGCGCCTGCAGTACGTTCCGCTGGACATGAGCTTCGCCAAGGCCTTCTCGGTCCGCAACCCGGACGCCTATGAGCGGCTGATCATGGATGTGGTGCGCGGCAATCAGACGCTGTTCATGCGCCGGGATGAAGTCGAGGCGGCTTGGAGTTGGGTCGATCATATCCTCGACGCCTGGGCGGCGAGCAACGAGCCGCCGAAGCCGTATCGCGCCGGCACCTGGGGCCCGTCTTCGGCGATCGCGCTGATGGAGCGTGACGGCCGTACCTGGCACGAGGAGTAGCGTCCGAGACGGGGGCGACTGGTTAAATTGGGTCGTCCCCACCGAGAAGATCGAGGTACCGGCGGTAGCGATAGACGCGCCCGCGTGCCCGCCCGGTGATTTCCTCGACGATGCCGAGCCGGTTGAGTTCCGCGAAGGCGGCATTGACCGTGGGCAGGCTGAGGCCGCTTTCGGCGCGGGCTTTCGCGGCGGTCAGGAAGGGGTGGCGCTGCAACTGCTCATGCAGGCGCAGCGCTGAACCGGCACGTTCCCCGCTTGCGGCGATCCTGTCGCGATCCTCGCGGAACAGGGACACGATGCGATTGGTGGTATCGAAGGCGGCATAGGCGACCTTCGTCACGCCTTCCAGGAAGAAGGCGAGCCATTCCTCCCAGGCGCCATCCTCCCGCACCGCTTGCAGCAAGCGGTAGTAGGTTTCGCGATGGGTTTTCAGGAACAGGCTGAGGTAGAGCAAAGGTTTTCGCTGCACGCCTTTCATGCAGAGGAACAGGGTCACCAATAATCGGCCGAGGCGTCCATTGCCGTCGAGAAAGGGATGGATGCTTTCGAACTGGACATGGATCAGACCGGCCGCGATCAGGGGCGGAAGATCGGACGTGTTATCATGGATGAAGCGTTCCAGCGCATCCAGGCACGGCATGAGATGCGTGACCGGCGGCGGCACATAGAGGGCGTTGCCGGGCCGTGTGCCGCCCACCCAGTTCTGAGAGGATCGGAACTCGCCCGCCTGCTTATCCGCGCCGCGCCCGCGTTGCAGAAGGCGGGCATGCATCTCCCGGATCAGTCGCAAGGATAGCGGCAGGGTCTCCATCCGCTCAAGCCCATGCATCATCGCATCGACATAGTTGGAAACCTCGCGCAGATCGTCGATC
Source organism: Acidisoma sp. PAMC 29798 (assembly GCF_030252425.1). Taxonomy (GTDB): domain Bacteria; phylum Pseudomonadota; class Alphaproteobacteria; order Acetobacterales; family Acetobacteraceae; genus Acidisoma; species Acidisoma cladoniae. The sequence goes on along the minus strand of NZ_CP126994.1, from coordinate 3,679,790 downwards.
GGCGCGCCGGCGCTCGCCTCGGTCTCGAAACGGAGCAGGTCGGACAGGGTCGACTGCGTGCCCTCGATCTGGGAGGAGAGCACAGCTTCCTTCCGCACATACATATAGAGGAACAGGGTTTGGTCGGGCACGAGGACCGTGATGCCGTCGAGCCTGCCAAGGGCGCGATCGGCCGCGCTCAGGGCTGTCAGCAGGCCGTCGAGCCGGATCGGTGGGATAGGCGGCAGCGGTGGCGGGACGAAAGCGCGAATCCGCTCGCCTGCGACCGTGCTTTCGACAAACGCACCGCGTCGGGTCGGCGCTTCAGCTAAAGCCGCTTTACCTGCCATAAGGCTTAATAAAGCAAATAGGCCTTTTCTTTAGCAAGCTTTATGGTGGACGACGCTGCGCTCATCCACCCTACGAGGCGCGGTGTAGGGCGGATGAGCGCAGCGTTATCCGTCTAAGATCCTTAGGACTTCGCCATCGCGAGCTTCAGGTTGTCGTCGAGCTTGGCGAGGAAGCCCTCGGTCGTCAGGAAGGGCTGATCACGTGAAATCAGGCTCGCGAGATCCTTCGTCATGAAGCCGGCCTCCACCGTCTCGACGCAGACCCTCTCCAGCGTCTCGGCGAAGGTGGTGACGTCGGGCGTATTGTCGAAGCGACCGCGATAGATCAGGCCGCGGGTCCAGGCGAAGATGCTCGCGATCGGGTTGGTGCTGGTCGGCCGGCCCTTCTGATGCTCGCGGTAATGGCGCGTCACGGTGCCATGCGCCGCCTCGGACTCGATCACCGTGCCATCCGGGTTGAGCAACACGCTGGTCATCAGGCCAAGCGAGCCGAAGCCTTGCGCCACGATGTCGCTCTGCACATCGCCATCATAGTTCTTGCAGGCCCAGACATAGCCGCCGTTCCACTTGAGGGCCGCCGCGACCATGTCGTCGATCAGGCGGTGTTCGTAGGTGATGCCCAGGGCGTCGAACTCTGTCTTGAACTCGGCGTCGAAGATGGACTGGAAGGTGTCCTTGAACATGCCGTCATAGGCTTTGAGGATGGTGTTCTTGGTCGAGAGATAGACCGGATACTTGCGCGCGATGCCGTAGTTGAAGCTGGCGCGGGCGAAACCTTCGATCGAGGCGAGGGTATTGTGCATGCCCATGGTCACGCCGGGACCCTTAAAGTCGTGCACGTCGAGTTCCATCGGCGCGCTGCCATCGGCGGGCACATATTTCAGCGTCACGCGGCCGGGGCCGGGGATCTTGGTCTCGGTCGCGCGGTAGATGTCGCCGTAGGCATGGCGACCGATGACGATCGGCTGGTTCCAATGCGGCACCAGGCGCGGCACGTTGCTGCAGATGATCGGCTCACGGAAAATGGTGCCGTCGAGGATATTGCGGATGGTCCCGTTCGGGCTGCGCCACATCTTCTTGAGGCCGAATTCCGTGACCCGCGCCTCATCGGGCGTGATCGTCGCGCATTTGATGCCGACACCATACTGCTTGGTGGCATTGGCCGCATCGATCGTCACCTGATCGTCGGTTTGATCGCGATACTCGATCCCGAGGTCGTAGTATTTCAGGTCGATTTCGAGATAAGGGAGGATGAGCTTCTCCTTGATGAAGCCCCAGATGATGCGGGTCATCTCATCGCCGTCCATTTCGACGACGGGGGTCTTCACTAGGATCTTGGCCATGTCTGTCCTCATTGAAACTGCGTTTATGGGCGCAAACTCGCACCAAGGCCCCGCCCCGGCAACCCCGCGCGCCCCCATTGCTGTGACGGGCGGGAGGGTTCAGGCTAGCCGGCAAGGCGCGCGGCCCGGTGGAGACGCCCGGAAAAGACGCGCCGAGAGCAAAGCAGGGAGTGCGGGCGCATGAGCAAAAATCGGGGCGTCATCTATCTGGGGCCGCAGCATGTCGAGGTTCAGGACATTCCGGACCCCAAGCTGGAAGCGCCGGATGGCCGCCGGATCGAGCACGCGGCGATTCTCAAGATCGTCGCCACCAATATCTGCGGTTCCGATCAGCATATGGTGCGCGGCCGGACCACGGCGCCCGCCGGTATGGTGCTGGGGCATGAGATTACTGGCGAAGTACTGGAAATCGGGCGCGATGTGGAAATGGTCGCCAAGGGCGACCTCGTCTCCGTGCCGTTCAATGTCGCCTGCGGGCGGTGCCGCACCTGTCGCCATGGCGATACCGGCGTCTGCCTGACGGTCAATCCCGGTCGCGCCGGCGGCGCTTATGGCTATGTCGATATGGGTGGCTGGATCGGCGGCCAGGCGGGCTATGTCATGGTGCCCTATGCCGACTTCAACTTGATGAAGTTCCCGGACAAAGACCGCGCCATGGCCAAGATCCGGGACGTCACGATGCTGACGGACATCTTCCCCACCGGCTTCCACGGCGCGGTGACGGCCAAGGTCGGCGTCGGGTCGACCGTCTATGTGGCCGGTGCGGGTCCCGTGGGTCTTGCGGCCGCCGCCTCGTCACGCCTGCTCGGCGCCGCCGTCACCATGATCGGCGACTTCAATCCGCAACGCCTGGCCCATGCCAAGGCGATGGGATTCGAGCCGATCGACCTGTCCCAGCATGATCGGCTGGGTGAGATGATCGCCGAGATCGTCGGCGTGCCAGAGGTCGATTCGGCGATCGACGCGGTGGGGTTCGAGGCGCGCGGCCATGCCGGCGGGGAGCAGCCGGCCGTGGTGCTCAATCAGATGATGGAGATCACGCGCGCGGCCGGGGACATCGGTATTCCCGGGCTTTACGTGACCGCCGATCCCGGCGCCGTGGACGAAGCCGCGAAGCAAGGCAGCCTGTCGCTGAGGTTCGGCCAGGGCTGGGCGAAATCCCACACCCTGCATACCGGCCAGACACCGGTGCTGAAATACAACCGCATGCTGATGCAAGCGATTCTGTTCGATCGCTGCAACATCGCCGAGGTGGTCAATGCCCAGGTGATTTCGCTGGAGGATGCGCCGAAGGCCTATGCCGATTTCGACCGAGGGGCGGCGAGCAAATACGTCATCGATCCGCATGGCATGATCGCGTCCTGATCCGCATGGTGGATAACGCTACACTCATCCACCCTAGGATGACGGTGTAGGGCGGATGAGCGAAGCGTTATCCGCCGCGCAGACAATTCGAATCGATCCCGCACAGAGATGCAATTGCGAATGAGTTGCATTAACTAAACTAGCCAGCTATAGGATCCCATACTCCGCCTCGTTGGGACCTCGCCTGATGTATGTGTGCGTTTGCAATGCCTTGACCGATCGCCACATCGCGGCGGCCAGCCTCGCGGGGGCGACACGCCCGAGCGAAGTGTACCGGGCTTGCGGACGGCAGCCACAATGTGGAATGTGCACCAAGGCCGTTCGTTGCATTCTCGAAAAAATGTGCGGCGCGATGGCTAGCGCGACCCCACAGCAGATGGATTCTTCCAATGTTACGCGATGCGAAAGTTATCGAGCATCTGAACACGCATCTCACCAACGAATTGACGGCGATCAACCAGTACTTTCTGCATGCGCGCACGCTGCGCCATTGGGGCGTGACGAAGCTCGGGCAGCATGAGTACAAAGAGTCGATCGAGGAGATGCATCACGCCGATTGGCTGATCGAGCGCATTCTGTTTCTCGACGGACTTCCGAACGTGCAGCGTCTCAATCAGATCCAGGTCGGCGAAACGGTTGAGGAAATCCTGAGCGCAGATCTCGCAATCGAGCAAAAAGCCTTGGGCGATCTGCGTGCGGGCATCGCCCATTGCGAGGTGGTGGGTGACTATGTGTCGCGTGACCTGCTGCGCCGCATCCTGGCGGACGAAGAGCATCACATCGATTTTCTCGATCGTCAGTTCGACCTGATCAAGCTGATCGGTATCGAGAAATACATCCAGCTCAACGCTGCGGCGGCCCCCGACCAGGAATAGGCGCCGACGCCGTCACCCCTGACCGGGGGTGAAGGCGTCGAAGACCATGATCGTGTAAGTGTCTTTGATGCCAGGCACCTTGTGCAGCACGTTGTTGACGAACAGGCCGGGATCCTCGCCCTCCGACAGGCGAAATTGCACCAGTAGATCGTAATGTCCCGAGGTCGAATAGATCTGGGACGCGTTTTCGAAATCATCCGCCAGGATCGCCGCCACCGCATAGGCTTGGCCGAGCACGCATTTGATCTGAACGAAGATGGATCGCATCCGAGGTCTCCCGCCTATGACAGCGGCATGATCGCCGCCGCGACGGGCGGGGTCAACGCGATGCCTTCTGGGAGATCAATCCGCCGCAAATGATCAGGCCGACCCCGGCCATCGCCAGGGCGGCGGGCGGATGGTCGAACAGGATGAGGTCGATCAGCACCGCCCAGATCATGCCGCCATATTGCCAGGGCGCGAGCTGCGACACCTGGCCCATGCGCACGGCGGCGTTGATCGTCACCAAGCCGATGGTTTGCGCGGCGGTTGCCGCCACGATCAGCAGCACGGCCTGGATCGGCACCGGCCGCCAGACGAAGGGCAGGATGCCGCCCAGAAGCACAATCCCGGCAATGGCGGCCTGGGCGATGGCATCCATGGCGGTGCTGGTGTCCCGGATGCGGCGGATCACGATTTGATACACGGCATAGAGGCAGGCGGAGGCGATGGCGGCCCCAACGCCGATCCAATGTCCGGCACTGGCATCCGACACGCTGCCGCTCGGCCGCACGATGATCAGCATGCCGGCAAACCCGAGCAGCACAGCGAACCAGCGGCGCGCGGGAACCTGTTCGCGCAGCACCAGACCGCCGAGCACCGTCAGCACCAGCGGGCTGGTGAAGCTGAAGGCCGTGGCGCTGGTGACGGGAAGATAGCCGTAGCCGATGATGGCGAGGCAACTGGAGACTGCAACGCCTGCGCCCGCCGCGCGTTGGGTCCAGGCCTTCGGTGGCGCGATCAATCGCATCAGCATGATGCGATCCGGGCGCGACAGCGCGATCAGCAGCAGCGTCGCGAGTACGATCATCGACCGCATGGCGAAAAGCTGGATGGCGCCGAAGTGCCGATCGACGATCAGGATCTTCGTGAGCGCGTAGCCCAGCGAATAGAGCAGCGATGACAGCAGAACGAGGCTGATTGCAAGGCGCGGCCCAGGGCGCATCAGGGCGCGCAGACGTGGGATCAGCATCCACCTACTCCGTCATGCTCTGCGAAGGCAGAGCATCCACGCCTTCCTTGCGGGCCGAAGGCAAGGCGTGGATGGCATGCCTTCGCATGCCATGACGAGAGACTCGGACGGTGGATCAACCAACTCCATCCAACCCTAAGCCGCGGCTGCGCTTTCCGCGGTCTGCACGGCCGGCGGAAGTGTCACCCGCACCTTCAGGATATGGCGCGGGTCGGAATCGAGCACCAGGAACTCGAGACCGGAACTCGGATGGCGAATGATCTCGTGCTGCGCTGGAACATGGCCCGCGAGGGTGAAGACCAAGCCGCCCACGGTATCGATGGAGGACGCGCGCTCATCCGCCGTCAGGACTGGCCCAAGCCGCTCCTCGAACTCCTCGATCGACAACCGCGCCGCGATGTCGAGCGTGCCATCCGGCCGTTCGGTGATCAAAGGGCCCTCGACCTCGTCATGCTCGTCGGCGATATCGCCGACGATGGTTTCCACCAGATCCTCGATGGTGATGAGGCCATCGACGCCGCCATATTCATCGATCACCAGGGCCAGATGCACCCGCGCCTGACGCATCTGGACGAGAAGGTCGAGCACGGGCGCTTGCGGCGCCACCATCAGCGGTCGGCGCAGCATCTTCTCCAGCGAGAATTCCTCAGGCCGCCCGATATAGGCGAAGACGTCCTTGATATGGACCATGCCGAGGATGTCATCGAGTTGGTCGCGGTAGATCGGCAGCCGGGAATGCTGCTCCTCCCGCAGGCGATGCAGCGTCTCATCCAGCGTCAGATCGACGCGCAGCGCCACGATGTCGGCGCGCGGGATCATCACGTCATTGGCCATCGTGCCCCGCAGATGCAGGATATTGGCGATCAGCGCACGCTCCTGCCGATCGAGTTCGGGCACCTCGCCGGGCGTCTGCGGCGTGGAGGCGGCTTCCTCGACCAGTTCGGCGATGGATTGTCGCAAAGTCTGCTCGGTTCCGCGCCGCCCCAAAACATGCAGGATGCGCGAAAACAGTGACGGTTCGGAGTGGCTCATCGTCCCTTCCAGGGGTTGGGAACGCCAAGTCGGCTCAGGATACGCGTCTCGCCCATTTCCATCCGGCGGGCGTCGCCAGGCCGGTCATGAGTTTCGCCGTCGAGATGCAGCACGCCATGGACCAGCAAATGGGCGAGGTGGTGCGGCAGCGGCTTGCCTTCGGCCGCCGCTTCCCGCCGCATGACGCCGAGCGCCAGCACGATCTCTCCGCCTGCTCCGCTGAGGGCAGGCTCGAAGGTCAGGACATTGGTCGGCTTATTGCGACCGCGATGGCGGGCATTGAGGGCGCGCACCGTACGGTCATCCGACAGAATGACCGCATCGACCTGAACGTCGGGCACGGTCTGCTGCGCGGCACGGATGGAGCGGGAAACCCATTCCTCCAGCCGCGGCACATGCCGTCGCCAGCCCCTGTCCTCGATAATGATGGTCGGGGGGCTGGCGAAGTCGGGACTACTTGGAGGTTCCACTGTCACTCTCGCGGGACCGATGATGACGTCGTGCATCGCGCACGACATCCTGTTCGGCCGTTGCTCGCTGGTCGTAGGCTTCGACGATGCGGCCGACCAAGGGGTGGCGCACCACATCCTGGCGACTAAAGCGGGTCACGCCGATGCCCTGCACGCCCTCGACCGTCGCCAGAGCATCGGCAAGGCCAGAGGTCACGCCATTCGGCAGATCGATCTGGCTGAGGTCGCCGGTGATCACCATGCGCGTGCCCTCGCCCATGCGGGTCAGAAACATCTTCATCTGCATCGGGGTCGTGTTCTGGGCTTCGTCGAGAATGGCGAAGGCATGGGACAAGGTGCGGCCGCGCATGAAGGCGAGCGGCGCCACTTCGATCTCCCCTGCGGCCATACGGCGTATCACCTGATCTCCTGGCATCATGTCGTTCAGCGCGTCATAGAGCGGACGGAGGTAGGGGTCGACCTTCTCTTTCATGTCGCCGGGCAGGAAGCCGAGCCTCTCCCCTGCTTCCACTGCAGGGCGGGAGAGGATGATGCGATCGACCTGGCCGGTTTGCAGCATGGCCACGGCCTGCGCGACGGCGAGATAGGTCTTGCCGGTGCCGGCGGGGCCGATGCCGAAGACCATCTCATGGCGCGCTAGCATTTCCATATAGCCGGTCTGGCCGGGGCTGCGCGGCTGGATAGCGCCGCGCCGCGTGCGAATGGCGGGCAGGTCCGACAGCGGCAGCCGCGGCTCGGCGCCACGGGCATTGAGCTTGAGGGCGGCGTCGATGTCGCTGCTGGAGAGCTGGTGGCCACGTTCGAGGCGGCTGTAGAGGCCGTTGAGCGTAACCTGCGCTGTTTCGACCTGGGTCGCATCACCGGTGATGGCGATACGGTTGCCGCGGCAGGCGAGCCGTACGCCCAGTGCTTGCTCGACGCGTATCAGATGCCGATCGTGATCCCCAAGAAGCTGCGATAACAAGGCGTTGTTCCCGAACTGCAAGGTCACCGCTCGACCTTGGCCCGCATTGGACTGGGTGAGGGTGTTCGACCGATCAGCCGAGATTTGGGTCAAGCGCGGGCTCGCTCCTGTTTAAAAGCCGGGAAGTTGAGGGTGGCTGTTAAGGAATTGGTTAGGAGCTGCCGGACTTTCACCGGCACGACCTGCCCCACCAGCGATTCCGGGCCATCCATGTGAACGGCCTGGAGATAGGGTGAACGACCCGCGATCTGGCCGGGGCGACGACCCGGCCCGGTCACGAGCACATCGAACTCCAGCCCGACGGACCGGGCGTTGAAGTCATCCTGCTGGTCGCGCAGCAAGGCTAGAAGGGCCACAAGCCGCGCGTCCTTCTCGGCCTCGGGCACGGCACCGGGCGCGCCGGCGGCGGGCGTGCCCGGCCGCGCCGAATATTTGAAGCTGAAGGCCTGGGCGAAGCCGATGTCGCGGATCAGGCGCATCGTGGCGTCGAAATCTGCCGTCGTTTCACCGGGGTGGCCCACGATGAAGTCGGATGACAGGGCGAGGTCGGGCCGCGCGGTGCGCAGCCGGTCGATCAGGCGGCGGTAGTCGTCCGCCGTATGACGCCGGTTCATTGCCGTCAGCATCCGGTCGGAGCCGGACTGCACCGGCAGATGCAGGAAGGGCATCAAGGCCGGCACTTCAGCATGGGCGGCGATCAGATCGTCCGCCATGTCGCGGGGGTGGGAGGTCATGTAGCGGATGCGCAACAGGTTCGGAATTTCGGCAAGCGCGCGGACCAATCGGCCGAGGCCCCAGACGGCGCCATCCATGCCCGCCCCGTGATAGGCGTTCACATTCTGGCCGAGCAGGGTGATTTCCCGTGCCCCGCGCCGCACCAGGCCGCGCGCTTCGGCGAGGACGGAGGCAGCGGGGCGGCTGGCCTCGGCCCCGCGCGTATAGGGCACGACGCAGAAGGAACAGAATTTGTCGCAGCCTTCCTGCACCGTCAGGAAGGCGGTCACGGCCTGGTCCTGATCGGCGGGGGCGGCGGGCAGGAAGTCGAACTTCTGCTCGACCGGGAAATCGGTTTCGATCACCGGGCCGGCGGCGCGATGGGCGCGCGCTACCATTTCGGGCAGGCGGTGATAGGTCTGCGGCCCCAGAACGATGTCCACATACGGGGCGCGAGCAGTGATCTCCGCGCCTTCGGCCTGGGCGACGCAGCCCGCGACGGCGAGGATGGTGGTTTTGCCGGCAGCGGCACGCTCATCCTTGATGACGCGGAGGCGGCCGAGTTCCGAGAAGACCTTGTCCGTCGCACGTTCGCGAATATGGCAGGTATTGAGGATGACCATGTCGGCATCGGCCGCGCTGGTCGCAGCCGTATAGCCAAGAGGCGCCAGGACATCGGCCATGCGGCCGCTGTCATAGACATTCATCTGGCAGCCCCAGGTGATGACATGAAGCCGGCGGAGCGTCGTGGTGGCCTTCGGGGCAGCGGGATGAAGCGACAAGGGTGGGGCGTCAGCAAGGCTCATAGCGTAAAAGGTCCTGTCCAGCCGCCGAGGTCTGCTCGGGGCATCGGACCAATCGCGTTCCGCTCTTTTTGGGTCAAGTGCAAGGCCGACTATCGACTCCTGAAACCGAAACGGAGTGTCGCAGACGCGGGGGGTAGCGTGTCAAGCATCTCATGATGACAAGATGGGTCCCGTGCGCGTCATCTTGTGGCGAATCCCTTAGCGCGGCGTAAACTGCTTCCCAATGGTCCATATCATCAAGATGGCGGTCGGCATCCGCGACGTCGAGCACTTGCGGGAGGCGCAGCGTCAAAGGATGGAGGTCGAGCCGCCCTTGCGCCATCGCACGCGGCACGCCCCCAAGCGCGCCGAGGAGATCATCGAAGGCGGATCGATCTATTGGGTGGTTGGCGGAATGATCCAGTGCCGGCAGCGTGTCCTCGATATCGTTTCTGACACGCGGATGGATGGGTCGGCATGCGTCGCCCTCATGCTCGACGAGGCCTTGGTGATGGTGGATCCCCGGCCCATGCGGGCCTTTCAGGGCTGGCGCTATCTGGCTGAGAGCGACGCCCCGGCGGATCTTTCGCGGGTGCCCGGCACCCAGGCTGACCTTCCTCCGGCGCTGCGCCTAGCCCTTCGGGAACTCTGCCTGCTTTAGCGCGTGAAATGCGAGCACAACTGTCTTTCAAATTCGCTTGAGTTGTTTAGAATTTGAATGCCTTATGGGCCACCACGGAGTCTCTCCACGGTCGAGCCAACCAGATCGCCTGTCACACACTTTCAACAGGAATGTTATTGATGCGTATCCTTCGCCCTACGTTTGCCCTCGTTCTGGGACTAGCCTTGGCTCCCGCGGTCGCCTTGGCCCAGAATAGCTCAGTTCCGCCGAACAACCCCAGCGCGTCGATCACGGCGCCCTCCGGCACGACTGCCGGCACCGGCGCCAACGCTTCCCGCCCCGTGGGCGGCCCGGGCCTCACCGAGGCGCCGCATGTGAAGACCCATAAGCGGGCCCACAAGCACATGTATGGCAAGCATTACAACGTGATGAAGCACTCCAAGGGCACGCGCTAACTCGCTCTTCCCAAAAAGGCCCCGGATGTTCCGGGGCCTTTTTTTTGACCATCGCCTACGCGCGCCGGCTGCCCAGTCGCGCCAACGGAAACTTGAACAAGAAGATCCTGCGACGGGGGTCAAGTGACCGCGATGAAGCCCCATCTGACCGGTGCCGCGGGTAACGCGGTCCATCCATACGACAGGGATTTAGTCATGCGGCATCTGCGCAGCCTTCTCATCGCCTCCGCCTTCCTCCTCGCACCGCCTGCGATGGGCGTCAGCCTTGCGCAGAACGGCGCCTCCGGCTCCGACGTTCCGCCGGCGACACAAAGCTCTGCGGTCGCGGGTGCGGTCAGCAACGGAACCCTCGGCACCACGACCGGTAATAGCAACTCCCCCACCAGCGGCACGGCCGGTGGCGGCATGTCTTCCGGCAATGGCATGAAGGCGGGCGGCACGGCGCGTAAGGCGATGATTCACCACCGCCATCACTATCGGGCCAAGCATAAGATGATGATGACGCCGACCAGTGGTGCGATGGCACCCGGTGCCGCCGCAGGCGCAGGTGCCGGCATGGGCAAGAGCAGCGGCTCCGCCAGCGGCAACTAAGTCTCGCTTACGAGGAAGGGTGCCGGCCTCGGTCGGCACCCTTTTTCATGTACGGTCGCCGTCAGTAATTGAACTGGTAGGTGACGCCGACGCCGTTGCTATCGCTGCCGACCTGCGTGTTCAACTTCAGCCCCTTGGCGATATCGATTTGGACCTGGGCGGCGGTGCCCCCACCGGTGGTGCCTTGCGCAGCGCCCACATAGATGCCCGGCGCGACATAGCGCCCGGCCTGAAGCGTCGGCGCGCTCTGGCTTTTCGTCGAGGCGGTGCTGCCGGTGGCGCCCGTGTTATTGCCGATGGAAAGCTGGTCCAGCCCCAATCCCTGCCGGACGCTGCCGATCAGCCCGCTGACGCCGCCGCCCGTATTGACGCCCGCCAGCGACGCCAGGGACGCGGCGATCGACGCGATCTGAAAGGGTCCGAGCTGTGACGTGCTGGAGTGAAATAGGATGTAGGACAGCACCTCGTCCTGCGGCAGCGTCGGGCTGGAACTCAAAACGATCTTGGGCGCACTCGCGTAACCGGTGACGGCAAGCGTCGCGGTCACGTTATTGGAGACGCTGGTCGCCTCAAAATCGATCGTCGGGTCGGAGATCGATCCGCCGTCGAAGCCCGCTTCGCCCTTGGTGAAGGTCAGCGTATTCGTCACCAGGGCGAAGGTGCCCCGGATCATGTCGAAATGGCCTTGCGGCTGCAGATTGGCGAGCGTCCCGCCGATATGCAGCTGGCCGCCCAGTTCCGCGTTGAGGCCGTGCCCGCGCACAAAGATGGCACGGGGCGCGACGACCGTGAGGTCGAGGGCGATCGGTAGCGACGGTGCGGGCGCCACTTCGGGCTTTTCTCCGCGACGATGGATCTTCAGCACCACGACGCTCGGCGGCAAACCATCGGGGATATTGATATCAGCCCGCAGAACATGGAGCGTGCCGCGCGCGGCGATGCCGCTGCCGACTGAGCCGGTGACGCGGATGTCGGTGTCCAACCGCGCCGTCAGCAGATCGCTTTCGATCGGTTCGGCATTACGACCCGTCACAGTAATATTCAGCGGAATACCCGGCGCCGTGATGCCGATGGTGCCGGTGGCGGCCAGCGTGCCCTGCCCGGCGCGGGCGGTGAAGCTTTCGATGATGAGTTGCTCGCCCTCGGCGCGAATGCGCGCGTTGATGGCGGACAGCCGCATGCCCTGCGTGAAGTCCTGGAAATCGCCGCCGTCGAGCGCGACGTTGCCACTGACGCGCGGCGTGGTGGCGGTGCCGGAGACGGCGAGGTTGAGCGTCAGAATGCCCGTCGCCCGCCGGCCCGCCGCTTCCAGGATCGGATCGACCAGGGCGACATCCAGCCGACCGAGAGCCTGGAGGTTGAGCGGACCGCTGGAAGATATCGGCGCCGTGCCGGTAACCGTGACATGGCTCGCGCTTCCAGCGTCCAACCGCAGATCGACGGTCGCTATGCGCCCGCTCAATCTGGCTCGGGCGTCGATGCTTGCCGGCGGCAGGGAGGCAGCGGCGCCCGTGGTGGCCCGTAAGCCGGCGCCGTGCAGCGTGATGGTGCCGATCGGGGCCGCAGTGGTTCCGGTCAGCTGCGCCTCCGCATCGATTCGGCCGGCAGCGTGCAGCGTCGGCATGAAGGGCTGGACGAGGGCCGGCGTGACGTTGGCCACGGCCACATGCAGGTTCAGCCGGGGGCTGACTTCACCCGCCGCATCGATGGTCGCCGTGCCAAGTGCCAGACGCAGCCGATCGACGCCCATCGTCGGGCCGAAGGCGATCCGCGCCGGGGCGAGCAGGCGCAGTGTTTCGCCCCTCCATGCGGCTTGGAGGGAGGCGAGCGCGACACGCTTGGCCTTGGTGTCGAGGGTCGCGCGCAGCTGCGCATTGGCGGGCGCGCCCTGGAGACTGGGCAGTTGCGCATCGAGCGTCAGCGCCAGGGCGTCCAGCGTGCCGCGTGCCGTCACGGTCGCGCCGCCCTGAATGCCGGCGGCGGCGATGCCGCGCAGGGCGATATGCGCGTCGATGGCCGGTGCGCTTGTCGGGTTGCGAACATCGCCGGCGAGGTCAATGGCCGCGAGGCGATTGGCGCCGAAGGCGAGGTTGCGGCCTTGTAGCGTGACATGCGCGGCCTGGTTCGGCGGCGCTTTGAGGTCGAGCGCCAGATTGCCCGACAGCGGCTGGCCGATGAGGAAGCGGAAATCACCAAGCTGCTTGATGGCGATGGCGACGGTGCCGGTGGGCAAGGTCGCCCCGGCGGCCAAGGCGACCTTGCCCTGGCCGCTCAGGCTTTTCCACGACAGCCGGTCGATGGTCGCCGTGATGGCGCCATCGGCGGCGCGCGCGACTTCGACCGCGATATCGGCCGGCGAGCCGGCGGGCTTGCCGGTCAGCAAGATCTTCGCCTGAGGCGCCGTGGGCAGGCCGGTGGCATCGACATGCAGGGCGATGGGGCCGCTGAGTTCCGCGACGGCCTTGCCGCCCTTGGTTGCACCGACGGTGCCGGTGACATCGGTGGCGAGCGCGAAGGTCTTGGGCAGACCGGCGGCATGGCCGGTCATGGCGATAGCGCCCGTCACTTGCGGCGCGACGTCGGCGAGGCGCTTGAGCGCAAGGGTCCAATCCGCTGCAAATCGCTGCGTCGCGGTCTCGCGGAGGCCCTTGGCGGTCAGGTCGATATCTGCGCCATGCAAGGTCAAGCTGTTGAGGGTGACGTTCGTATTCGTCGCCCGCACGTCCATCGTCAGGCGCGCCTGACCGCCGGTCAGGGCCATGGCCTGCGCCTGAGCCTGGGTGAGGTGAACGTCGGCGGTCAGTTGCGCCGAGGTCGCCGAGCCATCGGCCGGACGGGCGACATGGGCGGTGATATGGGCGCTGCCCTGCACGCTCTGCTGGCCCATCGCGGCGAGGGGCTCCAGGTTCGGTAGATCGAGCACAATGTCGGCGGCCGTATCGGGCTTGGTCTTGGCATCCACGGTCAGGCTCAGCAGCGGGTGGCGGACGGTCAGGTGGATCGGCCGATCGGGCGCGTTCAGGGTGGCAGCGGCGGTGATGGCGATCGGCGTGTCGCCCAGCAGCGTCGGCGGCAGGCCGGGCGCGGCGAGGCCCGCGAGGCTCGCCGTGAGGGAGACGGCGCCGAGATCGCCCTGGAGATCGGCGGTGAGTGCGCGGAGCGTCACGCCCTGTGCGGCAAGACCGTCGAGCAAGACATGGCCGGTGGCGGTCGGTTTGGTGAAAGGGCCGCTGGTCTTCAGCGCCACATCCACCGTCTGCCAACTGATGCCGGGCGCCGGTTTCATGGCCGGGGCATGGGCGTCGATGGTGAGATCGGCGGCTTCACCCGGCAGGTCGATGATGCCCCGAGCGCCGGCCCTCAACGCGCCGGCGGTGATCGCCAGATTCGCCGCCGCGTGATTTTGTGGACCCTTGAGGTCGAGCGCGAGATGCAGGGCACCGAGATCGGGCAGGGCCGCGACGCGGGAGATCATGCCATGGGCAGGTTCATCCATCTGTACTTTTGCCGAGAGGTCGTTCCCCGCCAGGGCGGCGTCGGCGGTGTAGGTGCCGGTGCCGTCGAGATCATGCAGCGCGAGATGCGCCTGGCCCTGGTCGCGCCCGGTGACCTCCGCCGAACCGGTCAAGCCCACGGCGACATCGGTGGTGTGGGTGACGGCCTTGGCGATGGCGATGCGATCGACGGCGAGATGCCGGAGCGAGACCGTGACAGGCAGCGGCGGAATGGAGACGGTGATTGGACCCGACGATACCGGTTCGGGTGTCGGCGTGGGCGAGGGCGGTGGCAACCGGACCATCGCGAAGCTCGCGGCATGAAGATCGTCAATGACGACGTGGCGATGCAGCAGCGGCGCCAGCGATAGCCGCAGGTCGATATCGGTCAGTGTCGCCCAGGCGCCGTCATGGTCGAGCAGGTCGACCCGCGCGATATGCAGGTCGGTCGGCACGCGCCCCGACAGACCCTCAATCCGGAACGCGCCGCCGCTGTATTTGTTCGCGAGCGCCACGATTTCCCGCTGGCCGACGGGCAGGTTGAGCGCGGCGATGACCCCGCCGATGAGCACCAGCACGAGCAGGATCAGCACGCCGAGGACGATGCCCAGCCATTTCGCGAGTCGTCCAACGATGCGCATCAGAAGGCTTGCCCGATGCCGATATAGATCTCCGCTGAACCGCTATTGGCGTTCTTTTCCAGCGGCACCGCCACATCGATGCGGATGGGGCCAATCGCCGTGTAGTAGCGGATGCCGGCGCCGACGCCGACGCTCAGCGGCCCCGAAAAGGGTGCGGAGGTCGCGGAGACTTGGCCCGCATCGACGAAGACGGCGGCGCCGAAGCTTTTGCCGAAGCGCTGGCGGAACTCGACCGTGCCGGAATCGATGGCGGTGCCGCCGACGGGATTGCCGTCCGCGAAGGCCGGGCCGACGGACTGGTATTTATAGCCCCGGATGGTGCCGCTGCCGCCGCCATAGAAGCGCTGGTCGGGCGGGAGTTCAAAGGTCGTCGCACCCTGAACCGATCCCACCAGGGCGCGCAGGGCGAGGACGCTTCGGCCGGGACGCCCGAGATCGACATAGGTCGAGCCCGAGAGCTGCAGGATGGTGAAGGTGGCGCTGGGCGCGAGAAAGGATTCGGTCGGCGTGACGGTGGCCGCCGCGCGAATGCCATGGGTCGGGTCGAACAGCGAATTCGTGCTGTCGTATTTCAACCCAAAGGGAAATTGGATGAGGTCGTAATCGCGCGTGATGCCTTCTTGCTGGATCTGCTCGACGGTGCCGAGGACACCGATATTGGCGCTCCAATGCGGGCTGAGCTTGCGCGTGAGTGTGGAGCCCGCTTGCACCGCCGTCTGGTTATAGGCTTCGAGGTCCTGCTTCAGGCCGGTGACGTTGAAGCTGAGGCTCTGATCGCGCCGCAGGAAGGCGGGCAAGGTATAGGTGGCGCCGACGTTGTAGCCGAGGCCGTTCGTGGCGGAGCCGCCCAAGCCCGAGGCAGTGGCACTGAGGAGGAGAATCTCGCCATTGCCGAACAGATTGTGATGCGTCCAGCTCGCGCCCAGGCTGCCGCCGGTATCGGTCGCAAAGCCGGCGCTGAGACTGACCGTACGCGGTGGACCTTCGGTGACCACGAAAGTGACGGGCAATCGGCCGTCCGGCCCAAGGGAAGCGCCCGGCACGACCCGGACGGAGGAGAATAGTCCGAGCGCCGCCAGATCCTCCCGCGCGCTCTCGATCGTGTTCGGATCGAACCGCTGCCCGGATTTGAGCGATAGCTCCCGCCGGACGAAGCCTTCGTGGACGTTTTTCAGGCCGGCGATGGTGACGGTGCCAATATCGACGCGTGGCCCGGCCGTGACGGTATAGGTGATGTCGAGGCTGTGGTCGGCCGGTGTCTCGAAGGCGTGGGGTCCGCTGACCTTGGAGAAGGCATAGCCTTCATCGAGGAGCGCGCTTTGCAGCCGCTGACCGGCGGCGACGATATCCGCCGCGCGCGCAGGGTCGCCGGGCATCAGGCCGAAGGTGGCGCGGGCGGCCGCCGGCACAGCACCCTCGATCTTGACGGTGCGGAGATGAAACAAGGGTCCGCGCACCAGCGTCACCACCACCGGAATGGGCGTGGCGCCGCTATAGGCCCCGATGATCTGGGGCAGGGTGGGATCATCGACCGTCTTGCCGTCGATCGTGATGGCGACATGGCCATCATAATAGCCAGCACTGTCGAGGACGCTTTGCAGGCGGCCCTGATCGGCGCGCGCACGCAGCACAAGGGCAAAGGGGCCCACGGGCGACTTGGTGCGAAGGGCGACGAGGGTCGAGGTTTGGCTGGCCAGTTTGTCGATGGCCGCATCGCCGGATTTGGGGAAGGTGACCGCATAGGGCTGCGGATCGGACGCGCGGCTTGGCGAGGCCAGGATCAGGGTGATGATCGCCGCCGCTGCGCAGAGGCCTTCCGGGCGTATTCGGGAAAAGCGCGTCCTCGTCCGCTCCGGCTCGGCGTTCTTGATCATCCTGCGGTCTTAACCTCCGGCATGCGCCACGGTCGATGGTCCGTTGCGTCTTGCGCAAAAGATGACGCGGCGGCGGCGGTCAAGGTTTCGTGACGAAATGTTTCCGGACACAAAAAAGGGCCGGTTTCCCGGCCCTTTTCATCACGTTAGCGGAGGCTTCAGGCGGCTTGCGCCGTCACCTCCGCCTCGTTGGCGATGGTTTTGGGCGCATCCTGCGCGGTCCCGATCGCGATGCGACGGGGCTTCAGAGCCTCGGGCACGATCCGCTTGAGGCCGACATGAAGCAGGCCGTTGCTGAGATCGGCACCCTCGACCACGATGTGATCGGCGAGGGCGAACCGGCGCTCGAAGGCGCGGCCGGCGATGCCGCGATACAGCGTCGCGACCTTTTCGCCGCTGGCCTGGCGGATGCGGCCGGAGACGATGAGCGTATTGTCGCTCACGGTGACATCCAGGTCCTCAGGCCCGAAGCCGGCCACCGCGACGCTGACTCGGTAGGAATCGTCGCCGGTCTTTTCGATGTTGTAGGGCGGGAAGGTTGTGGAAGCCGCTTCCTGCAGGCCATCCACCACCTTGGCGAGGCGGTCAAAGCCGACGGCGGTACGGAAAAGGGGTGTAAAGTCGCGAGTCATGAAAAAACCTCCTGAAAGAGCAAGGTCGATGTCCATGGCCGCCCGAATGGGCCGGCCGATGTAAGCGTCAGGACCCGCAATGGCATCCCGACCCACTAGACATAGAAAGGGCCGCACCTCGTTCAAGGAGCGGCCCCACTTTCCCGTGACATCAGGAAGGAGAATTACTCCTTGCGGATGCCGATGCCGGCGAACTTCTTGTTGAACTTCGCGATCTGGCCGCCGGTGTCCATGATGCGCTGCTGGCCGGTCCAGGCCGGGTGCGACTTCGGGTCGATGTCGAGCCGCAGAGTGTCGCCGGCCTTACCCATGCAGGAGCGCGTTTTGAACGCGGTCCCGTCGGTCATGATGATGTTGATCTCGTGGTAGTCGGGATGGATGTTGGACTTCATGATTTCCGTTCCTGTGGCCCTCCCGATGCGACCGGGAGGGCGGAGCGGGCCCTATAGATCGCTGCACGGCCTGATGCAACCGTCGCTTACGGGGATGCGGGTTTGCGGCGCTTCGGCGCGCCCGGCATGTCCGTGCGGAACAAGGTATCGGCAATTTTCTGCTGATCGGCCGGCATGGTGTTGTAGAGCGCGGCGAACGCGGCCGAGCTTTTCTTCAACCCATCCAAGCGCGCCTGCTCCAGGGCAATGAAGCTGTCCATATTCTGCAACGCCGTCTGGGTGCCGAGCTGTTCGCGGCGCTGACGATAGCCTTGGCCCATGGTGACCGAAGTGTCGCGCATCGTGCTCGCGAAGGTGCTCCACAGGGGTTCCTCGGCCGGCGTGATCGCAAGCTCATCATGCAGGGACGCCAGATAGGCGGTCATGCCGCCGCTGCCGCGTGCGTGGTGCTTGCCCTCGGACTTCGCGGGTTTGGTGTCGGGCGCGGCCACTTCCGCCGGTGTGGTGCTGCTGACGGCGGGCGGCACGGCGGGCGTCGCCGCCGGCGGCACGGTGGTGGCAGCGGGAGCCGGGGTGGCGGGCGTGGTGGTTTGCGCTATGGCGGGACCGGCGAGACCGATCGCCAAAGCGAGGGCAAGGGAAGACGGTTGGAACAGCTTCATCTGAAACATCCTCGATGATACGGGCTCAGCGCCGAGCCCGTGATACATTGCAGAATCGAAATTAAAAGTCACGCCCTACTCGTGCAGACTGGCGCGGCCGTAAGGCTTTGGCAGGTCCGGCTCGATGCCCAGGCGCTTGGCGGCTCGCAAGGGCCAGGCCGGGTCCGCGAGCACCGCGCGCGCCAAAAGCACGATATCGGCGCGGCCGTTGCCGATGATCTCGGCGGCATGGCTCGCCTGCTCGATCATTCCCACCGCACCGGTCGCGATTCCCGCCTCGCGGCGTAGCAGGTCCGCAAAAGGAACCTGATAGCCGGGGTGCAGGCTGGGGATTTTCTGATCGGCCGAGATGCCGCCGGCCGAGCAATCGATCAGATCGACATCGCCGCGCGCCTTCAACATGCGGGCCAGCGTCAGGATATCGCCCTCGGGCGTCAGGCCGCCCGGCATGAAGTCCGAGCAGGAGAGGCGGACGAAGAGCGGCAGATCCTCGGGCCAAACGGCGCGGACGCTGTCGAGCACTTCCATCAGGAACCGCGCGCGGCCGGCGATGTCCCCGCCATAGCCGTCATTGCGAGTATTGGAGATGGGCGAGAGGAAGGAATGGATGAGGTAGCCGTGGGCGCCATGAATTTCGGCGATCTTGAAGCCGGCGGCCAAAGCCCGCCGCGCCGTCTCCGCGAAGTCTTGCACGAGAGCGGCAATCTCCTCGGTGGTCAGGGCCTGCGGCGTCGGGTCCTTCTTGGGATAGCCGATGGCACTGGGCGCGACGGCGCGCCAGCCGCCCTGGTCGAGCGGGATGTAGGAATCGCCCTCCCACGGGGAGGTCGAGCTTGCCTTGCGTCCGGCATGGGCGATCTGGATGCCCGGCACGGCGCCGCCGCGCGTAATGATGGCCGCGAGGCGTGCAAAGGCTGCTTGCTGCGTATCATTATAGAGACCGAGGTCGCCCGGCGTGATGCGTCCGACCGGATTGACCGAACTCGCTTCGGTAAAGACGATGCCGGCACCGCCCATGGCCCGCGCCCCGAGATGCTGAACATGCCAATCATCCGGAATCCCATCGGTCGCGACATATTGGCACATGGGGGCGACGGCGATCCGGTTGCGGGCGGTGACGGATCGGAAGGCAATCGGCTGGAACAAAAGCGGCGTATGGGCCATCGCGTGTCCTCATCGGCTGTGCGGCTGCGCCCGCCATATAGGGCGGGACTGCGCGCGGACTACTCCATGTCACTGCATCAGGTCCGCATGGCGGCGGCCTCTGTGCGGACCTTGTCACGGCCGTGTTAGGGGACGTGCATGAACATTCTCTCCATCCAGTCCTGGGTATCCTACGGCCATGTCGGCAATGCGGCGGCGGCATTTCCCCTGCAGCGCCTGGGCGCCGAGGTCTGGACGGTGAACACGGTCCAATTCTCCAACCATACCGGCTACGAGTCCTGGCGCGGGATGGTTTTGCCACCGCAACTCATCCGCGATCTGGTTTTGGGGATCGAGGAGCGTGGAGTTCTGCCGGGATGCGACGCGCTGCTGTCCGGCTATCTGGGCGACCCGGAGGTCGCCGAGGCGGTGCTGGACGCCCATGCACGCGTCATGCGGGCCAATCCCCGCGCGCTCTATTGCGCCGACCCGGTGATCGGGGACGATGATCGCGGCGTCTATGTCCGCCCCGGCGTCGCGGAGTTGATGCGGGACCGCATTTTGCCCGCCGCCGATATTCTCACGCCCAACCATTTCGAGCTGAAGCACCTCACGGGGATGCCCTGTGTCACCTTGGCCGAGGTCAAGGCGGCGGTGACCGTCATCCAGGCGCGGGGTCCGCGCCGCGTGCTGGTGACCAGCCTGCGGACCGAGGAAACCCCGGCCGACTCGCTCGACATGCTGGCGGCGGAGGACGGGCAGTTCTTCCTGCTTCGTGTACCCATGCTGCCGCTGGCCATCAACGGCGCGGGCGACGCCGTCGCTGCCCTGTTTCTGCTCCATTGCCTGCGGACGGGTTCGGCGCCCGAGGCACTCGGCCGCGCGGGCTCGTCGATCTTTGGTATCCTGCGGCGCACGGTGGAACTCGGCGGCCGGGAGATTGCGCTGATCGCCGCACAGGAGGAGTTGGTGTCGCCCAGTCGCCTGTTCCTGCCCACGCCCTGCTGATAAGAGCCGCCAGCGCCCTTTTCCTCCCCACCACCCCACGTTCCAAGGAACCGTCATGAGCAAGATCATTCGCACCAACCCCGGCCCCGTGCTGGCCCAGGCCGTGGAATATCACGGCTTCGTCTATCTCCAGGGATGCACGGCGCAGGATCTGAGCAAGGACATCACCGGCCAGACTGAGGAAGTTCTCACGCAGATCGACGCTCTGTTGGAACTGCACGGCACCGACAATACGCGCCTGCTGCAGGCCCAGATCTGGGTCAAGCACATCAAGGATCGCGAGACGATGAACAAGGTGTGGACAGCCTGGCTGCCCGAGGGGATGTCCCCGGCCCGCGCCTGCGTCGAGGCCAATATGGCCGATGACCGCCACCTTGTGGAAATCATGGTCACCGCCTGCAAGTAAGGCCGAAGCGCCGATCGCGTCCCGGGCTGTCAGCCCGGGACGCGATCGCTGTCTTGCGCAATGATCTGCCACAACCGGCCGCGCGCGGTTTCCTCAAGCTCTGCTCACGATCGTGTAACTGATCATTTCTAGGATTTCACTCCTAAAAACCCACCCTCTTCACAGGCTCAATTGGACGAATATGCACCTTGACATGCATTTTTCGTGGTCTGCGGTTGTGTTGAACACACGGCTTGTTTACCGACAGTTCACGAACTGCTCACCAAGCCTTGGAGACGATACGGATGCAGATGCAGAAGACAGCCCAGAAAGTCGTTGTTTTCGCATCGTTTATACTTGCCGGTGCTTGCTCAACCTTAGTTTCCGCACAAGCGCATACACGTAAAGTTGAACACCATCATCTGCAGGCCGCCGCAGCGCACCGTCACGGTGCCGCGCAGGTCGCGAGCCGCAGCCACCACGCGGGCACTAGCCGCCTGGCGCACAGCTCTCATGGCAATCGCGACATCATGGTTTCGGAAAATGGCCGTCGTGGTCACGCAACGATGCAGCGTGTTTCCATGGTGGTTCATCGCCACGGCCGAACCTATACCCGCACCGTTTGGCGCCCGAGGGACAATACCTGGCGCACGATGGCGGACAACGTCTATTCGAGCGGCGCCTATCATGGTGGCTGGTTGCAATGCGTGCCTTATGCGCGCCGCGTCTCCGGCATCGAACTGACGGGCAATGCCTATACCTGGTGGAACGAGGCTGCCGGCCGCTATGACCGGGGCCAGTCGCCCGAGAGTGGCAGCGTCCTGAACTTCCGCAACAATGGCCGCATGCGCCTCGGCCATGTCGCGGTCGTCACCGAAGTCGTCAACCGCCGCGAAATCCTCGTGACTCAGGCGAATTGGGGCGGCCCCGGCTTCGTGCGCGGTGGCGTCTCCAACGGTATTTCCGTGGTTGATGTCTCCTCCAATAATGACTGGACGGCCGTCCGCATGGCGCTCGGTCATTCCTCGACCTATGGCTCGGTCTATCCGACCTATGGCTTCATCTATGGGCATCAGGGCGCGACGATGCAGATGGCCGAGAATGCCGCACCGGCTGCGCAGATCTTGACCGACCGTCCGCCTTCCGACCTGCGGTCGCCGAGTGAGCGCAAGCGTGGCCAGGGCGTCTTCGCGACGGCGGTCCAGTTCGCCTCCGCGCCGAGCTTCGACGGCCCGGCGATTGCCGCTTCTGCACCGGATCGCGCCATCCGCTAGGATTGCCCGAGGCCGTCTTCCAAGATTCATGAGAGCGACATAATCTCTCCGTTCAGGCGCCGCGCGGCGTAGGACGGGAAGGAGATCGTGCTTTCCAGGACACTCGCAAATCCAGTGGCGGTCACAGCCCCGGTGCGCAAGTTTTGGCGCTGATCGGCTTCGTCGGCCTTTGCCTTCTGGTGCAATTCGCGGGCGCGAGCGCTGCCGCGAATGGCATTACACGCTGGTATCCCTCCCTCCGCTCTCCGCCGTTCACGCCGCCGGCCTGGCTGTTCGGCCAAATCTGGACCATTTTGGACAGTCTGACCGGCGTCTCCGCTTGGCTGATCTGGCGCCGATTCGATCCTTGGGGGCCGAGTGCGCGGCCGGCTCTGCGGCTTTGGGGGTGGCAGATCGCGCTCATTGCCCTGTGGCCCGCGATCTTTTTCGGTCTGCGCACGCCGGCGGGCGCGATGCTGGTTTTACTTGGTCTCCTCGCCGTGTCGGCCGCCACGCTCGTCGCGTTTTTGCGCCGAAGCCTGATAGCGAGCGTATTATTACTGCCGTCCGTGGTGTGGCTCTGCTATGCAGCCTACCTCAATGCGGGGCTTTGGTGGCTGAACCATGGGTTCGGCTGACCGGCTGAGAGCAGGTCGATCTTGACCAGAAGACACAGCCGCCTTTATGCGGCGGCGATGGGCGGAGCGATTTAATATGCTAAACCGGATGATGGTCACGCGGGTTCTGCCGGCCTTGGTGGCTGGGATGCTAACGACGTTTGCGGTGAACTGCCATCAGGCCCGTGCTCAGGCGGCACTCCCGTCCCCGAACTCGATGGGTCCGGTCGTCAAGGGCAATGACAATCTTTCGGTGGCACAACCGTCGCAGGCCGGTCTTCCGGGGTCGAGACGGGCAATGCCTGTCAATAAAGGTGCCATCTCCTCCACGCTGCTGTCCCCCAATGACGCGCTGTTCGACTCCATCGATCGCGGCGATATTGTCGCTGCGCGGGATGCCGTGGCGCGCGGCGCCGACCTCAGTGCCACCAATGCAGTGGGCCAGTCGCCGATCGACGAATCGGTCGATCTCGGCCGCAATGACATCACCTTCCTGCTCGTGACGCTGCTTCATGCTGGCGGCGCGGAAATTACGGATGCCCAGGGTGGCCCTATGGCGTCGCCCCCGGCGAATACCTTGGGCCTCAGTTCCAAGGATCAGCATACGGCGGCCGCCCCCGTCGCGTTCTTCGGTAACCCGGCGGGCACCCCCTCATCGACCCGCCGCAAGAATAAAAGCGGGACGTCTGAGGCCAGCGCGACGACCCCGTTGCGCAACAAGCCGCCGCGCCAGGTCAGCCAGCCGGCCTATGCCGACAGCAGCGGCGCACCGGTGCCGTCGGCCGGTTTCGTGGGCTTCGGCGCGTCTGGCCAATAGGCGCCTCAGCCCATCAGCGAGGACCGAGCTGCGTCGGTGACGCAGGTCGGGCGACCGTCTGCAGTTTCAGCAAATCCCTGATCTCCGTAAGAAGAATCTCGCTCGCCGGTGGCGGGGCGGGCTCCGCATCCGGCCGGCGGTATAGCTTGGACACCAACTTCACCAGCCAGAAGATGGCGAAGCTGATGATCGCGAAATTGATCACGGCGTTAATGAAGACACCCACATTGAGGGTTACGGCGCCGGCCTTCTGGGCGTCAGCCAAGGTCGCGAGATGCGGACCCTTGAGCGTGAAGAAGATGTTCGTGAAGTCGATGCCACCGATAATGAGCCCCAGGATGGGGGTCAGAATGTCCTTGACCAGGCTGCCGACGATGGTGGTGAAGGCGGCGCCGATGATGATGCCGACCGCGAGGTCGATGACATTGCCGCGCATGATGAAGGACTGAAATTCCTCCAGCCATGCCGGGCGGCGCGGGAGTGTCTTGAAGTCGAATTGGGCCATGGGGCCGCCTCCTAAAGCGTTGCTATCGTGACGGGCCTAGCCTGCCCTTGTTGAGCCACCGCGACAATGTGGATTGCCTAACGGACGTGACGAGGGCTGTGCCCCTGATTGGAGAGACGATGATGCGAATGATGTTGTGGGTGCCGGTTTTGGCCATCGCCTTGGCGGGCTGCGGCAGTGACGAACCTGACCGCACCTCGGGCGCCATGGCCACAGGTGCGGGCACCGGCGCGGTGATCGGCCTCATTGGCGGACCGATCGGTGTGGTGGTCGGCGCCGCGGTCGGTGCCGGTGCCGGGGCGCTGACCGCCACCAATACCAGCCCGAAAACGGTCAACCTCGGCGACCCGATCTGGGCGAACGCGCCGGGCGTTCCGGCAAATTCTCAGCCGTCTCTGGCAGCCGCTCAGGGCTATGGCAATTTGCCGGCGCCGCAGCCGTTGCAGCCCCAATCCTATCAGCCCCCATCGTATCAGTCTGGTCCGTCCCCCGGTGCGACCTCGCTACCGCCCCAAGCGCCGATCCAAAGCCAGCCACTCCAGCCCTGATGGGTGGCTGTTAATTCGCCGGAGAGACGATCGGCGGTGCCGTCAGGTCGCTGCCGGTCGGCTCTGCGAGATCGGCCGGCGCCGGGGTGACAGGCGCCGTCGCCACGACGTTGCCGGGATAGGCCGAGGTCGAGCCTGTGTTCACCGGCTGCGAATCCAAGTGATTGAGGCAGTCGCTCATCATGCCGTCGCGCTCGTGGCGGACCACATTCGTGTTGGTATTCGCCATTAAAATCGAACTGCCGCTATAGGGCGAGCTGACAGGATCGGGCTGGCTCAGGATGTCCTGATTCTGCCGCACGACGACCCGATCGACCTGCTCGCGACAGGCGTTGTACTGCGCCTGCTCGCTGCGGGTTTCCTGCGGCGCCTGGGCGCAGCTAACGAGCAGGGCGGGCACCGCCAGACCCAACAGCATGCGCGCAAGGGGGCGGAAAGGGCGGGGCGATTGGCTCATGCGAAAGACTCCAATTGGGATCGGCGCGTCAGGATTCTGGGGCACAGCATCGTCAGTCCCCAAGCGGTTCAAGATCAACGGAGACCGTGAGGTCATGCTCGCCGCCGCCCAGGATGATACCGCGCAGAGGAGAAACATCCCCAAATTCGCGGCCCCAGCCGAGCACGACATGCTCCTCCTGCACGATCAGGTTGTTGGTCGGATCGAAATCCAGCCAGCCGTGAGCTTCCCCCAGCCAGCAGCCGACCCAAGCGTGAGAGACGTCCGCGCCGACGCGGCGGGGCTTACCGGGTGCCGAATAGGTGCGGATATAGCCTGATGTATAGCGCGCCGGCAGGCCGAGGGTACGCAATCCCGCAATCATGAGATGGGCGAAGTCCTGGCAGACGCCGGCGCGTTGGGCCAGCACGCGGGCGACGGATGTGGTGATGGTGGTGCTGAGCGGCCGGAAGGCGAAGTCCGTCTTGATGCGGCCATTCACTTCGATCAGGGCTTCGAGAATGGGCCGGCCCGGCGTGAAGGACTGGGCGACATAGGCGCCGGCGCCCTGGTCGGTGGCGACCATGGGGCCGGCGAAGGTGAACTCCGTCGCGCGCCAGGCCTGGGGGCCGCCGGCCCGCGCCTGGGCCACGACCTCTTCCCAGGGCGGAGTAGCCTCAGGCGGCGGTGCGGTCGGGAAGGCGACCTCAACCTCGGCCTCGGCCGTCACGCGCAGATGGTCGTGCGGTTCATCGATGAAAATCCAGGTGACGCGATTGCCGAAATGATCGACCGCCTCACTGGTGCGCGCCGGCACCGGATCGCAAATGATGCGGGTTCCGCTCACGCTCTGCCAGGGCAGGGCGCGCGGGGACAGATGCAGCATATGGCTCGCGAGATCGACCGGCTCGGCATAGTCATAGGCAGTGAGGTGCCGAAGCTTGTAGCGCATGGCGCTCTGTATCACGCGGCGCCGAGGAGGGCAGCGGGGGCTTCGTCTTCCTGTTCCACGCCGACCGCCCTGACCACGGGAAGCAGGGCGAAGTAGCGGCGGAAGACCATATCCGACAAGGCCCGCACGCCTTCGGCCAGGGCCACCAGCCGGGGTGCGACGAGGCCCAGGGCTGCGGTGCTGTCGGGACGCTGCACGACATCGCTCACAACGGCCTGGGCCATGCGGATCAGGCTTTCCGCCTGCGCCTTCAGCGTGACGTCCCCGCCGCCACCGATATTGCTCAGAAGGGAGCGCAAGGTGGTGAGCTGGAAGGCCAGAGCCCGCGGATTGCTCTCATCCGCGACCACCAGATCCAGCACCGGTGCCGGCTGCACCGTGGTGAAGTAGCGGCTGCGGTAGGTGATGGCGGAGTCGCAGAGTTCGAGGGCGAGGTGCAGCCCACGCTCCCACCGCGCTTCCGGTTGGTCGAGCACAATAGCGAGGTGGTCCGCTGTGAGGGCGGCCCGCTCCACGCGTCGGCCCATATCGAGGAACAGCCAACTGCCGCCCCGCACCATGTTCTCCGCCGCCAAGCCCGAGACCAGCGTGGAGAAGCGCTGGATGCTCGCCATGGTATGGGCGAGGGTATCGAGCGTGCCGGGGCCATGGGCCGCCTCCTCCGATGCCGCACGCAGCATATGGGTGAAGGAGGCATACATCTCCCCGGTCAGGCGGTCGCGCACCAGTTCTGTGAGGCGGCTGACATGGCCGAGCAGGCGGGCGATGGCGCCGCCGTCCCGGATCGAGGAAATGATGGCGGCATTCAGGGGCATGCCCTTCTTTTCCGCATCGGGATCGTTCAGGTACGAGGCCGCGAGGCAGCGCTCCAGCAACTGAAGTTCCAAATGCTCGCGCGGCAGCGGCATGCTGCGGCCGAGGCGGAGGATGATGGCCCGTGTCAGCCGGGCCCCCGTCTCCAGCCGTTCGATATAGCGCCCGAGCCAGAACATGTTGTCGGCCGTGCGGCTGGGCAGTTCGCCATAGGTGCGACGAATGGGAAGCTGCACCTGCAGGGCCGCCGCCGGGCCCACGATATGCTCGCTGCCCTCGGCCATGATCCAGACGTCCTTGGAGACGCCGCGCGTGGGCAGGTGGCCGGTGAGTTGCCCTGGCTCCAGATGCCGCGCCAAGCCGCCCGGCATGGCGTGCCAGGCGCCGCCGGACTTGACCAGGAACATGCGCAGGATGACGGCTTGCGGCACGAGTTCATCGCCCCGCGCACAAGGCGCGAGAGAGGGTGGCGTCGATGCGAGGGCGGCGTAATCGCCCGGCCGGGCGGCGATCTTTTCCAGCCAGGCTGCCCGTGCCTCGGCCGAGAGATCCGGCAGATGAACGGGCTGGGCCGTGCCGTCCGTCGCTGAGCGCAGCAGCCAGCCCTGCGGGTCGCGCAAGACCTGGGCGCGCGCGTCGTCATCGCCCAGCCACAGCGTCTCGACGCTCGGCAGCCGCAGGTTTTCGCCCAGGAGATAGCGCGCAAGGCCGGGCAGGAAGGCCATGATAGCCGGGGCTTCGCCAAGGGCCGTGCCCGGATCGTTGACGATGCGCACGGCGCCGTTGCGCACCGCGTCCAACAGACCCGGCACGCCAAGCAGGCTGCCGGCATTGAGTTCCAGCGGATCGATCATGCGGCCTTCAAGCCGCCGCAGGATGACGTCGATCCGGTGCAGGCCGGTGAGCATCTTCAGGTAGACGACACCGCCGCGAATGGTGAGATCGCCGCCCTCGACCAGCGTGCAGCCGAGTTCGCGCGACAGGAACATATGTTCCAGCCATTGCGGGCTGCCGGTACCGGGTGTCAGCAGGGCGATGTTCGGGGAGGGCCGGCCGAGCGGCGTGGCCTGCTGCAGAGACTCCTGCCAAAGGTCGAAGAAGGGGCGCAGCGGCCTGATCTGCACCGAGCGGAACATCTCGGGCACCACCCGCGACAGGATGCGCCGATTCTCACGGGCGAGGCCGGCACCGGCCGCGCCCGAGGTGCGATCCGACAGAACTCGCCAGCGGCCGTCAGGCCCCCGGATCAGATCGGCCGCGTAGAAGTTGAGGCGCGGATGCAGCGGCGGCCGGGACGTGTGACAGGCGCGCAGGAAGCCGGGATTGTTGAAGACGAGGGCCGGCGGCAGATGGCCGGTATCGACCACGTCCTGCCGCCCGTAGACATCCTCCAGCAGCATTTCCAGCAAGGTCGCGCGCTGGCCGAGGCCATCCTCCAGCTCCGCGAATTCGGCTGCCGACAGCGGCAACGGAATGGGGTCGCATCGCCATAGGCCGTCCGTGGTGCCGGACTCGTAACTGCCTTGGGCGCCCGGCAGGATGCTGCGCACGCCTTCATCTTCGAAGGCTTGGTCCAGCCGCCGCTGCCGATTGGCAAGCGAATCGGACAGCGTTGAGAGGCCGCCGAGAACGCGGCGCCAATGCAGCCGGACTTGCCCGGTCCCATCGACCATTTCATCGACGCCTTCGGTGGCGAGACGCGTCATCATCGGGGAAGTGTCATGACGGGGTCACGGGAAGCGGCGCAGATCCAGGCTGCGCGGATGCTCCGGCCCGGCAGCGCCGCGCGGCTCCGCCATCGGTCCGGCGGTGTGGCCATGGGCGAAGAAGCGGGCACGCCGGCGCGCCTCCGCCTCATTCGCATTGACCGGAAAGGTGTCATAGCTGCGCCCGCCGGGGTGGGAGATGTGATGGGTGATGCCGCCGAGGGACCGGCCACTCCAGCGATCATAGACATCGAAGACCAAGGGCGTCTGGGCCTTGATCATCGGGTGAAGGGCGCTGGGCGGGTTCCAGGCCTTGAAGCGTACGCCGCCGACATACTCGCCCAGCGTTTCGGTCGGTTGCAGCGGTACGGCGACGCCGTTGCAGGCGAGGATGAACCGCTCCTCCACCCAGCCGCGCACCTTGGCCTGAAGGCGCTCGGTCGCACTATCGACATAGCGCACCGTGCCGCCGGCTGCCGGATCCTCGGCCAGCACATGCCAAGGCTCCAGCGCGTGGTGGAGTTCGAGTTCGGCGCCATGCACGGCGACGGAGCCGATCTTGGGGAAGCGGAACTCGACATGGGGCGCAAACCATTCGGGCTTCACCGGAAAGCCGGCGCTTTCCAGATCGCCCAGCGCATCCGCCAAATCCTGCTCGAGATAATGGCGCAGCATGAACTCGTCATGCAGGCGCGCGCCCCAGCGCACGAGGCGGCGCTCATAGGGCTTCTGCCAGAAGGCCGCGACGGCCGAGCGCATCAGCAGCGTTTGGGCGAGGGACATGCGGGCATGGGGCGGCATTTCGAAGGCGCGGAATTCCACCAGGCCACGACGGCCGCCGATCGCATCCGGCGCATACATCTTGTCGATCGAAAACTCGGTGCGGTGGGTATTGCCGGTCATATCCGCGAGGATGTTGCGGAACAGCCGGTCGGTCAGCCAGGGCGGCGTTTCCTTAAAGGGGCCGATCTGGCTGAAGGCGATGTCGAGTTCGTTGAGCGCATCCTGTCGCGCCTCGTCGATACGCGGATGCTGCGAGGAGGGGCCGATGAACAGGCCGCTGAACAAGAACGACAGGCTCGGGTGGTTTTGCCAAAAGCCGAGCAGCGACTTGAGGAGATCCGGCCGACGCAGGAAGGGACTGTCCGGCACGTCGATGCCGCCCATGACGACATGGTTGCCGCCACCGGTGCCGATATGCCGACCATCGAGCATGAACTTCTCGGTGGCCAGGCCTTCCTCGCGCGCCACCTGATACAGCTGCTCGCTGCGTTCGACCTGCTGCGACCAGCGCGTCGCGGGATGGACATTGACCTCGATCACGCCCGGATCGGGCGTGACGGAGAAGCTTTGCAAACGTGAGTCCGATGGCGGCTGATAGCCTTCGAGGAAGACCTTGCGGCCCATTTCCTCGGCCGTCTGCTCGACGGCGGCGGCGAGGTCGAGCCAATCCTCGGCCTCGTAGAGCGGCGGCATGAAGATATGAATGAGGCCGTTCCGTGCTTCGACGGCCAGGGCCGTGCGCACGAGGTCGGGCTCGCCCCGCCCCGGCAAGGGCCGGTCCGTCTCTTGCTCCACCGGCCGGAAGGCGCTGGCGCCGGCGGGCTGTTCGGGTCGATAGATCTGGGCGCCGATCCGCAGCCGATGGGGCCCCGGCACCGCACGATAGGGCGCGAGCGGCCCTTTCGGTGCGAAAGGATCGGGCTCGGTCAGTAAGGGAAGTGTGGCGGGATCGGCCCAGGGCAGGCTTTCCAGCGGCAGGCGCAGACCGATGGGGCTGTCGCCAGGCACGAGGAACATCGGCCCCTCGCGGAAGAACCACTTGCCGCTCTGCCAGCGCCGGCCATCCGCCTCAGCGGTGCGCCGCAGCGGCAGCACGCTGCCGACCGTCGCTTCCAGACCCTGGGCATAGACGCGGGCGAGGCGCGCACGCTCCTGCGGGTCGCGCAGATGCGATGCTTCGACCAGCACATTGGCGGGCAGCCGGCTCTCCCGCCACAGGAAGTAATGGATGTCCTCATAGGCCGGAATGACGAGGCTGGGGTCCACCTGAAGACGTTCGGCGAGCAGGGTCGCGAAGCGCGCGGCATCGGCAGCGGTCGCCGTGTCGGTGTCGTCATCCGATGCCAGAAGATCAGGATTCTTCCAGATCGGCTCGCCGTCGTCCCGCCAATGGGCATGCAGCGCCCAGCGCGGCAGCTGCTCACCTGGATAGTGCTTGCCGAGGGCATATTGCAGGGCGGCACCCGGCGCCCAGAGCGGCGTCAGGCGGCGCAGCAACCGACCGGCCATGCGGCGCTTGGAGGGACCCATGGCCTCCGTCGTCCATTCGGCGGCTTCCATGTCCGAAGCCGAAACGAAGGTCGGCTCACCACCCATGGAGAGGCGCACGTCACCCGCTTGCAGCGCGCGATCGACGCGGGCACCGGCACGCAGGATGTCCTGCCAGGTCGCGTCGTCATAGGGCTTCGTCGTGCGCGGTGTTTCGCTGATGCGCGTGACCGACATTTCGAAGTCGAAGGTGGTGTCGCTTTTCTCGACGAGGCCTGAGATCGGCGCGGCAGACATGGGGTCAGGGCTAGCGGCGAGGGGAATATGGCCCTCACCGGTCATCAGGCCGGAGGTGACGTCGAAGCCGATCCAGCCGGCGCCCGGCAAATAGACCTCACACCAGGCATGAAGATCGGTGAAGTCGGAGGTCGGGCCTTCCGGCCCCGTCACCGGCTTCTGGTCCGCCACCAATTGGATGAGGTAGCCGGACACGAAGCGCGCCGCGAAGCCCATGTGGCGCAGGAGGTTGACCAGGACCCAGGCCGAATCGCGGCAGGAGCCGGTGGCTTGGCTCAACGTATCTTCGGGTTCCCAGACGCCGGGTTCGAGTCGCACGATATAGGCGATGCGATGGGCGAGGCGGCGGTTGATCTCGACCAGCATATCGACAGTCGGCTGCGGACCGCCGGCGATCTCCTCCAGGATGCGTTGGAGTTCCGGGCCGGCCGGCGCGGTCTTACGGAAGGGCGCGAGTTCTTCCTCCAGCACCGGATCATAGGCGAAGGGGAAGGTCTCGGCCTCAGGCTCCAGAAAAAAGTCGAAGGGGTTGATCGTCGCCATATCCGCGACGAGGTCCACCGTCACCGAGAATTCGGAAACCTTGTCGGGAAACACGACCCGCGCCTGGAAATTGCCTTGCGGATCCTGCTGCCAGTTTACGAAATGCGGTTCGGGCGTGATCTTCAGAGCGTAGGAGAGAATAGGCGTGCGCGCATGGGGCGCCGGTCGCAGACGGATGGTCTGCGGCCCCAGCGCCACCGGGCGGTCGTAGTGGTAGCTCGTGCGATGGGTCAGTGCGGCATGGACGGACATAGGGCGACGTCTTCCTCGCAACTCTCGGATCACGCTGTGGCACGCTCGGGCGAGGAGGGTGCCTTACAACGCGACGCGGGTCGATGGTTGGAATGCTGGTCGAACGATTTTATGCCCGGTCGGGCGTCGCTCTAGGTCGCCTTGGGCGTCTTCTGGATGGCGCCCGTCATCGGGATGAAGAAGACGCCGACATCGCGCCGCGAATGGATCTTGCCGTTCTCGTCCTTGGTATAAACGTAAAGAACCTGACCGCGCTTGAAGGGTTGCCCGATCGGAATGATCATGCGGCCACCTGAC
Organism: Acidisoma sp. PAMC 29798; assembly: GCF_030252425.1. Lineage (GTDB taxonomy): Bacteria > Pseudomonadota > Alphaproteobacteria > Acetobacterales > Acetobacteraceae > Acidisoma > Acidisoma cladoniae. Next base: position 3,647,476 of record NZ_CP126994.1, on the reverse strand, counting down.
TTGAGCTGCTTGAACAGATCGGGCGGCGCATATTCGGCGGCACAGGTGACGATGATGACGTCGAAGCCTTCCGACACCTCGGGCCAGCCATAATAGCCGTCACCGACCTTGGTCTCGATATTGTCGTAGCCCAGCGGCTTGAAGATATGGGAGACGGCGTGGCCGAGCGGCTCGATAATTTCGATCGAATAGGCTTTCGACACGATGCGGGAAAGCAGCGAGCTTTGAAAGCCGCTGCCGGTGCCGACTTCCAAGGACACCATGCCGGGCTTGGGCTCCAGCAACTGGGTCATATAGGCTTGGCCGAGATAGTCGGACAGCGCCGACCCATAGCCGATCGCCCAGGGCTTCGGCGTCGATTCGTACGCTTCGGCCGGGGCTGCGACCCGATTTTGGTACATGTAGTGATAGTATTCGCGCGGCACTTGCTCGAACGCCGCCATGACCAGCGGATCGACCTTCCCGAAATGGGAGGAGAGGTACGAGGCGATCATCTTCATCGCTGCCGGCTTGCGGGCCTGGATAGTATCGAACTCAGCCTGGGAAATGACGGTGGGACGGCCCGACTCGGCCATCGCCTGATTGTACCGCTCCCGTGTCCAGGGCTTGCCCATCGTTTCGGTGGTCACCGGGGGCGGGGCGTCGGCGGCGAAAGCCGCCAGGGACGGCGCCGATAGGCCGATGGCTGCGGCGGCCAGGCTGGCAGCGGACAGAAAGCCCCGACGAGGCAGGCGCGCAGAATTGTCGATGACCACAATGGCCTCCCTCACGTGTGAGCGAGCGTCCATGATGCAAAGATCCTTCCCGGTCAACGCGCGGTCGCGGCGAGGAACGGGGCTCAGGGTCCGACTCTGGTGAATTCGAGATCGACCCGCGACAGATCAGCGCGTTTGGCGAAGGTGGTGAGGGCGTTGACGGTCGCGGTTACGATTGCGCCCACGACCTTATCCTCCCGCCGGGCGAGCTTTTCGCAGATCCGAAGATAGTCGAGTAAAACTCGTTGTAGGCGCGCTGGTCCCGGAAGGTCCACGAATAGTCCGAGCGGATACCTGCGATCGCGAATTCCTCGAAAGCGTCATAGTCCTTCCGCAGCTGATCGAGATTCATCAGCATCACGCCGGAGTTGAAATAGCCCCAATCCGTCTGGTCGAATTCCGGGGCGCAGGCGATGGTGGGCGGTGGGGTCGTGCCGAAGGCGACGGTGCGCAGGAAGACGACATCGCAATCGGTGTACAGCACCAGCGGCGCTTCGTGCTCGATCAAGCAGATCTGGGACCGCAGCCAATGGCCCATGAAGCTCAAAGAATAGCCGCCCTCCGCCGCGCGGTCGCGGATCACCTGTGAAAATCTGGGGAAGATGGGATGCACGACGACCCCGTGGGCCTCCATCCAGGCGGTAAAGTCGTCACGCTCACCGGCATAGAGGCAATGCGGCTCCAGCCCACCGACCGCGAGGGCGGACAGCACCGCCAACCGGGCGTGCAGGCCGGTGTCACCCTCCACACCGGCGGTATCAAGGCCGAAATACCACTTCATCATGCCGGGTTAGTGCTCGATCGTCGCGTCAAGGCAAATACTCGCGTCAAAGTCGGTGGCTTGGGTCAAGGCTCGCCATCATTTCCCGCCATTCGCGAAGCGAAAGCCCGCTTTCGGGCTGCTCCACCCGTTCGCCTGCCAACATCCGGCGCAGGATCGCCATCATCGGCGCCGAGAAGGTCGTGGCCCCCATGCGATAGTCGAGGAAGGCCTGATGGGCGATCGGCACCCAGGCCGCGACCATGTCGAGCATTGCATCCGCATAGACCCTGATTTCGTGCTGCGCATGGGAATCGGCGCGCAGCGACAGGAAGTGAAAGAGGTTGTGAAGGTCCGTCTTCCAGTACCATTGGGTATAAGTGTTTAACGTGAGGTTCATGCGGGCGAGTTCTCGCGCCAGGCCCCGACGCTCGGGGTCGGCGGGCGTTTCCTCGCTGCCTTCGTTCAGCATCCAGGTATAGTCGTCATGCGCGCGCTCGGCATCGGTGCGCAGCATGGCCAGGACCTGGGCCGCCTCGTCCCCCGCCAGAACCTCATCGCGCCCCTGGCGATTGAGGCTGGATTGCGCCGCAAGCTGCGCGGGCTCGGGAATGTAGAACTCCCGGTCCATGACGGAATAGCGGGCGGAATATTCGTTCACGCTCGACATGCGGTGCCGGATCCACTGCCGCGCCACGAAAATGGGCAGCTTCACATGGAACTTGATGGCGCACATTTCGAAGGGCGTAGTGTGCCGATGGCGCATGAGATAGCGGATGAGGCCGGTATCCTGGCTGACCTGACGCGTGCCCCGGCCATAGGAGACTCGGGCCGCCTGCACGATGGCGCCATCATCCCCCATATAGTCGATGACCCGGATGAAGCCGTGGTCGAGCAACGGAATCGACTGGTAAAGCCGGGCTTCAAGGGCCGGAACGGTGGCGCGGAAGGTTTGGTGCGCGATCTCCGGCGTGGCCGGGATGGCGATACTCTGGTCTTCGCTGGGGCTCACGCCATGCCTCTTCTCTTATTCGGTCCCAGCGCCTATATTCGATCCGCTGGCTTGCCGGCTATGGCGATAAACAGTGTTCGGAATAATCGTAGTGGACCCGGGGGCAGTACCCGGCGCCTCCACCAAACATTCCGACGGTTCAAAGCGAATCACGCTTGGGACCAGAGGGATCACGGGGGCGACACAGGCTCGACACGCGTGGTAAAGGTACACTTTTTGCTCGGCATGATTCCGCCGTTATCGGGTCATTTTACAAGTGCCAATGACAATCATGAGGCATTCGCTGTCGCTGCGTAAGCAGCAATAAGCGCGGTTCGGGGGGCACCGGGCAACAGAAGCCCCCCACTTTCAGCGATAATCTTGATTGAAATCCAGACAAAGTCTCGCATACCGCAATCCGTCTTTGCGCGGACGCGCCCGACGCGCTATGCCCCGCCTCTGGAATGTCCCCGGTTCTTGGGATGTTCATGACAGGGCCCGAGCACGGGTTGCGCGGCGATGGCGCCGCAATCGGAGAAGCGTGAGTGACCGACGAGACCAGCGAACCGCCCGAAAGCCTGATTCCCTACGACTCCTGGCTCGAAGAGGCTCAGCGTCAGGTCGTCAAGCGGGCGATCGACTTCGCGGGCAGCAACGGGCTGCCGGGGGATCACCATTTCTACATTACCTTCCGCACGAATTATTCGGGCGTCCATGTGCCGGCACGCCTCTCCGCGCAATATCCGGAAGAGATGACCATCGTGCTCCAGCATCAGTTCTGGGACCTCAAGATCGAGGACGACATCCTGACCGTTGGCCTATCTTTCTCGGGCATCCCCTCGACCCTTGTCATTCCGATGGGTGCCATCGTCGGCTTCGCCGATCCGCATGTTCGCTTCGGCTTGCGGATGCAGGTTTTGGACTCGGCGGAGGAAGAGCCTGTGGTCGAGGAAGTCGCCGACGCGGTCGAGCCGGCACCGGAGGGCGAGGCACCGGACCCAACGCCCCAGGTCGTGAGCCTGGACGCGTTTCGGCGTCGGGCGCCGCCGAAAGACTAACTCCGTTCCCACCGATGCGCGTTTGGTCTATGGCGCAGGGACGCCGGCCCGCCGGCATCCGCATCATAAGGCTGAGCCATGCGCTTTACCGTCGACCGGATCGACCACATCGTCCTCACCTGCGCGGAGATCGAAACCTCCGCATCCTGGTATCAGCGCGTGCTGGGCATGGAGCGTGAGGAATTCGGCACCGAGCGGCGCACCGCGCTGAAATTCGGGGGCCAGAAGATCAACCTCCATCAGCGCGGGGAGGAGGTGAAGCCGCATGCGCGCGCTGCCGCCCCTGGCACCGCCGATGTGTGCTTCATCGCGGCCGTAGGCACGGACGAGATCATGGATCATCTGCGCGACTGCGGCGTGACGGTCGAATTGGGACCGGTGAACCGCGCCGGCGCCTTCGGCCCCATCAGCTCGGTCTATTGCCGCGACCCCGATGGCAACCTGATCGAAGTCTCGTCCTACCTGCACGACGATTAAATCCTTGCGGCTGTCCGATTTCGATTTTGAGCTGCCGGACGGCGCCATCGCCCAGCATCCGGCCCGACCGCGCGACTCTGCGCGGCTGCTGCATGTCACGCAGGATCGACTGACGGATCTGATCGTGCGGGATCTGCCGGGCCTGCTGTCACCGGGCGATATCCTCGTCTCCAACGACACCCGCGTCATTCCCGCCCAGCTTGCCGCGACACGGCGTGGGGCGCGCGTTGGCATTACGCTCGACCGGCCCTTGGCCGATGGCACCTGGCAGGCGCTGGCGAAGAATGCGCGCCGGCTGCAGCCCGGCGATGATCTGTGCTTCGAGGGTGCGGACCTGACCGCGACGGTGGTGGAGCGTCGCGCCGATGGCAGCGTGGCGCTGCAGTTCGATCGGGAGGGTGAGGCTTTTGTGCGCGCGCTCGATCAAGCGGGTGCCCTGGCGCTGCCGCCCTATATCACCCGCCCCGACGGGCCACGCCCCGAGGATGCCGAGGATTATCAGACCGTCTTCGCCAATCCCGCCGGTGCCGTCGCGGCGCCGACGGCCGGGCTCCATTTCACGCCCGCGCTGCTCGCGGCTCTGGATGCGCGGGGCGTTCATCGCGCGACGGTGACCCTGCATGTCGGTGTCGGCACCTTCCTGCCGGTCCGCGTGGAGGATGTGTCCGAGCACCGCATGCATGCCGAGCGCGGGGTGGTGTCGGCCGAGGCGGCGGCGGCGATCAACCAGGCCCGCGCCGCCGGTGGCCGCGTCGTCGCGGTCGGCACCACCAGCTTGCGCCTGCTGGAGAGCGCCGCCGATGCGGCTGGCCGGGTGCATGCCTTCGCCGGTGATACCGCCATCTTCATCACCCCCGGCTATCGTTTCCGGGCTGTGGACCGGCTGATGACCAATTTTCACCTGCCGCGCTCGACGCTGTTCATGCTCGTCGCGGCCTTCTCGGGGCTTGAGACGATGCGTGCCGCCTATGCCCATGCGATCGCAGACGGTTATCGCTTCTTCTCCTATGGCGATGCCTGCCTGCTGGAACCTTCCTCATGAGCCTGACCTGGACCCCGGCCGCGACCGATGGCGCAGCGCGCGCCGGCACGCTGCGCACCGCCCATGGCGATGTGCCGACGCCGACCTTCATGCCCGTCGGCACGGCCGCGACGGTGAAGGCGATGACCGCCGATGCGGTGCGCGAAACAGGCGCCGGCATCGTGCTTGGCAATACCTATCACCTCATGCTGCGCCCCGGCGCCGATCGCGTGGCCGAGCTCGGCGGCTTGCACCGGATGATGGATTGGCCAGGACCGATCCTGACCGATAGCGGCGGCTTCCAGGTCATGTCCCTCAGTGGCCTGCGGAAGCTCGACGCCGACGGCGTGACCTTCCAATCCCATCTCGACGGCAGCCGCCACCGGCTGACGCCGGCGATTTCGGTCGAGATTCAGCACAAGCTGGACGCCACCATCACCATGGTGCTTGACGAGTGCCCGCCCTTTCCGGTGACCGAGGATCAGGCGCGGTCTTCTATGGACATGTCGATGCGTTGGGCGGCGTTGTCCCGCGCGGCCTTCGTCGCGCGGCCTGGCTACGGGCTGTTCGGCATCGTGCAGGGCAGCGTCTTCCCCGACCTTCGTCGCCAATCCATCGCGGCGCTGATGGAGATCGGCTTCGAGGGCTATGCCCTGGGTGGTCTCGCCGTGGGCGAAGGGCAGGCGATGATGTTCGCCATGATCGAGGCGACGGGCGACCTCATGCCGGCGGATAAGCCGCGGTATTTGATGGGCGTTGGCACGCCGGACGATCTGCTCGGTTCCATCGCGCGGGGCATCGATATGTTCGACTGCGTCATGCCGACGCGCGCTGGCCGCACCGGCCGCGCCTATACCTCCCGCGGGGTGATGAACCTGCGCAATGCGCGCTTCGCGGCCGAAACCGGTCCGCTCGATCCCGGCTGCACCTGCCTCGGCTGCCGCCGCCATGCGCGCGGCTATCTGCACCACCTGTTCCGCGCCGACGAGATGCTGGGGCCAATGCTGCTGACCTGGCACAATCTGACCTATTACCAATCGGTTGTGGCGGGCGCGCGCGCCGCCATCATTGATGGTCGGCTGGCGGCCTATAGTGAGGCTGTGCGCGCCGGCTGGGCCGAAGGAGATATGCCATGACTGAGACTTATGAAGGCCTGACGCAGCTCGGCCAGGCTGCGCGGCCTGCCGATCGTCCAGAAGACGCTGTCTTGGAGCGGGTGCCCGCTCCGGCCCAGGGCCTGGATTACGTCGTGCGGTTCACGGCGCCGGAATTCACCTCCCTCTGTCCCATGACGGGGCAGCCGGATTTCGCCCATATCGTCATCGACTATATCCCCGGCGAATGGCTGGTGGAGAGCAAGTCGCTGAAACTGTTCCTCACCAGCTTTCGCAATCACGGCGCCTTCCATGAGGGCTGCACCATGATGATCGCCGGACGCCTGACGGACTTGCTGGCGCCCCGCTGGCTGCGGATCGGCGCCTATTGGTATCCGCGCGGCGGCATTCCCATCGATGTCTTCTGGCAGAGCGCCGCGCCGCCGGCCGGGGTCTTCCTGCCCGACCAGGGCGTGCCGACCTATCGCGGTCGGGGATGACGCCCGCCGCCGCCATGGGGGACGAGATCCGCGCGAAGGCGACGGCGCTCGGCTTCGATGCGGTGGGGTTTTCCGAGGCGCGGCTGAGCCCCGAGACCGGCGCCCGGCTACGCGAGTTCCTTGCCGCCGGTCATCATGGCGAGATGGGCTGGCTGGAGGCACGGGCCGACGAGCGGGCGGACCCTCAGGTGCTGTGGCCGGAGGTGCGCAGCGTCATTGCCCTGGGGATGAGCTACGCGCCGCCGGGCGATGCGCTGGCGACGGTGGGCATGCCGGGCCGGGGCAATGTCTCGGTCTATGCGCGGCATCGCGATTATCACGACGTCATCAAGGGCAAACTCAAGCATCTGGCGCAGTTCATTGTCTCGCGCGCGCCGGGCGGGCAGGTGAAGGTCTTCGTCGATACAGCACCCGTGATGGAGAAGCCGCTGGCCCAGCGCGCCGGCCTCGGCTGGCAGGGCAAGCACAGCAACCTCGTCTCCCGCGCTCATGGCTCCTGGCTGTTCCTGGGGGAGATTTTCACCACGCTCGATCTGCCGCCGGATACGCCGCATGCCGACCGGTGCGGCACCTGCGCGCGCTGTATGGCGGCTTGCCCGACAGATGCGATTCCGGTGCCGTATCGATTGGAGGCGACGCGCTGCATCAGCTATCTGACGATTGAGCATGCCGGCCCGATCCCCGTCGAGTTTCGTCGGGCCATGGGCAATCGCATTTATGGCTGCGACGACTGCCTCGCGGTCTGTCCCTGGAACCGCTTCGCGGTGGCGGGACGGGAGGCGAAGCTTGCCGCCCGCGCCGATCTGGAGGCGCCACGCCTGGCCGAACTGTCGCGGCTGGATGATGCGGCGTTCCGCGCGCTGTTTGCGGGATCGCCGATCAAGCGCATCGGGCGAGACCGGTTTTTGCGCAACGTGGCGATCGCCATTGGGAACTCGGGTGACGCGGCTTTGCGGCCGGAGGCGGAACGCCTGAGCCACGAGCCTGACCTGGTACTAGCCGAAGCCGGCGACTGGGCGGTGGCCCAACTGGATGTGGCGGCGACGGGGGCAGTTTTGCTATGATGCCGCCATGAGCACGATGGTCGATCTCAGCCCCGAGCTTGAGCGTTTCGCCGAGGGCTGCGTCAGCAGCGGCCGGTTCGGCGACATGACGGAGGTCTTGGAGTCCGCCCTCGTGATGCTGCGCGCGGCTGAGGCGCGGCGTGCGGCCTTCGTGGCGTCCCTGGAGGAAGCGCGGGCCGATACTGAGAGCCACGGCTATCACACTCTAGAAGAGGTCGAAGCGAAGCTTCGGACAACCGTCGCCGGGGCGCGATCCCGCCGCGGCTGACGCTTCGGGGATTTTCAAGACGCGCCCTCGCCGAATTGGACGAGGCTGCAGCCTGGATCGCGCACGACAACCCTGATGCTGCAGATACGCTCATAACGCTTGCGATCGGGGCAGCGAAGTTGCTTGCCGAAAATCCCCGCCTCGGGCGCCTGCGGCCGGATCTCGCGCCCGCACCCTACCGCTTCTGGCCGCTCCGGGGATTTCAATACGTGTTTGTTTATGACGCCGAGGCGAAGCCTCCGCTCATTCTTCGCGTCATCCACCAGGCGCGGGATTTGCCCGACGCGATGCTGTGACCGATATCGCCTCGTGGTGGATAGCGCTTCGCTCATCCACCCTACGACGCTGGATGTAGGGCGGATGAGCGCAGCGTTATCCGCCGATAGCCCCTACGCCGGCCGGTGAATTGGCAGGTCCTGCGCCGTGCCGCGCTCCATCAACAGCGAGCGTAGGTTGCGGATAACAGGGAACACTTCCTGGTTCCAATCGCCGCCCTGCGCGTCATGCGCCGCCTGTTCCTGCTCCACGATCTCGCGGTCTTCCTTGAAGATGCGCTCGGTGAAGATCACCAGCAGCGGCCAGGCGGCTTCCAGAATGCCGGGAATCTTGGGCTTGTGGATCGACAATAGGCCGAAGACGCGGTTCTGGCGCTGCTCACGGTCCTGCGGAACATAGGTGATCCAGAGATCCATGACCGGCGTCTCGTCCTTGGTCCGGATACGCAAGGTCTGGTAGGGATATTCGGTGCGGATGGTCATGACATCCTTGTCCGAATCCTCCCGCTCCGCGCCGCGCATCTGGCCGAAAATCGCGGCCTCGCCCCAGGGCTGCTTGCCGCCGGTTCGGGCGAAGCTGTAGCGCGCCTCCACCCAATCCTCGCCCCGCGCCTGGCCCAGGAAGCGGGGCCGCATCTGGCCCATCTGCTTGCGGTGCAGGAACTGATGATTCATGTCCATCAGGTTCTCATGCATGAAGCTGTAATGGCAGCCGACCATGCGGCCGAAGCGCCGGGTTTTGTAAGCGGGGTTGGCGACGGAGCCGAGCGCCGGGAAGGGCACCCGATCCACGAGTGCCGGATCGCCTGGGAAGACGAAGATCAGGCCCTCAGCCTCCCGGCAGGGATAGGCGCGCACGCCGTTCGGCAGCTTGTCCTTGCCGAGATAGGGCACGTCCGTGCATTTGCCGTCATCGGCATAGGCCCAGCCGTGATAGCCGCAGCGGATGGCGCAGCCCTCGACCGTGCCTTGGCTGAGCGGCACCTGGCGATGGGCACAGCGATCGGCCAAAGCGAAAACGGGCTTTGTCGCATCCTTGGGGCGCACCAGAACGATCGGATCGCCCGCGAATTTAACGGCGAGCGTCTTGCCGGCTTTCAGGTCCTTGGACCATGCCATGGGCTGCCAATGATCGGGATGAATGCCGACCCGACGCAGATCCCGGCCTTCCATGGGCGAAGGCAGAATATCGTCAGGCGCCAAAAAACCTTGATCCATGCGTCGTTGCCCCAGGTATTCAGGAAACCATAGCGGAAGACTGTGGCAGCGCTAAGATCGACAGCACTATTATGATCGTTCGATCATCATCAATCCGGTAGTGCGATGGGTGCCAGTCGATCGAAACCATCGCCCGGTCCTGGATTGTCTAGATGCGTTGCGCCACCGAAATGGTGTAGCACGCCCCAGACCGCATTGAGAGCGGTTTGTACAGCGCCTTCCGCCCAGGCGGGGGTGAAGGAAATGCCGTCCCCGGCCAAGAACAGACCCCGCTCCGCCGCCGGCATTCCATCCTGCATGAACTGGCAGAACATGCGCCGGTTGTAGCGGTAATGGCCCGGCAGGGCGCCCTTGAAGGCGCCCAGGAAGTTCGGGTCGCTCTCCCATGAAACGGTGATGGGGTCGCCGATGATATGAGAGGCGATATCGACCTTGGGGTAGATCTGACGCAGCGCGTTCAGCATCAGGCGCACCCGCTTATCGGCATCCAGGGGGAGCACCTTCATCGCATCCGTCATCCAGGAATAGGACAGGCAGATGACCGACGGCCGATCGGGTCCATTGTCGAAAAGATAGGTTCCGCGTGTGATACGATCCGTCAGCGTCATGCTCATGACATGCCGCCCGGTGGCAGCATCCCGGTCGGTCCAAAAAGGTCTATCCACCATCACGAAGGTTTTGGAGGACTGCATATAGCGGGTGCGATCCAGCGCCATCCACAGCTTTTGGGAGAACAAGCTCTCGTCGCAATCGATCTGCGTCGTCAGCAGCCAGGAATGGCAGGTCGAAATCACGGCCCCATAGCGTCGGGTATCACCCCAGCGATCGGTTAGCGCCAGCCGACCGTCACTCTCCCGCGCGATGCGGGTGACGCCGGGGCGTGGCGCGCCGCCATGCAGCGAGGCGACAGAGGTGCCGCGCGGCCAATGCGCGAGAGTCTTGGGCGCCAGGCGCCAGAGTTTGCGGGGCAGTTGCTCGGCGCCGCCCACGATCATCCGCTGGTGATCATCCTGCGCCGTCACGACGACGCGGAGAATCTCCAGCATCGAATTCGGGAAATCGCTGTCCCAACCGCCCGTGCCGAATCCCACCTGGCCGAAAATCTCGCGATGACGAAATGACTTTTTGGCAAAAGACGCCGAGGATGCGATGAAATCATAAAAGGTCCGCTCATCCCACAGGGGCACAAGGCGATTCCAGATCGCCTTCAGCGTGGACACATCGCGCAGCCGGACGGCGTTCTGAAGGGCTTTGAAATCCGCCCCCACCTCCAACGCTTCGGTCCAGGCGTCGGACACTTCCCGCAGCAGCGGCGGCAGGGCGCCTGCGCCTTCGACATAGACCTGCTCGCCTTCGAGATCGATCAGCGTCGAGGGTGTCGCGGCGTCGAGCGGATTGGGGAAAGGTTTGGTCTCGAGGCCGACGGCGTCGATATAATGGTACAGGCCGGTGGAGGAGACCGGAAAGCGCATGCCGCCGAGTTCAGCGATCACGCCCTCCGCACCATGGAAGGGTTCCGACCGCAATCGGCCGCCGATGCGCCCGGCCTCATAGACGACGGGACGGAGGCCGAGCTTCATCAGCTCATGGGCGGCGATGATGCCTGAAAGTCCGGCGCCGATGATGGCGACCTCGGTGCCATGGGCCGCCGCCGGCAGTTGGCCGAGGCCGGCCGCATGGGACAGCCAATCGTCATAGGCGAAGGGGAAATCCGGCCCGAAGGTCGTGATCGGCGGTGCGGATGCCCGGGTGTCGGTTTCATGCAGCACGCTCATCGGCCGTCCTCCGGCGAAGGCCGCTCAGGAGGCGCGGAGCGTCGCCCGTTTGGCGGCGAGCTGGCGTTCGGCCAGGCCGGGTGGAATCTCAACCCCGATCTCCAGCGTTGAGAAGGAATCGCCACGATCGAGTTTCACCTGAACCTTGTCCCGATCGACCGCGACGTGCTTGGCGATGACCGCCAGGATCTCCTCCTGCAGAATGGCGATGAGGTCGCCGTTGCTACCGAAGGAGGCGCGTTCATGGGCCAGCAGGATTTGCAGGCGATCGCGCGCGATATTCGCTGTCGGTTTACGACTGAGGAAGCCGAACAGGCTCATGCGACCCTCCGCCCGAACAGCTTCGTCATCAGGCTGCGCTTTTCACCCGGCACTGTCATCGGCACCTCTTCGCCCATCAAGCGACGCGCGGCGTCGAGATAAGCGCGCGACGGTGCGGCATCGGGATTGCTGAGCACAACCGGCGTGCCGAGGTTGGAGGCGCGCAGAACTTCCGGGCTTTCGGGAATGATGCCGAGCAAGGGGATCGACAGGATCTCGAGCACATCCTCAGTCTTCAGCATATCGCCACGCGCCGCGCGCACCGGGTCATAGCGCGTCAGCAGCAGATGCTTTTCGATGCGCTCACCCTTCTCCGCCTTGTCGGTCTTGCTATCGAGCAGACCGATGATGCGGTCGCTGTCGCGCACGGAGGAGACTTCGGGATTGGTCACGATGACCGCGACATCGGCGTGATGCATGGCGAGGCTGGCGCCGCGCTCAATGCCGGCCGGACTGTCACAGATCACCCAGTCGAACATAGTGCGCAGCTCGGCGATGATCTTCTCGACGCCTTCGCTGGTCAGCGCATCCTTGTCGCGCGTCTGCGATGCCGGAAGGATCGATAGCGACTCGATTCGCTTGTCGCGGATCAGCGCCTGGGACAGCTTGGCCTCACCCTGGATGACATTGATCATGTCGAAGACGACACGACGTTCGGCGCCCATGACGATGTCGAGGTTGCGCAAGCCGACGTCGAAATCCACGACCACGACCTTCTGTCCGGACTGCGCGAGCGCCGCGCCGAGGGCCGCCGTGGATGTCGTCTTCCCAACACCGCCCTTGCCGGAAGTCACCACCAGAACCTTGGCCATCCTTAACCCCTAACGTCTTCGTTCGTGCCGATTGAGCGAGCGCTCTTGTGGAGCTCCACTAGCTAATTTCGGTAATGATGATCGAGGAACCTTCGAGCCGCGCCTGGATGGAGCGGCCCCGAAAGGTCTCCATATCCTCGGCGGTCATGTAGAGTCCGTCGATCGAAATGAGTTCGGCTTCGAGCTTTCGGCAAAAGATCCGGGCCTGCTGATTGCCCGTGACGCCGGCGATCGCCCGACCGCGCAACACACCGTACACATGTATCGAGCCGCCCGCCATGATCTCGGCGCCCGAGGCGACCGAGCCATTGACGGTGAGGTCACCTTGCGGAAACAGAATCGTCTGGCCGGACCGCACCGGCTGATCCAGCGTCATTGATGTCGGCTCGGGCGGTGGCGGCGCATCCGGTGGGTCATCCGGCACTTCATACAGACCAAGCGGCCGGCCGCCGATCAAGGGACCGCCGACGGCTTGCACTGCGGGCGTCAGCCCATCCGCGCCCTCGGCACCGATGACGCGAATGCCACGGTTGCGAAGCTCATCGAACAGCGTCGACAGATCGGGGTCGTTCTGGGGAATCGAGGAAAGATCGACCACGATGGGGCGACCGGCAAAGAAGGTCGCCGAACGTTCGATCTGGGCGTCGAGTTCGCCGAGCCAATCGCGCAGCGGCGCATCGGGCGACAGCACGAAGGCCATGAAAGACCGGCCACGGACTCGAAGATTGGGGCGGATGCGGGAGACGTTTGTCACGCCAAACGGGTACCGCCCGGTCGGGGAAAGGTCAACGATTTTCCGTGGCGATCACTACATGATGGGGAGTGTCCGCCAAGCCACTGCCAGATGTGGGAGTGAGGCGCAATCTCGGCTTGCCGTCGTCCGGCGCTTGGCCCAGGTTTCACGGCAGCGACGATCGCGCGGGGAGTTCGACGATGACCGTAAAGCCCGCGCCCTCCAAGGAGATCGTCTTCGCCTGCATCCTGGGCAACGCCCTGGAATTCTACGATTTCACGACCTACGCCTTCTTTGCCGTGGCGATCGGCAAGACCTTCTTCCCGAGCCATGACCCGGTGGTCAGCCTGCTGATCTCCGTCGCGACCTTCGGTGTCGGTTTCGTCACGCGGCCGCTCGGTGGTCTGGTGATCGGTGCCTTCGCCGACCACCGCGGCCGCAAGCCGGCGATGATGCTGACCATCACGCTGATGGCGCTCGGGATGCTGATCCTGGCGCTGACGCCGTCCTTCGCCGCCATCGGCTATGCCGCGCCCATCCTGGTGGTGGCCGCGCGCCTGCTTCAGGGCTTCGCCCTAGGCGGTGAGGTGGGGCCCGCCACGGCCTATCTCATAGAAATCGCGCCCGACGATCGGCGCGGGCGGCTGGCGAGCTGGCAGATCGCCAGCCAGGGTGCGTCTCTGCTCACCGCCGGCATCGTCGGCTTCACGCTGTCGCATCTGCTGTCGGGCACGGTGATGACCGCATGGGGCTGGCGGATCGCCTTGCTCCTCGGCCTCCTGATCGTGCCGGGTGGCCTCTATATCCGCCGCCGCCTGCCGGAAACGGCGCAGATCAGCGACAGGGTGAAGCGGGATAGCGGTTGGCAGGTGCTGAAGCGGCTGCTTAGTAACCATCCGGTGCCGCTGTTGTTGGCCCTGCTGGCGATCATGACCAGCACCATCTCGACCTATGTCGGTCTGTATATGACGACCTATGCCGAGACAGCGCTGCATCTTCATACGCCGACAGCCATCACCGCCCCACTGATCGGCGGCATCACCACGCTGGTCTTCGCCCTGCTGGGCGGTTGGCTCGCCGATCTCTATGGGCGGAAGATCGTAATGCTGCTGCCGCGCATTGTGCTGATCATCGCGATCTACCCGGCCTTCCTCTTTCTGAACGGCCACGCGTCCTTGACGACTCTGCTGTTCACGACCGGGCTGATGTCGGCGCTGGGATCGCTGAGCAGTGCCGCCGTCATCGTCGCGGTGCCGGAAAGCCTGCCCGAAAGCGTCCGCGCCTCGGGCCTGTCCACGGCCTATGCCTTTGCGGTGACGGTCTTCGGCGGCACGACGCAATTCGTGCTGACCTGGTTGATCGGCGTCAGCCACGACCCGCTGGCGCCAGCCTGGTACATGATCGGTTCGGGGATCGTGGGTGTGGCGGCGATGGCGATGATGGCGGAGACGAAGGGGCGGCCGTTGCCGCAGGGTTAAGACGGAAGGGTTACGTCGATCCGCAGCCCAAATCCCAATCGTCATCCACGGGCTTGACCCGTGGATCCATCTTCCTTGGCGACGGCGCCCATGGATTCGCGCATCAAGTGCGCGGATGACGGTGCCTGGCTGCCTAACCCCTACACCGGGGATGCTTTGCGTGTTCGCGGTGTCGCGATACCGAACCAGGCGCGGGCGGGGACAAGTGCCGGGAAGCTGACCCAGGCGAGACCATATAGGATGGCGGCCCCGCCGATCAGAAAGCGGAACCCAACCTCCGTCGCGATAAGGTTGGCCAGCGGCGTCGCGATCACCGAAAAGGCGCCGTTCAGCGCCCAGGCCCAGGGCAGGAAGCCGCGCCCCTTCTTCGCGGCCTCGGCGAGGCCCATGGGAAAGGGCATGCCCAGCACGAAGGATAGCGGCGCCAGCAACAGCGCCAGAAGCCCCAAGCGGACAGGCAGCGGCCAGCCGATGGTGGCGAGGATGATCCTCGGCAACAACACCAGGCTGAGGATGAGAAGGCCGAGGATCGCGGGCCAGGCCCGGCGTAGCCACCGGTGGCTCGCGGCCATGCTGCCGAGACCCGAGAAGATCAGCATGCCGCTCAGCACGAGCGCGAAGGCTGTGGTGACGTCGTCGAGGTAGAGGCTCGCCTCGCCGATCAGCGCGATCTCCACGAACAGATAGCCGAGGCCTAGGGCGGGAAAATACAGCAAGGCGCGGCGCATCGGCGCGCCCTGGGTGCCGATGCGCCGCGATGCGGCCAGCGGCAGCAGCAGCACGACAACGGCGATGAGCAGCGCCTGGCCGAGAACGGCGAGGTTGATCAGCGGCCCCAGCTCCTGCTGCGGCAGGATCTCCAGCCGTTTCAGAATGGTGCCGAGATGATCGAGACGCAGGATGTCGTAGAACATCGGCCGATCGAGCGTCTGTGGCCGCAAGTCGAACTCCGCCGCCGATTGGGTCGGCTGGCCGGCCAGCACCGCGACCGCTTCATCGGCGATCGAGTCGTCCGCGGTGGTGCTGTCCTCCACCTCGCCCTTGGAGAAGGAGATCGCCGGCAGGTCGTTGTAGATATTGGTGCGCAGGGCGACGACGTCGATGCCGGGATAGAAGGACATGTCGAAGGAGCGGTCGTCGCAGAACTTCGCGACGGTCTTGATGCGCGCCGCGTCCCAGGGCCGGGCGGCGACCAGAATGCGCACGTTCCAGGCGGAGCGGTAGACCATGACATGCGCCGCCGGATCCGCGACGCCGGCATGGAGAAGGCCGGCGCGGACCGTCGCCAGCATGCGCAGGGCATAGACCGGGAAATCGCGGATCGAGACCGGGATCGAGATCATGCCCTGGGGGCTCAGTACGCCCAGGTAGGCGGCGATCGCGCCGCTGGTGAAGGCGGTGGTATTGGCGGGGTCGGCGGCCAGAAAGCCATCCGACAGTTCGATCAGGTCGAGGCTTCCGGGGGCGGCACTGCGGGCCAGAGCGAGCGGGCTGGCGGCGGCGATCGTCACGCCCGGCTGCGGCGTCAGCATCGCGTTCAAGACCGGATCGGGCTCATCGGCGAGTATGGAGCCGGCCCCTAGAACGCGGGCCTGGGCTGCCGCCCAGCCGCCGGCATTGCCGAGCAGCAGCACGCGGGGCTGTTTCAGCAGCAGATAGGGCGCGGCGGCGAGCGTGCCGGGCGCATAGCGCGCATCGAGCGGGCCCGGCTTCGGAATGGCGGCGATGCGCGATCCGTCCCGATACAGGCCGAGGGTGCGCGGCGGGCTTGGGATGTTGATCATGGCGCTGTCGTTCGACAGGTCGGTGTCGACACGCTCGGTAAAGTCGTCGAGCAGGGTATAGACGCCGCGAGGCGACAGCGTTTGCCGCGCGACCACGGCGCCCGGCGTATGCAGCGGGGCGTAGATCGGCTTGAACTGGTTGAAGGCCGCGACATCGCCGCCGATCAACACAGCCTCGCCGCCGATCAGGCAGAGCGCGGCCGCGACCAGGGCGAGTGCCCGATGCGCGGAGCGCGGCACGAACAGCGCCATCGCCGCCAAAGGCACTAGCAGCGCGGGTAGCAGTCGGAACGGGTGGAGGGCGGCCATGAGCGCCAGCGTCAGCAGAGCGCCGAGGCCGGCACCACAGAGATCGAAGGCATAGACGCGCGTGGTCTGCGTCGGGCGGGTCACGAACGTGAGGCTGATGAAGATGCCGGTGAGGAAGAAGAAGGGCAGCAGCTCGACATAATAGAGGCCGATGAACAGGATCTGCGGCGCGATCGTGACCGGATTCTGCAATTGCAGCGGATTGAACGGATTGCGGATCACCAGGGCATAGCCTGCTGCGGCCGTGACGATCAGCGCCGCCGGCAGGAAGGCGGTGAGCCAGGCCGCATGCCGTTCCAGCCAGTCCCGCGCGAGGGCCACGAAGACGCCGCTCAGCGCGAAACCCGCCATGACGATGGAAATCACCCAGTATCCGTATTCGGACCAGGAGGCGACGGCGAAGTAGCGGGTGAGCGCGATCTCGATCCCCGTCGAGGCGAGGGAGACGAGAAGCAGCGGAAGAAGGGCCATCACGTCCAAATTCTTTGGCGAAGGAATTGCGCGAGCACCGCATTGAAGCGACCGGCGTCATCCACGAACAGGGCATGGCCGGCGGTTGGGAAAATGACGCTTTCAGCCTGCGGATCGTTGCGCGCCAGATTACCGGCCTGGCCCGCAAGCCCAGGGCGTACGCAATAGAGGATCGGAACGCCCGCAGCATAGACCGCGTCATGCCAGACGGTGCGCGGCACCTGATAGTTCAGCAGCGCCCGCGCAGCGGATTCGGGCGTGATCAGGCACGTGCGCACCAGACGTTCGAGATAGTCCTCGCGCTGCGGCGTATGGAACATGCCGCGCACGAAGGCGTTCATTGTGACGGGGTAGGGCGCCGGCCGCTGATGGCGGCGTCGCGGGGTCACGGGTTCGGCGTGGGGCGCCGGCAACTCACCGACCGAATTGTCGATCAGCACGAGGCCGGAGAGCTGGCTGCCGCCATGGGAGGCGACAAAGGCGAGGCTATCCAATACGCCGAGGGACCAGCCGAGCAGCACCACCTTCGGCACGCGGAGGGCTGCGAGAAGCTCAGCGATATCTTGGCCTCGACGGCCCGCGGTATAGCCGAAGGCGGGCACTTCGGAATCGCCTTGGCCGCGCGGATCGAAGGCGATCACCCTGCAGAAGCGGGCGAAATACAGAATCTGCGGCCCAAAGATCCAAGCCGGCATGGTCCAGCCGGGCACCAGGACCAGAACGTGATGCGGATTGCCGCCGCGTGTCGGCGTGGCATCCAGGTAATGCAGGGAGACGCCGTCGCTCGTTTGGAAACTGCGACTGGCGACCGCGACATCCTCCGCCTCGGCCGCCATCATCGGCAGGCTTGCGAAAGCAGCGGCGGCACCCACCAGCGTTCGGCGCCCGATCACGGCTGGGTCACGGCGAGGGCGATCTGGCGGAACAGCGTCGCCGGCAGAGTGCCGCCGGCGGTGTCCTTCGACATGGGGCTGTTGTCGTCATTGCCGATCCAGATTCCGATGATGCGGCCATCGACGCCGCCGATGAACCAGACGTCCCTGCTTTCCTGCGTCGTACCCGTTTTGCCGCCGACAAAATAGCCTGGAATGGCGGCGGCCGTGCCGGTGCCGTAGGCCACCACAGCGCCCAGCATCTGGCGCATCTCGCCCGCCAACTCCGGGCTGATCACCGGCTCTGCCGCAGGCGGTGGCGGCACCAGGTCATGCCCATCTGCCGTCAAGGCGGTGATGCCATGGGGCGTCACCCGCCGGCCGCCGTTGAAGAAGGTGGCATAGGCGCCGGTCATTTCCAGCAGCCCGACGCTGCCCGAGCCGAGAGCGAGGGTCATGTCATTCGGCAGCGGGTCCATGACGCCGAGCTGGCGTGCGATGCCGGCCACCACAAGCGGGCCGCCCGCCTTGATCATCAGCCGCACCGAAACGGTATTGAGCGACAAGGCGAGGCCCGTCGACAGGCTGACGGGGCCACGGAAATGATGCTCGTAATCGCCCGGATGCCAGTTGCCGATGTGGATCGGCGCGTCCAGCACCGTATCGTCGGGGTGCATCCCCTGCATCAGCGCGCCGAGCCAGACGAAGGGCTTGAAGGAGGAGCCGGGCTGTCGCCGAGCCAGCACGGCGCGGTTGAAGAAGCTGTGCCCGGCCTCGGAACCGCCCACCAGGGCGCGGACGGCGCCGGTCGCGGCGTCCATCACCACGACCGCGCCCTGATGCGCATTGGCCGCCGCACCCGGACCCGCGAGCAAAGCGGCGAGATCGGCCTGGGCTGCCGCTTGCAGACGTGGATCGAAGGTGGTGGCGAGTTTTGAGTCTGTATCGGCCGGGATCAGCGGCCCGGCCTGCTGCGCCGCCCAAGAGGCGAACCAGTAATCGCCGCCCACGGCGCGCGGCGCGAAGCTGATCGCGCTCGCCGCGGCATCCGATTGCGCCTGGGTGATGTCACCCGACCGCACCATGGCGGCGAGCACTTCCTTGGTCCGGGCGGTCGCGGCCTCGGGGTCCGCAAGAGGATTGAAGCGGGACGGCGCACGGGGCAGGCCGGCCAGCATCGCCGATTGCCAGAGGTTCAACTGCGCGGCCGGAATGCCGAAATAGGTTTGGGCGGCGGCATCCATGCCCCAGGCGCCGGCGCCGAGATAGACGCGGTTGAGATAGATTTCGAGGATTTCGCTCGGCGTGAAATGATGCGTCAGCCACAGCGTCAGCAGCAGTTCCTGCACCTTGCGCCGCAGCGTGCGGGCATTGCTCAGGAACAGCGTCTTCGCCACTTGCTGGGTCAGCGTCGAGCCGCCCTGCACGACGCGGCCCGAGACGAGATCGACCACCACGGCGCGGGCCATGCCGATCAGATCGAGTCCGCCATGCTGCCAGAAGCGGCGGTCTTCCACCGCCACCAAGGCCTCTGGCAGGGTCGCCGGTACGGTCTGCAAGGTCAGGATGCTGCCCGAGAGATCGCCGAAATGGGTGAAGCTGCGGCCGGTTTGGTCCGTCAACACTAAGGACGGACGGCGCAGCGAGCCGACCGCCGAGGAGGGACGCGGCATGTCCCAGGTGAACCAGAGCAGCACGAGGGCGATGGCGAGGCCGCCCCAGACGGTGAGCATGAGTGCCCACCATAGCAACCGGCCGAAACCGCGCACCCTGCGGCGCGGGCGTGGTGGCGCGGGCGGCACCTCCACAATCGGCGGTTCCGGGTAGGTGTAATATCTGATGGGGGGGAAGGGGGAGACCGTGTAATCGGCCGATGCCGGTATCGCCGAGCTTGGCGGCCGAGGCGCTCCCGAGTTGATGTGATACATGAAGGAAGCGCGTTATCACCCGGCAGGTCCAATGAACCATGACCGCAAGCCACCGTCACAGTCAAGGAAAAGCCGATGCCACCGCTTGCTCAAATCCTCCATGGGCCGCAGCCTAGCCGCTGATCGTTGAGGTTGACGCTTCCAACCACGCGTCATGCTAGGCCTTCGCCGAGCATGACGGGACAATTGGATGACGGACTAACCTGAACTTTAGAGCTGAACGACCAGGAGAGACGGCATGAAGGGTATCTATGCGGATGCGAGCGGAGGCATGGCCGATGTTTTCACCCGCGTGTCGGAGGCGGGTGATCCGCCGGTCACGGTCCATGAGCACGCGCATATTACGGCGGACATGCTACCCGGCCTGATCTCGGGCCATGACTTCATGCTCAACGACCACACCTTCCTGCCGACCGAGGCCATCGCGCAGTGCGACGGGCTGAAGCACATCATCTTCCTTGGTACCGGCGCACGGTCCTACATGGATATCGAGGCGATTGAGGCGTTGGGCATCACCGTCCATACCATTCGCGGTTACGGCGACACCGCAGTGGCGGAACATACCATCGCCCTGATCTGGGCCGCCGCGCGGGATATCGCGCGCCTCGATCGGGATATTCGGGCGGGCGCGTGGTCGAGTGCCGAGGGCCTTCAGCTCACGGGCAAGACGCTTGGCCTGTTCGGCTTCGGCGGCATCGCGGCCGAGGTCGCGCGGATCGCGGTCGGCAGCGGCATGCGCGTGATCGCCTGGAACCGCACGCCACGCACCTATACCGGCGTCGAATTCGTGGACGTGGAGACGCTGCTCGCCGAAAGCCACGTGCTGTCGATGCATCTGCTGCTGACGGAGGAGACGCGCGGTCGGCTGGATGCCACGCATATCGCGCAGATGCGGCCGGGCGCCATTCTGGTGAACACGGCGCGGGCGGGCTTGATCGACACGGCGGCCATGGTCGCGGCACTCAAGAGCGGGCAGCTGCGTCATGCGGCGCTGGATGTGTTCGATTCCGAGCCGCTGGTGCAGGGTGACGTGCTGGCCACGCTGCCGAATGTGACGCTGACGCCGCATCAGGGCTTCAGCACGCCGGAGGCCACGGACACGCTGTTGCGCATGGGGTTGGATATCGCCAAGGGCCTCGCCGCCAGCTAAGGATAGAGGGCGTGCGGACGTGGCGGAACCGGTAGACGCAGCAGACTTAAAATCTGCCTCCCGGATGGGAGTGCGGGTTCGATCCCCGCCGTCCGCACCAATTTTTTTACCGTCATCCGCGCATCAAATGCGTGGATGACGGTTTTACTATTCCACGGCGAAGGTGATCGGCTGCGCACCCTGACGCAGCGTGAGGCGACCCAAAGTCGCGAGATCGTCGAGACCTTCGGTGATGGTCAGGAAATGATTACCGGCGAGCTGACCCGCCTTGCTCGCGAAGCAGCAGGGGCCATAGGCAATCAGGATTTCGGTTTCGCTGATGCCGCCCGGATAGAGGATGACATGGCCCGGCGCGGGATAGCTGGTGGCATTCTCGGCCCCGAGGCCGAGATCGTAATCGCCCATGGGAATCCAGCAGGCCTCGCCGCTCCACCGCACATGAATGAGCGATTCGCGATAGGGCAGCATGGTGCGGAAGGCCGCGACTGTCTTTGGCGCGGCGGTCTCCTCGAAGCGTGCGGCGAATGAAAAATCGCCGGCGGTGATACGGATCAGGCTCATACGATCGTCTTTCCGGATGGGCCGATGGCCATGGCGGCGGCGTCGAAGCCGTTCGGCAGGCGGCCGGTCGGCTTAATGAAGTCATAGGGCGCGCGACCGATGAAGCGGCCGCTGCCCGGCGCGGCAACCACCTTACCCGATTGCATCGCCATCTGTCCCCGTAGCATCACGGCTTCGGGCCAGCCGGTGACGTCGCGTCCCTCATAGGGCGTGTAGTCGATGGCATGGCCCATCACGGCATTGGTCAGCGTCACGCGCCGCTGCGGATCCCACAGCACGATATCGGCGTCGGCACCGGGCGCGATGCGGCCCTTGCGGGTGAGGCCGAACAGCCGCGCGGGCTGGGTGGCCGTCAGACGCACGAAATCGGTGACGCCGATGCGGCCGGTCGCCACGCCCTCACTGAAGATCAGCGGCAGCCGCGCGGTAACGCCGGGGACGCCATTGAGGATTTGCGTGAAGGGCACGTCCGTGCCGTGCATGCGCTTGCCGCGATCGCCCGTAAAACCGAAGCCGCTGTGGTCTGACGAGATGACGTCGATGGTGCCGCGCCGGATGGTGTCCCACAGACCCGCCTGCGCCGCCTTATCTCGTGGCGCCGGGCTGCACATGAACTTCGCGCCCTCGAAGCCCGGCCGATCCATGTCATCGGCCGTCAGCGTCAGATATTGCGGGCAGGTTTCGGCCCAGACCTTCACGCCGCGCGCCTGGGCGCGGGCGATCTCCTTCGCGACTTCGGCGCAAGAGACGTGGAAGATCTGGATCGGCGTATCCACGAGTTCGGCCAGGGTGATGGCGCGGTAAGTGGCTTCCCGCTCCACTTCCACCGGTCGTGACCAGGCATGGTATTTCGGCGCCGTGCGGCCATCGGCGATGAGCGCCTTCGACCGCCAGTCGATGGCGTCGTAATTCTCGCAATGCACCGTGACGAGCGCACCGCAGCGGCGGGCGGCGGCGAGGACTTGCAGATACTGCCCGTCATCGAGGTGGAAGGGATCGTAGGTCAGGAAGACCTTGAGGCTGCGAATGCCGCGCGCGACGATGCCGGGGATTTCGGCGAGCACCGCATCGGTCGGGTCGGTGATGATCTGGTGGAAGCTGTAATCGATGGCCGATGCGCGGGCGAGCAGGCGATAGGCGTCCAGCGTTGGGCCGATGGGATGGCCCTTGAACTGGGTCGAGAAGGTGATGGCGGTGGTGGTGCCGCCGAGCAGCGCCGCATGGCTGCCGCTGGCGAAGGTTTCCTCGTCCGTGCCGCCCTCGGCGCGCAACTGTTCGATATGGCAATGGGTATCGACGCCGCCCGGCAGCACCAGCAGCCCGCCGGCATCGACCGTCTGCGCACCGGTCAGGTTCTGGCCGACCGCCGCGATGCGACCGGCGCGAATGCCGACATCCGCGCGATAGGCGTCCGACGCGGTGACGACGGTGCCGCCGCGCACCACACAATCGTAGTCAGCCATGCTCATACCTCTACGCCGATCCATATCGCCCGTGCGTGCTTGTATCCAAACCGGCTCTCCTCGCCCGCAAAGCTTCGCGCCGAGGTCTCGGCATTTCGGGAGCGGACGCTCATAGCGCCGATACCTCCTGGAGGAGGGATCTGATCCAGGCGAGATCCGGCAGCTCCGCGAGTTGCGCCAGGCCCAGCATGCAGACGGCGAAGGGTTCTATGTCGAAGGGAAGCGGGAAGATCGTCAAGCCTGCGGTCTCGGCCATCCGATCGGCCACCCGTTTGGGCAGCACGCCGACCATGTCGCTCGAGCCGATCAGGAAGGGCAACGTCAGGAATTGGTTGACCGTGATAGCGACGTGCCGCCGCAGGCCGAGCGGGGCCAGAACGTCGTCGACCTGGCCATGCGTGCCGCCGCCCGGCGAGACCAGGGCATGCGGAAGGTCAGCGAAATCCTGCAATGTGATGCGGCCACGCCGCAGGTGCGGATGCCCGAGCCGGACAGCGCCGACGAATGACTCGATAAACAGCGGCGTGCGCTGAACGCGGTGCGACGTCACCTCAGGATAGGCACCAAGCGCGAAATCGAGTTCCCCCCGGTCGAGCAAGGCGACGGCGGACTCAGGATTTGCCGGGAACGTTCGCAGATCGACCCCCGGCGCCCGCGTCCTTAGTTCGGCCATCAAGGGCACGAGCAGCGTCAAGACGGAGAAGTCATGCGCCGCGATCCTGAAGCTGCGCCGCAGCCGGGTGGGGTCGAAGGGCAGCGCGGGCGTGACAATCGCCCGCATCCGCGCCAGCGCCTCGGCGATCGGTTCGGCGAGGGCCCGCGCCCGTATTGTGGGTTCGACGCCACGCGGATGTCGGACAAACAGCGGGTCCGCCAGCAGATCCCGCAAACGACCCAGCGCGTGGCTCGTCGCTGATTGCGAGAGGCAGAGGCGGGCGGCGGCGCGACCGACGTGGCGCTCCTCCATCAAGGCCTGGAAGACCACGAGCAGGTTCAAGTCGGTCCGCGTGAGATCGATTTGCTGCATCGACATTCTGCAAACATGCCATTGGATCGATGAACCGCCAAGCCGCATGTCTCACTCAGCCGATGCTTACGGCCTCGAAAGCGGAGACAGATCATGCCGGACAATCAAGCCTATCGTATTCACGCCTATGGCGGTCCGGAGGTGCTTCACCTCGATGACGTGCCGATCCCGACCGCGGGCCCTGGTCAGGTTCTGGTGGCGGTCAAGGCCGTCGGCGCCAATCCATTCGACTGGAAGCTGCGCGAGGGTTACCTGCGGCAAGCCTATCCGCTGGAGTTCCCGACGACGATCGGTAGCGAACTCGCAGGCGTCGTGATGGCGCTGGGTGCAGGTGCATCTCGGTTCATGGTCGGAGACCGGGTGATCGGCTTTCCGCGCCTCGGGATGTATGCGGACAGTATCGTGGTGGACGAGGACACGCTGTGTCGTACGCCGGATGCGCTGTCCGACGTGATGGCGGCGTCCTTGCCGATCGCCTCGACCACAGCATGGCAGTTGCTGCGCGCGGCGGCCGAGCCACGCCCCGGCATGACAGTGCTGGTCCATGGCGCGGCGGGTGGCGTCGGCGGTTTCGCGGTGCAATTTGCCAAGGCGGCGGGCGCAACCGTTTGGGCGACGGCCTCGGCAACCAGCCGGGATTATGTGGCGGAGCTCGGCGCCGACACGGTGATCGACTATCGGGCCGAGCGCTTCGAGGATCTGGTCGGCACGGTCGATTTGGTTCTCGACCTCGTGGGTGGAGAGACGCTCGATCGGTCTTGGAGCGTGCTTGCGCGAGACGGCGCCATTGTCAGCGTCGCCGCCCCTGACATCACCGCCCGTGCGCCCGCTGGGGCACGAGGGATATTCATGGTGGTCCGGCCTGATCCGGAGACATTGGCGCGGATCGCGCAGGATGTTGCCGACGGTCGTCTGAAATCCAGGGTTGCGGAGGTGTTCGGCCGCGCCGATCTGCCGGCCGCCATCGAACGCACCCGGACCGGTCACGGCCCCGGCAAGGTCGTCGTCGATTTCACTCTGTAGCGCTCTCATACCAAGGCAAATCACCATGAGCACCGAGCCCACCGCCGGCCTGCGCCTCACAACGCTCGACCCCGGCGACAGTTCCGTCACGATCATCAACACCTACCTGGTCGCGCCGGATCGTGCCGAGGCATTGCTGGACTATTTGCTGCGTGCGACCGATGAGATCATTCGGCACGTTCCCGGCTTCGTCTCCGCCAATCTCCATGTGAGCCTCGATCGTACCCGCGTGGTCAACTACGCCCAGTGGCAGAGCGGCGAGGCGATCGCGACCGCGCGGGATTATCCCGGCGTGATGGAGCGTATGGGTGAGGCTGGTCTGATCGCGGACAGCTTCACGCCGATCCAATATCAGCTCCGCCACTCTGTCGCGGCGTCCTGACGGCGATCGGTGAGATCCGTTCGGCCTGGGTCTATATCGCCCGTGCCAGCCGGCGTTTGCGCAGGATCGCCATGGTGGTCAAGGCGCCGACGATGATGATGGCCGAGAAGGCAGTGGTGAGCGTGCCGAGGGCGTAGATCACCGGCGTGGTGACATTGGCGGTCATCGCAAATACCTCCAGCGGCAGCGTGTTGCTGTCGCCGGCGGTCATCATGGTGCGCGGAAACTCGTCATAGGACAGGGAGAAACCGAACAGCGCGATGCCGACGACGCCGGGCAGGATGATCGGCAGCACGACATGGAAGAAGCTGCGCCAGGGGCCGGCGCCGAGGTCCCGCGCTGCCTCCTCCCAGGATTTGTTGAAGCGGTTGAACACGGCGAACATGATCAGCAGGCCGAAGGGCAGGGTCCAGGTGAGCTGCGCGCCGAAGGCCGAACTGTACCAGGCGGGGTCGATGCCGATCTGGCTGAAGAACAAGCCGATGCCGAGGCTGACGAGAAGGGACGGCACGATCAGGCTGGCGATCACCAGGTAGAACAGCAGCGTGGCGCCCCGGAAGCGGCGGCGGAAGGCCATGCCGCCGGCGACGGCGAGCACGACATTCGCGACCATCACCATCAGCGCGAGGATGAGCGACCGTGTGACGGCGCCGCCGAAATCCCCCACCATCTGCTGTTGGAACAGGGCGTGGAACCAATGCAGCGAGACGCCGTTCATCGGGAAAGTCAGGCCGCCATTCGGTCCTTGAAAGGACAACACGACGATGGTGGCGATCGGCCCATACAGGAACAGCACGAAGACCGCGAAGAGCACGGCAAGGATATAGAAGGACAGGCCGCGCCGTTCGCTGCCCATGTCAAAGCTCCTTGCGGATGTCGATGACGCGCAGAATCAGGAAGACCATGATCAGCACGATGGCGAGGAGAATGACCGAATTGGCCGCTGCCGCCGGATATTGAAGCAGCGAAATCTCGTTCTGAATCATGATGCCGACGGATGCGCTCTGGCCGCCGCCCATGATGCTGACGCTCACGAAATCGCCCATGACGAGGGTAATGACGAAGATCGTGCCGATGCCGATGCCGCTTTTGGACAGGGGCAGAATGACGTTGGAAATGGTGCGCCAGAAGCCGGCGCCATTATCGCGGGCCGCTTCGATCAGCGTGCGGTCGATGCGCATCATGGAATTGAAGATCGGCGTGATCATGAACAGCGTGTCGAGATGCACGAAGGCCAGGATGATGGCGAACTTGCTATAGAGCAGGAAGGTGAGGGGCTGATGGATGACGTGCAGATGCAGCAGCAGCGTATTGACGATGCCGTTGCGGCCGAGCGCCGGAATCCATGAAATGGTGCGGATGATGTTCGAGGTCAGGAAAGGCACCGAACACAGCAGGAACAAAGCCATCTGCCAGGTCGTGCTGCGGACCTCGAAGGCGAGAAAGTAGGCGATCCAGAAACCGACGGTCACGGTGATGAGCCAGGTGATGACGGCGTATTCGATGGTGACGGCGAAGGTCTTGTACGTCGTGCCGGAACTCAGCGCGTCGATGTAGTTCTGGATGACGAAGCTCCAGAGAATCTGCACCGAATTATAGTCGAGGAAGCTCACCACGATGAGCATCAGGATTGGGATCACGAGGAAGATCGCGAGCACCAGTGTCATGGGGCCCGCGAGCAGCCACGAACCGAGGGGGCTTGCCCCCTCGGTTCGGCGTTTCAGACGACCGGACGATGTTGTCGTCACGCTCACGCGACGGAGAACTCATTCCACTTCTGAATCAGGTAACGGTCCTGATCCATGACCGAATTCCAGCAGGCGATGTGACCGATGCGATCGTAATAGGACCCGCCGTCACGCAAATCGCCAATCTTGGCAATCTGGGCGCCTTCCGGGCTCATGATCGGCGCGGTCGCGGCCTTTCCTTCCATCCAATAGCCCCATTCGTTGGGCGACATGAACTTCTGGGCCGTGGTCAGAACGGCAGAGTAATAGCCTTGTCGATTGAGATAGGCGCCGGTCCAGCCGGACAGGTACCAGTTGATGTATTCATAGGCCGCATCACGCTCCAGCCCGGTGAGGTGCTTGGCGATGCCAAGCCCGCCGCCCCAGCCGCGATAGCCTTCTTCCAGCGGCTGGAAGACGCAGGGAATGCCCTTGGAGCGCACGGCCGTGACGGCCGGGGACCACATCGACTGGATGACGACCTCACCCGAGGACATCAGATCGACGCTCTCCTCGAAGCTCTTCCAGAAGGCGCGGAACTGGCCGGCCTTCTTCTGCTGGATGAGGAAGGCGATGGTCTTGTCGATCTCGGGCTTCGTCATATTGCCCTTGTCGCCATATTTCATCATGCCCAGGCTTTCGATCGTCATGGCGGCGTCCATGATGCCGATCGAGGGGATGTTGATGATGGCGGCCTTGCCCTTGAAGGCGGGATCGACCAGCTCACGCCAGTTCTTGATCGGCTTGCCGACGAGGTCGGGGCGGATGCCGAGCGTATCGGCATTATAGATGGTGGGGATCAGCGTCATCCACTCGGTCGGGGCCGGTGCAAATTTCGTCGAGGACGCCCCTTCGACATAGCTGACGCGGCAAGGGGCCGTGCCCTGACCGACGGACGCCGTGGGCGTCACCTTGCCGGTTTTGAACAGGGGCACGATGTCGTCGTAATACTTGATCTTCTTGATATCGAGCGGCTGCAGAACGCCGGTCGGGAAGACCTTCTTCACCGTGAAATACTCGATATCGGCGATGTCGTAGCTATGCGGCTGCGTCACGGCGCGCTGGGCGGCGGCGTCCGTGTCCATGGCCGTCATTTGCAGCGTAATGCCGGTTTCGGCCTTGCAGCGGTCGGCGATGGCATTGAGGTTCGACACGCCCGTGCCGAACTGGCGGAGGGTGATGTTCTTGATGTTCTGCGCCCAGATCATCGGGAAGCCGGTGATCGCGCCACTACCGACGGCGGCGCCGACAACGGCGGCCGTGCCTTTGAGCAAGGCGCGGCGCGGAAGCGAGGGGGTCTTTGTCATACCGTCTCCTGTGATGTTTTCTGGGTCAGGATTGAAGCGCGTGTTGATCCTGCGGCGCCCAGACGAGGCGCACCGCATCTCCCACGGAGAATGGCTCCGCGAAATATCGATCGTCGGGCAGGACCGCGACGATCTCGCCCCCGGCCGGTGTGGTGAGCACGACCTTCACGGTGGCACCGAGATACTCGATAGCTGAGACATCGCCGGCCAAGCCCTCGTTCGTCGTGGCCGGCATCAGGCGGCAGCGGTCCGACCGCACGGCGATCATGCCGCCGTCCTGATCGATCACGTTATGGCCGCCCATGAAACGGGCGATGAAGGCGGTGGCTGGCGCGTCGAAAATGTCGCGCGGCGTGCCATGCTGCACGATGCGGCCGTGATCCATGACGACCACCAGATCGGCGAGGGCCAGCGCCTCCTCCTGGCTATGCGTCACATGGATGAAGCTGATGCCGAATTCCCGCTGCAACCGCTTCAGCTCCTCGCGCATATGGCCGCGCAGGAAGGGGTCGAGCGCCGACAAGGGCTCATCCAGCAGCAGAACCTGCGGCCGGGTGATCAGCGCGCGGGCCAGCGCCACGCGTTGCTGCTGGCCGCCCGACAGCTGGGCCGGCAGGCGCGTCGCATAGCTGTCCATGCGCACCATGGTGAGCAATTCATGGGCGCGTGCCCTGCGTTCGGTCTTGCCGACGCCACGCATCTTCAAGCCGAAGGCGACGTTGTCGAGGCAATTGAGATGCGGAAATAGGGCGTAGCTTTGAAACATCATCGAGGTGCCGCGCTTGACCGGCGGCAAATCACCGACATTGACGCCGCCGATGATGACATCCCCGTCGCTGATCGCCTCATGCCCCGCGATCATCCGCAGCGTGCTGGTCTTGCCGCAGCCGGAGGGGCCGAGCAGGCAGCAATAGGTGCCCTTGGGAATGCGGAGCGAGATGTCCGAGACCGCAGCCGTATTGCCGTACCGCTTGGTGACCGCGACGAGTTCGACATCCGAGGCAGCCGATTCCATGATGAGCCCGTTCCCCCGTCGCTCGTGGCACGCCTCAACGCGGCATGTTGCAACAGGGAATCGATGCAAAGCCTGTGCCATTTCCGCGGTGGCGACAGGCCTGCCCTGATGTCGCCTTCGGGCCAAAAGCGGTTGTAGACTGCGGGGCGCATGCCGATTTGCTTGAAGCTGTCACGATCGAGGTGTTTGCCATGACCCCCTTACTCTCCGCCTCCGGCTTGCCGCTGTCCGTGCTCGATCTGGCGCCCATTGCCGAGGGCAACGACGCCACCCAGGCGCTTCGCAACGCGCGGGACCTTGCGCGCCACGTCGAGGGTCTGGGCTTCAAGCGCTTCTGGCTGGCCGAGCACCACAATATGCCCGGCATCGCCAGCGCCGCGACCGCGGTCGCCGTCGGCTATGTGGCGGACGGCACCAGCACCATCCGCGTCGGTTCCGGTGGCATCATGCTGCCCAATCATTCACCCCTGGTGATCGCCGAGCAGTTCGGCACCCTGGCGGCGCTGCATCCCGGTCGCATCGACCTCGGTCTGGGTCGCGCGCCGGGCGCTGACCAGATCACGGCCCAGGCGATGCGGCGTGACATCAATGCCGCCGCCGACAGCTTTCCGCGCGACGTGATGGAGTTGCAGCACTATTTCGGTCCGGGTGAGCCGAATCAGGCGATCAGCGCCATTCCCGGTCGCGGGTTGAATGTGCCGATCTGGATCCTGGGGTCGAGCTTGTTTGGCGCGCAGCTCGCGGCGCATCTCGGGCTGCCCTTCGCCTTCGCCTCCCATTTCGCGCCCGATGCCCTGATGCAGGCGCTGGATATCTATCGCAGCGGTTTTCGGCCGTCCGAGCAGCTTGCGACGCCCTATGCCGTCGCCTGTATCAACGTCTTCGCGGCCGACACGGATGCCGAGGCGAAGCGGCTGTTCACATCCCTGGAGCAGGCCTTCATTGCGCTGCGCACCGGCCAGCCGCGCAAGCTGCCGGCGCCGATCGACCCAGAGTCTGAGGAGCTGCAATTCGCGCGGCCCGCGCTCGGCCGCACCTTCCGCTACGCCTGCGTCGGCGCGCCCGAGACGGTGCGGCGGGGGCTGGAGGCGTTTGTGGCTCAGACCGGCGTGAATGAGTTGATCGCCACGGCGAATATCTTCGACCATGCGGCGCGGAAGCAGTCGTTTTCGATCCTCGCGGATGTTTGGCCCACGATCGTCGGCGCAACGCAGCGCGCGGCGTAGGCGGTTTTTCGTCATCCACGGGTCAAGCCCGTGGATGACGAATCAACGCATCCGCGAAGACCGGCTTTGCGTCCGGCGTCACTTGGATGCCCGCATCCCGTGCGCTCTGGATCAAAGCCGCCTCGTCCAACCTTAAATACCGTCCGAGCAGCGTCACATAGACGCCCATGAACGCCGGCCCATGGCCATCCGACACCCCGTCATGGGTCGTCGTCATCGCATGGGCGAGTTCGTGCAGCAGGCACCATGACGGCGTCGTGGCCTGCAAGCGCAGCGTGAGGCGATTGGCATCCGCGATGCGCCGCCGCGCCTGGGCCGGCATCGGGGCCGCACGGGGCGGATAGAGCAACCCCATCTCCGCCCAGATGGCGTCGATCATCCCCTGCGCAGCGGCGAACGCGATCTGGCTGGGATCCTTGGCGGCCACGACCCGATCCTCCCAGGCATAGACCCGGCTGCGCTGCGAATCGCGTTCCGTCACCGCAGTCGGGCGGTGTCGCCACCGCCGACGGGGCGGTTGAGGTTGACGCGCTCACCGGCTGCGCGGCCGGCATGGAAGGCAGCGTTACGGCGCTGAGTCAGGCCGGGCATCGATTGTAGCCGCACCTTCGTCGCGCGAAACGCATCTTCCACGACCTGATGGCGGACGATGGTCAATGCCGTGCCGGTTGGGCGTTGCGCCGCGACAGCGTTTTCGCGCTGCTCATGCATCCCCTCCAGCCGCTCGACGACCCGCGCCGCCATGCCGTGCTGGAAACTGCCGATGGCGCGGCGCAGGGCCGTGCCGCCCAGCGTGGTGCCGCTGTCCCGGAAGCGGGCGAGTTCTGTGCGGATGGCGCGATCTATGACCGCGAACAGATAGGCGGCGAGACCGGCATCGGTCTCGAAGCCGAAGAAGACGTAGTGGGACTGCACGGGATCGCGGGCGAGCCAGACCTTGCAGTCGCAGAAGCGGGCGATGGCGGGCACGCAGGCGTCGATTGGGCGCCGTCGGGTGCCGCCGAGCGGCACCTCCACCTGCACGCAGGGTTCCTGCCGGACGTCGATTTCGCTCATCGTCAGGGCGTAGCGTTCCAGTAGCCGGCCGGCCATCTCGGCTGCGGCCATGGCCTCGGCCTCGGTGCAGCCTCGCGCGACGGTGCGGTCGGTCAGCGCCTTGATGCGGGCCTTCACCCGCGCGAGTTCGTCGTTCTGGCTCAATGGTTCAGTCCTGGTCGGGGTGGGATGACATTGATCTCAATCCGCGTTTGGCGGAATACGCTGCGCTCTTCCGCCCTACCATTTGGGACGGAGGGAGGGTCCCATGGTCGTCAGCCTTTGTCTGCTCCTGCTCTGCCAATTGTTGGGGGAGGTTTTGGCGCGGGCAACAAACCTGCCCGTGCCCGGCCCGGTAATCGGCATGGTGCTGCTGTTCCTGCTTCTTCTATTGCGCAATCACATTCCCTTCGTGCCAAGGGAAACGCGGGACGGCTCCCTCGCCGGTGTCTGTCGCGGCTTGTTGCAGAACCTGTCCTTGCTCTTCGTGCCGGCCGGCGTCGGCGTGGTGCAGCGCCTCGATCTGCTGGCACGCTATGGTGTCGGCCTCGGGATCGCGATCGTGGCCTCCACGGTCATCACGCTTCTCGTCAGCGTCGCGGCCTTCCGGGTGGCCTCTAAGCTCTTCACGACGGACGATATCGGCGGGCAAGTGTGAGATGAGCGATCCGTCCTTCGCCCTCTGGGTCTATCTGTCGAAGACGCCGCTGCTGTGGCTGGCGCTGACCTTGCTGTCCTATGCCGTGGCCGACCGCATTGCCGCCGCCACGGGTCGGCATCCGCTCGCCAATCCCGTGTTGATGGCGGTGTGCATGATCGCGGCTTTGCTGCTGATCACCCGCACGCCTTATCCGGTCTATTTCAACGGCGCACAGTTCGTGCATTTCCTGCTCGGCCCGGCGACGGTCGCGCTCGCCTGGCCGCTGTATGAGAATCGCAGTCTTGTCCGGCGGTCGCTGCTGCCGATGCTGGTGGCGCTCGGCCTCGGCTCCGTCACGGCCATTCTGTCGGTGGTGCTCATCGCGCGCGGCTTTGGCATACCCGCGTCGATCCTGGCCTCGGTCGCGCCGAAATCCGTCACCGCCGCCGTCGCCATGGGCATTTCGACGTCCTTGGGCGGTGACGCCTCATTGACGGCGGTGGCCGTGATCGTCACCGGCATCATTGGCGCCATGGTGGTGACGCCGATGATGAATGCGCTGGGCATCAAGGATTGGCGGGCGCGGGGCTTCGCGGTGGGGATCGCCTCCCACGGCATTGGCACCGCGCGAGCCTTTCAGGTGCACCCGATTGCCGGCACCTTCGCGGGCGTCGCCATGGGGCTGAACGCCCTGCTGACGGCCTTCCTGGTGCCGATTATTCTGCGGGCGCTGGGGATCTGAGCGCTTGGCCCACTGCTTTCGGCGCCAGACGGTGTAGGGCCAGCATCACGTAATAGGTCGCCTTGAAGGCCAGCACCGGCAGGCGCGTGTTGCGATCCCCTTCGAGATTGCCAGCGAGCATGGCGATCAGCCCATCCCGCATCCGGAAGGTATTGCGCGGCGCCATGAACATGGCGCGCAGAACCGGCTCGTTAATGCGGTAGATCAGCCAACTGATGCGGTTCATGCCGCGCAGCAGTGACCGCTCGGACTTCCGCGCCATGGCGAGGCCCGCCGCCGGATTCTCCAGCCAACGGGCGGCGACATTGGCCCCCATCTCCCCGCCCGTCATCGCGAACAGCACGCCGCTGGAAAACACCGGGTCGATGAAGGCGAAGGCATCGCCGATCATCAGGTAGTTCGGCCCGGTGGAGTCACTGACGCGGTAGGAGTAGTTGCCGGTGCCGACGACATCGGAAATGCGCTCGGCGCGGTGCATGCGGGCGCGGATCGTCGGGCTTGCCGCCAATCGCGCATCGAAGAAAGCCTCCATCGTGCCGTGACGGGCCTTGAAGGCGGCCTGGGTGCCAACGAAGCCCACGCTCATGACGCCATCGGGTAGCGGAATGGTCCAGAACCAGCCGTTATCGACGAGATGGACGGTGATATAGCCCTCATGCTCATCGTCGCGCGGCGTGACGCCCCGGAAATGCGCATAGACCGCCGCCGTGTTGTTCAGCTTGTTCGATTCCTTGCGGCCGAGCTTGGCGGCGAGGAAGGTGTCGCGGCCCGAAGCGTCCAGCACAAAGCGCGGCGCGAAGTGTTTCTCGCCGCCATCCTCGGTGCTCGCCGTGACGCGCGCCCGGCCGTCCCCGCCATCGAACTCCAAAGCCGTCACGCGCGTCCGCTGAAGGGTGCGGGCACCCCGGCGCTCGGCCTCAGTAAACAGCATGGCGTCGAACTCCGACCGCCGGACCTGATAGGCGTGCTTCTTGCCGCCGCCGAGGGACAGCGCGAAGGAGAAGGCGACGCTTTCGCCGGTATCGTCATCCACGAATTCGGCGCCGGGCTTGAAGACACCCATGGCGGCGACCTGTTCGCTGAGGCCGAGGCGGTCGATGATCTCAAGGTTCTTCGGCAGCAGGGATTCGCCGATATGGAAGCGCGGATGCGCCTCCTTCTCGACCATCACGACATCGAGCCCCTTGGACGCGAGCAGGGCGGCGGCGGTGGAACCGGCCGGACCGCCACCGATCACCAGGACATCGCAGGTTTCGACATCGCTCACGGCGTCACTCCTCATGCGCAAACAGGATCGTGCCCCGACCCTGGAGCACCAGCAGGCCATCCATCGCGCTCAGGCTAAATCCGTAGATCAGGCCGCGCCGATCCGCCAGTTCAATCCGTGCCTGGACCTGCAATCGACCAAAGGCGGGATCATCGAGCCGGGGCACGCCGATATGGCTGAGCGTCAGGCCCGATAGATAGCCGGCCGGCTGCGCCTTGCCGCCATCCCGCAGCGCGCCATGAATGGCGGCAGCCTGCAAGCCATATTCGGCCCCGCAGAGCGTGGCCAATTGCCCGGCGCGGCGCAGGGGATTGTCGGGCGACAGGTGGGAGGCGGTGGTGCAGGTGATGGCCTCCATCGACCAGTCCGACACTTCCTCCAGCAGGCACATCGCCCCGGCATGGGGAAGCAAGCCGCGCAGAGCGTCACCGGTGATCACGGTTCGACCGCCACGGTGACCCGACCGTCGAGCATCGGCAGGGCGAAGCGATCCGGCTGGCCCGTCGCGAGGGCTTCGAGCAGACGCAGCGACAGGGCGGCGGGGTTGGCGCGTGCCATCGCCGCCAAACCCGGGCCGCGCGGTGCTGCATTCTCAAACCCAGCGGGTTCGGCCGCATAGCCGAGCGTGACGGTGCCGAGGCAGTGCTCCGGCCGCTCCGGCAGCAGTACGAACCCCACCGCGAAACTCTCCGCATTGGGGACGGGCAGAGCCAGAGGCCAGGGGAGCGGCACGTCATACAGGCAGAGCAGCACCGGCACTTGCTCGGCCGCGACTTCGCAGACGGATTTGAGCAGCGCGACGCCGAAGGTCGCGTCATAGCCGCCGAGGCAGGTGATGGGCTGGCCGGAGTCGGCGGCGATAGACCAATAGCCGGCGACCGCGTTGTGGACAGAGTTGTGGAACTGCGTGGGCGATAGCGGCCGACCGGGTTCTGCCAGTGCCTCCAGCAAATTCAGCACGACCGGCGCATCCCCATTGGCGCTACCGAAAACACCGCGCGCCGCGTTCAGCGGCAGGCCGGCGTTGGTCATCGCCTCCTCCGCCACCGCCAAGGCGAGGCGCGTGACGAGGCCGGCACGCCGCCGCTCATTCGGTGCCAGCAGAGTCGTCATCGGTATCTCGGTCGAGGTTTCGGATCGCGCGATGTCACCGCGCAGAACGGCGGCGCCCTGCGCCCAGCCGGCGAGGCCGGGGCCACGCAGCCCGACGCTTGCGATAAAGGCGCGACTCAAGCGCGGGGGCCGAAGACGAGGCTGCAGTTCGCGCCGCCGAAGCCGAAGGAATTGCTCATGACATGACGCAGCGGTCGGTCCTGGTTCTCCGTCACGATGCCGGCGCGAAACGTCGGGTCGATTTCCGTCACGCCGAGGCAGCCGGGGATAAAGCCTTCCCTCAGGCAGTTTGTGGAGATGACGGCTTCCAGGATGCCGCAGGAGCCCATGGTATGGCCGGACCAGCCCTTGGTGGAACTGCAGGGCGTGCCCGAGCCGAAGACGGTGGTCATCGCCTGATCCTCGGCGGCGTCATTCGCGCGGGTGCCGGTGCCGTGGAGATTGACGTAGTCGATGGCCTCGGGCGTCAGCCCGGCAGCCGCCAGAGCCTGCCGCATGGCGACAACGGCGCCGGCGCCGTCCGGCCGGGGGGCGGAGATATGGTAGCCGTCGCTGGTCGCGCCGATGCCAAGCAGCGCGACCTTGGACCGGTCGCTGGCGCGTTCCAGCAGCATGAAGCCCGCGGCCTCGCCCACCGAAATGCCGTCCCGAGTCGCGTCGCAGGGGCGCGACGGTCCCGGTGCCACCAGATCGAGGGCGGTAAAGCCCCGCAACGTCATGCGGCACAGGCTGTCGGCGCCCCCGACCACGGCGGCGTCACAGATGCCGGCGGTGATGAGATGCGCGGCGTCAAGGAAGGCGCGGGCGCTGGAGGCGCAGGCGACCGAGACCGTCAGTGCCGGTCCCGACAGGCCGAGCACCGCGCGCACATAGCGGGCGAGGGCAAACAGGTCATGGGTATGGGTGTAGTCGAAGGATTGCGGCAGCGCGCCATCGGCCGTGACCCGGTCCCGAAAGGCATCCTCGCAAGACAGGATGCCCGAAGTGCTGGTGCCGACGACCACGGCGATGCGGGCGGCGCCGAGCCGCGCGCGGGCTTCGGCCACAGCCTCCATGAATCCATCCGTGCGGAGGCTGAGATCGGCAAGGCGGTGATTGCGGCAATCGAAGGCGGCGAGGTCGGGCGGCATCGCATGATCGTCCAGGCCCGGCACCTGGCCGACATAGCCATGGGTGACTTCCGCGAAGTCGCAGGGAATGAGGCCGCTGCGGCGCGCGCGCAGGCTCTCCATCGTGGCGGTGGTGCCACGGCCGATCGCGCTGACGACGGTGCTGTGCGTGATATCGAGTGGCAGCATGAATCCCAACTGTATCAGAGGGCGACTGGCGGTGTAATGGCCGGGGGCCTTGGTCCAACAAAGAAGAAGGCAAAGATCAGACTTGTTATGACGCCGATGGCCACCGTCTCCCCGATCATCCTTAACAGCGGGGTCTGGCAGGTGCAGAGCAGGCCGAAAGTGAGCAGCGCCATGCCGTTACAGGTGATGAGAGTCCGGAGCGTGCGGGACCGTTCCTCGGCATCCAACTGCGTGCGGCCGAAGAACAGCGCATAGTCGAGCCCGACACCCGCGACGAATTGCAGGGCGACGATGTGGATCAGCGACAGCCGCACCCCGGTGAGGGTCAGGATCGCCACAGTGACCAGAAGTGAAGCCGCGATGGCCCCGATGACACGTGCGACGCGCCGGGGATCGCGCAGGCCGATCAGCAGGGCGACAAGACCGAGCAGGGCGCCGGCGCCGATCCAGGGTAGCGCTTGCTGGGTATAGCCCATGACGAGGCCGTTCATCTCGGCCCCGACATCGACGAAGATAACGTCCGACTGCCCAGCGAAGGCCGCCGCCAGGCGCGCGGTGGATGTGACGCCTTGGGGCGCGATGATGCCTAGCCAGGCGCCCCCGCGTGGCAGCAGCACAGCATCGAGCTTGGCGGACAAAGCGGGGTTCGTGAGATCCGCGCGCGTAATCGGCACCTGGGTGCGGGCGGTGGCGACGTCGGCCGCGAAGGCCGCGAAGGCTGCCGGCGTAAAGGGCAGGCCCTTCGCCGCCTCCGCGATGCGCG
Source organism: Acidisoma sp. PAMC 29798 (assembly GCF_030252425.1). Lineage (GTDB taxonomy): Bacteria > Pseudomonadota > Alphaproteobacteria > Acetobacterales > Acetobacteraceae > Acidisoma > Acidisoma cladoniae. Next base: position 3,609,773 of record NZ_CP126994.1, on the reverse strand, counting down.
CGGTGAGTGTGGTGGCATCGGGCAGCGCCTGCTGGCGGGCGCGCTGCGTGGCGGCGCTGGGCAGGGATTTCGCCGCGTCATCCGCGCCGGAAATGACATGCGCCGCGGTCAGCCGGTCGAGGATCGGGGCGAGCGCTTCCTCGCGCTGGAGCACAGCCTCGGCCGTCGCGCCCTGCACGACGAGAAGCTGGCCGACATCGGGCGCGCCGAGATCATGGCGCAGGCTATCGTCCAGCGCATGAGCCTCGGTGGAGATGGGGCTGAGGGCGCCGAGATCGTGCTCCCATGTCGGACCACCGACCAGGATGAGGGCGATGGCAGCGGCGGCCACGGGCAGCAGCGCCCACAGCCGGCCGTGACGGAGACGCTCGATCCGCATCAGCGTGGCGGGGTCACCGGCGGAGACGGGGGCGAGATCAGCCGCGACGATCAGGCGCGGCAGGATGAAGCGGGTGGCCAGCGCCGCCGTGATGACGCCGGTGATCGAAAACAGGCCAAGCTGCGCGAGGCCGGGAAAGCGAGCGAGGGCCATGCCGCTGAGGCCGAGGGCGGCGGTGATGACCGCGAGCGTGAAGGCGCGGCCGATGCGCGCCCAGGTGCGGGCCGGGGCTTCGCCGCGTTTGCGATGGCCGATGAGCAGCACGGGGTAATCAACCGTCACGCCCAGCATCGTCATGCCGAAGCCGATGGTGATGCCATGCACGTAACCGAAGGCGAGTTGCACGGCGAGCGCTGCCGCCGCTGTGCTCAAAGCCAGTGGCACGGCAATCGCGGCGATAACGAAGGGGTTGCGGAAGCGCCAGATCAGCAGCCCGGCGACCAGCAGGGCGGAGAGGATCGACAGCCGTTCGACATCCCGCCGGATGGCATGGGCGGCGTCACGCGCGAAGACGGCCGGGCCGGACACGAGCAAACGCATGCCCGGCGTCTTGGCTTGTGCGAAGGCGGCGTTCACGGCGCCGATCGCCGCGTCCTGCGCTGTCTGCGAAGACCCATCGCCGTTCATCCGTGCCAGCAGCAGGGCGCGATCCGTCTGAGGCGCGAACCAGACGCCGTCATTCAGGCGTGGATGCTGGTCGCCCCCCATGGTCGCGAGCAGGGCGGGGAAGGCGCCGGTGGGATCTGGCAGGCCGAACTGCTCGACCAAGGGCGAGGCGGAGGACTGCAAGCCATCGAGCAGGTGGAGAAAGTCCTGATGCAGCGCCGGGGTTTCAAAGGCGGCAGTGGTTGTGTTCGGGGCGAGGAGATAGCGATCCGCGAAGAGGGCGGCCTGATCGGCGTCGGAGATCACGTCCCGCCCGTTTTCGACGAACGCGAAATGACCGCTGGCGCGCATCGCCGCCGTCATCCGGTCGCTCGTCGCCGCGAGGGACGCCGTAGGCGCGTCATCGAGCCCGATCAGGATCAGGCTGGTGGCGACGCCGGACTGCACTTCCCGCAGCATCATGCGGCTCGCGGCGGTCTGGCCCTTGGGCAGCAACGTCGCCATGTCGCTGCGGATGCGGATCTGGCTGAACACGCCGGCCGCCAGCAGCACCGCGCCGATCAGCGCGAGCAGCAGCGGCCAAAGTCGCGGGCGGTGAGACGGCGCCACTTACTCTATCGTCTTGATCGTCAGCAGGTCTTCGTCGCCATTCGCTTCCGTGGTGCGAATGCGCTGGACATCGATGCCGCGCCCGGTCACGTCGATCACCTTGATCTGCCTGGCCATGCGCGGATCGATGGGTATGAGGGTGAGGTGCCAGGCGGCGCGGTCACCGTCTTCGGTGATCGTGTAGTAGTGCTGCAAGGTCGCGAGGTCGCCGGCGATGGTGCCGCGAATGGTATCGACCATCGCCTGCACGACCGGATGGCTGGGGAGGTCGATCTGGCGTGCGACGCCATCTGACCCCGCCTGAATGGTTAGTACATCGCCATTCACCACCAGCCGCTCGGGCTTCGGGCTCGTGGTATTCTTTTCGAGATAGGCGGGGCGGCGATAGAGCAACTCGCCCTGGCTTACGATCGGTGTCGTCAGGCTCGCGAGATGCTTTTCCTCGGTGAAGTCGGCCCGCCGGCCTGACATGGCGGCGAGGTCGGCCATGATGCCGGTCAGGATCGGCGGCGCGGTGTCGGCACTGGCCACCACAGGGGCCGCCGTCAGCATCACGGCGATCAGAGCACAAAGCCGGGTCATGTGAACGACGCTCATCGGTGGGTGCCGTTCCAAAATGGAAAGAAGTTGAACCAATTGAAGGGCGCGACCTGGCACTGCGCGGCGAGGCTCGCGCTGTAGCGCGATACCTGGGCGACGAGATCGGCCTGCCGCGTCGCGCGGTTTAAGATGACACGCTCGGCGAAGCGTTCGAACCGGATGCTGTAGCGGCGCGGGCCGAGGCGAAGGCCGTAGAACAACACGACGGGGGCTTCCAGAACGGCGGCGAGAATGAACGGCCCGGTTGGGAAGTCCGCCGGCTCCCCCAGGAAATCGACCGCGACAGTGCGACCTGAGCGGTTTTGCGGATCGCGATCGGCCAGGAAGGCGACGATTTCGCCGCGCGCCAAGCTCGCTTTGACCTGAAGCATGGCATCTGGACTGCCGATGGTGATGACATCCTCTGCCAAGCTGGGATCAAGGGCCTGCATTAGGCCGGTCATCGGGCTGCCCGGCCGCTGATACATCACCGGGCTGACCCGCACCGGGGCCGTGCGTCCGAAGGCGCGGAGGGCCTCGAAACTGCCGAGATGGGAGCCGAGTAGAATGCAGCCCTCGCCACGGTCGATCACCTCGGTCAGCGCATCCAGCCCTTCGGTGGTGATGGTGAAGCGCCCGGTGCGGCCGGAGAGGAGAAAGACACGGTCGAGGGTGATGGAGGCGAAGTTGAAGAAATGGCGCAGGATCTCCGCTTCGCGCACCGGGCGACCCAACACGCGGCGGAGGTAATCGCGTGAGGCCGCACGCGGCTGAGCGGCGGTCGCGTAGTAATAGAGGGTTCCGGGATAGAGCATCAGCCGGCCCAGGCCCCAGCCAAAGGTCAGGGTGAGCCAGCAGGCGCCCCGCAATAACAAGGCGCTGCCGCGTTCACGGTCCGTCGTCCAGGTATTCATCAAGGCGGATCCAGCCGCAGTGTCCCGCTCATGACCGTTTCGCCGTCACATTGGGCGGTGAAGCTGAGCGCGCCGGCAGAAGGCGTGGCGACAGAGACGGTGATGGTCTGGCCGCCAAAGACCACGGCGGTGAACTTCACGCGCAGGGCCACGGGTGTTGCGGCATGGTGCTGTCCGATCAGGGCGAGCGCCTCGTCAAGTAACACGACCCCCGGCACGATCGGTCGGCCCGGGAAATGCCCCGGCAAGCTGGGATGGTCGGGACTGATGAGGAGGTCCCCGATGATCATGGTGCGATGCGCGCCTGGGTCTCGGCCAGCAGGGCGAGCAGCGCCTGGCGCGGCAGCTTGCCCATCGCGGTGCGCGGCAGGGCCGCCACATGGATCAGGCGGCGCGGCAGAAAGACGGGATCGATCGAGCGGCGAAGCGCGGCTAGGATTGCGGCCGCCGAGAGGTTCGGCGCGACCACGAAGGCGGTCAGCCGGGCGGCGTCGTTACGGTCCATATCCTCGGGCGCGAGGAAAACGCCGTCCTCCACGCCGGGGATGGCGGTGAGGATGGCGCCGAGACCCACGAGGGAGGCCCGCCGGCCGCCAAGCTTCAGTAGATCGCTGTTGCGGCCGAGCAGCCGGAATTGCCGCCCGCCTTCTTGTAGTTCGATGACATCGTTGAGCCGGCGAGGCTCCGCGCCCGGCGCGGTGACAATCGGCGCTTCCTCGGTGCCCCCGAGGACGACACCGGGATAGAGCGTCCAGATCGGCCCGGCCGTGGTGCGGCGGCGGGCGATGGAACCGACTTCGGAGGCGCCGAAGATTTCTTCCACCACACTGCCCCAGGCCGTTTCGGCGGCGGCGGCGGTGTCCGTGTCGAGCGGCGCGGTGGCCGAAATGATCCGCTCCGGCGGCCGCTGCGGCGGATCGAGGCGCAGCATGGCGCGTAACTGAAGCGGCGTGGTGACCAGGATGCGCGTGCCGGGCGCCTCATCCAGCGCGGCGCGGATATCGGCGGGATAGAAGACCGGGCCGCACCAGGCTGAGACCGGGGCATGCAGCGGCAATAACACGGTGGTTTCGAGGCCATACATGTGATGCGGCGGCACGGTGCCGATGATGGCGGCCGGCGCGGCTTCGGTGAGGCCGAAGGCGGCCCCTGCCGCGCGGCTGCGCGCGACGAGTTCGCCCCAGGTCTTGACCGTGCCGGTCGGCTCGCCCGTGCTGCCCGAGGTGAAGACGATGAGGGCGGTCTGTGCGGCCGCGATTTCCATGAGCGGTAAGGCGACGGCGCGCACCGACGACGGCCCGATGGCGACGTGCGGCAAGGGGCTTATGAACGAAAGATCGTCCGAGACCGAGGTGAGGCCGGGATACTGGGCGGCAAAGGCGGTGAGGCGGGTCGTGGACACGTCGCCGCTCATCAGGCTGACGGCGCCACGGCTCAGGGCGGCGAGAAACGCGACCACGAACCAATAGCGATCCTGGCAGCAATTCGCGACGGTGCCGCCTGCGGGCAGGGCGGCCGCGACGCGCGCGACATCTGCCAAAAAGGCCGGCGCCGCAACGGTCCACCCGGGGCCCTGAAAGAGGATGCTGCCGGCAGGGCGATCGATCATCGCAAGCCGCACGAGGCCAGCCACGTCGCGACTAGCGCGTGCGACGCTCGGTGACATGCTGCGTCAGGCTGCGCAGGCTCGCGAAGATTTCGCCGTTGCGCGCATCATCCGATTTAAGTTCGATGCCATAATCAGTGGATATGGCGAGCGACAGTTCCAGCGCGTCGATCGAATCGAGGCCAAGCCCGTCCCGGAACAAGGGCTCGGTCGGAACGATACTGTCCGGGGTGATTTCAAGTTGCAGAGTCGTCACGATCAGGATCGCGACTTGCTGTTCCTCAGCCGTCTGGCCTTGCGGCGTCTGAGGGCCGTCCTCGGCCGAAAGGGTGGTCAACGAGGACAAGGTCACTCAGTGCTCTCTTTTGTTCAAAGGCTTCGCACGCCTACAACAGAGGTCATGCGTGTCGCAACGGTTTCATCCCTATCAACGGTTTCGGGCCGGATCATGGCATGCCGGTAACGAACAAACGCCGAAGATCCTGGTGGCGCCGGATCGCCTTTGGCGCCTTGGCCCTCTGCATCGGCGGTTGCGCTGTCCTGTTGTTGGTGGGAGCCGTGACCTCCACCCTCGGGCGACTGCCGCGAGACGCCCGCTGGGGCATGGTGACCGTTTCGGCCCTGTCCCATGCCACGATCTATTCCAGCCTGACGCTCCTATTCGGGCGTTCACTTCTGCGTGGGCGCACGCCTTTGGTCACCATCTTGGCGGGGCAGGTCCACGCGCTCACGCCGCGCATCCGGGCCTATACACGGCATGTCACCCTCGTCTGGGCGATGTTTGGCGTCATGCAGGTTCTGGGTTCAGCGCTGCTGTTGACGCTGGCGCCGCTTCGGGTGTGGTCCATCTTCGTCAATGGCTTGGACCTGCCGCTGGTGCTGCTGCTGTTCGCGGCGGAATACGTGTATCGGCGCCTGCGCTACCCGCCGGATGAGATCGGCTCGCTGGCGGAGACGATCCGGGTAACCCGCAGCCGGTTCCCGCGATGATCGCTTTGGCGGGGACCCTCGTCGTTCACCTGCTGGTCGTGGTCGTCTGGGTTCTGGGGTTGGCGCCTTGGGCTTGGCTGCTGGCGATCCTGATCCTGAACCACGCCGTGCTGCTGCTCGGCATGCGGCCCGGCAGCCGCATACTGGGGCCGGATATGCGACGGCTGCCGCCGGCGGCAGCCGCCCTTGGCCAGGTGGCGTTGACCTTCGACGATGGGCCGGACCCGGTGGTGACGCCGCAGGTGCTCGATCTGCTCGATACCGCCGGCGCCTGCGCCAGCTTCTTTTGCATCGGCACGGCGGCGCGGGCGCATCCGGATCTGGTCCGGGAGATCGTGCGGCGCGGCCATAGCGTTGAAAACCATACCGAGCGCCATGCCCTGACCTTCGCGGCATACGGCATCGGCGCGACGCGGCGGGAGATCCTTGCGGCGCAACGGACGCTGGCACCCCTGGCCGGACGGACGCCCGCTTTCTTCCGGGCGCCCTTCGGGCTGCGCAGCCCCTTTCTGGCTCCGGCCATACGGGGCTTGCACCTCACCTATCTGAGCTGGACGCGCCGTGCGCTGGATGGCGCGCGCGGTGACGCTACGGCGGGCCTCGCGCGGCTGACGCGCGGCCTTGCGGCCGGGGATATCCTGCTGATGCATGATGGCCGCTGCGCACGCGACCGCGGCGGCCGTGCGGTGGTGCTGGCGATCTTGCCAGCATTGCTTGACGTGCTCGCGGCGCGCGGGTTGCGGAGCGTGTCGCTCGCTATGGCCGCCGAAGTCGTTTCAGAACCCACGCCACCATCAGGCGCAGATGCATCCAACTGAGCCAGACATTGTCCCGCCCATAGCGAAAATGCGAGACGCCACCGTCTGACTTGGAGACGTATCGCACTGGCGCCGGTAGGTTTACCGCCGATACGCCGGCCCAGATCAGGCGCACCGCTGCCTCGGGGTCGAAATCGAAACGGCGCATCCAGCGGGTGCGCTCCATCACCGCGCGTAATGGCGCGATGGGATAGACGCGAAAGCCGAAGAGCGAATCATCCACCGCGCCACTTGTTTCAAAGGCGACCCAGGCATTGGAGATGCGGCGGCCCCCGACGCGGAGCGCCGGCGCTTCCGGCCCGAACACCGGCACACCCAGGATCATGGCGGCCGGGTTGGCGGCTGAGGCTGCCATAAACCGGGGGATGTCGGGCGCGGGATGTTGGCCGTCGGCGTCGAAGGTCAGGGCATGGGTGAAGCCGGCCTCGGCGGCGGCCTGAAGTCCGGCCAGTACGGCGGCGCCCTTGCCCTGATTATGAGGGAGCACCAGAAGCCGCAGGCCATCATCCGCCGCCGCTGCCGCGCGCAGACGCTCCGTCGTGCCGTCCGTGCTGCCATCGACTACGACCCAGACGGGGGCCCAGGCGGCTCGTGCCTCCGCGACGGTCCGCATCACGCGCGGGCCGGTGTTGTAGCTCGGGATCAGAACGAGATGCGTGGCGGACGCCGGGACCATGGGATCAGGTGGCGAAATCGGGCGTCTCCCGCAGCAGCAGGCGCTTGACGCTGTCCAGATGCAGCCTCGCACTTTCGGGGTCGCCTTGGCGCATCTGCTCATAGGCGCGTTGCGCGATATCTGGCGCCACCGGAATGAGCGGACGACCGGTGCTGAGCGCCTTCACCTGCACTTCGGCGGCACGCTCCAGATAATAGAGATCGTCGAAAGCTTCGGCGATGGTCGGCCCCACGACCATGACGCCGTGATTGCGCATAAAGACGATGTCGGCATCGCCCATGGCGGCGGCGATGCGGTCGCCCTCGGCCTCATCCAGCGCAAGGCCATTATAGGCCTCGTCCACTGCCGTGCGGCCGTAGAATTTCAGCGCCGTTTGACCGGCCCAGACCAGCGGCGGGCCCGCCACCATGGTGAGCGCCGTGGCATTGGGCATATGGGTGTGGAAGGCGGCGCGCGCGCGGGGCAGTCGCTTGTGCAGCCGCGCATGGATGTAGAAGGCCGTGGCCTCGGGCTTGCCCGCGCCGTCGATGACATTGCCCTCGAAATCGCAGACCAGCAGGCTGGAGGCGGTGATTTCCCGGAACATCAAGCCATGCGGATTGACCAGGAAAAGGTCGTCCCGCCCTGGAACCAGCGCCGAGAAGTGGTTGCAGATGCCTTCTTCCAACCCAAGCCGCGCCGCCATGCGGAAGCAGGCGGCGAGGTCGATGCGGGCCTGCTGCAGCGCAGCCCGATCGACATTGCCGAGCGTGGCGCAGGGTGCGTTCAGTGTGGGGTGTAGGTCGTAGCCCATGAAGTCCTTCTCCTGGGTTTAAGACGGATACGGGCGCCGGAGACATGGCCAACTTCCGTCCAGCTTCCACGGCCGCTGAGAAATGGGGTCGATCAACCAGCCGAAGAGAAGCAAGCCTTTGGGCGGGCACAGGCGGCACGATGCCGCCTGGTATCGTCTGGTGGGGCTAGGCCTCGCCGCGCAGGCTGCGAAAGCGGTGCATCAGCGCCGTGGTCGAAGCGTCATGCGTACCGATCGGGGCGCCCGGCTCCAACTGCGGGATGATCGATTGGGCGAGCTTCTTCCCCAGTTCCACGCCCCACTGATCGAAGCTGTTGATGCCCCAAATGGCACCTTGCACTGCGACCTTGTGCTCGTACAGGACAATGAGGCGGCCGAGGCTATAGGCGTCGAGCTTCTTTTGCAGGATCGTCGTGCTTGCCCGCTCCCCGGTGAAGACCCGATGGGGTGCCACCAGCGCGATGGTGGCGTCGTCATCGCCCGCCTTCTTCATCTCTTCGGTCACCGCGGCCAGCGTCTTGCCGGCGAGCAGCGCCTCCGCCTGGGCGAAGACATTGGAGGCCAGGATGCGATGCGCCTCGGGCCGGTCATGGTCCGGCTCGGCGGCCAGGATGAAGTCTACCGGAACCAGGGCCGGGCCTTGATGAACCAATTGCATGAAGCTGTGCTGCGCGTCCGTGCCGGGCTCGCCGAAGACCACCGGGCAGGTTTGGTGGGCCACGCGGTCCCCCGCCAGACGGGTGGACTTGCCGTTGCTCTCCATCTCCAACTGCTGGAGATAGGCCGGGAAGCGGGCGAGACGCGCGTCATAGGCGAGGATGCAGAGTGTCCGGGCGCCGAGGATGTCGGTGTTCCAGATACCCGTCAGCGCCATCAGCGCCGGCAGGTTCTTCTCCAGTGGCGTGTCGCGGAAATGGCCGTCCATGGCGCGGCCACCGGCGAGGAAATGCTCGAACTCATCCCAACCGGCCGCGAGGGCGACCGACAGGCCGATCGCCGACCAGACCGAGTAACGTCCGCCGACCCAGTCGCGAAAGCCGAAGACACGGTCTTCGGGGATGCCGAATTTCCCGGTCTCTTTCAGGTTGGTCGAAAGGGCGGCGAATTGATGATGCACCGCATCCTCACCCAGCGCCGCCGCCATCCAATCGCGGGCGGCATGACCGTTTGTCATGGTCTCCAGCGTCGTGAAGGTCTTGCTCGCGACCAGCACCAGCGTCCGCGCCGGGTCGAGCTGGCGGGCGAATTGCGCGAAGGCATGGCCATCGACATTGGAAAGGAAATGCGGCTCGATCTTCGCGCCATGCACGAAGGTGAGTGCCTGGCTGACCATGCGCGGGCCGAGATCGGAGCCGCCGATGCCGATATTGAGCACATCCGTGAAGGGCTTGCCGTCCGCCGCGACGATGGAGCCGTCATGCACGGCGCGGACGAATTTTTCCATGCGCGCGCGCTCATGCGCCGCGACTGCGGAGGCATCCTCGAAGCCACCTTCGGGCAGCACGGCGCGGTAGCCGGCGTCGGGCTTGCTGCGCAGAGCCATATGCATGGCCGAGCGATGCTCGGTCATATTGACGGGCTCACCTGCGAACAGGCGCTTGATGAAATCCTCGACCTCGGCGGCGCGGGCGAGATCGAGCAGGCCGGCCAGCGCCTCGGGGCTGATGGAGGTCTTGGAGAAGTCCAGAAACATGTCCTGGAAGCTGGCCGAGAAGGTCTCGGCGCGCGTGGGGTCGGCCTTGAACAGCGGCGTGATCAGTCGGCCATCGGGTGCATCGGCGAGGGCCGCCAGCTTATCCCAGGCGGGTTTCGTCGCGGATGCGGGAAGGGCGGTCTCGGGCATGGTTAGCCTCCTGGTAAAAACGAAAGATCAGCCGGCCATCAGCGCGCGGATATGGGCGGCGGCAGACGCCGCCAGGGCATCGAGATCATAGCCGCCTTCGAGCAAGGAGACGATGCGGCCGCCACAATGGCGGTCGGCGGCGGCCATGATCTGCTGCGTGACCCAGGCGAAGTCATGCTCATCGAGCCGCAAGTTGCCGAGCGGGTCATCCTTATGTGCGTCGAAGCCGGCCGAGACGATGATGCAATCGGGCGCGAAGGCATCCAGGGCGGGTAGAATTCGATCGGCCCAGGCCGCCCGAAAGGTGGCGGGCGGCGTTCCGGCGGACAGGGGCACGTTCACGATCTGCCCGAAGGCGCCGGTTTCAGAGGCGGCGCCGGTGCCGGGATAGAACGGATATTGATGGCTGGAGCCGAAAAAGAAATCGGCATCGTCCCAGGCCACGGCCTGGGTGCCATTGCCGTGATGGACGTCGAAATCCACCACGGCCACGCGCTGGCATTTCCAGGTGGCGCGGGCGTGATGGGCAGCGATGGCGGCGTTTGAAAACAGGCAGAACCCCATGGCGCGATCGGGCTCGGCATGATGGCCGGGTGGCCGGGTGGCGACGAAGGCGGCGCGAACGCGGCCTGACTGCACGGCATCGACGGCGGCCACCGCCCCGCCGGCGGCCCGCAATGCCGCCTCGGCGCTGCCCGGACTCATGACGGTGTCGGCGTCCAGGCGCACAAGATCGCCCGGCGCGGGATGGGTGTTGAGGATGCGATCAATATAGGCCTCGGGGTGCACCCGGCCGAGCTGGTCGCGCGTCGCTTCGGGCGCGTCCTCCCGCAGGAGCCCTGAGAACACCGGCATGGCGAAGGCTTCCATCACCGCGCGGATGCGCCCGACCCGCTCGGGGTGGCCCGGCCCGGTATCATGCTGAAGACCCGCCTGGTGACTGAGGAGCAGCACGGTCATGGGTCAGATCGTCCGCAGCATGCCGCCATCGGCGAAGAAGGCCGAGCCGACGCAATAGCTGGCGCGCTCGGAGCAGAGGAACACGAAGATATTGGCAATCTCCTCGGCGGAGGCGAAGCGCTTGATCGGTGCGAATTCATCGGCCACGGCCTGCAAATGCCCCTCCCAATCGCCACCGGTACCGGCCGTCAATTCCTTGGCGGTCTTGATCCAGTCGGGTGTCAGCACCAGGCCGGGGTTGACGGTGTTGACACGGATATTGTCGCCAACGACCTCATTGGCGAGGTTCTTCGAGAACATGACCAGGGCCGCTTTGGTGACATTGTAGATCGGCTCATAGCCGAGCGGTTGGCTAGCGCAGATGGAGGCGTTGTGCAGGATGACGCCGCCGCCGCGCCGCTTCATGCCCGGCACCAGGCCACGGGCGAGGCGCACCGCCGCCATTACATGCAGGTTCCAGTAGAAGTCCCATTTCGAATCCGGGGCCTCCATGATGGTCTCGTTGCTGCCCGTGCCGGCATTGTTGATCAGGATATCCACGCCGCCGAATGTGGTCTCCGCCAGCCGGGTGATCGTCTCGGCGGAGGCGGGCTCGCCGACATCGCAGGCGGCCGTGACGACACGGACACCGTGAGCGGCCTCGATGCGCGCGGCTTCCTGATCCAGTCTTTCAGCGCCACGCGCCACCAACAGGAGATTGACGCCCTCAGCTGCCAGGCCTTCGGCGATGGCGAGCCCGATGCCCACGCTGCCGCCGGTGATGACCGCTGCCTTGCCCCGCAATCTGAGTTCCATCGGTCTTCCCCTTCGAGGCGCTTGTTTTGAAGCGTTTAGCTCTCGGCGCGGCGCCGGATCGTGAAGCTGTAGATGCCCGCTTCCTCGCTCCAGGAGACCAGGGCATGGCCCGTTTCCCGGCAATAGCTTTTGAAGTCGGCGACCGAGGCCGCATCCGTCGCGAGCACGCGCAGTCGCTCGCCCGGCGTCATGCTGCGAAGCGCTCGGTTCGCCCGTAGCACAGGCAGGGGGCAGGCCAGGTTCTTGAGGTCGAGCACGGTTTCCGCCATGGCCGGCATCCTGGCCCCGGCCTCGTTCGGCAGCAAGACACGCGTCAGCGGCGATACGTCACGAGGGGAGGGCTTGAGCATCGGGGCGGCTGCCGCCAATGTCCGGCCCCATGAACGAGACAAACAAGACCTCCCCCTATCGCGCCGGCATCGACCTCGGTGGCACCAAGATCGAAATCGCCGTCCTCGGCCCCGATGGCGGCCTGCCCATCCGCCGGCGCGTGCCCACGCCGGATCACTACGACACGGTCGTTCTAGCGATCCGTGATCTCGTGCAAGGGGCCGAAGCCGAACTGGGCGCGGCGCTGTCCGTGGGCGTTTGCATTCCGGGGGTGATCAGCCCGAGTTCCAAGACGATCGAGAATTGCAACGCGCTCTATCTCAACGGGCATGCGTTGGACCGGGACCTGTCGGACGCTATGGCGCGTGAGGTTCGCGTCGCCAATGACGCCAATTGCTTCGCGTTGAGCGAAGCGGCAGATGGCGCGGGCGCCGGCAAAAGCGTCGTGTTCGGCGTCATCCTGGGGTCAGGCGTCGGCGGCGGGTTGGTGGTGGATGGCAAGGTCGTGGCGGGCCGCCACGCCATCACCGGCGAATGGGGCCATATTTCCTTGCCATGGCTGCGACCGGAAGAGACGCCGGGCCTTCATTGCTGGTGCGGTTTCTGGAACTGCCTGGAAATGTGGCTCTCAGGGCCTGGCCTGGCCGCCGACTGCGACGGGCCGGGCGCGCGCGATGCCGGCGATCTGCCCGCGCGGGCCGCGGCGGGGGATGCGAAGGCCCAGGCGGCGCTCGACCGGCATGTCGATCGGCTGGCCCGGGGCCTGGGCATGGTGATTGCCATCCTCGACCCCGATATCTTGGTGCTGGGCGGTGGGTTGTCGAATATGGCGCATCTCTATGAGCAGGTGCCGCCGTTGCTGCCCCACTATGTGCGCAGCGAATCCATCACCACGCCGCTGGTCAAGAACGTCCATGGCGACAGTTCGGGCGTGCGCGGTGCGGCGTGGCTTTGGCCGGCCTGATCGCGTATCTGGCCCCCTCCAACGCCATTTCGCAGAAAGGGACCCGGACATGACCGGAGCCGAGATTGAACGCGTGCAGACCTATCTTCGCCGCCTACTGGGCAATGACCGAGTCAAGGTCGTGCCGCCGATGAAGGCCGGCTTCCCGATCGAAGTGACGATCGGGGACGAGACGGTCGGAACGCTCGACAAGGATACCGATGACGGCGAGGTCTCCTACGCCGTGACGATCGCCATCCTGGACGAAGACCTGCCGCCCCTGCCCAAGGCGGCCGCCAAGGCCGCACCGATTCGCAAGGTCGGCCGCGCCTGACGCATCGCGTCAATTCCAGCTTCAGCCTGCCCACATCTCGCGTGTCATCGAATCGTCATTAGGGCTTGGAGACGGGTGGCCGTAACGGTCGGTGCCCGATCTCTGGAGATCCTGATGCGCGCTTGGCTTGCCTTGGCTGGTATCATCGGGCCTGCCGGCCTTCAACCGGCCCATGCGGATACCGCCACGCGCGATACCCTCGCGCATGTACGTGCCGAGGGCGTCTTGCAGTGCGGCAGCACGGTGCGGCCAGGTCTCGCTTTCCCCGACGCTCACGGTGTCTGGCATGGCCTCAACGTCGATCTTTGCCGCGCGGTCGCGACCGCCGTGCTCGGGCCCCATGCGCGGATCGGCTTCCACCCCTATTTGCTGCCCGCGAGCTACGGGCCCGTGCGTCACGGCACAGACGAGCTGTTCTTTCTCACGACGTCCGAGATGATCGCCAATGATCTGGCAGGCGCCGTGCAGCCGGGGCCTGCCGTCTTCTATGAGACGGATGCGGTGCTGGTGCCGAAGGCCGCCACGGCGCGGCATGTCGCGGATCTCGCTGGCACGACCCTCTGCGCCGAGCCCGGAACCGGCGCCGAGCGCAGCATCGCGCCCTGGTTCGCGGCGCGGCACCTCGACGCGCGATACTTTCCGTTCCAGGAATCGGATGAGGAGCTGGACGCGTTTTATGCACAGCGCTGCGGCGCGATGGTCAATGAAGTGACCAGCCTCGCGGCCCTTCGGTTGCAAACCCAGCGCGACGGCCATGACAGCCGCATCTTGCCCGATGCGCTCGCATCTTATCCCATTCTGGCCGCCACGCCTCTGGCGGATGGACGTTGGTCGGCGCTGGTGACTTGGACCATCCAGAGTGTGATGCGACCCCAGGCGGGGGACGCCGCCGGCGTAGCGCTCGGCCTGAAGGCTGGCTGGGCAGACGAGATGCATAAGGCCGTTGGCCCCTACGACGCCATCTTTGCGCGGAACCTCGGCGAGGGATCTGTGCTCGACCTGCCGGCGGGTCTGAACACGATATGGACGTCGGGCGGTGTGTTTTCCCCGGCCTATGCCGAATAGCAGTCACGGGCGAATCTTTAAGCGGAGGACTTCATGATCGCGATCCTCAAACGATGCTCGGCGCTGGTCACGGTAGCTGGCCTGCTGCAATCGCCCCTTGCCATGGCGCAGGATGTGTCCGGCCCGCTTATCGTCGCGCAGCCGGATGCGCCGCCGGCGATCAAGGCCATGATCCGCGATCCTGCGGGGGAGCCCGCCCTGTCTGAGAGTGAGATGACCGCGCTGCTGCGCGCGCATGTCAAATACGTCTTCGTCCTCTTTCAGGAGAACCGGTCCTTCGATAGCTATTTCGGGAGCTTCCGTGGCGCCAACGGCTTGTTCTCCGATGGCCAGACGCCGCGGTCCGCCGCCGATACGCTTGGCTTCACGCAGGGCTTCCTCAACACCGATGGCAGCGTCGCGCAGGTGAAGCCCTTCCTCATCGGGCCAGCCGCGCATGCCGCCGACACGGACGATGTCGATCACGGTCATGTCCGCATGGCGGAGAAGATGGACCTGACCGGCACCACGGCGAAGATGGATAAGTTCGCGGCCATTGAGGAAGCCAAATACACGCCGGCCGGCGCCAATCATCCGTCGCTTCAGGCCAAGCAGATGGGCGAGCTGACCATGGCCTATGAGGATTGCGACACGATCCCCTTCCTGTGGAACTACGCCAGCCGCTTCACGCTGTTTGACAATATCTTCCAGACGACCATCGGGCCCTCGACGCCCAATGCCATCGCCATGATCTCGGGCCAGGTGGGTGAAACCCAATGGGTGAAACATCCGGATGAGGCGAGCGCCAATGGCTCCACCACTGTGCCTGTCATGAACGATCCGATTCCCTTCTGGGGTTCGAAATCCGACACGACGACCGGGCCGCAGCGGCAGCCCGCCAATCTCGCGCATGAGAAGTCCGGCAAAAAGGGCGCGAATACCGCCCCCAACCTGACCTTCGCCAGCCTGCCGCTGACGCTTGCGGGCGAGACACTGCCCACCCTCACGACGGAGGACACGGCGCCGAAGACCGATCTGGCCGATGTGCAGAAGGACGTGCCCTTCATCGGCGCCGATAAGCGCAATGCGCTTCCTTGGAGCTGGTATCAGGAAGGTTATGATCACGAGCCGAACGAGCCCGCGACAGACCCGGCCGGCGGTTCGCATTCCAGCTATATCGGGCACCATAACGGGCCACAGTATTTCGGCTATGTCAGCAACAATCCCGGCATGACCTCGCACGAACACGGCTTGGGTGATTTCTTCGCCGATATGGCGGCGAAACGCCTGCCTGCGTCCGGCGTGTTCTACGTGCGGGGTGGATATGTCAACATCGCCGGCCTGAAGCCGGCCTTCGATGATGGCAGTGCAGAAGCGAAGGCCGTACAGGCCCTGTTCATGGGTGATGACGATCATCCCGGCTATTCGGATGCCGAGCTGAGCGAAGCCCTGGTGGCGCGGGAGGTGAATGCCATCGCGCGCAGCCCGTACTGGCCGCAAAGCGCCATCATCATCACCTATGACGAGTCCGAAGGTGATTACGATCATGTGCCGCCGCGCATCCTGGCGTTCGACCCCGCCGGCCTGCCGCTCAGCCGGGGGCCGCGCATTCCGCTGATCATGATCTCGCCCTTCTCGCGCGTGCATGACGTGTCGCATGAGGAAGGTGACCACAACTCGGTCATCAAGCTGCTCGATGCCGTGTTCGATCTTCCGCCGCTCGCCGATCTGCCGGATGAACTGGAAGCGCGGCTGGACGGCGAGGGGGCGCGCTTCAATGGTCCGAACGGATTCAAACAGACCAATCTTGGCCCGCATGATGCGCGCACGCCCGGCACCGGAAACCTTTTCTCCGCTTTCGATCCGGCGCGGCTTTCAGGCAAGGCGCCGCCGCTGCCGGCCAGCTATGCCGAGATCCCAGATCAGGTCGTGGAAGCGGTACCCGCCTATGGCGGCCATGGTTGTGCGGCGATCGGCCTCACGACCGAGGATCGTGTGCAGCACATCACCAATCCGATCCCGGATGACTTCAATCCACGGCCGTTGACCTCTCCGAGCAAGTAGTCGCAGCGCCAAGCGGATGGTGGTCAACCCTCTGTGCGTTAGGCCTTCAGCAATTCCAAGGCGTGCCGGTCGCAAAGACGGATGCGCCTTGGGCTGAAGATCGCGATCGTCTTATTCTTTTCCAGCATGGACAGCGTGCGCGAGACCGTCTCGATCGTCAGCCCGAGATAGTCTGCGATATCCTGTCGGGTCATTTCCAATTCGATCACTGCAGCGTCGCGGGCACGTGCCGCACAGTCCAGCAGGAAGGCGGCAACTTTCTCGACCGCGCTGCGGCGACCGAGTAGCAGCGCATGCTCCTGCGCGCGCAGCATGCCACGCATCGCATAGGCAAATAGGTCCCGTGAGACGTCCACGCTCTGACGACGGAAAGATGCCACCGTGCAATCCGTCACCGCTTCTGCGGTGAGGCTGTATTCGGTGCCGGCTTCGAAACCAAAGAGATCGCCCGCGACGTGGAACGCATCGATCTGGCGGCGCCCGTCGCTGAGGAATCGGCAGGTTCGCACGACACCGGACATGACTTTGTAGAAAAATTCCGCGTCGTCGCCTTCCCCGTAAATCCCGCGATCCTGGTTGAACTGGAGCGTGCAGGTCACTGGCCGGTCGGTGTCCAGCCGATCGACAGGGTGATGCGCCCGGACTGTCTGCTGTCGATAAACCATGGTGGCGGGTGCGAGGACGGCGCCGACCGGAAGGGCGAGGCTTGCGGACATGGGCGCTCCTGGGGCTCGATCAGAGGCGCTGTCATGCCCGAGCCCGCGCGGGCCGGATATTGTGTCACCCGCTAAGGGATTTTACGTAGAGGGCGGTGTTAACATATCCAGATATACCGATTCTGGAACGTTCCGTGCTCTGATCGCTTGCGGGACCGGCGACCCACCCCATCTCCAGGCCTTGAACAAAAAAAAGGCGGTGCCGAAGCACCGCCAAGTTTAGGGAGGAAACGTCCAAGAAAGCAGCAACACGATCAAGGACCGCCGTTGCTGCGATGCACAACTTATAAAGCCCGTCGTGGGTTTGCAAGATCTTTTTTGCAGTGCAGCACCGCACTACGAACACGCTTCCGTTATAGCGATATGGAGGGCCCTTGTGCTTGTTCAATCGCCAAGAAGCCCGTGCCTCTGCGCCATCGCGTGACAGGCGGCAGCCGGTGCGCTAGTTGCGGTGTCCGCCCCTCTAGCCTTCGAGATCCGCAGCCTCATGGCCAGCAGCAACGATATCCGCGCCACCTTCCTGGATTATTTCGCGCGCAACGGCCATGCCGTCGTCGATAGCTCGCCCCTTGTGCCGCGCAACGACCCGACGCTGCTGTTCACCAATAGCGGCATGGTGCAGTTCAAGAATGTCTTCACCGGGCAGGAGCGGCGGCCCTATAGCCGGGCGACCACGGCGCAGAAATGCGTCCGCGCGGGCGGCAAGCACAATGACCTCGACAATGTCGGCTACACGGCGCGCCACCACACCTTCTTTGAAATGCTGGGGAACTTCTCCTTCGGCGATTATTTCAAGGAAGAGGCGATCGCCCATGCCTGGACGCTGATCACCAAGGATTTCGCCCTTCCGCCCGAACGTCTTCTCGTCACGGTCTATAGTGAGGATGAGGATGCGGCGGCGCTGTGGCGCAAGATCGCCGGGCTGCCCGATAGCCGCATCATTCGCATCCCGACCACCGACAATTTCTGGCGCATGGGCGATACCGGCCCCTGCGGGCCATGCAGCGAGATTTTCTTTGACCATGGGCCCTCGATCCCCGGCGGCCCGCCGGGCAGCCCGGATGAGGACGGCGACCGGTTTATCGAAATCTGGAACCTCGTCTTCATGCAGTATGAGGAAGGGCCGCCCGGCACCCGTGCGCCGCTGCCGCGCCCTTCCATCGATACCGGCATGGGGCTTGAGCGCTTCGCCGCCATCCTTCAGGGCAAGCACGACAATTATGACACCGACACGCTTCGCGCCCTGATTTTGGCCAGCGCCGAGGTGACGGGCCGTGACCCCGACGGGGCGGATAAGACCAGCCATCGCGTCGTGGCCGACCATCTGCGGTCGTCCTGCTTCCTCATGGCCGATGGTGTTCTGCCCTCCAACGAGGGGCGCGGCTATGTGCTGCGCCGGATCATGCGGCGCGCCATGCGCCACGCCCACCAGATGGGCGCGGTCGAACCTTTGATGCCGCGCCTGGTACCCGCACTTATTCGCCAGATGGGCCAGGCCTATCCAGAACTCGGCCGCGCCCAGGCGCTGATGACCGAAACGCTGGGGTTGGAGGAGACACGGTTCCGGTCGCTACTGGAGCGTGGGCTGCACCTTCTCGCCGACGAAACCGACAAGCTCGGTGAGAACGAGACGCTGTCCGGCGCTGTCGCGTTCCGGCTGTATGACACCTTCGGCTTTCCCCTAGACCTGACGCAGGACGCGCTGCGCGAACAGGGCCGCACGGTCGATGTCAGCGGCTTCGAGGCCGCGATGACAGAGCAGCGGACGCGGGCGCGCGCCGCCTGGGCCGGCACCGGCGATGCCGCGACCGGCCGCGTGTGGTTCGACCTCAAGGAGGCGCTCGGCGCGACGGAATTCCTCGGCTACGCCACGGAAAGCGCCGAGGGCGAGGTCGGCGCCATCGTCGCCGACGGCGCGCCGGTGGACCGCGCTGCGGCCGGCATGGAGGTCGCCATCATCCTCAACCAGACGCCCTTTTATGCCGAAAGTGGCGGCCAGGTGGGCGATCAGGGCGTGATCACCGGGCCGGATGGCTTGCGCATCGTCATCACCGATACCCAGAAGAAGCTCGGCGACCTGTTCATCCATCTGGGGACGGTCGAAGCTGGAGAGGTCCGGCTCGGGCAACCGGTGCGCGCCGTGGTCGATCACACCCGACGCGGCGCCATTCGCGCCCATCATTCCGCGACGCATCTGCTGCATGAGGCGCTGCGCCGCCATCTCGGCACCCATGTCGCACAGAAGGGCAGCCTGAACGCGCCGGATCGGCTTCGTTTCGATATCAGCCATCCCAAGCCGGTGACGGCGGAGGAACTCGCGGTCGTCGAAGCCGAGGTGAATGCCCGTATTCGCGAAAACAGCGCCGTGACCACGCGTTTGATGACGCCGGACGCTGCCGTTGCCGAAGGCGCGATGGCCCTGTTTGGCGAGAAATACGGCGATGAGGTGCGCGTCGTTGCCATGGGCGATGGCGATGATGCGAGACGGGCCTATTCGATCGAACTGTGCGGCGGCACGCATGTCGCACGTACCGGCGATATCGGTCTCATCCGGCTGATTGGCGAAAGCGGCGTCTCGGCGGGCGTTCGGCGGCTGGAGGCGGTGGCCGGTGCGGCGGCCTTCGACAGTCTGCGCGAGACAGAGAAGACGCTGGAAGCGGCGGCGGCCGTGCTGAAGGTGCCGGCGAGCGAATTGCCGGCGCGTATCAGCGCCCTGCTCGAAGACCGCAAGCGGCTAGAGCGTCAGCTCAGTGAGGCGCAGAAGAAGCTCGCGACCGGCGGTGGCGCGGCGGCGATCGAGGACATCGGCGGCGTGAAACTCTCGGCGCGCAATCTGGGCGATGTGCCGCCGCGCGACCTCAAGTCCCTCGCGGATGCCATCGGCAAGCAGATGGAAGGTGGCGGCGTGGTCGCCCTGGTCTCCACCGCCGAGGGCAAGGTGAGCATCGTCGTCGGTGTCTCCCCCGATCTTACGGCGCGGTTCAGCGCCGTCGATCTAGCGCGGGCGGCGAGTGCCGCGGCCGGCGGCAAGGGCGGCGGCGGCCGGCCTGATCTCGCCCAGTCCGGCGGCCCGGATGCGAGCCAGGCCGATGCCGCGCTCGACGCCGTGCGGACGGCGTTAGCCGCTTAAAGCAGCGCCGCTTATATCAGCGCCGCCTCGGTCAAGGCGGCCATGACCTCGTCGACCGGGAGGTCCGCGAGGTTATCTTCGCGCAGGATCATGAGGTGGCGCCCGTCCGGCCCGCGCGGCGCTGTGCGGCTGGGGTCGCTCGCCAGCGAAAACAGCGTCAGGCAGTGGCAGCCCATGGCGGCGGCCAGATGCATCGGGCCGGTATCGTTGCCCACCGCGAAACGCGCGCGGGTGGCGAGTGCCGCGAGGCCAGGCAGATCGGTCCGGCCGGTGAGGTCGATCGCCTCGGGGCAGCGCTCGATGATGGTCGCGGCCAGGGGCCCTTCGGCGCCGGTTCCGAGAATGACGGGCGTGACGCCCTCTGCTATCAGGGCGCGGGCAAGATTCCCATAGGAGACCGTCGGCCAGCGCTTCGGCAGACGATGGGCGGCGGTTCCCGGCACCAGCAGCGCATAGGGGCGCGGCACATCGGGCGGGTTGCCCGCCCGCAGCAGCCAGGCGGTGTCGGCGAGCGGAACCACGCCGATCCCGGCCATGGCGAGTTGATCGCGCTGCCGCTCCCAGGTGTGCATATCGTCGCGCACGGGATTGGCATGGGGGTGGGACGCCCCTTTGGCGATCCCCGACCAAGGCGGCTTACCGGCGATCAGAAAATAGCGGGACGAGCGTCCCGACGTTTGAAGGTCATAGACGAAATCGAATCCACGCAATGTCTTGCGCAGTCGCAGAAGCGCGCGAACGTCCCACCAGGGGGCGCGACGATCGATCACCACATCGTCGAACCAAGGACTCAGGCGGCCGAGACGCGCGAAGGGTGCCGTGGTGAGCAGGGTAATATGGGCGTCGGGATGGTCCGCGCGGATGGCGGCGAAGGGGCCGAAGGACAGCACGAAATCCCCCAAAGCGCCGAGGCGGATCACCATGATCTTTTTTCGGATCTTGTGTGGGCTCTGGGCCGTGGCTGGGGTCATCGCGGCTTGTGCTCTGTCATGATGGTCTCGCCCGGACCCGCCTAACCGAAACCGCCGGCGAAGGAAATGTCGTGGAAGGCGCGTTGTGGTTGTTGTAGGGCCAATGAATGAAGCGTTATGCGCTGGTCTCGTCCCTAAACCGACTGTCAGAAGGGAACCCGTCCATGAAACCGTCCATCGACAAGATGATTCCGGCCGTTGTGAGTTTTCAGGACCCGCTGCCGGAGCCGGTCGGCTTTCGTCCGTCGCCGGAGCGCATCCTCGCGGGTGACCCGGCCCAGACGGTGTCGACCGTGTTCACCAGTGCGGATGGGCATTTCACCTGCGGCAGTTGGACTGCCGCGCGGGGCACCTGGCGCGTGGTCTTTACCGAGAGCGAGTTCTGCCATCTGTTGGAGGGCGTCATTCGCGTGATGGGCGATGACGGCTCCGACCGGACATTCCGGGCCGGTGATGCCTTTGTCACCCCGGCCGGCTTCACCGGCACCTGGGAAATCCTGGAACCGGCGCGGAAGGTCTTCGCCTGCTACGAGTGACGCGAGGTTTCGTATGAAATGGCGGATAGTGCAGCGCTATCAGCCAAGACTTCCTCGTATACCGCCATCGTCGCCTGCTGCATCGCCTGCACCGTATAGTCCCTGAGGACCGAGGCGCGGGCGCGGGCGCCCATCGCGGCGCGCGTATCCTCCGGCATCGCCAGCACACGCGTAATGGCATCGGCCAAAGCCAGAGCGTCACCCGGCGGCACGAGCAGGCCGGTGTCGCCGTCCTCCACCGTCTCGGCGGCGCCACCATGGCCTGCAGCGATCACCACCTGTGCCATCGCCTGAGCTTCGATCACCGCGCGGCCGAAAGCCTCTGGCTCGGTCGAGGCGCTGACCACCACATCCGCAAGCATCAGCGCCGCCGCCATATCGGCGCAATGCCCGACCATGCGCAGCTGAGACGTCACGCCCAGTGACGCCGCCTGGTCCAGCAAGCTGCGCACATAGGCCTGCCGCCCCTGATCCGAACCCACCAGGACGACGCAGAGATCGGGCCGTTTGAGCAAGCCGAGCGCCGCGATAAGCACGGACTGGCCCTTCCAGCGGGAGACGCGGGCCGGCAGCAGAATGATCCGGGCGTCATCGGGCAGGCCCCAGGCCTGCGCCAGCCGGGCGACGCGCGGGCCGCCGACGGCTGCCGGATCGAAAGCCGCCGGGTCGATACCGCGTGGAATGAGGCGCAGCCGATCCTCAGGCACATGATGCTGAGTCCTCAGCAGATCGGCGATGAAGCCGCTGGCCGCGATCACCCGCGCCCCGCGCGCCATGATGCTGTTGTAGCGCCGCTTGCCTGGAGTCTTTTCCGAATAGGCGCCGTGATAGGTGGTCACGAAGGGCACGCCGGTACGACGGCAGGCGATCCAGGCCGACCAGGCCGGCGCGCGCGACCGCGCATGGACGAGATCGATCCCTTCGCCGCGCATGAGCTCCACGAGGCGGCTGGCGTTGCGCCAAATGCCCCACGGCGTCTTGGTGCCGAGCGGCAAGGTGATGTGCCGCCCGCCGGCCCGCGTGACGGATGGCACCAGCCGGCCACCTTCGCTCACCACCACCGCGCCCCAGCCCTGGGCGGTCAGGGCCTCGGTGATTTCGATCGTTCCGCGTTCCACCCCGCCGCCGTCGAGGGCGGGGAGAACCTGCAATACGGTGGGTCGTCCAGCCTCAGATGCCATTAAAGAGGGGCGCAGGCGGCGGTGAGCCAGGTGCGCGCGTCCGCGGCAAGATGGGGCCCGACCTCGGCCAGCACCCGCGCATGATAGGCATCGAGCCAGTTGCGCTCGGCGACCGTCATCAAATCGGGTTCTAGCAGGGCGCGGTCGAAGGGCGCCAGGCTCAGCGTCTCAAAACAGAGGAAGGGCTTCACGCCTTCGACTGCCTCGGGCGCCTTATGGACGAGCAGAAGGTTCTCCAGCCGAATGCCGTAGGCGCCGGGGAGATAGTAACCGGGTTCGTCCGACAGGATCATGCCGGGTTTCAGGGGGATCGGACGCGCCGCGCGCGACAGGCTCACCGGCCCCTCATGCACCGAGAGATAGGCGCCGACGCCATGGCCGGTGCCGTGATCGTAGTCTAGGCCGACCGACCACAGCGCCTGACGCGCCAAGGCGTCGAGATGGCTGCCGGCGACACCCTCGGGGAAACGAAGCGCGGCGATGGCGATATGACCTTGCATTACGCGGGTGGCGCGGTCGCGCAACGAGGCCGGGGCGACACCGGGTCCGGTCCAGATCGTGCGGGTCACATCCGTCGTGCCGTCGAGATACTGGGCGCCGGAATCGATGAGATAGACCTCATCGGCGCCGATCTTGCGGTTCGACTCTGGCGTCACGCGGTAATGCATGATGGCGCCATGTTCGCCGGCCCCGGAAATTGCGGGAAAGCTCTCCTCCAGAAACTCCGGCAGCTCTGCGCGAAAGCTCACCAGCGCCTCGGCCGCCGAGATCTCAGTCTCTTCTCCGGTCGGGCCGCGCAGGAACAGCCAATGCAGAAAGCGGCAAAGGGCGATCGCGTCCCGCTGATGCGCGGCACGGATGCCCGCTTGCTCGACCTCGTTCTTGGAGGCTTTCGGCAGGGCCACGGGATCGGCACCTGAGATGACCTCCGCGCCGGCGCGGCGCAGGCGTTGGGCGAACCAGGCGGGCGACCCCGCGCTGTCCACCCGCACGCGCTTGCCCTTCAGGTCGTCGAGCGCCGTGCCGAGGGCGCGGCGTGGTGCGATCGTCACTGCATTGCCGAGATAGGTCCGCACCGTATCGTCGATCTTTTCAGGCGCCATGAAGAGGTCGGCGGAGGCATCGGCATGAATGATCAGGAAACCCAAAGCGAGCGGCGCGAAGGGCACATCCGCACCCCGGATATTGAGCAGCCAATCGATCGAGGCGGGGTCGGTCAGGACCGCCGCATCCTCCTTCGCTTCACGGAGCGCGGTCGCGATATCGGCGCGCTTATCGCCAGCGCTGCGACCGGCGAAGCGCTCGGGATAGATCGTCACGCGACCCAGCGGCTCGGCCGGGCGATCGGTCCAGATTGAGTCGATCAGGTTCGTCTCCAGCGGGACGAAGGTGACGTTGGCGGCGCCGCGCGCCATGCGCTCGACCGCGTCCTCGCTGATGAGCAGGGGATCATAGCCAATACGTGTGCCGGTGGGCGTGACCTTCACCAGCCATTCGGCCGGCGGTTCATCGGTGATGTGCAGAGGCTCCCACAGCGCGGGGTCCGTTTCATGGCGGACCTGCAAGGTATAGCGGCCGTCAATGAAGATGGCGGCGCGATCGGCGAGGGCGATAGCGAGCCCGGCGCTGCCCGTGAAGCCGGTCAGCCAGGCGAGCCGCTCGGCGGCAGCCGGCACATATTCGCCAAGGTGCTCGTCGGACCGAGGGACCAGGAAACCGTCGATGCCGGCCGCCGCGAAGGTGGCGCGGAGAGCCTCTAAACGCTGGGCGACAGTCATCATCAGGTTACGCTTTCACTTCCGATATGTGTCATGATCATGACAACTCTGTGTTCATGCGGTTGGCGCATGTCTGGCCTAGTTTCTTGCCTCAACAGGCGTTTTGGGAAGTCGCTATATCCCCATCCAACGGCGCCACGGAATAAGGCCGCGGCGTTTCCACCAGGGACCACCACAATGCAAGCTTTCATCAACACCTCATCCGCCGCTCGCGCCCCCCGCTCCACGAGCCTTCTTCATCGGGTCGGCAGCCCTGTCATCCGCGCCGGCCGCTGGCTGCGTGACAGCAGCCGCCGCCACTCGGTGATCAACGAGCTGGATCGCCTCAGCGACCGCGAACTGGCCGATATCGGCCTCGCGCGCGGCGATATCCGCTCCATCTTCACGGGCACGAACGCCGGACGCTAATCCGTTCGTCGGACCCGCTGAGAAAAAGCAGGCCCCGAACAGGCCTGCTTTTTTGTTTTGGGCCGCGACTCACTCTACATCGTCACCCGCGCACTTGATGCGGGGACCTACCCGTTGAGGCGCCCTGTCGTCGTCTGGGCGCCTCAACGGGTAGGTCCCGGGTCAAGCCCGGGGATGACGCACTCTTGGGTGGCGCTTGCATTAAGACAACACCGAGGCCGCGTGATCGGCGATGTCACCCGCGCGACATAACCAAATCTCATCCCGTGCCTGCGCGATATGGGTCAAAGCCCGCCGCAGATGCCGCAGCCGGTGCGGCTGTCCCATGATGTAGCTGTGCAGCGCGATGCCCATGACCAAAGGCTGTGCTGCGGCCTGCATCCGCATCTCCTCGAAGGCATCCACAATCATATCGGCGAAGGCCTCGCCTTCCAGCTTGCGCGCGACGATGGCGGGAATGTCGTTCAGCTCCTGCGGATAGGGCACGGCCATCAACCGGCCGCCGTCGCGCGTGCGCATCCAGCCGGGCTGGTCGTCATGACACCAGTTGAGCGTGTAGCGATAACCGGCCTCGGCGAGCAGATCCGGCGTCACCGCGCTTTCGGCGATCCAGGGACTGAGCCAGCCGGCGGGCGCGCGACCCTCATGCCGGGTGATGGCGGCCGTCGCCTCGGCAATCAGCAGCGCTTCCTCGGCTTCCGGCAAGATGCTTTGGCGTTCTGCATTGCTGCGACCATGACCGGCGATTTCATCGCCCCGCGCGCGAAAAGGCGCCACAACCTCGGGGCAATAATCATAGATTGCGCTGTTCAGCAGTAGCGTGACGGGCAGATTGAGTTCTTCGAACAGCGCCAGCATCCGCCAGACGCCGACGCGATTGCCCCAGTCCCGCCAAGCGTAGTTGAGCACATCGGGCGCTGGGCCGCCGGGCGCGAGTTCCGCGCCGAGACCTTCGCCGAACGCGAAATGCTCCAAGTTAAGACCGATATAGACCGCGAGGCGACGACCGTTCGGCCAGTCATAGACCGGCCGCTGCGTAATGGCCGAATAGTCGTAGCGGCCGTGCCCTGCGAGCGTCATCAGGCCTTCCGCAACAGCAGGGCCATCCATTGCCCTTCGGGGAACCGCCGTTCCAGCACGAGACCCTGGCGGCGATGGGCGGCGAGCACCATCCGCTCCTGGCTTGCCAGCAGCCCGGCGAGAATGGCGCGCCCCTTTGGCGCGAGATGTTGGGCGAGCGGCAGCGCCATCGCACACAAAGGTCGCGCCAGGATATTGGCGAAGACGAGGTCATAAGGCGCGCGGCTGGCCGACGCGCGGGTTTTCCAGCCATCTGCAAGGGCCGCCGTAATCTGGCGGCTAACGCCGTTGATGGCGGCGTTTTGCTGCGTCACGCGCACGGACCAAGGGTCGATATCCGTCGCGAGCACCGGCCGCTTCAGCAGCTTGGCGGCCGCCATGGCCAGGATGCCCGAACCGGTGCCGAGGTCGAGGATTCGCTGTGGCTTGCGATGGGCCATGAATTCGAAGGCGCGCAGGCAACCGCGCGTCGAGCCATGCTCGCCACTGCCGAAAGCCAGACCTGCATCGACCGTGAGGGTGAAGCGGTTCGCCACCGGCGGCGCGGTTTCATGCGTCCCACGCACCGCAAACCGCCTGCCGATGAGCTGCTCGGGGAATTGTTCGAGATTGCGGGCGAGCCAACCATCGGCTTCGGTATGCTTACGCTCCAGCACGGCTTCGTAGCCGGAGAGTGCGGCTGCCAGGATCAGCGCAGTCCTGAGTTCGTCCTCGCGGTCGCCGACCGGCTTGACCGCCTCCAGCCGCCAGGGGCCTTCATCCTCGTCCCGAAAGAAGCCGACAGTCGGGCACAGACTCAGCAGCGCCGCTTCGTAGAAGGGCAGCGCCTCTTCCTCGACCATGAGGGAAATGGTTTCGAGCGGTGTCGCGCGGCGGGCCATCAGTTTTTATCCATCAAGCGCGCTCCACGAAGGAATCGAGCACACGTTTGGCGCCGCTTTGCTCGAAGGCAATGTCGAGCCGATTGTCGTCCACGGCCGTCACGGTGCCGTAGCCGAATTTTTGGTGGAACACGCGGGCGCCGACGGGAATGGTTTCGGCGCGCGGTGGCCGGCTCGCCTGTTCCCAAGCGCCGGCCACGGGCTTGGGCCGGGACGCGGTGAGCGGAAAGGCGCCGCTGAAGATGGGCGGAGCGCTCAATCGCTGCTGGCGTTCCAGGCGCGCATTACCGGTCTGGGTAATGTGCTCGGCGGGCAGTTCTTCGATGAAACGGCTCGGCACGCTGCTCTGCCAATTGGCATAGATACGGCGATTGGCGGCATGGCTGACGATGGCGCGCAGGCGCGCGCGGGTGAGGCCGACATAGGCGAGCCGACGCTCCTCCTCCAAGCCCTTCAACCCGCTTTCATCCATCGACCGCTGGCTGGGAAACAGCCCTTCCTCCCAACCCGGCAGGAAGACGGTGTCGAATTCCAGGCCCTTGGCGCCATGCAGCGTCATCAGGCTGACGCGCGGGGCCTGGGTGTTTTCCTCATTCTCCATGACCAGGGAGACATGATCGAGGAAGCCTTCCAGCGTCTCGAAATCTGCCAGCGCCCGGACGAGTTCCTTGAGGTTGTCGAGCCGGCCCGGCGCCTCGGGCGATTTGTCGGCCTTCCACATGGCGGTATAGCCGGACTCGTCCAGCACCGTGGCGGCGGTCACGACATGACCGTCCCGCTTGAGCAGTTCGCGCCAACTCATAAAGCCGTGCAGCAGCTCGGACAGGCTGTCACGCACTCGGCCGCGCAATTCGCCTGCCGCGATCAACCGTTCGGTCGCCAGCATCAGCGGTACCTGATGGGTGCGCGAATAGGTGTGCAGGCTGCGCAGCGCGACATCCCCCACGCCCCGGCGCGGCAGATTGACGATCCGCTCGAAGGCCAGGTCGTCGGCGGGCTGCACGATGAGGCGTAGATAGGCGATGGCGTCGCGGATTTCGGCGCGCTCATAGAAGCGCTGGCCGCCGACGATGCGGTACGGAATGCCGATGGTGATCAGCCGCTCCTCAAAGGCGCGGGTCTGGAAGCCGGCGCGCACCAGCAGAGCGATTTCGGCGAGGGAATGACCGTCCCGCCGCAACAGCTCGATCCGGGTGCCGACCATGCGGGCTTCTTCCTCGGAATCCCACAGGCCGATGACTTCGACCTTGTCGCCGGTCGCATCGTCGCGGCCGGACCGCAGCGTCTTGCCGAGGCGGCCCTCGTTATGGGCGATCAGGGCGGAGGCGGCGCCGAGAATCTGCTCGGTCGAGCGGTAATTGGCTTCCAGGCGCACGATGCGCGCGCCGGGAAAATCCTTTTCGAAGCGGAGGATGTTCTCCACCTCCGCGCCGCGCCAGGAATAGATCGACTGGTCGTCGTCGCCGACGCAGCAGATGTTCTGGTGGGACTGTGCAAGCAGCCGCAGCCACAGATATTGCACGAGGTTGGTGTCCTGGTATTCGTCGACCAGGATGTAGCGAAACATGCGGTGATATTGGGCAAGGATGTCCGGCTGGGTGCGCAGGATCTCGGTGACATGCAGCAGCAGATCGCCGAAATCGGCGGCATTGAGGGTGCGCAGACGGTCCTGATAGGCGGTGTAGAGTTCGCGCCCTCGGCCGCCCGCAAAGTCAGTATCCTCGGCCGGGGTGACGCGATCGGGCGTCAAGCCGCGATCCTTCCAGCGCTGGATGATGCCCATCAGCGCCGGCGGCAGCCAGCGTTTGGCATCCACACCCTCGGCCTGCATCACCTGCTTGAGCAGGCGGAGCTGGTCATCGGTATCGAGGATCGAGAAGTTCGACTCCAGCCCGACCTGGGTCGCGTGGCGGCGCAGAATGCGTGCGCAGAGGGAATGAAAGGTGCCGAGCCACAGCCCCTCGGCGGGGCGGCCGAGGATGCTGCTGATCCGCTCGCGCATTTCGCGCGCCGCGCGGTTGGTGAAGGTGACGGCCAGCACCTGGCCCGGCCCGGCGCGGCCCGACATCAGAATATGCGCGAAGCGGGTCGTCAAAACCCGCGTCTTGCCGGTGCCAGCGCCCGCCAGCACCAGAAGGGGGCCGTCTACGGTTTCGACCGCCGCGCGCTGCTCGGCGTTGAGCCGGTCGAGATAGGCGGTCACGCGGCCGGCTGCTCCGCCTTCGGGCGGACGCCGAGCACATGGGCGATGGCATAGGTCAGGTCGGGCCGATTGAGCGTGTAGAAGTGGAACTCATCCACGCCATTCGCCTGCAGCAGCCGAACCTGCTCGGCCGCCATGACGACGGAGACCATGCGGCGCGTTTCGACATCATCGTCCAGGCCCTGGAACATCACGCCCATCCAGTCCGGGACCGAAGTGCCGCACATGGCGCTGAAGCGGGCGGCCTGGGTGAAGTTCGTCACGGGCATGATGCCGGGCACGATCGGCGCCGTGATGCCGGCCGCCAGGCAGCGGTCGAGGAAACGAAGATAGACGGCGCTGTCGAAGAAATACTGCGTAATGGCCCGTGTTGCCCCGGCGTCGAGCTTACGCTTGAGATTGTCGAGGTCGGCTTCGGCGCTGGCGGCGCGGGGATGCACCTCGGGATAGGCCGAGACGCTGATCTCAAAATCCGCGACCTTCTTCAGGCCCTCGACCAGTTCGATGGCACTTTGATAGCCGTCGGCGCCGACGTCGCTCTGGCCGTCGGGCAGATCGCCACGCAGGGCGACGATGTGGCGTACGCCGCCGGCCCAGTAGCGGGCCGCAACCTCATCGACCTCGGCGCGCGTCGCACCGACGCAGGTCAGATGCGCTGCCGGGGTCAGCGCCGTTTCCTCCACGAGGCGGATCACGGTCGCGTGCGTGCGCGCCTGGGTGCTGCCGCCGGCGCCATAGGTCACCGAGACGAAGCGCGGCTGCAGCGTCTCCAGGCGGCGGACGCAGGCCCAAAGCTGGGTTTCGAGCGCCTCGGTCTTGGGCGGAAAGAACTCGAATGACAGTGCTGGGGCGGGCGCCGAGTGATCGGGGAGGGGGATCGCGCCAAAGCGCGGGCCGCTGACCCAGCGCTCAAGCGCAGGAAGGCGGGGAGACAAGGGAAGGTTCATCTGCGTGGTCTCACCGTCTGGGCGATCGGTCTCATCGGATGCTCTCCGTGGCAGCAACAGAGGTTTCGTGCAAGACTTCTGGCAGACGCACCTTAAGCATGAGAGCCTAACACGGTGCGAGGATCGCGTGTCTGGGCCGTCTGGAAACTTTCCAGTTCCCGGAGGGATACCCCTCGCGCGATTTTTGTTTTACGTCTTGCTTTTACTGCTTTAGCCCCGGTTGGGCTGTCACTCAGGGGGCTACCGCGTGGGATCGAGCGTCAGACATTTTTGGTTCTCAGCGGTCGTGGCGCTGACGGCGCTCACGGCTTGCGCGACGAAGCCACCGGCATCCAATCCCGATGCCCTTGCCGCCTATAACCAGACCAATGATCCGCTGGAACCGCTCAACCGCAAACTGTATGCGGTGAACGACACGCTCGATACCTATGGCCTGAAGCCCATCGCCCAGGGCTATGCCTATGTCGTGCCGCGGGTCGTGCGCACGCATCTTGGCGACGTGCTCTCCAACCTCGACACGCCGGTCATTTTCCTCAACGATCTCCTCGAAGCGAAGTCACGCCGCGCCGGTGACAGCCTGGTGCGGTTCGTCGTGAACTCCACCGTGGGTGTGGCCGGTATCTTCGATGTGGCGACGGGTCTCGGCTATCCGTCCCATGAGGCCGACTTCGGCATCACCCTAGCCCTCTGGGGTCTTGGCGAGGGGCCGTTCCTGTATTTGCCGGTTCTTGGCCCGTCCGATCCGCGTGATGCCGCCGGCTTCGGCGTCGGCATCATCTCCGATCCGTTCTTCTGGATCGGTTCCGGCGCCATCGTCAGCGCCCTCGGCGATACCCGCACGGTGGTTGGAATCGTCAATCTTCGTGCCGACCTGCTGAAGCCGATTGATGAGGTGAAGCGCATGGCGCTTGATCCCTACGCGACCTTCCGCAGCCTTTATCGCCAGCATCGGGAGGCTGCCGTGCAGGCGGCGCGTGACGATCATCGGGCGACGGTGCCCGACTGGTTCCCGCAGCCGGCGGCCATTCCTGCTGTGGCACCCTGAAACCTATACTCGCCTCAAGAAAAGGACACAGAGCAGATCATGTCCCCCAATCGTAGAATATTTGGCCGCGGTCTTGCCGTGCTTTGCCTGGTCGCCGGTGTCGCCCTGTCCCCCGCCGCGCGGGCGGATGCGGTGTCGGATGCACGCAGCCTGATCCAGACGACCGGCAATGCCTTGATCGATACCGTGAATAGTACCGGCCCCGTCGCGCAGAAGCAGCCGGCGTTGCAAAAGATCGTGGCGGATAATGTCGATGTCGATGGCGTCGCCAAGTTCGTGCTCGGCCGCTACTGGCGGGTCGCGACGCCCGAGCAGCAACAGGCTTATTTGGAAACCTTTCGCCAGTTGCTGGTTTATTCAGTGACCGGGCAGGCGAGCAGCTTCCAGGGTGCCAGCTTCAAGATTACCGCCATCGACCAGCGTGATGCCGGCACGGTGGTGGCGACCGATGTCGCCGTGCCCGGCAAGCCGCCGACGACCGTTCAATGGGTTGTGCAGCCGGTTGGCGGTCAGCCCAAGATCATCGACATCATCGCGGCGGGCACCAGCATGCGCCTGACCGAGCGCAACGATTATGCCGGCGTCGTTTCGCAGCATGGCGGGCAGGTTCAGGCCTTGATCGACGCGATGCGCGGGCAACTGGCGCGTCTTCAGTCCAGCACTGCGGGTTGAAGGGCGACCCTAAAGACTTAGGGATCTTGTAACGTGGTTGAATCGTTGCGAAAATGTAGGACCGATTTCGCTTGATCCGGCTGGCGAACCCGCCAAAATAGGGGGGAGCCGCTTCCTGCGGCGTTACAAGGATTATCCTGCAATGGCTTTCAGTCCCGATTTCCGAACCTATCGTGGCGGTTCGACCGCTGCGTCGGCTGCGGTTCTCGATGCCGGATTGCGCGCCTATATGCTGCGCGTGTTCAACTGGATGGCGTCCGGCCTGCTGCTGACGGGCATCGTCGCCTACGGCATCGCTCATACCGACGCCATCAACTACTTCTACCCCCAGGTGCAGAGCGCCCAGGGCTTCTTGGTTCATCGCCCGTCGGGCCTCGCCTATATCGCGATGCTCGCGCCGCTGGCCTTCGTGATGGTGCTGAGTTTTGGCGTCAATAAGCTGTCCCGCACGGCCGCCCAGGCCTTGTTCTGGGTCTTCGCGGCAACGATGGGCGCCAGCCTGACGAACATCTTTCTGATCTACACCCAGACCTCCGTGGTGACGGTCTTCTTCATCTGCGCCGGCACCTTCGCCGCGATGAGCGCCTGGGGCTATACGACGAAGACCGACCTGAGCAAGTTCGGCAGCTTCCTGATCATGGGCCTGTTCGGCATCATCCTGGCCTCTGTGGTCAATATCTTCGTGGGTTCCAGCGCGATCCAGTTCGCGGTGAGCATCATTGGCGTGCTCGTCTTCACCGGGTTGACGGCCTATGACACCCAGCGGATCAAGACCGACTATATCCAGTATGGCTACGGCTATGACGGTGAGATGGCGGCCAAGCGCAGCGTCTATGACGCCCTGGCGCTGTATTTGAACTTCATCAACCTTTTCATGATGATGCTGCAGATCATGGGCAACCGGAACAGCAACTAGACTTTGCCAAACGGCAGACAGCAAAAGGGCGGGGGAGCAATCCCCCGCCCTTTTTTATTTCTCCGATGTTCAGTGGCGGAATGCGCTTCGCTTTTCCGCCCTACAGGTTGGAGGTAGGGCGGAAAAGCGAAGCGCATTCCGCCGCATCGAAATTACAACGTCTTGAGGAAGTCGTTCAGCTTGGTGGCGGCGGTCGCTTTGTCGGTCCGGTCGAGCGCGGCAAGCTCGGCGGCCAGACGATCCATCGCGGCTTCGTAAATCTGACGCTCACTGAAGCTCTGGTCCGGCTGGCCTGAGTTGCGATGCAGGTCGCGCACCACCTCGGCGATGGCGAGGGGATCGCCGGAATTGATCTTCGCTTCGTATTCCTGCGCCCGGCGCGACCACATGGTGCGCTTGATCCGGGCACGGCCCTTGAGCACGGCGAGGGCATCGTCGAACAGCTTGCGTGTGGCGAGCTTCCGCAGGCCGGCGCTGCGCGCCTTGGCCACCGGCACCCGCAAGGTCATGCGGTTTTCTTCGAAGGTGATGTGGATCAGTTCGAGCTTGTGGCCCGCGATTTCCTCATGGGCGATCCGCTCGACCTTGCCGACGCCATGGGTCGGGTAGACGACGTAATCGCCCTCGGCGAATTTCTCGGCCTTGGCCAGAACGGGCTTGACCGGCTTGATCTCAGCTTCCGCGTCCTCGTCGTCAACCTCGGGCGGCTCGGCCGCGCTCTGGGCTTGGACGGGGGCTTCATCGATCTCCACCGGAACGGCGGCGATTGCGTCATCCTCGGCAAGAGTATCGCCAGCGTCGATGGGGGAGGGGGATGTCATGTGATTCAGCCTTCCGCGAAAGCATCGTCGCAATCCGCCTCGCTCCCGAAGCACAGCCGAAGGGCCATGCCGCGAACGCAAGGCAATTACGAGCGACGGGTGATGTGGGCCACAGGCTTCGGCGTCTGAAACGCCCTATGCCAGAAGGGCCTAGTTTTCTCGTAATTCATGCACTTAGCACAGAATCGCACAAAAGTCATGCGCGATAGAGGGATTGCGGCTCAGCGTGCCTCGCGTCTCCAGGCTAGCAGAAGCACACCCAGCAGCAGCGGCAAGGCGGCCCAGGGCGGCAACAGGGGTGTGAGCGCGATGCCAGTCGTCACGTGAGCGCTGTTCCGCCGAAGGCCGATCCAGTCAAAACCCCCGCCGACATCCGCTGGTGCCACGAGGCGCAGTTGCGGAACGGCCGCGCCCTCCAGCCAATGGGCGCTGCCACTGGTGGACGCGATGAGGGCACCGGCCTTGGTGGCCGTCGCGCGAAGGTCCGCCCATTCCGGCGGATCGGCCGTATCAGATGCGGCATAGGCGGTGCGGGTGCCGTCACTCACCCGCCAGAGGCCGGGCTGCGTGACAGGCACGGACAAGGTCGCATGGCCAGCGCCGATGGTGCTCATCGGCAGCCGCCGCACCATGCCGGCCGGATCGGTGATGGCGACAACGGGCGGCGGCCCAGGCAGCAGGCTGCGCTCATCGATCGTAAGGGCGCCGCCATCGATGGTGGCGCTAAGGCGGTTCTCCTCCAGCGCCGGCTCCTTCATCAGCCAATGCGCGACCCGCCGCAGCAGCTCCGCCTGCGGGCCGCCACCGTCATGCTCGCGGGCCCAGAGCCAAATTTGATCCGACAGCAGAAGCCCGACCCTGCCTTGCCCGACATGGTCGAGGATCAGCAGCGGGCGGTCTTCGGCGCCTTGCATCAGAACCTGACCATGAACGCTCTGCGCATCGATAAGGCGATACCAATGGCCCCAATCGGGCGTTGCCTGACCCTCCGTCCCGGACAGATCCGCCGTCACGGGATCGCGCAACCCCAGATCCGTCAGGCGTGGCCGGAAGGCTGCCACGGTGATGCCGCTGCCAGCCGGCGCCACATCGACCAAGGGGGCCGGGAAATCCATCATGTCATCCGGCGCGCCGGGCGTGGTGGGCTGGCCCGGCAGGATCGTGCCGAGCGGCGTATGCGCCAGCGACTGAGGGGAGGCGAATTCCGGCCCGGCTTCGAGCAGCAAGGCACCGCCATTGCGTACATAGCGCGCGATGTTCGCGAGATAGGCAGCGGGCAGGATACCCCGGTTCTGGAAGCGATCGAGAATGATGAGGTCGAAATTCGCGATCTTGCGCTCGAACAGCTCCTGCTCCGGGAAGGCGATCAGCGCGAGCTGATCCAGCGGCGTTAGGTCGTCCTTGTCCGGCGGGCGCAGAATGGTGAAATGCACGAGATCGACGGCGGGGTCCGATTTCAGCAACCGGCGCCAGGCGCGCTCCCCGGGATCGGGCTGGCCGGAGATCAGCAGCACGCGCAGCCGGTCCCGCACGCCGTTGATGGTCACGATCTGCTGGTTGTTGACGGGCGACACCTCACCCGCCAAAGCCGAGGCGGCCAGAAGCACGACCGAAGGGCCTTCCCGCGTCACCGGCAGGGTGACGCTCTGCACGGCC
The DNA here is from genome assembly GCF_030252425.1 of Acidisoma sp. PAMC 29798. Taxonomy (GTDB): domain Bacteria; phylum Pseudomonadota; class Alphaproteobacteria; order Acetobacterales; family Acetobacteraceae; genus Acidisoma; species Acidisoma cladoniae. The sequence goes on along the minus strand of NZ_CP126994.1, from coordinate 3,574,549 downwards.
CCGACGGCGACATTGGTGACGGTGGCGGGTGCGCCGTCCCGACTGATGGTGACATCCGCGCTGCCGCCCAGTGTCACGGGTCCCAGATCCTCGACGACGTAGCGGAGGGTGACGCTGCCGCCGACGACGCCGTAGCGCGGCGCGTCGATCAGGCGGAGGCGACGATCCGTCTCCTCCCCCCGCGCCGGCAGAAGCAGATGGAAGGGCGCCGTAAAACCCGGTTTCGCGGGCAGGTCGGCGATCTGGCCGTCACTGAGGGCGACGATACCGGCCAGCTGGTCGGGCGGGATATCGCCCAGCGCCGCGTTGATGGCACCGAACATCTGTGTGCCGGCGGCGCCATCTTCCGGCACCGTGATGGTCCGTAATTGCAGGTTCGGGATGGTGCGCGCCTGCGCCACCAGGGCGGTGCGCGCCGCCTCGGCGATCGCGGCGCGATGATGCACGCTCATCGAACCGCTTTTGTCCAAAACGAGAAGAGCGATGTCGGGCTGGGCGCGCCATTGCTGCCGCACCAGATTGGGGCCGCTGAGCCAGCCGAGCACGAGGGCGAGGACCAGCAGCCGCCACCACCGGCCGGGCGTGCGCGCACGAAACGCTGGTATCAGGGCCGCGAGCCCGAGCAGCCCGAGCCCGGCCAGCGCCCAAAGCGGCACGGCGGCAGCGAAATGTACGCCCGTGACCGTGGACACCACGCCGCTCGCGGCAGCGTTCATTGCCCCAGCCTTTGCAGGATGGCGGGAACATGGACCTGATCACCCTTATAGGTTCCGGTCAGGGCGTACATGACGAGGTTCATGCCGAAACGATAGGCCAGAAGGCGCTGCTGCTCCCCACCCGGCAGCATCGCATAGGGGAAGGTGCCGTCCTGGCTCATGTCCCAAGCGGCTGCCCAATCATTGCCGCCGATGATGGCTGGGCTGACCCCGTCATTGCTCGCGTCCTCATTGCGCGCGACCCAGACGGGCGCGCCGACGTAGCGGCCGGGAAAGTCCCGCAACAGATAGAAGCTATGGGCGAGGACATCGTGGGAGGTGAGCGGTGCCAAGGCGGGGAGGTTGAGGCCGGAGGCCGCCTGACGCAGCGTTTGCGCGGCGCCGGGTTGCATGCCAGCGCCCGAGCCCGGCGCGCCCGTGTCATTGCCCTCGGTATCGATCAGGATGATGCCGCCGTCTTGCATGAAGCGGTTCAAGGCCGTGACGGCGCGGGCACTGGGCGTGGGCGCTCCCGGCAGGAGCGGCCAATAGAGCAATGGATAGAGGCTGAGATCGTCCTGATCCGGGGTCACCCCGACGGGCGCGCCAAGCGTCGCCGAGGATCGGCTGGTGACGAAGTCCGACAGACCGGCAAGGCCGTCATGCGACAGCCGATCGACACCGCTGTCACCGGTCACGACATAGGCAAGACGGGTTTCAAGCGCCGCCGGAGGAACCGCAGTGTCGGGCGTGCCGCTCCAGGCTGGCGGGATGAGCAAGAGAAGCAGAGCGAGCAAGGCGAGGCGCCTGCGCAGCGCGCCCCGCAAGGCGAGGCTCGCGACCAGGTCCGCGATCAGCAGCAGCATCGCCAAGGCGACGAGGACGGGACCAAGGGCCCGTTCGGTGCGTGCGGTCCCCAGGATTTCATTCCGCGCGCCGGCGATCGGGGATGCCGCCTGCGGGCTCGGCAGAACGGCGCCGAGATTGAAGGCGATGCGGGCGCTTGGCGGTCCATACAGCCCCGGCGGTGCTTGGGGTGACGGCCGCGTGGTCGTCAGACGGTCGGTGGCGATGGGCACAGCGGCTGGGTTCGGCGGCCCCAACTCGCCATAGCCGTTCATGGTCTCGGCCGGTGCCAGCCGCGCGGCACCATCGACGGGGGCGGTCCCGGAGGACAATCGCACGAGGCGGTCCAGCATCAGGGGGAAGAGCCCCGACAGCGGCAGGCTCGACCAATCGGCGTCGGCGGTGACGTGGAACAGAACGATGCGGCCTTGACCGAAGGCCGCGGAGGACACCAGCGGCGTGCCGTCCGTCAGCGTCGCCCAGACCGTGGTGGCGGCCAGGGTCGCGGGATCGGCGAGCAACTGGCGGCTGACCGTCACGTCCTTCGGTGCAGCGAGGCCTGCGAAAGGGCCGGTTTCGGGAAAAGGAGCGAGATGTTCCGGCTTGCTCCAGGACAGGGCGCCGCCGAGGCTGCGGTCCTGTTGCAGCAGCCGGACGGGCAGCAGGGGATCGGGCGTCAAGGCCGTCATTGGGCCACCGAAGCGGATCAACAGTCCCCCTTGCTGGACGAAGCGGGTTACGGCGTCGCGCTCCGGCCCGAGGGGCAGGGGACGATCGCTGAGGATCAGCACCGACAGCGGCTGGCTCAGAAGGGTCGCGAGCGGGCGCCTGCGGATGTCGACATCCGGGCCGAGCGCACGGTCCAGATAATAGAGCGGCCCGACCAGGGGCGCGTCAGCGGCGTCGCCCGCCGTCGCGACCAGGCCGACGACGCGTCTCTGCCACTGCGCGTCCAGCAAAATCGTGCCGCCCGCCGTCGGCGGCCCGGCGAGGCGCAGGCGGCTGATGGTATTCGCGACATCGGTTGGGAGGCCGAGCGGCGCCTCACCGCTGTGATCCCCGGCAGCGACGGCGATCGCCACGCGGTCGAGCGTGCGGCCGTCACTCCCTTGGGCGAGAACCGCGAAGGATCGCGCGATGGGTTGCGGCGCCACGGCGAGACGGAGCACGCGATGGCCGTTCCGGATCACCGGCGGCAGGAGCAGCGGCGCCGTGACGGGCGCGCGGATATCGGTGACGGCGCCGGCAGTGGCGAGGGCGCGGTGCCAAGCGGTGTCATTGGGCTGCGCCATCGCGTCATCGATGGCGATGACGGCGGTGCCGGCCTGGTTCCATCCTGCGAGGGCACGGATGGCGGCCGCCCGATCCGACGGCCAGGGCAGCGGCGCCAAGGCGGCCAGCCGGGCGCGCGCATCATGCGCTGCCATCGGCCCGATGATGACGGGGGCGCGCCCGTCCGCTGAAGGCGCTGTCGCGAGAAGGGCGACGGGGCGCGCCACGCGTTCGGCGGCGGCGATGGCGCTCTCGGCGGCAGCCGTCCGGTCCGGCCAGTCGCCCGCTGTAGCCCAGCCGTTATCCAGCACGATCAGCACCGGGCCGCTGCCGCCGAGGCCCGGATTGGGATGCAGGATGGGGTTGGCGAGACCGAGGATGAGGCAGGCGGCGGCAAGCAGGCGCAGCAGCAGCAGCCAGGGGGGAGTCCGCTCAGGCGATTCCTCGGTGGCGCGCAGGTCGGCCAAAAGCCGCAGGGCCGGAAAAGTTTGGCTGCGCGGTGCCGGTGGGCTGGCGCGCACCAGCCACCACAGCAGGGGCAGCACCGCCAACGCCACCAGCAGCCAGGGATGGGCGAGGATCATCGCTGGGCGAGCGCCTCATAGAGGCCAAGAAGTGCTGTGCCCGGCGCATGGTCGGTGCGATGCAAGCCGGCCCGCCCGCCCGCAGCCGTGGCGATGGCGCCGATGCCGGCGATATGGGCCGCCAGCCTTTGGCGATATTCGGCGCGAATATCCTCCACACGCGGCACGAGAATGCCCAGTGCGCCGCGCACCCCCTCAAACCGCACCCGCCCGCGAAATGGCAGATCGGCTTCGGCAGGGTCGAGAATTTGGAGGATATGGCTGGCGACGGGAATGGCGGCGAAGGGCGCCATGGCGGCGCGCAGATCCTCCAGCGGATCGAGGAAATCACCGATCAGCACGAGGCGCGCATGGCGCGGCGGCCGGGCGGCCGGCGGCAATGGGGCTTCTGTCGTCGCTTGGTTCAAGAGTGTCGCGACCGCCAGCAGTGCCTGACGTCCGGTGGCGGGATGAGGGGCGGCGCCCAATAGCCGCACATGCTCTCCGGCGCGGAGCAGCAGGGAGGTGAGGGCAAGGGCGAGCAGGACGGCCCGCTCCCTCTTGGGGGGCGCGTTCGGCGAATGCCAGCGCATGGCGGCGCCGTCGGCGACCCAAACGTAGACTGTCTGTGCCGCTTCCCATTCGGTCTCGCGCACGAAAAGCCGGTCCGAGCGCGCGCTCTGTCGCCAGTCCACGCGCTGCGCCGCATCCCCGGTCGCGAAGGGCCGGTATTGCCAGAAGCTGTCGCCACGTCCCGTTCGCCTGCGGCCATGAACGCCTTGCGCGACCGTGGACGCGACCCGCTCGGCTGCGACCAGCAGGGGTGGAAGCGTGCCACCCAGCGCCTCCGCAACCAGAGCGGTCTTAGACGCGGTGGCTGCCTTAATGGCCAATGCGCGCGACCATGGCGGTAATGACGTCTGGGAGGGTAACGCCTTCGGCACGGGCGCCGAAGGAGAGCGCCATGCGGTGGCGCAGAACCGCCGGCGCGAGGGCCGCGACATCCGCGAGGCTGGGCGCGACGCGACCATCGAGCAAGGCGCGGGCGCGGCTGGCCAGCATCAGGGCCTGGGCGGCACGCGGGCCGGGGCCCCAGGCGACATGGTCGCGGACCAGAGCGAGGCCGGACTCTTCCGGCCGACCGTCCCGCACCAGGGTCAGGATGGCGTCCACGATGGTATTGCCGACCGGCATGCGGCGGATCAGAGCCTGGGCGTCCGCCAACTCAGCCGCCGTCAACACGGCCACGGCTTCGGTGGCGGCAGCGCCGGTTGTGGCGAGCAGCATGGCGCGCTCGGCCTCCCGGTCGGGATAGGTGAGGTCGATCTGGAGCAAGAATCGATCAAGCTGCGCTTCGGGCAGCGGATAGGTGCCCTCCTGCTCGATCGGGTTCTGCGTCGCGAGGACATGAAAGGGGCGCGGCAAAGGCCGATCGTGCCCTGCGACTGCGACATGGCCCTCCTGCATCGCTTGCAGGAGTGCCGATTGCGTGCGCGGGCTGGCGCGGTTGATTTCGTCGGCCATCAGCAATTGGCAGAAGACCGGGCCGGGCAGGAAGCGGAAGGCGCGCCGGCCGTCCGCCGATTGCGCCGCATCATCCAGCACTTCGCTGCCCAGGATATCGGCTGGCATGAGATCAGGCGTGAACTGCACGCGCCGCGTGTCGAGGCCCAGCACGCGGCCGAGGGTTTCGACCAGCCGCGTCTTGCCGAGGCCGGGCACGCCGACGAGCAGGATATGGCCGCCGGACAGGATGCCCGCGAGCGCCTGCTCGATCACCACCTGTTGGCCGAAAATGACACGGCCGATCTCAGCGCGGAGGGTCGCGAGCCGCGCGCCCAATTGCTCGGTCTGGGCGGCGATGGCACCCGGATCGCTGTCCGGCAGCCGTTCGGTCTGAAAAGGCATAGTGATCCTTAACTCTGTGCGAGCTTTATTCGGTCCTCGACCTCACGCCCCGCTAAACCTACCTATATCTGATTGTGACGTGAAAGTCGGCCGAGGACGAAGACTTGAAGGATGGACTGACAGGCGGAGGGGAGCCGGATGCTGCCCCTGTGACGGCGGAGGCCGTCGGGCGGACAATCGCCGCGGCGCAACAGCGCGCCGCGCGCGTGCCGGAAGAATGCGGCGATCTGCCCTTTCTTATCAAGCGAGACGGCAGCTGGCTCTACAAAGGCACGCTGATCGGGCGGAAAGAACTCGTGTGCCTGTTTGCCAGTGTCTTGAAGCGCGAGCTAGACGGCAGCTATTGGCTTGAGACGCCGGCCGAGCGCGGCAAAATCGACGTGGAAGATGCGCCCTTTGTGGCCGTCGAGATGGATTGGACAGGTGGCGGCGAGTCGCAGGTCTTGTCGTTTCGGACCAATATCGATGAAGTCGTCTGCGCCGATCTCGACCATCCTCTGCGCTTCGGGGGGGCAGAGGGCGCGCGCGACCCGAAACCCTATATCCGGCTTCGGCCGGGTCTGGGGAGCTTTCCGGTCGAGGCGCGGATTAGCCGGCCCGTCTTCTATGAGCTGGCGGCGCTGGCCGAACCGCATCTGGTTCGCGGACGGCTGATGCTCGGCGTCTGGAGTAGCGGCATCTTCTTCCCGATGGGCGAGATGCCCAATGACGACGCGTGACGCCAGCACTGACCGCCGCGTTCCTGCGCGAGCGTCTGTCTAGGCCCGGCCCGCATCCTGACGCCATCACCTCCGAAGGTCGGGCAGCGGCCGTTCTGATCCCCATCGTCATGGAAGCCGAGCCGCGGATCCTGCTCACCCGGCGGGCAGATACGCTGCGCAATCACGGTGGGCAGGTGAGTTTCCCCGGTGGCCGTATCGACCCCGAGGATGCGAGCGCCGAGGCTGCGGCCTTGCGGGAAGCTTGGGAGGAAATCGGCCTCGACCCCGGTGCGGTGGACATCATCGGTGAGCTGCCGATCCATGAAACCGGCACCGGCTTTCATGTCACCCCGGTGGTGGGTCTGGTGACACCGGGCATCAGCCTGCGGCCCGAGGCGGCGGAGGTGGCAGCCCTTCTCAGCTTGCCGCTCGCCCTGCTGCTCGACCCCACGCAGCCCCGCCGCAGCCGCATTCGCCTGCGTGGTCAGGAGTGGCGGGATGTTTGGGTTTGGCCGCATGCCGATCACCATATCTGGGGCGCGACGGCGGCGATGCTGGTGACCTTGGCGGAGCGTCTGCGCAGCGCCTGACGTCCGTCAAACCCCGTCGCTGAGCCATGCCCCAGGGGCTGGTGCGGTGCGCCGGATATAGGAGCGTGCGGGATCGAAGGGGGGCCGACCTTCGCGCCACCCGTATTCGAGGTAATGCGCAAGCCCGGTCGCATAGGCGCCGTTTTGAACGGCCGCCGCGACATCGCTGAAGGTATGGATATACCAGGCCTCGTCAAAACCCTGCACGCCAGCCGCGTCTTGCTGGGCCTGCTCGGTTGCCGGCAGCGGCAAAGCCACGGCAGCGTGTTCAAACTGCGCGGCAGAGGGATCTTGCCGTTCTTCGCCGGAACGGGTCGGGGTTTTGCGCATCACGACGACGTCCTGATGCTGATCCCATCCGCGTTCTTCATAAGATTGCAGTCGCAGACTGGTGCCATCAAGAAGCGTCTCGAACCACGGCCGCGCCGTCAAGGTAATGCCATAGGCAGGGCCGCCACCGTAGCCGCGATAGCCGTACCCATCGTTCAGATGCTGCGCAATTAATCCGCGTGCCGCCGGTTCGCTGAGACCATAGGTCGATGCGCGCAGCCTTGCCGCGACGTAGTCGCCATGCGTCGTGACGATCAGACGCGAGTCCGGTCCCATATGACGTACCGCGAAATCCAGAAACTGCCGTGTCTGATGCTCCGGTAGATGCGTCAACAAGGAGCCGACCCAGATCAGGTCGAACGGGCCGTCGAGATGCAAATCGCGGAAGTCAGGCGTCGAGTAGATGCCGCGCGCGCCGAAATGCGCGGCCGCGAAATCCACGCCCTCACGATCCAGATCGCAGACGGTGAGGGTCGCTGTTGGATAGCGGGCGCGCAACACGCGGGTGACACGCCCAAAGCCACAGGGCAGATCGAGAATGGTGCGCGGCGTGCTGCCATGCAGGGCCGCTTCGATGACGCTGAGCGCGGAAAGCCCAACCTGCACATATTGTTCCGATCTACCATCGAACATGGTGTCGCCCGGCGACAGTGCGGTCACCATGTCCGGCAGGGCGAAACTGGCAGGCAAATGCAACGCGTCCATCGAATCGCACTCGGTTGTGGCGATGCGATCGTACCATATCTCCGGCGGTCGAGCCACGGCTGGCCGTTGCGGCGTCATCAGCCAGCCTCGTCAGTCGAAGATGATGATCTGTCGAATAGCCTCCCCCACCCGCAAGCGGTCGAGGGCGATATTGACGTCGTCGAGTGGCAGGCGATGCGTCAGTAGCCGGTCTACCGGCAGGCGGCCACGGTCATAGAGCGCCAGGAGGCGCGGTATGTCGCGCATCGGCACGCTGGTGCCGATATAGCTGCCCTTGATCGTGCGCTCCTCCGCGACCAGGCTGAGGGCTGGCAGAGTGAGCATCGCCTTCGGATTGGGCAGGCCGCCCGTCACGGTGGTGCCGCCGCGCCGGGTGATGGCATAGGCGAGTTCCAGCGCCTTGACCGAGCCCGCCATTTCGATCGCGACATCGACGCCGCCCCGCGTCGCATCCCGCACATCGGCGATCACGCTCTCATCGCCCGCGTTGAAGGTGTCCGTCGCGCCGAGGCTGCGCGCGAAGGCGAGCTTGTCATCCAGCCGGTCGATCGCGATCACCCGCTCAGCCCCGGCGGCGATGGCGCCGAGCACCGCTGACAGACCGACGCCGCCCAGGCCGACGACGGCGACGGTGGAGCCGGCCTTGACACTATGGGTGTTGATGACCGAGCCGACGCCGGTGAGGACGGCGCAGCCGAACAAGGCCGCAATTTCGAACGGTGTTTCAGGCCCGATCTTGATGAGGGACAGCCGGGAGGCGACGGCATAGTCCGCAAAGGCCGAGACGCCAAGGTGATGGTGAAGGGCATGGCCGTTGAAGGCCAGCCGCCGCTCACCCGACGTCAGTGCCCCAGCGCCGTTATGCACGGCGGCTGGCTCACACAGGGCAGGGCGCCCTTCGCTACACGGCAGGCAATGGCCGCAACTCGGCACGAAGACGAAGACGACATGATCGCCGGGTGCGAGGTCAGTCACGCCTGCGCCGACCTCCATGACCGTGCCGGCCGCTTCATGGCCCAGGACCATAGGGACCGGACGTGGACGATTACCGTCGATGACGGAGAGGTCAGAATGGCAAATGCCCGCGGCACCGATCTTGACCAGCACTTCACCTCGCCCGGGCGGTGCCAGATCGACCTCCCGCACGACGAGAGGCCGGGTCTGCGCATAGGGCGGTTCGACGCCGGTCGCTTCCAAGACGGCGGCTCGAATTTTCATGGCGCTGCTCACATCCTCAGGTCAGTGCGAAACGAAGCGCACTGACGCGGGGCTCGGTCAACTGGACGACACAGAAACCTGGAATCCGACGCGATCCGATGAGGCGAGCCAGGCGCGCATCTCGTTTTCGTTCGCGAAGCCTGCAACCGGCATCATGCGTGCTTCCGCCTTGATCGTCAGGGACGGGACGCTGAACGGCCAGGGCGTCAAGCGGCACCCCGTCTCGTCACGCGTCATGCTGTACGTGGCGGAGCCACCGTGCGCGCCTGGCCCGACGAATTCCATCGGCAAGGTCAATTCGCCGCATAAAGCTAAAGACAACGTGTCCACGAAAGCGATGAGGCTGCTGTCGCGTTCGACATCGGCCGCTGACAGGCCCAAGGCCTTTTGCCACATCGCCTGACGTGGCGCCTGTTGTTCGATATAGGCCGTGGCGGCTTGCGCATCGGCGTCCGACAAGCGATGCCGATCAATGAAGCGGGTGTAGATCACCGTGCCATGGCGCGAGATCAGCATCGCCACCCGCGATCCCCAGGCGCTTAGGGCGCGCTCCACACCCAGTGCCCATAACGGCGCGTGCTCGGCCGCGCCGATGGCGCGAAACAAATGCGGCCGGCCGGTCGCGGCGTCGAAGCTGGGCGCCACTTCCCAGTCGATCCAGGCGACATCGTGCTGCTCGGCCGCGAGGACGAGCATGTCATCCTGCCGATCGGCCCAATGCCGGAGCAATTCGCCGGCGATCCAGGCGTGCATGGGTTGGCTGATCGCGAGCACGCCTGACGCGCCGTCGTCGAGAAACATCATGCTGCGGAGTCCTTTATCTCGAACCGATTGCCAGACCCAACGACCGGCACGAACGGCCTAAACAATAGGCAAATCAGCGACCTTGGATCGGACTTTGTCTTTCACCGATACAATCCCTATCGAGGCGTTTGCAAGATTGGCTTAGGCATAGGCATTGCATTGCGTATTTTCCCTGGAATTGGCCGGGTCACTGCCGGAGCCGTTCTCCCATGACAGATCATCTCCTTCAGCCGAGTGCGACACACAGTCGTCGCGCCCTGCTGCGAACACTTGGCGTCGCGGGCCTTGCCGCTGGCGGCTCCGGACTGCTGCTTCCGCGCCGTGCGCGCGCGTCGAAGACATTGACCGTCGGCTGGGTTTACGTCGGACCGAAAAACGACTTCGGCTTCAATCAGGCGCATCACGAAGCCGTGCTCGCGTTGAAATCCACGCCGGGCCTCAAAGTGCTCGAAGAGGAGAACGTACCGGAGACGGAAGCGGTCGAGCAGACGATGGAGAGCATGATCAACTTCGACGGCGCCGATCTGCTGTTCCTGACCTCCTTCGGCTATTTCGATCACATGGTGAAGGTGGCGCCGAAATACCCGAAGGTGCAGTTCCGCCATCAGGGTCTGCTGTGGAAGCCCGAGGACCCAGCGAATACCGGCAGCTATTTCGGCTATATCAGTGAAGGCTTGTATGGCTGCGGCATCGCCGCGGCGCTTGCCAGCAAAACCGGCAAGCTCGGCTTCATCGCCGCCAAACCGATCCCCGCCGTTCTGCGCAGCGTTAATTCCTTCACCATGGGCGCGCGCTCGGTCAATCCGAACATCACTGTGCAGCTCATCATCACCGGCGGTTGGTCGGTGCCCGCCAAGGAAGCCGAGGCCACCAATAGCCTCGCCGATAACGGCGTCGACGGCATTGCCTGCCATATCGACGACCTCAAGGTCGTGCTGCAGACCGCCGACCAACGCGGCATCCATTCCTGCGGCCTCAATGTCGATCAGCGCGCGCTGGCGCCGAAGGGCTATCTCACGGGGTCGCTGTATAACTGGAAGACGCCCTACGGCGAGATGATTCAGGACGTGATGAACGGCCCGTCTTTGCCGCATCTGCTGCGCGGCGGCTTTGCCGAGGGCTTCGTCCGCATGGGACCGTACGGCCCGGCGGCGAGTGACCAGGTGCGGAGCGCCGTCGATACAGCGGCAGCGGAACTCGCTGCGGGCAAGCGCTTCGTCTTCACCGGTCCCCTGAAGGACAACAAGGGCAAGGTCCTGCTGACCGCCGGTCAGCATTTCGCGGTCGGCGATCCGTCCCTGCTCGCCATGGACTATCTGGTCGAGGGTGTGAACGGCTCCCTGACGTGATCCTGCGGCTAAGAACGACGGCCCTGGCGGTCGCGGAACTGGCGCTCGTGCCAGCCTGCGCCGCCGTGGCGGCCGCCCTGATCTTCGGGGCGGTCGTCGCTGTGCTCGGTGTCGATCCGGTGCAGGTCTATAGCATGATGTGGCTGGGCGGCTTCGGCACCTGGTTCTCCTGGCAGAATACCCTGGTTCGCGCGGCGCCGCTGATGTTGACGGCGCTGTGCTTCGCCCTGCCCGCGCAGATGGGCTACGCCATCATCGGCGGTGAAGGCGCCTTCGTGCTCGGTGGCCTCGCCGCCGCAGAGGCGAGCCATATCTTTGTCGCGGCACCGGGACCCGTGATGATGGCCGAGATGGCCATCTCGGGCGGCATCGCGGGTGCTATCGTCGTCGGCCTGTCGGGCGCCTTGCGGGTCTGGCGCGGTGTGAATGAAACCATCAGCAGCCTGCTGCTGACCTATCTGTCCATTGCCATCTTCAATCAATTGGTGGAAGGGCCGTTTCGCGACCCCTCCGACCTCAATCAGGCCTCGACCTATCCGGTTCCCGACCAGGGCCTCATCGGCAGCATTCCGGGCACGTCAATCCATTGGGGCCTCGGCGTCGGGTTCGTCGCCTGCCTGGTCGCGAGTCTGGTGATCTATCGCACCGGCCTTGGCTTCGCGATGCGGGTCTTGGGCGGCAACGGCCGCGCGGCGCGGATGGTGGGCATTTCGGCGGCCAAGCTCACGATCGGCGTCTTCTGTGCGGGCGGGGCCATCGCGGGCATCGGCGGCATGATCGACGTGGCGGCGATCGACGGCAAAGCCAACAATTCCCTGATCGCCGGCTATGGCTATACCGGTATCTTCGTGAGCTTCATTGCCCGCCATAATCCCCTGATCATCATTCCCGTCTCTGTCCTGCTGGGCGGTATCGGCGCGAGCGGCGGCTTGGTGCAGCGCCGGCTCGGCCTGCCCTATGCCAGCGTCCTTGTGCTTCAGGGCATCATCTTCCTCTGCGTCCTGGTCGCCGAAACCCTGCGCGGGCGGGGGCCGTTCGGCCGCATCGGCCAGCAGGTCGTGCTGGCGCCCGATCCGCTCGCTAGCTCATGACAGGGTCCGGCTCATGACGGGCATGGTCGGTGGCACCGTCCTGCTGGCGGTGCTGAGCGGCGCGGTGCGCAGCAGCACGCCTTATCTCTTCGTCAGCCTTGGCGAATGCCTGACGGAAAAGAGCGGCCGCACTAATCTTGGCCAGGAAGGCATCCTCGTCCTCGGGGCCATGGTCGGCTATGCGGGATCTTACGAGACGGGCTCGGCCTGGGCCGGCGTGCTGCTGGCCGGCTTCGCGGGCTCGGCCCTTGGCGCGCTGCATGCCCTGTGTTGCCAGCTTCGGCGGGTCAATGACGTGGCGGTCGGCATCGCCCTCATCCTGCTCGGCACCGGCCTCGCCTTCCTGTTCGGCAAACCCTTCATCCAACCGAGCGCGCCGATGCTCTCGGCGCTGTCGCTCGGCTGGTGGGCGGTCGATCCCAGCATCCGCGCGGCGCTGCGCGTCAATGAGCTATTCCTGGTCGGCATCGGCGTCGCTGTGGCCATGCACCTGTTCTTTCTCCGCACGCGCTGGGGGCTGATCGTGCGGACGGTCGGCGGCAATGCGGAGGCCGCTCGCGCGCTGGGCTATAGCGTCAATGGCGTGCGGCTGGCGGCGACCACCGCCGGCGCCTTCCTCTCCGGCATGGGCGGCTCGTTCCTGTCGCTCTTTTATCCCGGAAGCTGGACGGAGAGCCTGTCCAATGGCCAGGGCCTGATTGCCGTGGCGCTGGTCATCTTCGCGCGCTGGCAGCCGCTGCGCTGCCTGTGGGCGGCGCTGATGTTCGGCGGCGCGGAGGCGATCGGCCCGGCCTTGCAGGCCATCGGCCTGTCGGAGGTCTATTACGTCGTCGCCGCGGCACCTTATGTGCTGACGCTGATCATCATGGCCATTTCCTGCGCGCCGGGCCGGCGCGCGGCTGGTGCCCCCGGCGAATTGAAGATCGCATGACGGCGGCGTCCCTGGAGGCGATCCGCGTCACCAAGCGGTTCGGCGCGGTCTTGGCGTTAGACGATGTCTCCCTGAAGGTGCGTCCAGGCCGCATCCACGCCCTTCTGGGCGAGAACGGCGCCGGCAAGAGCACGCTGGTGAAGTGCCTGATGGGCACCTATCACGCCGATTCCGGCAGCTTCCTGATCGATGGGCGCGAGCACCGCAGCAGGACGCCACGCGAGGCCCATGCCGCCGGCATCGGCATGGTCTACCAGCATTTTACGCTGGTGCCGGAGATGACGGTCGCCGAGAACCTGATGCTCGCCCGCGCCGACATTCCCTTCGCCATCAATTGGCACGCCTATCGGGCGGAGCTTGGGGCGCTGTTGCAGACGATGCCCTTCCGGGTGCCGCTGGACGCGCCTGTCGCGTCCCTGGCGGCGGGCGAAAAGCAGAAGGTGGAAATCCTCAAGCAGTTGCACTTGCGGCGCCGGCTGCTGGTGCTGGACGAGCCGACCTCCGTGCTGACCCCCGCCGAGGCGGATGAGACCCTGGGCCTGCTGCGCGACCTGACGCGCGCCGGGGAGATCACCGTGGTGCTGATCACCCATAAGTTTCGCGAAGTGCTGGCCTTCGCGGACGATGTCACGGTGCTGCGCTTCGGGCGTGTGGTGGCCTCCGCCGAGGCGGGCCAGATGAATGCCGCCGACCTCGCCGAGCGGATGGTCGGGCAAGCGGGCATCGGCCGCAGCGTCGCGCGCGCTGCCGTGCCGCAAGCCAGCACCAACCAATTGCGCGCGCATGGCCTGACGGTGCTGGGCGATGCCGGGCTTGCGGCGGTGCGCGACCTTGACCTGACTGTTGCGGGCGGGGAAATCCTGGGCATCGCCGGCGTTTCCGGCAATGGTCAGCGCGAATTGGCGGAAGCCCTGGCCGGTCAGCGCGCCATCGTGGCGGGAACCGTTCATGTCCATGGCGAGGCCTTTCGCCCGACGCGCCGTTCGCTTGCGCGGCTGCGGGTCGCCTGCCTGCCGGAAGAGCCGCTGCATAGCGCCTGCGTCGCCACCATGAGCGTGGCCGAGAATCTGGCCCTGCGGCAGTATGATCGGCCGCCGATCCGCCGCCGCTTCGGCCTTCTGTCCAAACGCGCCATCACCGAGGGCGCGCAGTCCGCGATCCGCGACTACCGTATCCGCACCAGCGGGCCGCGCCAGCCGGTTTCGGCCCTGTCGGGCGGCAATATCCAGCGGCTTGTTCTGGCACGCGAGCTGGGGCCGGGCTGCGACCTTCTGCTCGCGAGCAACCCCTGCTTCGGACTCGACTTTGCGGCGGTCGCGCGGATTCATGATGACATCACGGCTGCGCGCAATGGCGGCGCGGCCGTGCTGCTGATCAGCGAGGATCTCGATGAGATCTTCGCGCTGTCCGACCGGATCGTGGTGATGTTCGAAGGCCGATTGGTGTTCGAGACCACGGCCGATCCGGCCGCGCGCGCCACCGTCGGGCGCGCCATGGCGGGCCTTGCGGACAGTTCTCTCCTGACGAAGGACTCAATATGACGCCGAATCGCCTAGTGATCCTGGGTGCCCAGGTCTGGGACCCCGAGGGGGACGTGCATGCGCCGAGCCGGCGTGATGTGCTGATCGAGGGCACGACGATCGCCGCCGTGCTGCCGCCGGGCGATGCGCTGACGGCGACATGGCTCGCGGCGCAGCCCGCGCCCGAGGTCTTGGAGGCGACGGATCGGCTGCTGATGCCGGGCTTCGTCAATGCCCATTTCCATTCCTATGACGGGCTGATGAAGGGCCTGTTGGAAGACATGCCCTTCGACGTCTGGGCGCTGCATTCCCAGCCCGCCTATTTCGGCAAGCGCAGCCGGGCGGAAATTCGCGCCCGCACGCTGGTCGGCGCCATCGAATGCCTCAAGCACGGCATCACCACCGTGCAGGACATGAATTCTCTCGTGCCGATGGATGAGGAAACGCTGGACGTGACTTTGGCGGCCTTCGCCGAAGTCGGCATTCGCGTCGTCTTTTCCATCGCGTTGCGCGATGTGGCAGCGCTCGACATCGCGCCCTTCATGGCGGCCGATCTGCCCGAAAGCGTGCGCGCCTTGGTGGAGGGATCGCCGCGCGACCCGCATGCGGATCTCGCCTTCGTGGAGCGCCAGATCGCGCGCCTTGCTCCACTACCGTCGCGCTTGCATTGGGCGCTCAGCCCTTCCGGCCCGCAACGCTCCTCCGCGACCTTGCTGGAGGGTATCGTCGATATGGCGCAGCGGCATTCCCTGCCGGTGACCACGCATGTTCTGGAAACCCCGGCGCAGCGCGCCAAGGCACAAAGCCTCTATACCGCGCATGGCGGATCGATGATCCGCTACATGGCGTCCCTAGGGCTTTTGGGGCCAGGCACGACCCTTGCCCATGGCGTTTGGCTCGATGACGAGGAAATTGCCATGCTGGCCGAAAGCGGGGCCAGCGTGGTGCATAACCCGATGAGCAACCTGAAGCTCAAAAGCGGCGTCGCGCCCATTCGTCGTATGCACGACGCCGGGGTGAACCTGGCCTTGGGCTGTGACAATTGCAGCTGCGGCGATTGCCAGAGCGTGTTCCAGGCGATGAAGCTGTTCTGCACCCTGGCGGCCGTGACGGACCCGAGCCCGGCCGGCCTTCACGCCACCCATGCCATCGAGGCGGGAACCCTGGGCGGCGCCCGCGCCCTTGGGCTGGAGCATGTGGTGGGTGCGATCAAGCCCGGCATGCGCGCCGATCTTTGCCTGATCGACCTCACCGATATCGCCTGGATGCCGCTGAACAGTGTCGCGCGGCAACTCGTTTATAGCGAGACAGGGCGCGGGGTGGAGACCACCATCGTCGATGGCGTGATCGTCATGCGGAACCGCAAGCTGACGACGATCGACGAGGATCAGTTCCGCGCCGAGCTGGCCGATGTCATGCTCGGGTTCCGCCGCGACTTCGCGCAAGTGACGCAGGCAAATGCCCCAGCGGTCGCTTACTTGCTTGAGGCGAATCGCAGGGTCGGCAACGCGCCCCTGGGCATCGACCGGTTCATTCGTTCATAACGCGGGCACTGGCGACGCGGACAAGTTTTGCAGCCACGCGTTTTGGATGGCCCGGCTCTTGCCTCTGTCATGAGCATCGGGGCGCTCAGCCCTGTTTCTGACGGAGAGTTCTATCGATGGCTGCCGATCAATTTCACCTCGCCTGGTTCCTCCAAGGCTCCAGCGTTCAGGCCTGGGGCCAGCCATGGACCGGAAATATCAGCGAGGAGTGGATGTCGGCGGACATGTTCCTCGACGTCGCGCGCGCCCTGGAACGGGCAGCCTTCGATTATATTCTGCTCGAAGACTCGATCTATATCGGTCAAAACTGGGAAAACCGGCGCGACATCTTCCTGAAGAACGGTATGTCCGTTCCTCGGCAGGAACCGTCGGTCATCGCGTCCCTCATGCTCGCCGCAACCAAGCGCCTGGGCGTGGTGCCGACGCTGTCCACCTTCGCCTATCACCCCTATCTGACCGCCCGCATCGTGGGCACGCTGGATCAGATCTCGGCCGGCCGCGCCGGCTGGAACATGGTGACCGGAAGCTCGGACTATTCGGGCCAGAATTTTGGGCTGGATCACCTGCCCGACCACGACCTGCGCTATGACATGGCCGGCGAGTATATCGACATCGTGACCCAGCTTTGGGATTCCTGGGAGCCCGGGGCGATCCTCGCCGACCGCAAGAGCGGCGTGCTGATCGACCCCGAGAAGGTCCATACCATCGACTTCAAGGGCCAGTATTGGTCGAGCCGGGGCCCGCTGAACTCCGGCCCCGCGCCGCAGGGCCGGCCGGTGATCGCCCAGGCCGGCGGCTCGGCCCGTGGCCGCGCGACGGCTGCCAAATACGCCGACACCATCGTCGCCCACCCGAAGGGGATCGAGGCGATGAAGGAGTATCGCCGGGACGTGCGCAGCCAGATGGCGGTGGCCGGGCGCAACCCCGACAGCTGCAAAATTCTGTTCATGGTCTATCCGATCCTTGGCAGCAGTGACGCCGAAGCGCAGGACCGTGCGGCGCAGCGGGGCATCTCCGCGGCCGAAAATATCGATGAGCGGCTGGCGCAGCTCGGCTGGGTGACGAACATCGACTTTTCCGGCCACGACCTCGATGCCCCGGTCGGGGAACTGTCTACCAACGGCCATCAATCGACCCTGGCGGGTTTCCTGCGCAAGGCGGGCAAGAACACGCTGCGGGAAGCGATCATCGCGTATAGCGGCAGTGGTGGCAGCGTCGATCTGGTGGGCACGCCGGAGACGGTGGCCGCGCAGATGGACGAGGTCATGCAGGAAATTGGCGGAGACGGCTATCTGATTGCGCTTCCCAATGTCAGCCGCCGCAGCGTCGCGGAGATCACGGACGGTCTGGTGCCGGCCTTGCAGCAGCGCGGGCTGGTCCGCACGAGCTACGAACACACGCAGTTTAGAGACAACCTGCTGGCGTTCTAAGCGGTCGTTGCGCGTCGATCAGTCTTCGAGGGCGATCCATGTCGGCGCATGATCGCTCGCCTTCTCCCAGCCCCGCACGTCACGATCCACCCCTGCGCCGATAAGTCGGTCGGCGATGGCGGGGCTGAGCAGGAGATGATCGATACGAAGGCCGGCATTGCGGGCATAGGCGTTCCGAAAATAATCCCAGAACGTGTAGATCGTCTCATCCGGATGCAGCCTGCGCAGACTGTCCGTCCATCCTTGGTCGATCAACCAGTGAAACGCGGCGCGCACTTCGGGACGGAACAAGGCGTCTTCCGTCCAGCGTTCGGGCTTATAGACGTCACGCTCCGTCGGCATGACGTTGAAGTCCCCAGCGAGGACGACGGGGTGATCGGCCGCCACAAGCCCCGCGGCATGGGCAATGAGCCGCTCGAACCAGCGTAGCTTGTAATCGAACTTGGGACCGGGCGCCGGATTGCCGTTCGGCAGGTAGAGGCAGCCGACCAGAATGCCATCGATGGCCGCTTCGATATAGCGGCTATGCGTGTCGTCGCCGTCGCCCGGAAGCCCACGCCGCGTCTCCTCAGGCTTTTGGCCGCGCGCCAGAAGGGCGACGCCGTTCCAACTCTTTTCCCCGTGCCAAATGGCGCCGTAGCCCGCCTCAAGAATCGCCTGTTCTGGGAACTTCTCCTGCGGCGCCTTGAGTTCCTGAAGACAGACGACATCTGGCTGGGCCGCGGCCAGCCAGCGCAGCAGCACAGGAAGCCGGCCATTGACGCCATTGACGTTGAAGGTGGCGATCTTCACGTCGCGTCCTGTACTGCGCGCGGACGATTGCGCCCGCATAGGCAGAGATGACGTAAGCCTTTCGATCTCAATACAGTTGCGACAGCCAATGCGATGGCCGAATGGACCCGATTCGACATGGCATTCCCCAAGGACGTGGCCGTTTTGAGGGCTCCCTGGCCCGACGCCACGCGCCTAGGGTCAGATCGACAGTCGCCCGACGCGGCAGAGACGGAGAGGCGGAGTCGTGGCCAGCATAAACCCGGAACTTGTTCGAAGCCTCTTTCTCAGTGAGGGAATGATGGCTTTTTGGCAGGGAAAAGCCACCTGCCGCAACCCCTATGAGGCCGGTACGGTCGAGTACAAGGCATGGCGCGCCGGTTGGTTGCAGGCGCTGGAGAAAGGGCTTGTCGCGAATGCGCGGCCAAAGACGCGCCGGCGCACCGACGCCTCTAAGGCGCGGTCCTAGGGCGGTTCGGCGCGGCCAGCCGTTAGGAACTTATCTCCGTCCCTATCAGGACGGACTTTGCGCTCACGCTTTCGTGAGTGCCCCCCACAGCCAAAATAGTGTTCTTCATACGTTCGTAGACGCGCTGCGCGCCTCTGGGCATGACGGTCGTGCCCTTTTGGCGTGGCCGCGCGGCTCAAAGGAGAACGTTTGGCGATCACGATCGCGTGCCGATTCAAGGTGATGCCCTAAATAGGGCTCCCTTTCGAGGCGTTATGCCAGGAGAGATGGTGACAACACATCGCACGTACTCC
This sequence comes from Acidisoma sp. PAMC 29798, assembly GCF_030252425.1. GTDB lineage: Bacteria > Pseudomonadota > Alphaproteobacteria > Acetobacterales > Acetobacteraceae > Acidisoma > Acidisoma cladoniae. The sequence continues at coordinate 3,555,519 of NZ_CP126994.1, read as the reverse complement.
TTTAGGCCAGTTCGAAAGACATGATTCTTAACCAACTCGTGGCGAGCGTCGCACTTCCGGCCTCACGGTACTGACGGCAATGGTCGCTTCCGCACAGCGCCAAGCCGCACCCGTCAGGCAGGACGAGTCTGACCATGCGGTCGATGCATCCTCCGGGATCGTCAGCGTCGGCTGGATCGATGCATCGCGCCTGACGCGCGAATGCATAACGATGGCGCTTGCCAAGACACGCCCGCTGTTCGTGATCATCTCTTTCGATTCTACGGCTGATTGCCTGCGGCATGTCGGCGCCGACATAGATCTGATCGTCTATCACTCGCATGAGTCAGACTACGTCATTACCGAGGAACTCGCTCTGCTGCGCGAGCGGTTCGTGGGCGCCCGGCTGGTGGTTCTTTCGGATGCTGTCACAATCGAACTTGCCGTCGTGCGGCAGGTGATGGCGCATGGCGCGTCCGGCCTGATTTCAACCAGAACGGCCGGGCTTCAGATGTTGGTCTCGGCGATTGCTTTGATTGGTTCAGGCGGAACCTTTTTGCCGCGAGAGGCTTTGATGGAAGAGCCGAGCGGTGTCGCGCGGCCCCAGGTTCGGCAAGGCTACGCCGAACCGCATCGGCTCACGCAGCGCGAAACCGAAGTGCTCGCCCTCGTCAGGCAAGGCAAGGCCAACAAAACCATTGCCTACGAGCTGGGTATGAGTGGGAGCACGGTCAAAGTTCATGTGCGCCACATCATGCGAAAGATGGGCGCGACGAATCGGACCCAGGCGGCCTTCAATGTGGAGCGCCTTACGGTGGTGGAAACCGGCCCGAAGATACCGGAAAGATGATGGACACCATGACCGCATAGCATCTTCCGTAATTATTTCAGTGGGATGGAATTCACTACGACTTTTGGGTCTTAGCGTAATGCATAGACAAAAGGGTGTACTCCCGCTGCAAATTTCCTAAACCTACGCTAGGTAAGGCGTGACCGAGCACATATGCTCACTGACATGACTGAAAGGCTTAACCAAATGCTTCGAGGCAATGCATCGAACGAATGTGACTCGGCCATCCAACCGATCATCTCTGTGCCCGCGATGACGGATCATCGTCCGCCCGCACTTGGAATGCAGATAGCGTGGATCGACAGCTATTCGCTGACGCGCGAGTGCATCCTGCGGGCGATGTCCGATTTACAGCTGGTTCCTGGTGTTCTGGCCTTTGCCTCTGTCAAAGAGTGCATGGACAGCAAGGACGTCGCGTTCGACCTCATCATCCTGTATTCGCATTCGTCTTATGAGGTCTGCATCCGCGAGACTGAGCTTCTGCGTGAGGCTTTCCAGGATGCCCGCCTCATCATGTTGTCGGATTTGGAAGACAGCCATCAGCTGAATACCATTCGTGGCGCGCTGAAGGCTGGCGCCAATGGGTTCATATCGACGCGCACCACAGGCCTGTCGATGACGCTGTCCGCCATTCGCTTCGTCCAGGCGGGCGGAACCTTCGCCCCCCTCGAGGTTCTTCTGTCTGAGCCGTCTGCGCCCGTCGCGGCGGTGGAAGAGCCAGCCTCGCCTTATCGCCTGACGGCGCGTCAGAAGGATGTCTTGGCCCAGCTTCAGCAAGGCCGCGCCAATAAGATCATCGCTCATGAGCTTGGCATGAGCGAGAGCACGGCGAAGGTTCACATCCGCAATATCATGCGCAAGATGGGTGCAACCAACCGCACGCAGGCCGCGTTCAATGCCCTGAAGTTTTGCCCTGACAACGTCCAAGCCATGATGGCGGCGGACTGAGGATCCGGCGCCGGAAGGCGCCGGGTCTGCACGTTCCGGCGGCCGCCGCTTAGCTGGCGCGGCCGACCAAGCCACTCTTGATATACTGCGCCACCTGAAACATCGCCGATGTCCGGCTCACGAAGTAGCGTGGTTTCAGGACACCGCCGAAGCCGGCGAGAAGCGTAAAATTCTTCTTGCCGTGAACCCCGTCCATATCGAACGTTAGACCGGCCGACGCGGCACGCTGAATGGCATGCCAGATGAGCAGGCTGGTGGCCCCGTTACCGGACTCTGGCGAGCGGGTCGACATCAGGTAGTATTCCGAACGACCATCCCAGGCGGTGAAGATTCCGGATTGCAGGACGCCTGACGCGTCGGTGGCGACCAACAAGCGGCCGACGCCACGCCGAATGGCCTCCGCCATGAGGTTTCCGCAGAGGCGCCGGTCATAATTGTTGCGCAGCCCCCGTTTCTGCAGATTGATTTCGTAAAAGTTCAGGAAGTGGTTCGGATCGACCACTTCTTCGACCGTCAGCGTCTCTTGCGCGCGACGAATGACGTTGCGTGTCTTGTCGCGCATCTGGCGCCACAGAGCCTCCACCGGCTCTGGCGAGATTTCGATCGTGAAGCGCACACCGGACGAAAACCCGGCGGATTCGAACGCCACAGTCTCAGGCGTCTGGCCATGGCATTCGAACCAGATATGCGATGCAGGGGGTAATTGGGCGATCAGATCGCCGCAGATCGAGACGGTCTTGAGCGACCGCGTCAGCCGGCTGCCCGCGAGGTCGGTCGTCAGGGATGGGCCGAGCACATGCGTCATGGTCGGCATGACCAGTGCCGTCTGCCGGCCGAACTTCTTCGATATCATATAGGGAAGTCGCCCGATGACCGCGCCATCGGCATATACCCGTGCTTCCTGGTACGTGCCATCGGTCGCCGTTTCCAGCCACCAGGGCTCATGGAAGAGGGTCGCTACGGGAAGCGTGCCGCGGGTCGGACGGGCGGCGGCATCCGTGGCCAGAGGCACTGGACGGGTCGGCGTCATACCATCGCGCGGCGTCACGAAGGGTGAGAAACGCGCCTGCTTGGTGCTCGACGAATTCTGTCTCATCTGATCACCCAAGAGTCTATCTCGAAGGGTTACAAGCCAAGGCGTCGAAATCGACATAGACATGAGGGTCTCGCTTTCGCGCGAACATAGGGGCACCAACACCTCATCTCGTACCCCTAGCGATGAAGCAATTTAGCAATTGTTGGTATGGCGCGAGTGATTGGCGGGCGACCGCGAATATCCTATTCGATGAAACAGGACCTGGAACGTTTCGGAAGCTTTTTCCTATGTGCGAGTGCAGACCGAGCTGATGAGTGCCAACCCTCTTCGCGTTGCCTGGATAGACAGTCACCGTCTGACGCGCGAGTGCGTTATGGACGCACTGGTTTCCCTACAGCCATCGCTTGCGATCGAGCCTTATGAGACGTTGGAAAGCTGTGTCACGGCGGTGCCGGATGCCGATTGGGGTCTTATTCTCTATTACGCACATTCCGACGTCATCAATTTGTCGAGTGACGTCGCGTCCTTGCGTGAAATGTTCAGTGACGCGCCAATCGTTGTTCTGTCTGATGCCAACGAAGGTGTGCAGCGGAAGGCCATTCGCGACACGCTCAGCAGCGGCGCGAATGGCTATATCTGCACACGGACGACGAGCGCCCTGATGGCCGTCGCGTCGCTGAGATTCGTGGAGGCCGGTGGCACCTTCGCCCCCCTCGACCTTCTCCTGACGACGGAACCCGAACCGATCACCGCAACCGAGTCTGAACCGAGCGACCTGCTGACGTCGCGTCAGATCGCGGTCTTGGCCGAAGTGAAGCAGGGCAAGGCCAATCGGGTGATCGCGCGGGACCTGAGCATGAGCGAAAGCGCCGTGAAGGTGCATATTCGCAATATCATGCGTAAGATGGGCGCCTCGAACAGAACGCAAGCGGCCTTCAAAGCCCATGCGAGCGCGCGCGATGAGAGCGATGCGCAGGCAACGGACGGCGACGCCGAGGCGAATTAGGAAGTAGATCCTGTGAGATCACCGATTGCGGCGACAGGTCGCGGCCTCAAGCGCGCGTTGATGGACACCTACCTCGCCGGCAATGCGATGCTGACACAGGGATTGATCGGTGGTCGCTCGGGTGAGCGGGTGTTCAGCCGCGTGATCATCGTCGCCGCCCTCGGTAAGCAGAACGGCATCACCCGTGGCGCCTATCTCCAATGGGACGCGTTTCGCCGCTTGGGGATCGATGTCGAACTTCTCGATGCGACGGCGGCCTTGCGCAATCCCCTGGTGCGGGTGAAGCACCAGGCGGGTTCGGTCTATATCTTCCACTCCGGCGGCCCGCAGACGGCCGCCTTGATCGGCAGTGTGCTGCCCCAGGCCGCGCGGGCTTATCGGATCGCCTATTGGGCCTGGGAGCTTCCGGATCCGCCGCAGGATTGGGCGGGTTGTGACTCCAATGTCGATGAAGTGTGGACGCCCAGCGTCTTTTCCCAGACGAGCCTGCGCCGATTGATCCGCAAGCCGGTCATTGTGGTGCCGCATTACCTTGGCCCCCAGCCGGCGCGTGTGCGCGATGCGCGCGGCCCGTTCACGGTCCTCACCATGGCGGATACGCGGTCCAGCTTGTCACGGAAGAATCCGGCGGGGGCCGTGCGGGCCTTCGTGGCCGCCTTCGGTCCGTCCCCTTCCGCGCGCCTTCTTCTCAAGCTCTCAGGGCGTGATGATGAAGTCGAGGCCTTCACCGCAATGCTGGGCGCGGAGGTTCGTGCGGCCAACATCGAAATCATTCGCGCGCATCTCGATGATGCGGGCCTGTCCGCCCTTTATGAGCGTGCCGATGTGCTGCTGTCGCTGCACCGCGCAGAGGGCTTCGGTCTGCCGATGCTCGAAGCATTGGCCAGGGGCATACCGGTGGTCGCGACGGGCTGGTCCGGAAACGTCGATTTCACAACCGAAGCGAATAGCGTTCTTGTACCGTACGAACTCGTCGCGGTCCAAGATCCCGCCGCTATCTATCAAGGCAGCACCTGGGCGGAACCGGATGTGACGGCCGCGGCGGAAGGCTTGCGCATGCTGCACGGCGAGCCGGCGGTTTACGCGCGGATGGCGGCAGCGGCCCTTGAAAGCGTTTCGACTGTCATGCCGCAATTCCCGGTGGTGACGGCGCCGGCCGTCGCGTCACTGCCGCATTAGAGCGAGAGCACACGCTCCGGCGCCATACGGCAGCTGATGAGATCGCGAAGGGCGAGCAGATTGCCCCGCAGGCGTCCACGCCGATCGACATAGGGCTCGGGGCGCGGGAAGTGAGCGATATTCATTGCGACGTTCCGGCCGATATGTTCCAGAGCGCGACCGAGCGGATAGCCGGCGCGCTTGCCAGCGAGATAGAGCGGATTGGCAACTTGCGAATAGCCCAGTCGCACGCCGGAGTTGCGACCCTGCTTGGTGCCGAGATGAACGCCACGCGCGTCCTCGATCCGCATCACTGTCCCGAACGCCGCCATGCGACGGGACAGATCGACGTCTTCCTGCCAGCCATACAGCGGCAGACGCTCGTCAAACCAGAGCTGATGCGCACGCATCATCGTCAGCCGCACCGCCATGTTGCAGCCGTATCCCGAAAAGACCGGCGTGGCGCCGCGCGTGCCGGACATGCCGGCGGCGATGGCGTGCTCGGCTGCTTGCAAGGTCAAGCCAGGTCCGCCGATGCCGTCCGCGAGCACGTGCCCGGTGGCGACAGCAAGCGTCGGGTCTTGTTCCATGTGCCGTTCGATCGCCGCGAGATAGCCGGGGTCAGGAATGAAGTCATCGTCGAAGAAAACCATGACGTCCGCGTCGCCCGAGGCTGCGATCAGGGCGTTGCGCTGGCGGGGCAGGCCGGCCTCCGCCATCACGACCTCGACACCCGCAACGGTGGTGGCACCGGCGACGTCCGCAGGCTTGCTGCCGCAGACGATGGTGCGGTCGGCGGGACGTGTCTGCTGGGCGAGCGCGACCAGGGTATCGCGAAGGATCGACGCGCGGCCCACGGTGGGGATGCCGACCACGATCGTGAGCGCCAAAGTGAAACTCCTTAGAAGAATGCCGCTCAACCGCGCTTTGCTACGCGGTTGTCATCGGACCACGACGATTGGCTAGGGTTTCACGCATGGCACGTCGACCTAGCCAAAATGCGTAGTCATTGGCGCGCCCTTAACCACAGGGCTGATCGAGAGACTTGGGGCAAGGGTGCTAAGAGGTCTGCATCACTCGTCGGAACCCGAGGGTGGTTAGTTAAGGTATAGCGACCGATGCACGACGCAAAAATCGAGCGGCCCTACGCACTGACGCAGTCGCGGGCGCATGATCTTCAGGTAGAACTGGCCGATCCCAGTGCAGGGCTGGAGCCGGTGGCGGTTCCGTTCGGCCGCGTGGCGTCGATTCTACGGCGTCACCTTTGGATCATCATCCTCACCTTCGTCATCGGTGTGGGCGGTACGGTCATGATCGTGAAGGGCATGGCCAAGCAATATACGGCCGATGCCTCCATCATCATTGAACCGCAGCGCACGCAGGTCAGCGATCTGCAAGCCATTTCCTCCGATTCCGAGGAGGTGGCGAGCCTGATGCGCACGCAAATCGGCATCCTCAGTTCTCCGGCACTGGCTCTCGGTGTTGTGAAGTCCCTGAATTTGGTGAACGACCCCGAGTTCATGCCGGGCAAAGGCGGCCCCGTGTCACAGCTGAAGGGTCTCATTCAGACCTACGGCCAGAAGTTCGGATTGATGCCGGCACCCTTGGTGACGGCGTCGACGGCGGAGCAGAAGCAGAATATGGCCGCCGATATGCTCGGCGGGAAGATAAGCTTCGCCAATGACGCGCAATCACGGCTTTTGACTGTTTCGGTCACGACCCATGATCCTGTGCTGAGTGCGCAGATCGCCAATGAGGTTGCGAAGCAGTTTCTCGACTTTAAGGTCGAAGAGAAGTTCTCGGCGATGCAGCGCGCCCATGATTGGCTTCAGGGCCAGGTGACATCCCTTGCGAGCGAGGTTCGCGCGGACGATCAGGCGGTGGAACAATATCGCCTCACCCACGGCCTGGGCGAGCAGATCGCCGATACGACGGGCGATAACGCTGCCGGCACACCGACCGTCAATCGGCAGCAACTCGATGCCATCAGTCAACAACTCGTGGCGGTCTCTCGCGATTTGACCGAGAAGCAGGGTGAGCTCACGCAGGCGCAAGCGGCACTGAGCGGCGGCACATCGACCAGCAATCTTCCCTCTGTGCTAGCATCGCCCCTCGTCGCGCAGCTGCTGTCCGAGCAGTCTGCAGTGGCTGGGCGGGAAGCGCAGCTTGCCGCCTCCGAAGGCGCCAATAACCCCGAACTGCTGGCTGTGCAGGCGCAGCTCGCGCGGTTGCAAACACGGACGCAGCAGCAGATGGCCCATGTGGCGGGCAGCCTTGCCGTGCAGGTCGCGGCGGGCGAAGCGCAGCAGAGGGCGCTGCAACAGCAGATGGAGACACTGCGCGGCTCCGTCAGTGGTGAGAATTCGGCTGAGGTCGGTCTGAACACGCTGGAGACGCAGGCTTCGGCCACGCGGAAGATTTACGAAAGCTTCCTGACGCGCGCAGCCCAGCTTGCGAATGTCGCCGGCATTCAGGAGCCGGATGCGTCGCTCGTTTCCAGTGCTCAACCGCCGATTGGCCCGTCCGGTCCGCAGAGCACGCGATTGATGGCGATTGCCGCCATGCTGTCACTCGCTCTGGGTGTCGGGGTCGCCTGCCTGATGGAGCGGATGCGCAGCGGATTCAGCCTGCCGGAGCAGGTGGAGAGCACGCTCGGCCTGCCCCTGCTGGCGATGATACCCAAGATTCGCCATGGCAAGTTTCTGCGCCATCGCAAAGGCAAGGGCGATGTCGCGATGGCGGCGTCTCTCGACAGGTTGCGCGGGCAAATGCGTCTGCTCGGCGGGGATCGTCCCCGCCTGGTGATGGTGACCTCGGCGCTGCCGCAGGAAGGCAAGTCCGTCTTTGCGGTGGAACTGGCCCGCAACATGGCGGCGGTTGGCTGGCGCGTGCTTCTTCTGGAATGCGATTTCTGCCGGCCGTCGCTTGGCAGCTATCTCGGTCTGCCCGCCGGTCCTGGCCTGTGCGAGATTCTGTCCGGCAAATCCCTCGGCGATACGAAGAACCTCGTCCGCAATCCGGGACGCAATCTCGATGTCATTCTTGCGGGCCGGAACGAGAGCGATTCGCAGGAGATGTTGGCATCCCAGCGCATGCAGGCCCTGCTGAAGGACGTGCGCGCGCAATATGACCTTGTCATCATGGATACTCCCCCGGTGCTGCCGGTGGCTGACGCCTTGGTGCTGGGGCAGCAAGCCGACACCACCCTGTTGGTGGTGCGGTGGGAGAAGACGGCGCGCGCCGCCGTTTCAGACGCCGCGCGCTTGCTGCGCGGCAGCGGATCATCCGTGATGGGTGTGGTCATGACGCGTGTCGATCTCGGCACCGCCGCCATTTCGGGTGGCCGGATGTCCTATGCATTCAGCCATTACGATGGCTATCGCCCCAACCGAGCGTAGACGGATGCATCCGACCGCCCTCGGCCTGGTGTTGATACCGCTCAGCTTGCTGTGGGCGGCCAACCCTGTGCGCCTGCTCCAGCTCGCTTTTGTCGCGGCGATCTTCGAAGCCGGGGCAGCGCTGGTTTTGGGCGGAAGCTTCGGCCTGCCGCCGGCGATGGTGCCGGGTCTGCTGTTCGTCACCTATGTGACAGCTCAATACGCCCTCGGCATGCGCTATCCCGGCGAAGGGCAGGTGCTGTCCACCATGCTGCCGCTCTTCGCCCTTCTGGCCTATGCCCTGGTGTCGGTGATGATCCTGCCGCAGACCTTCCAGGGCACCATCATGGTCTGGCCGCAACGGCCGGATTTGCTGAACCCAGGCTATGTTCCGCTCGCCTTCAACTCCGGCAACATCACGCAATCGATGTATCTGGCAATGAACGTCGGCGTGGCGACCTGCGCGGCGTTGCTGGTGACGCGTCACGCCATTCCGTATCGCAAGCTGATGAAGGCCTATTTGCTCGGCGGCTATATCGCGGTCGGGATTGCTTTCTGGCAATTCGCGTCACGGATCGCGGGCTTGCCCTTCCCGAGCGACGTGATTTATTCCAATCCCGGCTGGGCGATCGTGGCTCAAGCGCTGGGCTCGGTTCCGCGCGTGCAAGGCACCTTCTCGGAACCCGCAGGCTTGGCCTTCTATCTGTCCGGCCTGTGTTTCTGCTGCCTGTGGTTGACTGCGCATGGCCATCGCATCATGCGCGTCAATATCCTGCTCGGGCTGTCCATTTTCGCGATGCTGCTGTCGACATCGACGACGGGGCTACTGACGCTCGCCGTCGGCCTGCCGGTGATCCTGATCTTCACGGCTGCACGGGGCGATCGCACAGCCTTGGCGCGACTGCTGAAAACCGCGGGCGTCATGGCCGTGGTGGGTAGCCTCGTGTTGGTGCCCGCCTTCATCATGAAACCGTCACTGATGGATTCGGTGCAGACCGTGATCACCTCGACCATGTCGAAGGGCGATAGCCAATCCTACACCGACCGCAGCAGCCTTGATGCCTCGGCGGTCGCGACCATCGGCCAGACGGATGGTTTAGGCGTCGGCTGGGGCAGCTTCCGCGCGTCTAGCCTGCTGCCAGGGCTTTTGGCCAATGCCGGGGTGTTCGGCGTGTTGATGGTCGTTTTGCTCGGCTGGCGCCTGGCCCGGCTGGTCCGCAGGGCCGGCGCTGTATCGCGCGGCCATCAGGGCCAGATCGTGGTCGATGGCTTCACCGCAGCCTTGTGCGGTCAATTGGCGGCGGCCTTGCTGTCGGCACCGACCATCGGCTCCCTCGCGTTCTTTCTTCAATTGGGCTGCGTCGTCGGAACGGCCGCCCGCATCGTCACGGAACAGCGTTCCCCGGGGCAGAGGCCGCGCGCATCTGCGCGCACCTGGCATCTCGCCCCCGCGCGAACGCCCAGCAGAGAAATGGATAGCGTCACACCATGACCGGGCCTGTATTCTTGAACGGCCGCTTCGTGTCCCAGCCCGTCACCGGCGTTCAGCGGTTTTCGGCTGAAATTGTCGGTGCCATTGAGCGGCTGATGCAGATGGATGCCTGGCCGGAGACGACCCTGCTGACACCGAAGATGGGCAACCGGACGCGCCTCGCTACTCCGAGCAGCCGCCTTCAAACACGGGAAGTTGGCACGCGCAGCGGCCATGTGTGGGAGCAGATGGAGCTTCCCAAGGCCGCGCGGCGCGGCACGCTGATCAGTCTAGGCAATACGGCGCCGGTGCTGGCGGGGCGCCGACAGGTCGTGGTCATTCATGACGCGGGTGTCTTCGACACGCCCTATTCCTACTCATGGCGCTTTCGCCTTTGGTACAAGGGCCTCCAGCATTCGCTCGCCAAGACCGGCGCGCAAATCGCCACGGTGTCGGATTTCTCACGCCAGCGCATCGCCAAGCGGCTCGGCCTCGACCCTGCCGGTATCACGGTGATGTATGAGGGCGCAGATCATGTTTTGCGGGTGCCCGCCGACCCCACCATTCTCGACCGCCATGGCTTAGTGCCCGGTCAATTCGCCCTCGTCGTGGGCAGCCGTGCCGCGCACAAGAACCTCTCGGCCCTGCGCGAAGTCGGCGCTATGTTGCAGAAGCGCGGCATGGTCATCGCGGTGGCCGGCGGCGCGAACAAGGACGTCTTTCAGGATGCGAGTGGCGATGGCCTGGGCGAACGTCGCCTTGGCCGCACGACGGATGCCGAGCTGCGCGCCCTTTACGAGAATGCCGCCTGCCTGCTGTTTCCCTCGCGCTACGAAGGCTTCGGCCTGCCGCCGGTGGAGGCCATGGCCTGCGGTTGCCCGGTGGTCGCGTCCGCCGGTGGCGCGGTGCAGGAAATCTGCGGCGAGGACGCGCTCTATTTCGACAATGACGCGCCTGTGTCGATCGTCCGGGCCGTGGAACGGCTGCTCGACGAGACCGGTCTCGCCGACACGCTCAAAGCCCGAGGCTTGGCGCGCGCGGCGTCTTTGAGCTGGGACGCGTCGGCGCGCAGATTGGCCGATGTGGTGAGGCGCGCGTCTTGAGCCGGTTCATTCGGTTCGGCCTTGGGCTGTGGGCGATGCTGGCGATGGGTGTCATCGTGACAGACGCGCAGGCCGAGGCCTTGGACGCGGCACCGGGTGGGTTGTGTGCCACTGCGGCACGCGCCGCTGAGCAGCGCTACAACTTGCCGACCGGGCTGCTGTTCGCCATCGGGCAGGTGGAATCAGGTCGGCCGGATGCCGCGACCCATCAGCGGCAACCTTGGCCTTGGACCGTTCAATCCGAGGGCCAAAGCTACTATTTCGCCAGTAAGGCGGCGGCGGTGGCGTGGGTGCAGGCGGCGCAGGCCAAGGGCCAAGCCTCAATCGATACCGGCTGTATGCAGGTCAATCTGATGTATCACCCACGTGCCTTCCAGACGGTCGATGTCGCCTTCGATCCGGCCGCGAATGCCGATTACGCCGCGCGCTTCCTGCTGTCGCTGCATGCATCGACGGGGGATTGGCGCCAGGCGGTGGGGTTCTATCACTCCCAGACCCTGGCGCTCGCTGTTCCCTATCGTCAGCGCGTCGAGAATGCACTGAACGACCGGCTGCCGGGGGAAGACGTGGCGATGGCGCCTCCGCCGCCGACGCAGTTGAGCCTGCTTCAGACAGCCTGGGCGGCGACCCTCGATCCCCAGGCGGCCACGGCAGCGCCCACCGATACGAATGACTGGAGCGTGCCGTCGTTAGCCCCTATTCACCACCAGACCGTAAAACGGCGCCTGCGTCGCGATCATGGAGAGGTTCTCCTCAGCTATGCACATTGACAGCGTCTTGTTTCAGCACAGATCCTATGCCGTGCGTGCATTTCGACAACCCGGGCAAAATTAAAAATGGCACGATTCCTTAACGATTCACGACGTCGCACAGGATCGTTGATCCGACGCATGGCGACCACCACAGCGGTGAGTTGCCTTTTGCTGGCGGGTTGCGCACCTGGATCAGGGCTGCCGCCTTTGCCCGTGACGCAGTCGGGCCCCTATACCCTCGGGCCAGGCGAGCAGGTCCGGGTGGTGATCTTTGGCCAGACGCAATTGACCGGGCGCTTCACGGTCAATGACCGTGGACAAATCTCGGTGCCGCTGCTGGGCCAGATTCCAGCGAGCGGCCTGACGACCGATCAACTCGAAGCCAGCATCGAGGACGATTTGAAGGAGAAGAAAATCCTTCTCAACCCGAGCGTTTCGGTCGAGATCGCCGAATACCGGCCCATCTTTATCTTGGGTGAGGTGGTCAAGCCCGGCCAGTATCCGTATGAGCCGGGGATGACGGCGCTGACGACCGTGGCGATTGCCGGCGGTTTCACCTATCGCGCCCAGACTGGCTACGTGTCGATCCTGCGGACCGTCGATGGCCACTCCTTCGAAGGACGTGCCACCCGAGGCGAGCCGATTCTGCCGGGCGACGTTGTGACCATCTTCGAGCGGTATTTCTGATCTTTCTGGCGGAAAATGCTGCGCTTTTCCGCCCTACGGAGGCGTTGTAGGGCGGAAAAGCGCAGCGTCTTCCGCCGTCCTCAGAACCCGATATGCAGCGTCGCTGCGACCAGGTTCTGATGGTACGCGCCACTTTGGTCCTCGATCAGCGCGGCCTGATCGGCTGACACGCTGTCCGCGGATGACTGCGTCGTGTAATCCTCGTTCAAGGACAGGCGCAGGTTCCGATTGATCAACCACGTGACGCCGGCACCCGCAGAATAACTGGTCTGCTTGCCGCTCTGCAGATACTGGACGTATTGGATGCCGCCGCGTGCTTGCAGAAGCACGTCACGCAGCAGCTCATAATCGACGACTAGGCGCGCCTGATTCAGCACAAAACCGTCATTGCCGGGTGACGTCGGATCCTCGACCGTGCGGGAGGCGGTGCCCGTCAGGGTGAGGACACCTGTGGGTGTCCACACAACCGTTGCTGCCGCGATCGGCGCCGTTTCTGTCGCATACAGATCGCTCGCGAATGACCGATTTTCGACGCCGACCAACAGGCTGTAGCGCCAGACGCTCTCTGCCTGGAAATCGAGGCCGGTGAGGAAAAGCTCGCTCGTCGAGTTGGGACTGGACTCGCCGTCCGCAGACGACAGGTCGAAGATGGTGTCGACGCCGCGGAAGACGAAGAGGAGATGCGACTCGTCCGTCAGCGCGTAGCGGGTCACGACGCCGCCCGCGATCACCTTCCTGTCGAGAGAGGTCTGGCTCTGTGTGATGCCGCCGGACGTGATATCGCCAAATCGATAAGCACTGACATCCAGGGTCGGCGTGATGGCGAAGCGGCCGGTATTGAAGGTGTAGCTCAGCTCCCCGCTATCGGTTTCGTTGAGCTGAGGCGTGTCAGACTTCGCGGTGCCGATGGCAGTGCCGAGACTATGGAAGGACTGGTGGGAGTAAGACGCGGTGAGGGGAGAGTCGCCGATGGTATAGCCGGCCGAGAGGCCGATGTTGTAATCGGTATAGGTCTCGCTCGGCAGACCGAAGAACTGGAAGTGGTCTACGCCGACGGTGGCCGCTAGGCTGTTGCGGCTCCAATCCGACTGGCCAGAGACGGAGGCGGCGGTCTGCGAGCCCCAGCTGCGGGAGCTTGCACCGGAGTCGGAACTGCCATTCACGTTGGAGTTGTCGAAGATCGTCTGGTCCAGATTGGGGCGAATGGTGAAGCCCCCGAGATGGATGCCGGGCGCATCGTAGGCGGGGCGCAAGCGCGAGAGCACTGTCACGCCGAGCTGCTGGTCGTAACCCGTGTTGCCCGTGGGGAAATAGGCATCGGTGGTCGTTTGAGCGCAGGCCGCACCCGCCCAGGTGAGCATCGTGGCCGCCAGCAGGGATGAAACCGCCCAGCATTCCCGTCCTGCGGCTGGCTTGAGGCGGGTCTGAAACGTCATCTGCATGGGCTGAGGGTCCGTCCGAGGCGGTATGGCCGTATGGTCAAGCAACGCAGTGCACGGACAAACAGCTCCGGCCATCAGGCGTGGGCAGGCGCCTCAGAACCGCAAGCTACGGGCGAACGGGAGAGGAAGGCAAGAACCACTGAGGCCGACGAGGCAGTCAGCCGATATCTCCCAAAGAGGTAGAAGCTTACGCTCCGTCATACTCACTACCTCGTCGGATCACTCTTCGACTAGTCCCCCTCACCATCGGTCAGTGAACCTTCGTGGCGGGTGGCGAAAGTTTCATGCCCTTCCAGGTGATGGATGCATCCGAAGAGCCGCCGTCTCAGAACGCGGTGTCCAGAATAGAACTCCCCGTGACGCAACTACGTGTGGTTGGGAGAGTCCGTTGGCATTTCTAAAGAGTCACCAAGTGTTAGCCGAGATGGCGATGACGCGGCCTGGCGTTCCAGCCAAGGCCAAGCTTGGCTTCTCACCCATCACATGCGCTTTGTCACTCGGCGTCGCGGATGGCCTCGCCGTCACGCTCTGCATCCTGATCGTGGCGATCGGCTGCGGCCTTCTTCCGGCCGCGATCGCACCCGCCGATGCCTTTGGGCATTTTGCGTCCTTCCGGGATGTCGCCGTTCTGTATGCCGCGACGATCGCTTATGTCGTCTTCAATGGCCGATACAATCAGCGTGTCCCGTTCTGGACCGAGCTGAAACTGATTTTCCATGCGAGCTTCTGGGCTGTCGCGGCGGAGTTGGTGGTCGCTATCCTGAACCGGGACATTGTCGATCGCGTTCCGACCATGGCGGTGTTCACCCTCTTCCCGATCATCGCGACATTCGCCAATGCCATGACGAAATATCTGTTGTCGAAGGCTGGCGTTTGGACGCTTTCCATCGTGCTTGTCGGCGAAGGCGCGAGCGCCATTGCTGCGGAGGCAGCCCTTGCATCGGACCCCGGCCTCGGCTTCGAAATCGTTGGCCGCGTCGATCCCGTTGAGCTGACGGTTCGTCGTGGTGGCCCGCTGCTATGGCCGCTGATCGATCGCTTTCGCGCCGACCGCATTCTTTTCGCCCTCGACGGTGACAAGACACTGCAAAGGAAGCTGATCGAATCGGCGCTTCGCGAACGCATTCCTTTTGCCATTGCCCCTGAGTCCCACGCCCTGCCCGCCGCCGCTTGGGAAGCGACCCGCTTCTTCAGCCATGACGTCGTCATGCTGTCCTTCCGGCATGGGGCGTCTCGGCCGCTGGCTCAGGTCGTGAAGACGGTCCTCGACGTCTCTGCCGCGCTGATCCTGCTGATCTTGACGAGCCCCATCTTCCTGGTCGTCGCGCTGATGAACCTGCGGAGCGGCGGGCCGATGTTCTTTGCGCATCGCCGCCTTGGCATCGGCGGGCAGTCTTTCCCGTGCCTGAAGTTCCGCACGATGGTGGTGGATGGCGATCGCGTTTTGCAGGAGGCGCTTGCGAAGGATCCGGCTCTCGCCGCCGAATGGGAAGCGAACCAGAAGCTGCGCCGCGACCCGCGCGTGACGCCGGTCGGTCGTTTTCTGCGCAAGACGAGCCTCGATGAATTGCCGCAGCTCATCAACGTGCTCCTTCGGCACATGAGCCTGGTCGGGCCGCGCCCGATTGTGGAGAACGAGGCACGCTTTTATGGGGATGACATCGCCCATTACTACGGCACACGCCCCGGCGTGACGGGTCTTTGGCAGGTGAGCGGCCGCAGCAATACCTCCTACGCCCGGCGCGTTCAGCTCGACGTTTGGTATGTCAACAACTGGACTGTCTGGCTGGACATCGCGGTGCTTCTGAAGACCTTCCCGGCGGTGCTGGGACGCAGCGGGGCGCATTGACCACGAGAATGGTCGCAATTCCACGGCTTGCCTCCCTCGGCCGACGCGCCATCACACCGGTTGTGATGGCGCTTCCGCTGATGGCGGCGGCTCCGGCGCCGCCCCACGGCCTTGCCGCAAGCGCCAGCGACTTCCTGGAGTCGCTGGGCGTCAATACCCATGTCGATCAGGGGTATGATCCGGCGTCTTACGTGGAGCCGCTCAAGTATCTGGGGGTTCGCCAGGTGCGGGACGGGGAGCGCAACGTGGCCAGCGACGTGATGATCGCCGGCAAGACGGGGGTGCATTTCACCCTCAACGGCGGCGGTGACCTCAAGGGGCTGATCGCATCGGGTGAGGTTCTGGCGAAGGCCGGGGCGCTGCTCGCCTTGGAGGGGCCGAACGAGCCGAATAATTTCCCGATCACCTATGAGGGTCGCCAAGGTGGCGGGTTCGGCCATAGCTGGGTCGCGGTCGCGCGCTTTCAGGCCGATCTTTATGCGGCGGTGAAAGCCCATCCCCTGCTCAAGGCCTATCCCATCTTCGGGCCTTCAGAAACCGGGGCCGAGACGGATGACGTCGGGCTGCAATTTGCCACCATCCCGCCTGGCCTCGCGGCGTCTTTCCCTGCAGGCACGCACTTCTTCGACGACGTGAACGTGCATAACTATGTCACGGGCACCGGCGGAAACGGCGGTACCTACGGAGATAATCAGGCCTGGAATGCGGCCGACCCGACCTTGAGTGACCGCTGGGATGGGTTGTACGGCAATAACGGCTTGACCTGGTTTCGCCACTTTCAAGGCTATAGCAAGGACCAATTGCAGACGGTGCCGCGCGTGACGACCGAGACGGGGTGGGACACGACCACGAATGCCGGCGGCGAGCGCACCCAGGGCACGGTCTTGACCAATACCTATCTGGCCCAGTTCACACGCGGCTGGCGCTATACCTTCATCTATGAGTTGCGAGACGGTGAGGGCGGCCCAGGCGACCAGGGCCTGTATCACGGCAATACACCGAAGGCGTCAGCGGTCTATATCCACACCCTCACGACGATACTGGCAGACGACACGCCCGTGCCGGCGCCGGGTGTCCTTCCCTATGCGATCGCGCAGCCGCCGAGCACGGTGCATGACCTGCTGTTGCAGAAGAGTACGGGGGCCTTCGAACTTGTAGTTTGGAATGAGCGCCGTGCCGGTGAGGACCGCGTGACCGTGACCTTCCCAACCGCCCATAAACGCGTGAAGGTCTACGACATCACGACGGGCACAGAGCCCATCCGCACGTTGCGAGATGCGACCTCAATCCCGCTGACGTTGAGCGATCATGCCGTGATCCTTGAGATCACGGACTGACCTTTTAGGCGCGGACGCGTTGCGGTGTGGATGTCGGCGCTGACCGCGCCACGGCATCATCGTAGCCACGGGGATGCGCTTCACGCCACCGAAAGGCCGTGCCCACGACGTCATCGAGGTCGGTGAAGCGCGGTGACCAACCGGTTTCAGATCGCAGCTTGTCGGCACCCGCGACCAATACCGCCGGGTCACCGGCCCGCCGCCCGGCCATGGTCGCCGGCACCTGCTTGCCGGCGACGCGGGCCACCGACTCCACAATTTCCAGAACCGAATAGCCGCGACCGGTGCCGACATTGTAGTGAACGCTGCGATTGTCGAGCTGGGTCAGCACGCGGATATGGGCATCCGCGAGATCGGTCACATGAATATAGTCCCGGATGCAGGTGCCGTCGGGTGTGGCGTAATCCGATCCGAAGATCGACAACGGCGGCCGACGGCCCAGAACGGCGTCGATCGCCAGGGGGATCAGATGCGTCTCGGGCGTATGATCTTCGCCCAGACGACCATCAGGATCGGCGCCGGCTGCGTTGAAGTAGCGCAGGCACGCGCTGCGCATGCCATGGATCTGATCTGCCCAGAACAGGGCGCGCTCGACCATGAACTTGCTTTCACCATAGGGGGAATGCGGGTTTATAGCGACCGTCTCGTCAATTGGGCTGCGGTCGGCGGCCCCGAAGAGATTGGCCGTCGATGACAACACAAAGCGTTTAATGCCGTGCCTTACGCAGGCCTCGACCAGTCGGATCCCGTTGACGCCATTCTCAAGCAGGTATTTGAATGGCAGCGTCATACTTTCTCCGACCAGAGACAGCGAGGCGAAGTGGAAGACGGCATCCCAGGGGCCATCCGACAGCGCGGCGTCGATGGCCGCACCATCGGCGAGATCACCGACGATCAGGCGCGCACCGGGCAGCACGGCGGCGCGATGGCCCAAGGACAAATTGTCGTACACCACGACCTCATGGCCCTCTGCAAGAAGAGCGGCCACGATATGGCTGCCGACGAAGCCAGCACCCCCGGTGACGAGAAATCGTTTGCGACTCATTTTACCCGCTCTGACTACGATCGACTTGAAAGATTTTGGACTATTACGCGCCGTCTCATGACGGATATTGCTCCAGGTCGGTGCTGCGGTCGAGTTCGTCTTTTGACGACCAGACCAGGACCTTGGATGAGGGACTGCATCCAAAAGGATGAGTTCCGACGTAGGTGTTGGGAACGATCAAGGACGACGCGCCTCATGACAAGCTCACGGGATTGTGTTATCTGGGGCTAAAGCAATCCTCAAATGTTACTGTAAAGTACAAAATGTTATGATGAGGCATCCGTTGGTGACCGACGGGGTTCTGGCTTTGGCTGTTGCTAACACGGACGATGAAAGATCTGGAATGGGCTCGCCTGATTTTTCGCAACTAAAGGTGGAGCGGTAGGACCCAATGCAGGATATGACGCCCCCTCCGCATCCGGCGGACTTTTTGAACGATATCCTGATGCCGGCAACAGGTCGCAGCGACGGAGAGATTGCCCATCTTCTGGGGGTATCGCCAGAGACTTTCTATAAGCTGCTGACCCGCGAAAAGCCGATTACGCGGCAAACGGCCGAACTCCTAGGCCGATTTTTCCAAACCGGCGTCGATTTCTGGTTGCAGATGCAGGCGGAGTTCGACCGCTATATGGCGATGCAGATTGCCATTGAGCGCGAACTCGTCAGCCTCCCGTCGGCCGAGACCTGGATGGCCGAAGATCGGTTACCAGAGGCTGATGTGGCATTGGAGCGTGTTCCGTTCGACGAACGGATGGAATGCATCGCCCACATCCGGTGCTAAGGTCGCAGGATGCGGGACCTTTCCCGCATCCCATGACGTTCTGGCTCTAAGCGGCCGGTTGCATACCGGTCGGGATGCGCTCGCTTGAGGGCGCCGTAAAGCGCGGCTTGATTGTCCTCTCGAAGGTCGCGAGGGCCGCGCCGATGGCCTGGTGCATATCGAGATAGCGATAGGTTCCCAAGCGGCCCCCGAAAATCACGTTCGATTCTGCGTCCGCGAGGGTCCGATACTGATCATACATGTCCTTGTCGGCCGGCGTGCCGATCGGGTAGTACGGCTCGTCCATCGCGCCGGCCGCGCGTGAATACTCCCGAAAGATGACTGTCTTGTCTTCCGTATATTTCCGCTCCGGGTGCATGTGCCGGAACTCCAGAATGCGCGTGAACGGCACGGTTTCGTCGGCATAGTTGATGACTGGCGCGCCTTGGAAGTCCTTACGATTGATCAGGTCGCGCTCGAAATCCACCGTGCGCCAGCCGAGTTGGCCGAAGCGATAGTCGAAGAAGCGGTCCACCGGCCCGGTATAGAAGATGAGCTTGCCCAATCCCTCGATCTTTTCCTTCAGAGCGAAAAAGTCGGTATCGAGGAGCACGCGGATATTCGTGCTGTCCAACATGCGGTCGAAAATCTTGGCATAGCCATCGACCGGCAGACCCTCATAGGTATCCTCAAAATACCGCGTATCGAAGTTCATGCGCACCGGCAGCCGGGTGATGATGCCCTCGGGCAGATCACGCGGGTCGGTCTGCCATTGCTTCATGGTATAGCCGCGAATGAAGGCCTCATAGAGAGGTCGGCCGATAAGCGAGATCGCCTTTTCTTCGAGATTGCTCGGGGATTTGCCGGCCATCTCGGCCCGATGTTCCTCGATCAGCGCGCGCGCCTCGGGCGGCGTCATGTGCTTGCCGAAGAACTGGGAGATCGTCAGCAGATTGATCGGCATCGTGTAGATCTTGTCGCGATAGACCGACAGAACGCGATGCTTGTAATCGGTGAAGCCGGTGAAGCGATTGATATAGTTCCAGACGTCGCGGTTGGAGGTATGGAACAGATGTGCGCCATAGCGATGCACTTCGATGCCGGTATCAGGGTCGGGTTCGGAGTAGGAATTGCCCCCCGCATGCGACCGACGCTCGATGATAACGCTCCGCAGGCCGAGTTCTGAACTGCAACGCTCCGCGATCACGGCGCCAGAGAAGCCGGATCCGACGATGACGACATCACAATCTTCAATCAGATCGAGCATGGTAAGAACTTCATCCTGTTACGGGTGTGGTGTTTAGATACCCTGCTTGCAGACGCCTAGTAAGGCCTTCCGGGAAGATCGTCATCCATTTGGCTTAGTCTCGGCATCTAGAAATGCCTACATCGCCCCAGCGCGGATTGCTTTAGTTTGCGGCGCGAGTGCAGAAGGCCGTTGCTGTCACCGGCCCCTCGTCTCTGACGCTATTGCTTGAAAATGGTCCCCTGCGAGGTTGCATGCCTGGTCGCTCCGCCACGAACCGCCTTATCCGAAATCTAGCCTCGACCACCGCGTTTCAGGCGAGCGGCTATATTCTGGCGATGCTGAATGTACCCTATCTAACCCGGACCTTGGGCGTCGCGGATTACGGCGTTCTCGCCTTCGTGATCAGCATCAATGCCTATCTGTTCTTGATCATCGACTGGGGTTTCTCCCTCGGGGCGACGCGCGACATCGCGCAGGCGCATGGTGACGAGGATGTGATCCGCGGCATCTTCTGGCGCACCATGACCGCCAAAAGTCTTCTCTCACTCGCGGCTCTCATTATTCTGTTCGGTGTCGCGGAGCTCAATCGCGTCCCACATCCGATTTATCTCGTGCTGCCCGGCGTCATGAACATCGTCGCCGCCGTGTTGAGCGTCGATTGGCTCGTCCAGGGTTTGGAACGCATGGGGCTGTTCACGCTTTATTCCATCGGCGGCCGCATCGTGGTGGTGGGTCTGACCTTCCTTCTGGTTCATAACCCCGGCGACACCTGGATTGCGTGTGCCCTGCAGGGTTTCGGCTCGCTCGCCGGCAGCGGCGCCGGCTTCCTGATCGCCTGCCGGTTGTTGAAGATGGGCAAGCCGAGGATTCACTTCGGCGAGGCCTTCCAGCAAATCTGGGACTATCGCCACTACTTCCTCTCCCAAAGCAGTTGGATTGCCTATTCGACGGCGGCGCCGCTGTTCCTGACCTTCGCAGCAGGATCGACGTCGGTCGGTCTGTTCGCCGGGGCAGAGCGTATCGCGCGCATCGTCATGGCGCTGATCGTGCCCGTCAGCATCGTCATGTATCCGCGCGTCAATGCCTTGATCTCCCGGTCCCGCGACGCCGCGGCCAATGTCGCCGGGCCGTTTCTGGCGCTTCAGATCATCTTCGCCTCGGCGGTGACGCTTGTGCTGTTTTTTGGCGCGGTGCCCATCGTGACGATCATTCTCGGCGCTCACTTCGGCAAAGCGGCGGAGGTTTTGCGCTGGCTGTCCGTCTTGCCGCTGCTGACAGGCGTGACCGGCACACTCTCCCGCCAGTTCCTCATTCCACTCGGATGGAGCCGGGAAGTTTCGCGCATCACGGTTGTCTGCACATTGATCTACCTGGCGCTGCTTGCGGTCCTGTGTCGGTGGATGGGCGCACCGGGCGCCGCGATCGCCCTGATCTCGACCGAGACGCTGATCACGGTGGTCTTCGTGGTCTTCCTGTTTCGCCGTGAGCGGGCGTTCAGCACGACCGCTACCCTCGCGGTTATCAACGCGCCGCGCGGGTTGATGACCTTGTTCGAGGGTTGGGTCGGGAAGCTCCGCTCAAGCTGAGCGGCTCTCGGACCCAGCTTTACGCGGAGACGGTTTCCACGCCGGCGGCCACCTGAGGGGCGTCCATGCGTGCGACCAGAGTATCCGCGAGGCGTATGGCGAGCGCCAGGATCATCAAAGTCGGGTTGGCGTGGCTGCCCGTCGGGAAGACGGAACTGCCCGCGACATAAAGATTATCGACGCCGAAGACTTTGCAGTCTGAATCGACGACGCCCTCGTCGTCACTGCGGCCGATGCGGGTCGTGCCCGTGGGATGGGCAACGTCGAAGAAGACGGCGTCTTCGGGCCGTTCGTCACGCACCCAATCGACCAGCGTGGTGGTCGGCAGGCCGGATGTCTTCAACGCTTCGTTGACGCTCAGTCCCAGGAAGATCGCCGTGCGCCGCTCCCGCTCACTTACTTTCCAGTCGATCGTGGCGAGCGGCACGCCATGCGCGTCGGTCCGGTCGGAGAGCGTGACGCGACTATCCGCATCGGGTGACTGCTCAAGCGTGAGATGGAATTCGATCGGGCCGACGCGGCGCGGAAGCGCGCGTTTGCGGATATATTTCGACCAGGCGCCGGCGACCAGTTGATCGGCATGGCGCAGCGCCAATCGTACTTGCGGCATGAGTTTGCCGGACCGTCGGGCTGTTCGCAGCGCGCTCCAGATATCATCGGGCGCAAAGTCATAGACGATCCAGGCCGCGCAGTTGAGCAGTTGTTCCCGCTGTTGCGTTTCCGGCGTAAGCGACAGGCCGCGCTGAAAGCGCGCACCGCTGCGATCGGAGCGAACGCCAAACTCCGGCAATATGCGAGACTGCGCGCCTTCCGGGAAAGTGCCGATCAGGGCGCGCGGATGATCCATGAGGTAGCGGCCAACGAGATCTTTCCGATTGCCGATGCCCCGCGGATCCTGCGCGTTCGAGGCCAGCAGCAGGCGCGGGTTTTCGATCCCACCGGCGCAGAGAATGAACATGCGCGCGACCGCGGAATGGACGATTCCGGCCGGTGTTTTCATGGATAGCGCGGTGACGTGACCACCATCGGCACTCGTCTCGATGGCAGTGACCGTCGCATTGATCGTCACGGAGACGTTAGGAATCGGATTCCGCAGGAAGCGCGGGCCGAACCGCACGAAGCCGTGGTGCGGCGCGCGTTCGCGACTGAACTGCCAGAAGATGGATCGAATGGCGCTTGCCTTCGTCGCGTCGAAATCGGCGGAGAGCCTCAACCGATCAAGGATCGAGGTGTCATAGGTGGCGGGATTTACTCCGAGATACGCGGCCGCACGGTCGATGAAGGGGGACACATCGTGCTTGGTGATCGGCCAGCCGGAGGCGGCAACCCAGCTCCGACGGTCATAGTCCATATCGTCAAAGGTTGTGCAGCGGCCGGACCAGCTATGGGAGGAGCCACCGAAGATCCGGTTACGCAGCTTGGACTGATCCAGAATGCGGTCCTCGCCGATATTCTCGACATTATTGAGGCCCGCCGTGAACGCGTCTTCGCGGTCGAGATGTCCGCTCTCGATGATGAGGACCTGAAGCCCCTGCTTGGCTAGTTCCGCAGCCAGCGTGATTCCGGCAGGGCCGCCGCCGACGATACAGATATCGGCCGATACGGTCGTGCTTTCGGACGTCGTTGCAAGATCAATTATCGCCATGATGCTGTCTCGATATCACCACTCACAGGTCAGCCAGTCATCCGGCGCGACACGGTGTCGGGCCTTGGGCGTCTCATGGCAGGTGGCTAAGCCACCACCCGGTTCACCAAGTCGCAGATCTCGTTCCTGAACCTTGACCGCGAGAAGCGCAATGCATTCTCACGGCAGGCGCCGCTGGTCATCGTTTTACCAAGACGATCGAAAGTCTCCAAGGCGGCGATGACCGAATCCGGCTCCTGCCGGTCGAACAAGACGCCGGTGGGCGTCGCGCCATCCTCGGTGATGATAATATCGGTCACGCCGCCGCGCCCATAGGCGATGACGGGCGTGCCACAGGCTTGTGCTTCGACCATGGTGATACCGAAATCTTCCTCAGCCGCGAAGACGACGGCGCGCGCACGTTGCATGAGATCGACCAGCTCTTTTTTGGCCACCACGCCGCGGAACTCGATGTTCGGGGCGCCGCCGGCAGCGGCGCGCACCCGCGCGGCCTCCGGGCCGTCACCCACGACGACCAGCCGACGGTGTGGCTGCTGCCTGAAGCTATCCACGATCAGGTCGGCGCGCTTGTACGGCACGAAACGGCCCGCTAGAAGAAAGAAGTCGTCCTTCTGATCTCTCGGCGCGAAGCCGTCGATATCAACAGGCGGATGAATGACCACGGCGTCGCGCGCATAGGCTTTCTTGATCCGTCGCGCGATATAGCCGGAATTGGCAATGAAATGATCGACATGCTGTGCGCTGGAAACATCCCACAACCGAAGACGGGCGAAGAGCCAGCGCACATAGAGGGCCTTGGCCCCCCAACGCAGGCCCGCCTGCTTCAGATATTGATGCTGCAAATCCCAGATATAGCGCATGGGCGAATGCACGTAGCTGACGTGGATCTGGTCAGGACCTGTCAACACGCCCTTCGCCACGGCGTGGCTGCTGGAGATGATGAGGTCATAGCCGCTGACATCGAGTTGTTCGATCGCCATGGGCATCAGGCCAAGGTAATGGCGAAATAGTTTCTTCGCGGCCGGCAGACGTTGAATGAACGAGGTCTGGACCTTGCGGCCTTTCAGGAAGCCGCGATCTTCGGGCTTCATGAAATCGACGACGGCGAAGACGTCGGCCGATGGGAAACACAGCAGAAGCTGCTCCAACACGCTTTCCGAACCGGCAAAGGTTTGCAGCCATTCATGAACGATGGCGATGCGCATGCCAGGCACGGCGGGACGGGCGGCATCGACCCAGGTCGCCCCGACCTCGTGACGCCCAAGCGGGCGTATCGGGGTCGAAACGGCAATACTGTCAGACATGTGGTTTCCAACGTAAGCCATCTGGGTCTCGCTTCATCATGATCATGCGGCGTGGTCTGAGCATGCACTGTAAGGGACGCGCATCATCCTGTGACGCTCACTCTAGGCGGTATGCGATACGCGGTCGTATCGGCCGATAGGATGAGCGGCTTCGGGGATTGACCCTGAAGCCGCCCAGGATTGGCCTCAGCCGCGGCCGTAAGTGTCCTCGATGCGGATGATGTCATCCTCGCCCAGATACGGGCCGGACTGCACTTCGATGAGTGTCAGCGGAATGCGGCCGGGGTTGTACAACCGATGCACGCAGCCAAGCGGCAGGTAGATGCTCTCATTCTCCCGCACCAGAATCTCCTCGTGATCGCGCGTCACGATGGCGCTGCCCTCGACCACAACCCAATGCTCGGCACGGTGGAAATGCTTCTGCAAGGACAGCTTCTCACCGGGCTTGCA
This sequence comes from Acidisoma sp. PAMC 29798, assembly GCF_030252425.1. Lineage (GTDB taxonomy): Bacteria > Pseudomonadota > Alphaproteobacteria > Acetobacterales > Acetobacteraceae > Acidisoma > Acidisoma cladoniae. Next base: position 3,530,485 of record NZ_CP126994.1, on the reverse strand, counting down.
GACGATGCGCTTGACCTGGAAACGATCGCCCAGCGTCAGCACCTCGTAATGGCCCCAAGGGCGGTAGTCGCGGTTGTGGCGTACCGCCTCCGGCCGCTTTTGCGCCTTCAACCGCTCCACGATCGCCTTCACGTCCTGGGCGCGGTCGCGGTGCATGGCCAGCACCGCATCCTCGGTCACGATGACGACCGCATCTTCCAGACCCAGAACCGTGGTCAGCATGCCGTCGCTGCGCACGTAGCAGTTGGTGGCGTCTTCCAGCATCACGTCACCCACGGCGACATTGCCGCCGGCATCTTTCTTGCCGAGCTCCCACAGCGCATTCCAGCTGCCGACATCCGACCAGTCGAAATCGACGGCGATGACGGCGGCGCGGGTGGTGCGCTCGGCGATGGCATAGTCCAGGCTGATATTCGGGCAGGCGGCGAATTCCGCCCGGCCGAGGCGGATGAAGTCGAGATCGGTGGTGCTGGCCGCAACCGCGCCGCGCACCGCGGTCAGAACCTCGGGCGCATGAAGCTGCATTTCTTCGAGCAAGGTCGCGACCGTGAAGACGAAGATGCCGGAGTTCCACAGCACTTGGCCGGTGGCGATCAATTCGGCGGCGCGGGCCGCATCGGGCTTTTCGATGAAGCGCGTCAGGGTATGGGCTTCCGGTGCGTCCTCCAGCGGGGCGCCGATTTCGATATAGCCGAAGCCGGTCTCGGGCGCGGTGGGGCGCATGCCGAAGGTGACCACGCGCCCGGTGCGGGCGACCTTGGCGGCGGTGGTCAGCGCAGCGCGCAGGGCGGCGCTATCGGGAATCGCATGGTCGGCGGCCATCATACAGATGACGGTCTGGGGGTCTTCCTGCTCCAGCAGCAGGGCGGCGGCGGCAATGGCCGGGGCGCTGTTGCGGCCCACCGGCTCCAACAGGATGCGGGCCCCCTTGATGCCGGCGGCCTGCAACTGCTCACCCACCATAAAGCGATGCGCCTCATTGCAGACGATGACGGGGGCCGCGAAATCTCCGCCCGCCGTGCGGGTCGCGGTCTCGGCAATGAGGGACTGTTCAGAGGCGAGGGGCCAGAACTGCTTGGGGAAGCTTTCGCGTGACACCGGCCACAGCCGCGTGCCCGTGCCGCCCGACAGGATCACCGGAACGATGGGGCCGGTGGCGGAGGCCACGGCTGTATCGGCGAGAGGTGAGAGATCCACCATGGCGCTGATGTTTGTATCCATGATGACACTGTCCTTGACGAGGTGGATGCGGTTGGCGCTGTGTGACATCAAGCGCGGTCCCCCTTCAACTTCAGCATGCGGAGGATGGGATCATACGAAGGGATTAGCCGGGGTCGTCCTCGACCCCCCTCTTCTTGCTGCGTTGCCCGCCGTGCTTGGTCCAACCAGTCTAGAGTCCAATCAGCGATCTTTGTTGGCGGCCCAGGAGGAATTTGGATTTTGTCTAGCAACCAAAGCGCGGTGCTCCCGATGATGCGGGATACCGACAGGCTGGCCGCCAAAATGCCGGTTCGCAACGCAAAGCCATCTCTGTCATCGCGGGCCTATGGCGCGGTGAAGGCGATCGCCCTGGCCGCCGATACCCGTTCCAAGCTGCATGACCGCGTGACATTCGATGATCGTCGCAGCGGCGCGCCTGTACTGGTCTGCATGCTCGCGGGCTATAAGGCCGACCTCTGGTCCTTGGTGATGCCGCGTTTCAAGGCGGCCCTTCCACATGCCGACGTCTGCCTTGTGTCCCCTGGGACGCGGAACGAAGAGCTTGCCACGCTCTGCCGCACCGAGGGCTGGAGCTATCTGAGCACAGCCACCAATGACGTGTCCCTCGCGCAGAACGTGTGTTACCGTCTGCATGACAAGGCGGACATGATCGTCAAGCTCGACGAAGATATGGTGCTGCTCCCGAATACCATCAGCGACCTTCTCCTGGAATATAAACGCATCAAGGCGGAGGGGATGGTCGATCCCGGCTTCGTCGCGCCGATGATACCGCTCAATGGCTTCTGCTATCGTCATCTTCTGGACATGCTCGGACTCCTGCCTGAGTATGAGGCTCTGTTCGGCAAGGCGAAGCTCGCGACGTCGGGCCTTGCGATCCATACGAATCCGGCGGCCGCGCGTTGGATTTGGGAGCGGACAGCGCCGCTGGCGGTGGCCGCACAACTGGACAAGATGGACGTCCGGCATCTTCTTTGCCCGATCCAGTTCAGTATCGGCGTCATTGCCTTTGAACGCGCCTTCTGGAAGTCGATGGGTTATTTCGACGTGCATCGTCACAAGCTGCTGGCCGGCATGAGCACGCTTGGCGGCGACGAAGCCTGCCTCTGCGCCGCGACCATGGTGATGTCTCGCCCGATCGTGGTGACGACTGCCGTCGTTGCGGGCCACTTCTCCTTCGGGCCGCAATACAAGGAGATGTTGGCGTTGATAAAGGCGGACCCGGAGATGTTCACACATTAAAGTCGGTGCGGCCTCGAAGCCGCATGGCTTCTTCTAAGATGCGATAGGCAGGACGTGGAAAAGATTCGATCGCTGGAGTTGCTGCGCTGCATCGCGGCTCTGCTGGTGGTCATGTTCCACACGCAAACGATCTTTGCGGCCTCTGTCGGCCATGTGCCCTTCTATGGCATCTTCGCTGCGGGCAATCGCGGTGTCGATCTGTTTTTTGTGCTCAGTGGCTTCATCATTGCGTATATCCACCATGGCGATCTCGGGTATCCCAAGGCCCTGCCACGGTATCTGTTCAAGCGCATCGGCCGGATCTATCCGGCTGTTCTGATGATGACGGCCCTGGCCCTCGTGATGTACGGTCTTGGCTTCGGCGGCGCGCATAAGGCAGCGAAGCTGAGCCCTGACGCGATCGTTGCGAGTTTTCTTCTGCTGGCGCAGCACGGCCCGCCACTGGTTAACGTCACCTGGACCTTGACGTATGAGATGTTCTTCTACGCCGTCTTCGCCCTCGCGATCATCAATCGTCGCCTGGGGCTCATTGCTCTGTTGATGTGGCAATTGGCGACGATCGTGGTTACCCTGGGCGGCTTCGACCTTGGGTTCAAGGGCTATTATCTTCGGTCGATCGGCCTGGAATTCAGTGTCGGCCTCGCTTGCGCCTGGTGGCTGCGCCGCGCGCCGGGACGTTTGTCCGCCCTCGGCTGGTGGGTTGTCACTGCAAGCGGATTGGCCAGTTTCGCCGCAGGCATGGCCTTGGATGACAGCATCTCATGGTCCGGCATCCCCTGTGCGCTCGGTGCGGGGGCCTTGATCGTGTCGTTGGTGAGGCTGGAGCAGCGGGGCCAGATCGCGGTGCCCGCTGTACTGGTGATGGTGGGCGGCGCGTCTTACAGCATCTATCTCGTTCAATATTCGATGATTACGCTCATGGCCGCGATCCTGGTCCGATTTCATGTTCACTCGACGGACCTACTGTGCCTCGCCTGTGCCGCGACGGGCGTCATTGGCGGGATCTTTTTCGACCGGATGTTTGATCGTCCCGTCCAGCGCGTGTTGCGTCGCTTGAGGCGGGAGACGTCCGTGCAGCGCCACCATCATATGACTGTGGTCGCAGACCCGATCGTCCGTTCCGCTTCGATGGGCGTCTTGAGAGGATAGGCGCCGCTTTTCATCTTCCGTTTGATGCTTTGAAGAGATTGCGGTCTATCAAAGTAATAGCCCTGGGCGTAGGTGCATCCGATCGCGTTGAGCAACCGCCACTGATCCGTGGTTTCGATACCCTCAGCGGTCGTCGTCATTCCGAGCTTGGTGGCGAGAGAGACGATGGCTTCGATGATGGCGATTGAATCGGTTTGTAGTACCGAGTCGCCGATAAAGGAGCGATCGATCTTTATCTTGTCGAATGGAAACCGGCGCAGGTAACTCAGGGACGCGTAGCCCGTACCGAAATCGTCCAGTGCGATCGTCACGCCGAGAGCCCTGAGTTCAACCAGGGTTGCGCGCACCTCGTCGCCATCGCGTAACAGCGCGCCCTCGGTAATCTCCAGTTCGAGGCGGGACGGATCGAGACGTGCGTCTCGCAAGGCAGACTCCACGACGCGCGTCAGGCTCCGATCCTCGAACTGCATCGGGGACAGGTTTACGGCGACCCGCACCTCGGCTGGCCATTCGGCGGCATCCAAACAGGCGCGGCGCAGAACCGCCTCACCGATTGGAATGATCATCCGGGTTTCTTCAGCAATCGGTATGAAGCGGCTCGGCTGTATCACGCCGAGCGTGGGATGGTTCCAGCGCAGCAAGCCTTCGAACTGACACAACTGGCCGGTCACGACATCAATGACCGGCTGATAGACCACTTCGAGATGATCCATCTCCAATGCGTCGCGAATATCGGCCGCAATCGTGCTGCGCACCCGCACTTCCGCTTCCATTTCCGACTCGAAGAAGCGCCAGGTACTCCGGCCTTCCGCTTTGGAGCGGTAGAGCGCCATGTCCGCATTCCTGAGCAACTGCTCGGCGTCCTGCGTTTCATCATTGCATATCGACACGCCGATGCTGACGCCAATCACCACGCGCCGGCCGTCAATCGTGTAAGGCTGCCCGACCGCCCCGACCAGGCGATCGGCCAGGGCAATGGTCTCATCGCGGCTGGAGGGACGCATTTGAATGACCGCGAATTCATCACCACCGAGGCGGGCCACGACATCGTCATCGCGAATGCACCCTTGCAACCTGCTGGCGATCATCACGAGCAAGGCGTCCCCGCCGAGATGGCCGAGTGTGTCGTTCACGTCCTTGAAGTGGTCAACGTCGAGAAGCAGGAGCGATGAGAAATCATTCTCTGTTCGGTTGCGAAGAGCCGTGCCCAAAAACAATGAGAACATGAGGCGATTTGGAAGCCCGGTCAGCGCGTCATGATGGGCGAGGTAGTCGGTATTGGCCTCGATCTTCCGCCGTTCCGTGATGTCTTCATAGGTAGCGACCCAGCCGCCCTCGAACATCGGCACATGGCTTACTTGGATCGATCGGTTTTCCCCTTCCGAGTAAAACAAACCTCTGGCGTTGGATGCGACAAGCTCACGCGTATGGGCGCGAATTTGTTCGATCAATATCGTCGGTTGAACCTTACGCTCGACCATCAGGCGAAACACCGTTTCGAGCGACGCTCCCGGTTCGGTCTCTTCCCCACGCAACCCGAACATTTCGAGAAACCGGGTGTTGGATACGATCAGCCGGTCGTGCTTGTCCGCCATGAGCAGGCCATGAGACATATTGTTCAGAGCAGCGTTAAAACGTGCGTTTTGAATCCGAAGGGCTTCATCTCTATTGCGGAGTGCTGCGTTCTGCGCCGCGAGATCCTCATTGGCCTTGGCGGTCGCCGAATGCGCTGCCGCCAAGGCGGCGCTGGTCGCCTGCAAGTCACCCGTCAGCAGATTGAGATCTCTGTTCGTCTCCATCATTAGACGATTGTCGCGAAGCAGCATGATGATGAGCAGAATGCCGATGGCGATGAGGGCGAACATGACGCCGGAAAAGATCAGATGCTGATTTTTCAGACGCGACTGATCGAACTCGAATTGATTACCTACAAGAGAGTTCGCAACGGATGCGAGCTGCGTCATCTCCGCATCGAGCGGGTTCAATAAAGTGATGATCTGGGCTGCGACGCCGGGGTCGGTCAAGTGGGGCAAAAGTAGTTTGATCTGAGCAATCGTCTCGCTCAGACTCTCGACGATGCCATCCGTCTCCGGATGACCGGAGATGAACTGAAGAAAGGACGGTCGGCTGAGGACGCTCATGCGATTTTCGAGGATCGCGAATCTCAAATTAACCAGCTCTGCCGAAGTATCGGGTCGCCGCATTTCAAAGGCGCTCACGGCGACCTGAAGCCGCATCATTTCGATCGTGCCTTGCGCCGAATCGAAGGCGTCATCGTACGAGACAAGGCTATCGACAGTCTGATCCTGTTGAAGGGAGAGATAGAATGTATAGACCGTGGCAACGCCAAAACATAAAAGCACAGCAAAAAGGGGCAATCTTGCGCGATTGCGCCGCCGGAGCTTCCCGAAGGGTTGGGCTAGCATCGTTCAGCAGATCGTGAAGCGGTTGGTCTGGCCGAGGCTGGAGCAACCACGCGGCTGAGCCCGCAGTGACGCGAAACCTCGCAGCAGCCTTCCGCGTGCCGTCATCAATAGTTCGACCTTCACAAACTGACCTATCACAGGATTGGTCCAGTCAACCGACGACCCTCCAGCCTCCATCCCCACGCCCATAGTTTCTATCCGACCTCTTACTTATGACACTTCTGTCTGTAATCAAAGGTGTTCGCGTCGGATCCCGCCCGTCGTGGAGGAATCCCAAGGCCGGGCGGTTATTTCTTTCCATCGGACGATGGGACTTGGACAGGACGCGACCGTGGTATCGACGCTCGGCAATCACATCCAAGTGCTGTGGGCAGGCTCGACTAGTGACGTCAGGCCAGTTCTTAGATAGAAGAGTATAAAGCGCTGGGGGCTATAAGTCTTGAACGATATTTTCGCTTGCAAGGTCTGTGGGGGCGACAGTCATTTTTTCACGTCCGTTGACTCATTGCAGAATTGCAACAAGCAGATCGTTCCCCCGATTGCGCCTTCTGGCGTCTCTGTTGACTATTACAGATGCTCCGGGTGCGGGTTTGTCTTCACCCACTACATTGACGCGTTGACAGATCAAGAGCTGTTAATCTCGATCTATAATCATGATTATGTCAAGTTCGACCCGCTTTATACGAGAATTCGGCCAGAGGCGAATGCATCTCTTCTCAAGTCTGTGATTAACGAAGCCTATACGGGGGCGCCTTCACCCCGCATTCTCGATTACGGGGCCGGAAACGGCGTGCTGTCGGACGTGTTGCGAGACGACATTCGGGTCGAGAATTACGACGCTCTCAATCCAATGTTTGATCGCTTACCCCAAGGCGGGTTCGATATCGTCTTTTGTGCGGAAGTCGTCGAGCATGTTCCAACACCTCATAGCTTGTTGAGCGATTGGAAGACGCTGCTCTCTACTTCTGGTTGCGTTATCTTTTCCACCACCATCCTGCCGAGCGATATCGAGACGCTTAAAGGAGACTGGTGGTATATGGGTCCCAGAAATGGCCACGTCAGTCTTTTCTCAGTCGAGAGCCTGCGAATACTTTGCGCGAAGCATGATCTGCACTATGAATATGTAAACGACCATTGGCACGTGGCGGCCAATTCCGCGGCGCATGGTGTCAATATCGATGCAATAAGACGGCTGGTTGATGCGATGCCGAAGGGCTTCGTTATCGTATAGCGTGCAGCAGTGCCGGGTTGCGCGAGACGATGGTTGAGGCCGGGCGTGGTCTATGGCGACAGGTGTGGTTAGACAATAACGAGTTTCTGCAACTGCCAAATGCAGCGCGCATAGACAGCATTGTTGCGCCACTCGGGATGGCTGTCGAACAGATAGACGACAAAGAGCGGGCCAAATTTCTGGATGGGCATATAGCTGCCGTTCATCTTCGTGGCGAGCAGCGGACCGTCTGATGTGAAGCCCTTGAGGGGAATTTCCACAACGTAGTCGTTCAAGGCATAGGCGAGGGCCTTGGTGCCCGTCGAGCCGACGCGATTCATGAGCGTCTCGAAGAGCACGCCCTGGAAGGCGACCTGCTTCGTCCACGGCGTCGTGGTGGTGAAACTTGTCACGCCGAGCGCTTCCAAAGACGCCATGTCGAAGGTCGCCGTGTCGCCAACATTATGGACGCCGATCTTGCCTGAAATCGTCAGAATCGGGTCGCTTTTTGGCAAGGGAAGACTGGAACTATCGGCATGGGCGAGGCCGGTCGCTGATGCAACAGCCGCAGCGCCCACGCCGGTGAACAGGCTTCGGCGCGTGCATATACCAATCGAATCCGTCAATGCGGCTCTCCTATTCCCTCATACAGTAACACTAAACTCAGGCTGCGTGCCAGGGTTCAATGGGCCTGGCACGCGCCGTTTGCCAAAAGAAATGAAGTTGTTGGCGGGCCATGCAACTCCACCCATAGCGCTCAGGGCGCGGTCGGCGCGTTCTGTTGACGGATCAAGAACGAGTTTTCCGGGCGAGCGAGGCCCATGCGATCGCGCAAGGTTCCGGCTTCATAGTCGGTTCGATGCAGTCCGCGTCTTTGCAACTCGGGCACAACCGTCGCCATGAAGTTCATCCAATCGTCCGGCAGCAGGGGGAACATCAGGTTGTATCCGTCGGCCGCGCCGGAGATGAACCAAGCCTCTAACTGGTCGGCGATCTGCGACGCAGTTCCGGCGACGATCGGCACGGACCCGGTATTGGCGATTTTGCGCGCGAGCTGACGAATGGACAAACCCCGGTTTGCTTCGTCCTTAACCAGCGTGAGCCAGGTGCGCCACCCGTTGAAGGTCGCCTCATTGGGCAGTTCCGGGATGGGTCCATCAAGCGGATAAAGGGAGAGGTCAACGCCGGCCCAGCTCGACAGCAGATCGATACTGACCTGATCGAGCATCAGCTCCTCAAGCATGGCCTGCTTTTCCTGCGCTTCATCGCGTGAGCCAGCGACGATTGGCAGCACACCCGGCAGCAGCCGGAGGCTGTCAGGCCGGCGGCCTCGCTTGGCCAAACGTTGGTCCATATCCGCACGATAGCGCATCCCTTCCGCTTCGCTGCGAATGACGGCGAAATGAACATCGGCATGCGCGGCCGCGAGATCCTTCCCGGCGTCGGACGAGCCGGCTTGCACGATCAGTGGATGTCCTTGGGGAGGGCGCGGCACGTTCAACGGGCCTTTGACGCGAAAATGCGGGCCCTTGTGATGGAGATAATGGACCCGCTGCGGGTCCGCAAAAAGGCCGGAGTCTTTGTCGATCACCACGGCGCCGTCTTCCCAGCTATCCCAAAGCGCCTTGGTGACATCGAGAAACTCACCCGCGCGTTCATAGCGGCGCGCATGTTCGATATTGCCGTCGAGACCGAAATTGAGCGCTTCTTCCGTCAAGGCCGATGTCACGACATTCCAGCCGACGCGACCTTGGCTGATGTGATCGATCGAGGCAAAGCTGCGCGCGATATTGTACGGCTCGGTGTACGACGTCGAGGCCGTCACGATGAAGCCGATATCCTTCGTCACGGCTGACAGGGCGGCGACCAGTGACAAAGGTTCGAGACGCGCATTCGCATAATGCGCGACGCCGCTGTCAAAGCTATCCCAAATGCCGAGGTGATCGGCGATGAAGATCGTATCCAGCTTGGCACCTTCGGCGGCCTCGGCCAGCCGGCGGTAATAGTCCAGGCCGAAGACCTCGTGACGCGGCGCATGCGCATGCCGCCAGGACATCCGGTGGTCGCCTTGGGGATTGAAGAAAAACGCCGCCAAACTCATGGGTCCGCGAGGCATCCGAGGCATCCTTGATCAACCAGGCTCGACAGTGCGGGCCGTCCGGGCAGGTGTCCATCGCGATACGCCCGTGGCTGTCGGTCACGCTGGCATCGCTGAGACAGGCGCCGCATGATTGACAGATCTAGCCCGACCTAATTAGTGTGACTATTGCGTGTCAGGGCCCGCAAGCGGTCAATCAACGATGGAGGAAATACCGTCGAAACGCCTGAGTCCGGAAACGCCGGAACTGCCTCAGAAACCATAAATTTGACCGGGACAGAACCGGCCAAGAAGGGAACCCAATGAAATCCGCAATCAAGATGGCTGCTCTCCTGGCGACAGGCCTATCACTCGGTGCCGTGTCGCCGGCCTTGGCCCAAAGCAAGCCGTTGCTGGTCTTCGTGCCCAATGGCGCATCCGATTTCTGGCAGGCCGCGGCCGCGGGGATCAAGAAGGCGCAGGCCGAATTGCCGGGCTACAAGCTCGAACTCGAATATCCGCAGCAGGCCACGGTTGCCGCACAACAGCAGCTCATGGATGATCTGGTGACGGCGGGCGCCAAGGGCATCATGGTCTCGGCGGTCGATCCGAAGACCTCGACCACTGGTCTCAACAAGATCGCGTCTGAGACCGCGCTGTTCACCACAGACAGCGATGCGCCGCAGACCAACCGCGTGGCCTATATCGGGTCGTCCAATATCGACGCCGGTGAGCAAGCGGCCGAGATCGCCAAGAAGGCCATGCCGAACGGCGGCAAATGCCTCGGCTTCGTCGGTCTGCTCGGCGCCGACAATGCGCGTGAGCGCATCCAGGGCTTCAAGCAAGGTCTCGCCGGCACGCAGATCACGCTGGTGGACGTCCGTGGTGACGATCTGGACCAGACTCGCGCCAAGGAGAACGTATCTGACGCGCTGGTCGCCGATCCGAACGTGACCTGCATGGTCGGCTTCTATTCTTACAATACACCGCAGATCTATGCCGCACTCAAGCAGGGCGGCGCGCTCGGCAAGATCACGGTCGTTGGTTTTGACGGCGATCCGGTCACCTTGGGTGGCGTGAAGGAAGGCACCATTGCCGGCACGGTCGTGCAGCAGCCCTTCCTTTGGGCCTATCAGGGGATGAAGCTAATGGCCGCCTATGTGAAGGGCGACAAGTCTGGCATCCCGGCCGGCAATCTAATCATCGAGCCGACCAAAATCGTCTCGAAAGATACGGTCGATGCTTATGTCGCTGAGCAAAAGGCGATGTCGGCCAACTGAGCCACGATGCTCGCGCCGCGCGGGGTCTTCTTCCTCCTGCGCGGCGCGACGGTGACGGAATGACTATGACCTCTCCCGAGCAGACCACGATCGCGGCGTCGACGACCGATCCCTTCCTCGTCCTCACGGATCTCAGCAAGAGCTACGTTGGCGTGCGCGCCCTGCGTGGCTTTTCGATGAGCGTCTCGCCGGGCGAGGTGATCGGCATCGTCGGTGAGAACGGTGCTGGCAAATCGACCTTGATGAAGATCCTGGGCGGCGTCATCGCACCCGACAGCGGAACCATCACCACGGACAAGACCGAGCACACGGCATTGTCCGTCGCGGAGAGCAGCGCGGCCGGCATTGCCTTCGTGCATCAGGAACTCAACCTGTTCGACAATCTCGATGTCGCCGGCAATGTCTTCATCGGGCGCGAGCCGCGTAAGGCGGGTTGGTTGCAAATCGTGGATCGGGAGAAGCAGAGGGCAATGACGGCGCCGCTGCTCAAGCGTGTGGGCGCCAATTTCTCGCCGGACACGCCGGTTTCCACCCTGTCCCTGGCGCAGCGCCAAATGGTCGAAATTGCCAAGGCTTTGTCGGTTGATGCGCGGCTGGTGATCCTTGATGAGCCGACATCCAGCCTGCCTTTAGCCGAGACGGAGAAATTGCTGGAGGTCATCGCGAGCCTCAAGGCCGATGGCATCAGCGTGATCTTCATTTCCCATCGCCTGCATGAGGTGGAACGCGCGGCCGACCGCGTGATCGCCCTGCGTGACGGAAGCCTGGCCGGCACCTTGGCGAAGGACGAGATCAGTCACGATCGCATGGTCAAACTTATGATCGGGCGCGACTTGATGGTGCAAGCCAGTGATGCGGTCGCCGCCGGACCGGTCGTGCTGTCCTTGAAGGGTGTGCAGACAACCGCTTATCCCCGTCAGCCGGTCGATCTCGACCTGCACGCCGGGGAAATTCTCGGCCTCGCCGGGCTTGTCGGTGCCGGGCGCACCGAACTCGCGCGCGTCATTTTCGGTATCGACCCGATGCTCGGCGGCCACATCGCCTTGAACGGCGCGCCGATGAAATTTCGCTCGGCCGCCGATGCCGTGGCGCAGGGGATCTTCCTGGTGCCCGAGGATCGGAAAGGCGCCGGCATCCTTCTGGATCTGCCGATCCAGGAAAATATTGCGCTGCCCAATCTCGAAGCGCATGCGCGGAACTACATGGTCTCAAAGGCGATGGAGGCGGCCACGGCCAGCACGCAGCGCGACAATCTCAACATCAAGGCTCCAAAGTTGACGACGCTCACCGGTTTGCTGTCCGGTGGCAATCAGCAAAAGGTGGTGTTGGGGAAATGGCTGGCGATGACGCCAAAGGTGATGATTCTCGATGAGCCGACACGCGGCATCGATATCGGGGCCAAGGCGGAAATCTATCGGCTGATGCGCGCCCTCGCCAAGGCGGGCGTCGCCGTGCTGATGATTTCGAGCGACATGGAAGAGGTCATCGGCGTGTCAGACCGTATCGCGGTCATGCATGAAGGGGCCATTTCAGGCTTCCTCGCGCGCGGCCAATTCAGTGAGGAGAATGTGCTTCTTCTCGCGGTCGGCAAGACGCCTCACTCAGCGGGAACGGTATGAATAAGAAAGATCTCGGCCTCCTCATCCTGATCATTTCGGTCGGCGTGGTGGTGGCCATCCTCAATCCGCGCTTCCTGCTGCCGGTCAATCTCGCCAATACCTCAAACCTCGTGGGTTTGTTTGGCCTCTCGGCAATCGGCCAGGCCTTCGTGATCATCACAGGCGGTATCGAGCTTTCGGTCGGGTCGATGATCGCCCTTGTGGGCGTGCTGTTTATCGATCTGATCGCCAATCGTGGTGTGCCGTGGCCGATCGCCCTGGCGCTGATGCTGGTGCTGGGCGTGTTGGTCGGACTTGCCCATGGGTTGCTAATTACGAAGCTCAAGCTGCAGCCCTTCATCGTCACGCTATGCGGCCTACTGGTCTATCGCGGTGTCGCGCGCTTCTACACCCAGGACGCGACGGTCGGCTTCGGCTTCGGCCAGAACTTTCCTGCCCTGAATTGGCTGACGGGTGGTCAGACCTTTGGCGTGCCACATTCCTTCATTGCCATGATCATCGTCGCTGCCATCATGTGGGTGGTGCTGCATCGCACGGTGTTTGGGCGGTATCTGTTCGCCGTCGGCAAAAACGAGGAAGCGGCACGCTTTTCCGGTATTCGCACCGATCGCGTCATTATCGGCGCCTATATCATCTGTCAGGTGCTGACCGTGGGCGCGGCGGTGTATTTCGCTATGTATACGGGGTCGATTTCCCCGGCGTCACAAGGCAATTTCTACGAACTCTATGCGATCGCGGCCGCCGTGCTGGGCGGTTTTTCGCTGCGCGGCGGGGAGGGCTCGATCGTCGGTGTCGTCCTTGGTGTCGTGCTGTTGCAGGAGTTGCAGAATCTGGTGAATCTGCTGGGCATCCCATCCTCGCTCAATTTTGCGGTGATGGGCGGCGTCATTCTGATCGGCATCACCGTCGATCAGCAATGGGGTCGGTTCCGGTTGCGGCGCCGCGATGCCGAGGCCGCACGCGCCGCGGCGCGGTAACCGCCAGCGCCGCCTTCGCTGCACCCTGAACGGCATGCCATTGGTTTGGACGGTGCCAGTCTCGGGAGGGATCGGGTTGTGCCTTCCGCACCTGCTGCCGCTATGCTGAGCCGGCCTGCGCGGCGGAGGGGCCGGAGCGGGTCGAAGCTTGAGGTTTACCCATGGGACCAGAAATCGACGCGGTGACCACGGATGACACGATGCCGCCGCGCGCCGATGTCGTCATCATCGGCGGCGGCATTATCGGCATCAGCGCGGCGCTGTTCCTGGCGCGACAGGGCGTGTCGGTCGTGCTGTGCGAGAAGGGCAAGCTCGCCGGTGAGCAGTCGAGCCGGAACTGGGGCTGGGTGCGCAAGACCGGCCGCGACCTGCGCGAAGTGCCGCTGATCATCGAAAGCCTGCGGATGTGGAAGGAGATCGAGCGCGAGGGCATCGCAACCGGTTTCCGCGAATGCGGCGTGCTGTATGTCGGGCAGACGGATGCGGATCTTGGGGGCTACCAGACTTGGCTCGACATGGTTCAGCCCTATCAGATGGGCAGCCGCATGATCGGTGGCGCAGAATTGGCGGGCCACCTGAAGGGCGCGAATCGGGCCTATAAGGGCGCGCTGTATACGGCGACCGATGGGCGGGCGGAGCCGCAGAAGGCAGTGCCGGCGATGGCCGCCGCTGCGCGCGCGGCCGGCGCGATCGTCCTGGAGAATTGCGCCGTGCGTGGCCTCGACCGCCAGGCTGGCCGGGTGGTGGGCGTGGTGACGGAACGTGGCGTGATTGCCTGCGACAGCGCCATCCTGGCCAGCGGCGCCTGGTCGCGCCTGTTCTGCGGCAGCCTGGATCTTCGCCTGCCGCAATTGAAGGTCCGCGCTTCCGTCTATCGCACGGCGCCCATCGCGGATGGCCCCGAGACCTCGGCCTGGCTCGGCACATTCGCCTATCGGCGGCGTCTGGATGGCGGCTACACGATTGCAAATGGGAACAGCAACGTGGTGCCCATCACGCCCGATACCTTCAAATTCTTCCGCGAATTTCTGCCGACAGCGAAGGCCGAGCGTCGTGGATTGCGCCTTCGCCTCGATCACCGGTTCATGCAGGAAGCGCGGACGCCCAAGCATTGGGCGATGGACAAGCCCAGCCCCTTCGAGACGATCCGCATGCTGGACCCCGACCCCGTGACATCGATCAATGCCGAGGCCGCGACATCGCTTGGCGAGGTCTTTCCGTTGTTTCGAGGCGTGCCGATCACCCAGCAATGGGCGGGCATGATCGACGTGACGCCGGATGTGGTGCCTGTCATCTCCGAAGTGGACAGCGTGCCCGGCCTGGTCATTGCTACCGGCTTCTCGGGTCATGGCTTCGGCATTGGCCCGGCTGCGGGGCGACTGGCGGCCGAGATTGCGACCGGGCGACCGACGATCGTCGATGCCACCCCGTTCCGCTACAGCCGTTTCACCGATGGCTCCCCCATCACCTTTCAATCTGGTCTGTGACGTCATGATCGGTCCTGATCCCGATCCTCCCGCCTGATCGGCTATCGGCCGATCTCTTACTTTCGGCCGATAGGCGGCTAATCAGGACACTCATACGGTGACACCTCGCAATTGACGGTGGGGCCCGCATGTCCGGCTTGACGAACTCGCGTGATACCAGCCTCCGCGAACGCGCGCGCGTGGTCGTGCCCGGCGGCATGTGGGGCCATATGAACGCCGCTGCGCTGCCCGAAGGCTATCCGCAATTCTTCGCGCGCGGTGCCGGTAGCCGGCTCTGGGATGTCGATGGCCGCGAATTTGTGGATTTCATGTGCAGCTGGGGACCGATCATCCTCGGCCACCGCCATCCCGAGGTCGAAGAGGCCGCGCGCCGTCAGCTCGATCTGGGCGATTGCCTGAACGGGCCGAGCGAGGCGATGGTCGAGCTCGCCGAACTGCTGGTCGATATCGTGCCTGCCGCCGATTGGGCGCAGTTCCAGAAGAACGGCACGGATGCGACCACCACGGCCGTCACTATCGCGCGTGCCGGTACCCGCCGCCGTAAGATCCTGGTCGCACGCGGCGCCTATCACGGTGCGGTGCCCTGGTGTTCGCCGTCCCTCGTCGGTGTCACGACCGAGGACCGTGCCCATATCATTCTGTACGACTACAATGACGTAGACAGCCTTGAGCGCGCGGTGGCTGAAGCCTCGGGCGATTTGGCCGGCATCGTCGTCAGCGCCTTCCAGCATGATTACGGCAAGGATCAGACACTGCCGACGCTGGCTTTCGCCCAGGCCGCGCGCGCCTTGTGTGACCGTGAGGATGCCGCCCTGATTGTCGATGACGTCCGAGCCGGGTTCCGCTTGAATCTGGGCGGCAGCTGGGAAACTCTCGGCGTCAAACCCGATCTCTCGGCTTGGAGCAAGTCGATCGCGAATGGCTTTGCGTTGGCCGCCATCACCGGCAATGATCGTTTTCGTGAGGCGACATCGTCCATTTTCACCACCGGCTCCTTCTGGTGCTCGGCGCTTTCGATGGCCGCGGGCGTGGCCACGCTGAACGTGCTGCGGCGCGATGACGGCGTCGGCCATATGACGCGGCTGGGCCAGATGCTGCGCGATGGGCTCGAAGCGCTGAGTGTCACCCATAGTCTGCCAATCCGTCAGACTGGACCAGTACAGATGCCGATGGTTCTGTTCGACGATGATGCCGATCATCGCAAGGGATTTGCCTTTTGCGCGGCGGCCCTGAAACAGGGCGTCTACTTCCATCCGCTGCACAATATGTTCCTGTCGGTCGCCCATACGACTGATGACATCGCCCGTGCGCTCGACGCCGCCGACCACGGTTTCAAGGCGGCCCGCGCCATGCCGGCGGCCCACGACTAATCTCTGCTTCAACGTCGTCAACCCTTGGAGTCTCGAAGATGGTGACTGCACAAAACTGGCGACGCGGCCTGCTCTCGGCTGCTTCCGTGATGATCCTTGGCACCGCAGCTCTCTTGAGCGCGAGTACGCCGGCAAAGGCGGATGATGCCGAAATCGTCGTGGCGCGCGCCATGGATCTGAACTCGCTCGACCCCGCGCGGGCCTATTGCGACACCTGCCAGATCTATCTCTCGGCGGTGTATGACACGCTGCTGACGCTTGGGCCCGACAACAAAACCATCGTGCCCGATCTCGCGACCAGCTGGGAAGTGAGCCCCGACGTCACAACCTTCACCTTCCATCTCAGCCCGACAGCCGTCTTTTCGGATGGCAGTCCGGTGACCGCGACCGACGTCAAATGGTCGATGGAGCGTTTGAAGAACATCAAGGGCGGTGCGGCCTATTTGATGGACAGCCTGAAGTCGATCGAGGTCAAGGATCCGCATACCCTCGTCGTGACGACGAAGACGCCGAATTCTGAGTTCCTCGGCATTCTGTCGGCGACTTATGTCGGCATCATTAACAGCAAGCTCGCCATGGCCCACGGCGCCAATGCGGATGCGAATGCGGCGACAAGCGACACGGCCGATACCTGGTTCCTGTCTCATTCCGCCGGCAGCGGCGCGTTCGTGTTGCAGAGCTACAAGGCCGACGATGCGCTGCGCCTGAAGCGCAATGACAGCTACTGGGGCAAAAAGGCCTCGGTCGGCGGCGTCATCCTCAAGCAGACCGCCGACGCGGTGACGCAGGCGCAGATGTTGCAGTCGGGCGCGGCCGATATCGCGATGCAGATCGATCCCGATACGTCTAAGACGATCCACGATCCGAACATCGTCTTCAAGACCGTGCCGTCCTTCAACTACGTCTATCTCGCCTTCAGCCCCATCGCGAAGGGCGCGGCCGTGCCGCTGACGCATGACGTGCGGGAAGCGATCGCACTCGCGATCGACTACAAGGGCGCGATCGACTTCACGGTCGGTGGTGAAGGCAAAATGCAGCCTTCCGCCATTCCGAACGGCTTTCCGGGCACCGCGAGCCTGCCCGATCCGGTCACTGATATTACGCAAGCCAAGGCGCTGCTTGCGAAGGCCGGATACCCCGACGGCTTCAAGCTCAGCCTGGAATTCCCGGCGATGGATGTCTATGGCATCGACCTCTCCCTGCTCGCCCAGAAGCTCCAGCAGGACCTTGCCAAGATCAAGGTCGATCTTGTTCTGAAACCCGCCACCTTCAACGTCTGGATCGGCGATATCGATACCCCCGGCGTGCCGTTCACCATCGGCTTCTTTGCACCCGACTATTTCGGCAGCGCCCAATACGCGCAGTATTTCGGCATGATGGCCGATATGCCCTGGGGCAAGCGCGCCGGTGTCGGCACCACGCCCGGCCTCGACGGCAAGATGGAGCTGGACCAGTTCAACAAGGCCCTGGCCGCTGCCGGCCCCGCGCAGGAAGATGCCTATAAGGCCATCGGCATGCAGATGATCGCCGATAAGATCATTCTGCCCATCGTCAGTCCCGATCTCGTCCTGGCCTACCGCAACGACATCAGCGGGATGCGCTACAGCGCTTGTTGCAATCTGCCGCTCGCCGAAATCGTCAAGCACTAAGCGGAATACGGCGCGATGCTCAGGGTCATCCTCAAACGGCTCGTCCTGATGCCGTTCCTGATCCTGGGCATCGTCACCGCGACCTTCGTGCTGGCGCAGTTCACCAAGGGCAATCCGCTGGTGTCCATCATCGGGGCGCGCGCACTCGATAACCCCGATGTCGTGGCCGCCGCCAAAGCGCGTTGGGGGCTCGATCGCTCAGTGCCCGAGCGCTACCTCATCTACGTCGACAACCTGGCGCATGGCGATCTCGGCACCTCCTTTCGCACCAAGCAGCCGGTTCTGCTCGATCTGGCGCAGCGTCTACCGGCGACGCTGGAACTGGTGATCTGCGCCATGATGGTGGGCGCGGTCAGCGGCATTATCCTCGGCGTGGTTTCGGCGCAGTTCCGTGACACGCCGGCCGATCACGCGGCGCGATTGTTCGCGTTGCTCGGCTCCTGCATTCCGATGTTCTGGCTCGGGCTGCTGGCCCTGTTCATCTTCTCCGTGCAGACGCATCTGCTGCCCGGTCCGGGGCGGGTTGATATCCGCGCCGATCCGCCGCCGACGATCACCGGATTTCTATTGATCGATACTTTGGTATCGGGCGAATGGGCGTCGTTCATGGACGCTGCGCGCCATCTGATACTGCCGTCGCTGGTGCTGGGCTGGTCGGTCACCGGCATCGTCGCGCGGATGGTGCGCGCCTCCATGCTCGATGTGCTCGGCCAGGACTTCGTGACGATGGCGCGCTCCAAAGGCGCCGGTGAAGTGCGCGTGCTGGTCAATCACGCCCTGCGCAATGCGCTGATCCCAGCGCTGACCATTTTGGGCTTCACCTTCGCCTATCTCATCACCGGTTCTGTGCTGGTCGAGACGATCTTCAGCTGGCCCGGGATTGGGTCCTATGCTGTGGATGCCGCGCGCTCACTCGACTACCCGGCCATCACCGGCGTGACGATCGTGGGCGGGCTCGGCTTCCTGATCGCCAATCTGCTGACCGACATCGCCTATGCGGCGGTCGATCCACGCATGCGCGCGGCGGCCTGACGCGATGTCCGCCAATACCATCATGGCCATCGGATTTCGTCGCGGACTCTACGGCCGGTTCGCGGGTCGCCTGAGCTGGCGCTCGGCGCCCGTCATCCTCGGCGTCGTCATCATCCTCGCCTTCATCGTGATCGCCATCACGATCCTGCTCTGGACGCCGTATGACCCGATCGCGCTCGCTGGCCGGCGGTTACAGCCGCCGAGCATCGATCATTGGTGCGGCACCGACGCCCTCGGCCGCGATGTGCTGATCCGCACGCTGTATGGCACCCGTTATTCCCTGCCGATCGCGGCCATCGTGCTGGCGGCGGGTGTCAGCATCGGCGCGCTGGTGGGCGCCGTCGCCGGCTTCGTGGGGGGCTTTCTGGACAGCGCGGTGATGCGGTTTGCCGATATCACGCTGTCATTCCCGCCCATTTTGCTCGCCATGGCCATCGCGGCGTCGCTCGGGCCGGGATTGTTGCATACGGCCATCGCGCTGATTGTGGTCTGGTGGCCGATCTATGCCCGGCTGATGCGGGCGCAGGTGTTGAACATCAAAAGCCTCGACCATGTCGATGCCGCCGTCATCGCTGGCGCCATGCCCGGCCGCGTGCTGTTCAAGCATATCGTGCCGCTGTGCTGGAGCCCGATCCTGGTCAATATGACGATGGATGTCGGTCAGGTGATCTTGCTCGCGAGCGGGCTGAGCTTCATCGGCCTTGGCGCGCAGCCGCCCACCCCGGAATGGGGGCAGATGATCGCGGAAGGGGCGAGCAGCTTCTATTCCTGGTGGATCGCGCTCGGGCCAGGGCTCGCGATCTTCCTCATCTCCCTGTCCTTCAACTTCCTGGGGGACGGCGTGCGCGATCTGATCGATCCGCGCGCGCGGATGTCGACATGAGCGAGATGTCCGAAAACCTGCTCGACATTCGGGGCTTGCACATCACCATCCCCAGTCGGGACGGCGAGCGCTTTGCGGTGTCGAATGTCGATTTCGAAGTCGCGCGCGGGGAGGTTTTGGGTCTGGTCGGCGAATCCGGCTCGGGTAAAAGCCTGTCGATGCTCGCCGTGATGGGCTTATTGCCGCGCGGCTTGCAGGCGTCGGGGTCCATCCGCTTCGCGGGGGAGGAGATTCTGGGCGCCTCGCCACGCCGGCTGCGGGCTTTGCGCGGGCGGCGCATCGCGATGGTGTTCCAGGATCCGATGACGGCGCTCAATCCGGTGATGACGATCGGCGCGCAGATCACTGAGGCCCTGATGCTGCACAACCCGTCTTTGTCACGGCGGGCGCTGCGGGCGCGCGCGGTCGGGCTGTTGGAACTCGTCTCGATCCCCATGCCGGAACGGCGGTTCGACCAATATCCGCACGAGTTTTCAGGTGGCATGCGCCAGCGTGTCGTGATCGCCATCGCGGTCGCCAACGACCCGGAGCTTCTGATTGCGGACGAGCCGACCACGGCGCTGGATGTCACCATCCAGGCGCAGATCGTGGAGATCTTCGACCGTCTGCGGCAGGAAAAGGGCCTGTCGATCGTCCTGATCACGCATGACCTTGGGCTCGTCGCCGGCCTCGCCGACCGCGTGACGATCCTCTATGCCGGCCGTGTTGCGGAGCGCGGCGCGATCGACGCGGTGTTCCATCGTCCGCGCCACCCCTATACCGCCGGCCTGCTGGCGGCTGTGCCCTCAATCGAGAGCACCATCGCGCGGCTGCACGCAATCGACGGCACACCGCCGTCCTTGTCCGCGCGGCCATCCGGCTGCCAGTTCCACCCGCGCTGCGGCTTTGCACTGCCTATTTGCGCCGAGCGCGACCCAGACTTCCAGTGGTTCGGTCCCTCGATGGCGGCGTGCCACAGGGCTGGCGAAGACCTGCCCTTCGCGGGTGTCGTCCATGAGTGACGCGACGGTTCCGCTGCTGCGCGTGGAGGATATGCGCGTCGAGTTCCCCGTGACCAAGGGGCTCGTGTTTCAACGCAAGGTCGGCAGCATCGGCGCGGTCGCCGGCGTGTCCCTCGACCTCGCGGCGGGGGAGACGCTGAGCCTCGTGGGCGAGTCCGGTTGCGGCAAATCGACGCTGGCGCGCGCCATCCTGCGCCTCGGTGCGCCGAGCACGGGGCGCATCCTGTTCAAGGGCACGGACCTGTCGCGGCTGACGCCGGCCGAGATGCGGCCGTATCGCCAGCATCTCCAGCTGGTGTTCCAGAACCCCTATGCCTGCCTGCATCCCCGGATGACGGCCCGGGACATCATCGCCGAGCCGCTGCGCATGCTGGGCCTCGATCGGCGGTCGCAGGATGCGCGCGTTGCCGAGGCGATGGCGCAGGTGCAGCTGCTGCCCGACCAGGCCGGGCGCTATCCCTTCGCCTTTTCGGGCGGACAGCGACAGCGTATCGGCATCGCCCGCGCGCTGGCCGTGAACCCCGAGCTGGTGGTGCTGGATGAGCCGGTCTCGGCACTCGACGTGTCGGTCCAGGCCGGGGTGCTCAACCTGCTTAAAGACCTGCAGGCTGCGCGGGGCCTGGCCTATCTGTTCATCGCCCATAACCTGTCCGTGGTGCGGCATATCTCGGACCGCGTGGCGGTGATGTATCTGGGCAAGATCATCGAGCTGGCGCCGCGCGACGCCCTCTACACGCAGCCCGCGCATCCCTATACGCAGGCGTTGCTGTCGGCGGCACCTGTGCCGGACCCGGTGCGGGAGAGGAAACGCCAGCGGATCGTGCTGCGCGGCGAAATCCCCAGCCCGTCGGACCGCCCGAGCGGCTGCGGCTTTCGGACGCGCTGCCCGAAGGCCACCCAAACCTGCGCCGATATCGAGCCGCCCTTGCTGCCCGTGGCCCAAGGCCACTATGCGAGCTGCCACTACCCGTCCCGCTGAACACCGCGTGGTATGATACCTGCATAGGCATTGGCACCACCCTGGAGGTGTTGTTGATGTCAGAGGGTCATTGTTTGAGCGAAACGCGTCCCGACGCCCGGATCGAGGAAGTCAGGCGTTTCGCGCTGGGCGCTTTGCGAGCGTCCTCATCCATCTTTTACTGGATCGACGAAGACCAGCACATGCAGGGCGTGGAACTATCCGGCCTGTGTCAGCAGAATTTCCACCTGTATCAGGACGGCATGCAGGCCTTCGATCCGCTGAATATTCCCCGCTTGGTCAAGTCCGGTCGGCGTATCTCGACATTGCGAGGCGATAACGATCTCGTTTCACTCGCTGAGTTCGCGCATTACCAGACCTATCTCGATGCCAGCCGGATTGCCGATGTGCTGGACTTCGTCTTCTGGAAAGATGGTTTCGCCTTCGCGGGTCTCGGTATTCTCAAGACACCCGAGGATCCGCCGTTCTGCGACGAGGCCATGAGCTTCGCCGCCTCCATGCAGCCGTATATCGAGTTCAATTTGGCGAGCCATCCGCGCCTGCGCCAGCAACGGCTGACGCAGCGGCTGAGTGGCTTCAAGTTGACGCGGCGGGAGATCGAGGTCGCGATGCTGCTGCGTCAAGGCTGCACCAATCATGACGTGGTCGATGAACTCCGCATTTCGCTGGGCACGGTGAAAAGCCATGTCATGCGCGTCTTCGACAAGCTGGGGGTTGAGAACCGAACGTCTCTGGTGTCGCGCATCAACCACATGGAAAGTGAAGTCGCCTTCTAGAACAGGCGGATATTCCGCGCCTCGGTGGTGAGGGACAGCATGGCGCCGGGTGCGGCCAGATCCTCCGCCGCACGCGGCAGATCGACCAACAAGGGGCGATCGGCGCCGATATCGACATGGGCGCGGATGGTGCTGCCGTGGAAGATGCTGCGCAGGACGATGCCCTGAAACAAAGGCCGTTCCGTCGCGATGGCCAGTTGTTCCGGCCGGACGCTCACTAGGCACTCCGTCGCCTCGGTGGCAATCTCAGGCGACGGCGGCACATGCAGCCGCGCGCTGCCGCAGGCAAGCATCAGCCCCCCGGCGTCACGACCCAGAATTCGCGCGGGCAAGAGATTCGTGTCCCCCAGGAAGCTCGCCACGAAGGGACTTTCCGGGCGATCATACAACGCGGCGGGCGTGCCAATCTGGGCGATGCGGCCGGCATTCATGACCACGATCCGATCCGACATCGCCAGCGCCTCGGTCTGGTCATGCGTGACCATGATGAAGGTGATGCCGACGCGGGCCTGGAGCTGCTTCAATTCATCCTGCATCTGCTGCCGCAGATGGGCATCGAGGGCGGAGAGCGGCTCATCGAGCAGAAGAACCTCGGGGTGGCGGATCAGCGCGCGCGCCAAGGCGACCCGCTGCCTTTGACCGCCTGACAACGCGGCGGGTTTTCGCGCGGCCTTGTCCGACAGACCGACGAGGGCGAGCATTTCGGTCACGCGACGGGCGATCTCGGCACGGGAGATCTTGGCCACGCTGAGGCCGAAGCCGACATTGTCCGCCACCGTCATATGCGGGAACAGAGCGTAGTC
Source organism: Acidisoma sp. PAMC 29798 (assembly GCF_030252425.1). Lineage (GTDB taxonomy): Bacteria > Pseudomonadota > Alphaproteobacteria > Acetobacterales > Acetobacteraceae > Acidisoma > Acidisoma cladoniae. Next base: position 3,507,307 of record NZ_CP126994.1, on the reverse strand, counting down.
TTGGAAGACCGTGTTCACCGGCCGGCGATAAGGCGGAACCTCGGTGATGTCGCGGTCACGGAGCAGGATGCGGCCGGCGGTGGGCATTTCAAAGCCCGCGATCATGCGCAGCGTCGTGGTCTTGCCGCAGCCGGACGGCCCGAGCAGGGTGAGGAATTCGCCAGGCTGGATCAGCAGGTTGAAATCGGTGACGGCGGCAGTGCCGGTTCCGAAATTCTTCTCGACGCCAAGGAGAGAGATGATCGGCGCGTCCCTTTCGGAACGCGCCTCCCTGTCAGGGATGTTATTCACCTGCCTTCATTCTTTCGAAGGCGGTTTCGATCGCCGGGCGATTGACCATCGGAACGGTCAGGATAGTGTTGCGGATCGCGGTTTCGGGGTCGGCAGGCAGGCCGAGATCGGCCAACTGCGCGGGGGTGAAGCTTTCGAACGCCGCGCTATTGGCCGTGCCATAGCCGTATTCGCTCACCAGCATCTTGGTGGAGGCAACATCTTCCTGCGCGTTGATAAAGTCATAGACCTTGTCCATGTCCTTGGCGCCTTTGAGCACGACCATGCCGCAGACCCAGGTCAGCATCTTCTCCTTGGGGTTCATGAAGGCGACAGGCACCTTCTGCTTGCGCAGCGAGGTATAGGACGAATTCCAGGTCATCGCGGCGACCAACTCGCCGGAGGCGAGACCCTGCTCGATGGAGGTCATGTCGTTGGTATAGAACCGCAGCAGCGGCCGCTGCTGGGCGAGGGTTTCTGAAACCTTCTTGATATCGGCTTTGCTTTCGGTGAAGGGATCGACCCCCGCGACGAGTGCGCCGACGATCCAGGTATCATGCACCGCATCGATGGTGGCAAGCTTCTGCTTGTATTGTGGGTCCCAGAGCAGTTTCCAGCTCATCTCCGGGTTCTTCACGAGGTCGGTGCGGTAGAGGATGGAGGTATTGCCCCAGTCCCACGGCACCATCCAGACCTTGCCATCTTCCATCACGCCCGACATCTGCTTGAAGACGGGATAGATCTTGTCCCAGTTCTTGATCCGCGCGGGGTCGATGGGTTGCAGCAGCCCGGCCTTCTTCCACTCGGGCAGCTTATCCGTGCAGGGATGCGCGATATCGGGACGAAAGCCAGCGCGCACCTTGGCCAAAGCCTCGTCGTCATCGCCAAAGACGGTGATGGCGGCACCTTCCGGGTGCTCGGCCATGTAAGGCTTGTGGAACTCCGGCAGCTCGTAGCCGGACCAGGTGTAGTAGCTGACCTTGTCGGCTGCGCGGGCAGGACCCGACAGAAAGGTGGAGGCGGCGAAGGCCACAGCCAGGGCGGCGGCGCCCAGCAGCCGGTGACAGCTCAATGCACGATCTGACATCTTTGCAGCTCCATAACGTGAGGGTTCAGGCAATGACTGTGGCGCGATCCGCGCCGCGCCGGCGGATGATCTCGGCGCAGAGCACGAGCAGGCAGGACAGAACGAGAATGATGGTGCCCAGCGCCAACATGCGTGGAAGCTGAGTGGGAAATCGCAGATGCGCCCAGATGAACAAGGGCAGGGTCTGGTCTTGCCCCACGAGGAAGAACGATACGATAAATTCGTCGATCGACGTGGTGAAGGACAGGATCAGGCAGGAGAAGACGCCGGGAGCGGCGATCGGCAGCGAGATGCGGCGGAACGTGGTCCAGGGCGGCGCGCCGAGATCCATCGCGGCTTCTTCCAGCGAGGGGCTATAGGCCGCGAAACGACCGCGCATGATGACGATGCTGAGCGGCAGGCAGATTGCGATATGGCCAAAGGTGACGGCGATGAGCGACGGACCCAGGCCGATCAGGTTGGCGACGATCAGCAACCCGATGCCGAGGATGACGCCTGGCACAAATAGCGGCGCCACCGACAAGACCGCGACCGGCTTCGTGGCGATGCCGCGTCGCCGGGTGAGCGCATAGGCGGTGAGCGTGCCGGCCGCCGTGGCGGTGAGGGAGGCGACGACCGCGACCTTCAGACTATTGAGCGCCGCCGCGCGGAGATCCGCATCGGCGAAAAGCTGCGCATACCAATGGGTGGTGAAGCCACGCAGCGGGAAGGCGACATAGGTCGCGTCGTTGAAGGAAAACAGCGGCAACATGAGAACGGGTGCATAGAGGAAAACGAGGTACAGGGCGGCATAGAGGCCCAGCATGCGCCCCCGCATCTTCATGCGAAGCGCTGCCAGCCGCGCAGGGCCGCGCGACCCAGGCCATAGGTTAAGGCGAGGGCGGCCATAACGGTGACAGCCATCGCGGCGCCCGCCGGCCAATCGCCGATCGACCCGAACTGATCTTGAATGAGATTGCCGATCATCGTGCTGGTCGGGCCGCCCACCAGCAGCGGGGTTGCGTAGTCCCCGAGCGTCGGCACGAACACCAGCACAAAGGCGGCCGCGACGCCGGGTAACGACAGCGGCAACACGACGCGGCGAAACACGGCCGGCGCGGCCCCGAGATCGAGGCCAGCTTCGATCAGCTTAGGATCGATTGCGCTGAGGCTAACGAAGATCGGCAGGATGGCGAAGGCCGCATAGGCATGCGCGAGCGTGACGACGACGGCGCCAGGATTATACAGAAGACTTTCGAAGGGGGCGCCGGGGATATGCAGGCGGACCAGGGCGGAATTGAGGATGCCATTGTAGCCCAGGATGGTTTTCCAGGCGAAGACGCGCAGCAGATAGCTCGTCCAGAAAGGCAGCGTCACCAGGATCAACCACAGCGCCCGACGGTTGCCGGCGCGGAAGGTGATGAAATAGGCGACCGGGTAGGCGAGCAAGACGGTCGTGAGGCTCGCGAGGCCGGAAATGATCACCGACCGGCCCAGAATCCGCCCGAACAGCGGCCCATCGACGAGATCGGTGAAGTTGTCCGTGGTGAAGGCCCAGGCGACCAGCATGCCGTCATTTTGGCGAAAGCTCAGCACCAGCAGCAGCCCGAGCGCGAACAGCACGCCTGTCACCGCAATGAGCGCGGCCGGCAGATTGATCACGGTCTCGAAGAGGCTGCGGCGTTTCATTGCCCCCGATTGAGTTTCAGTATGGCGTTAATGTCAATCAGATTCCGGCAAGAATATTTAGTAGGACTAAAATATTGCCGTTTTGATCGAAGCGGGCGATGATGCCCCCGGCCCTGTGAAAGATCCTGGTTCTTGTCCTCCGCCACTTTGCCTTCTGCCATCAAAGCCGCCGACAAGGCGCTGGAACCTGCGGATATCTGGCTCGGGTTACAGGTCCGTGATCTGCGCAAGAGCAAGGGCCTGTCCCTGCAACAGATCGCCGGGCAGTCGGGCTTGTCCGTGGGCTTGCTCAGCCAGATCGAGCGCGGCTTGTGCTCGCCCTCCATCCGTTCGCTGCGCCAGATCAGCGAGGCTTTGGGCGTGACGCCGGCGCGCTTCTTCCGCGAGGAAGGTCATCCGCCGCCGGAGGAGATCGGCCGCATCGTGCGGCGCGGGCAGGGGCGGCAGCTCAAACTCCCCAGCAATGGCGTGTCGAAATGGCTGCTGACGCCCGATCTGACCGGCGAGCTCGAAATGCTGCTGGTGACCATCGAGCCGGGCGGCGCCTCCGGCCCCGAGCATTATACCCATCGCGGCGAGGAGTGCGGTTTCATCATCAAAGGCGCCATGCGCCTGTGGATCGAGGATCAGGTCTACGAATTGACGGAAGGTGACAGTTTCCGGTTTCGCAGCACAATTCCGCATCGTTTTGAAAATGCTGTGCCGACGCGGTCCGAGGTGCTGTGGGTGATCACGCCGCCTCTGTACTAGCGGTGGCGTTAGGCGGACTTGGCCGCGGCGTTCGTCACGTGCAAATCGATGGCGGCGATGGCGAGGAGTCGCCGCATGGCGCGGTCGGCGCGCGGTGCGTTGTGAAGCCGGATCGCTTCCATGACATCCCGATGGGCGGCAAAAACATCGTCACTCGAATTCGCTGTGGCGGTGGAGAGACGAAAGGCCGCCAGCAACACCGATGAGACGGTTCCGGCCCACTGCGCCAGGAACAGGTTTCCGCTCGCCTTCAACACGGCGACGTGGAAATCGAGGTCGGCTTGAACGCGGATGTTGATATCGTCCGCTCGCAGCATCCGATCGAAAGCCGCCTCGATGACCGCGAGTTGCTTGGCCGTCGCATTGCCGGCAGCGAGGGCGGCGGCCCCAGGTTCGATCAGCGCGCGGCATTCGAGCAGGCTGCGCAGCAGTTCCGCGTCAAGCTCCGGCCCGCACCAGGCCAGCACCTCGGGGTCCATCAGGTTCCAGTTGTCGCGCCCCCTGACGCGGGTCCCGGTGCGCGGCCGCACCTCGAGCAGCCCCTTCGCGCTCAGAACCTTGATCGCCTCCCGCAAGGCGGACCGGCTGACGCCCAGATCGTCGCTCAGCTGCACGGTATTGGGCAGGCTGTGCCCGGGGGCGAGATCACCGGATAGGATCCGGCGGCCAAGGGTCGCGACCACATCCTGATGCACGCGAGGGCGGCTGTTAATTCGGACTTGCACGAATGAATGATCCGACTATTGTGATGTGGTGAACCATAATACCTGCTGCCGAGCCATCGGGAAGCGGGAACTGGACGGAGGTTGAGCGGCACGGTGTCATTCTCTCCCGGCGAACTCCCTCAGACTATCGGCAGTATGTCATGAAGATCACCGGTATTCGCACCGTCGTCGTCAATGCCGAGATGCGGAATTGGATCTTTGTGCGCGTCGATACCGACCAGCCAGGGCTGTATGGCTGGGGGGAAGCGACGCTGGAGTGGAAGACCCGCGCTGTCGTCGGCGCGGTGGAGGATCTCGCCCCCCTGATCATGGGTCGGGACCCGCGTGACATCGAACAATTGCTGCGCATCATGCACAAGCACGGCTTCTGGCGCATCGGCGTCATCGGCACCAGTGCGGTGGCCGGAATCGAAGTCGCACTCTGGGATATTCTCGGCAAAAGCCTTGGTGTTCCGGTCTGGCGCCTGCTCGGCGGTAAGATGCGGGATCGTGTGCGCGTCTATACCCATCTCGGTCTCGGCCAGATCGATGCCGTGTACAACAGCATGTCCGTGGGTCCCTTGATCGAGCGTGCGCATCAAGTGCTCGCACGCGGCTATACCGCGATGAAGGTCGTGTTCATCCCCTATACCCATTACACCGCGCCACCGCGCGAGATCGACAATGTCGCGCGCATGATGAACGAATTGCGCGCGTCGGTCGGCAATGATGTCGAACTCATGGTCGATTTCCACGGCCGCTGTGCGTCCGTTGGGTCGGCGCTGCATTACATCGATGCGCTCGCCGAGGGCCGGCCCTTGTTCGTGGAGGAGCCTTTGCAGCCGCATGACACCGACGGCATGCGCATGCTGGCCGCGCGCACCCACGTGCCTCTGGCGGCGGGGGAGCGGCTGGTCGATCGTTGGGAATTCGCTCCCCTGTTTCGTGACAGATCGATCGACATCGCCCAGCCCGATCTTTGCCACGTCGGCGGCTTTACCGAGGCGCGCAAGATCGCCGCCATGGCCGAGGTCGCGGGCGTTGGCATTGCGCCCCATAATCCGCTCGGTCCTCTGGCCGGGGTCGCGGCGCTGCATTTTGATATTGCAACGCCGAACTTCGTGATTCAGGAGGAGATGACAGGTGCGGTGCCTTGGTATGGGGAAGTGTTGCAGGGGCCCATTCGTATGGTCGATGGGCATTGGCAGATCCCCGAGGCGCCAGGCCTCGGCATTGAAATCGATGAGGCGGTCGCTGCCCGCCATCCCTTCAAACAGGAGCTGTTGACCGCCACCGATGCGGTCTTGCCGGATGGCACCGTGGTGGATTGGTGATGACAGGTCGACTGGCAGGCAAGGTCGCTCTGGTTACCGGTGCCGGGCGCGGAATCGGTGCGGCGATCGCCGTCGCTTTCGCGCGGGAAGGGGCGGCCGTGGTCATTGCCGAGAAGGATGCCGCAACCGGCGAGGCGATGGCGGCGCGGTTGCGAGCCGACGGTGCGCAAGCGCTGTTCGTGGAAACCGACGTGTCCCAAGTCGACGCGGCGGAGCATGCGGTTGCGGCGACGATGGGTGGCTTTGGCGCCTTGGATATTCTGGTCAACAATGCCGGCATCAATGTCTTTCATGAGCCGCTGGACACGTCGGATGCCGAATGGCGGCGATGCTTCTCGGTCGATCTCGACGGGGTTTGGTATATGTGTCGCGCGGCCTTGCCAGCGATGCTGCGCCAGGGCGCCGGGGCGATCGTCAATATCGCCTCCAGCCATTCCAGCACGATCATTCCCGGCACCTTCCCCTATCCTGTGGCGAAGCATGGCCTGCTCGGCCTCACCCGCGCCCTAGGGATCGAATACGCGGCGCGGGGTGTGCGCGTGAATGCCATCGCACCCGGCTATATCGATACCGAAATTGCGCGTGACTATTGGGCGACATTCGCGGATCCCGCTGCCGAGCGTGCGCGGGCGGAGGCCTTGCATCCGCCGAAGCGGATCGGCCAGCCGGAGGAGGTGGCGATGACGGCGGTGTTTCTTGCGTCGGACGAGGCACCCTTCATCAACGCCGCCAGCATCGCTATCGATGGCGGTCGCTCGGTGTTGTATCATGAGTGACGGCGCGATTATTTCGATGTGCGTCAGCCAATTATCCGACTATTATACTGTCGTGATCTCATGAATAGCGTATGAGACCGCGAGCGCCTTACCGAGCTGCCAAGGCTTGGAACAACAACGGGGAAAATGTCCTATGAAGAAATTGATCGGTGCCGCCGTCGCCAGTGGAATTCTGACGAGTCTGGCAACGTTATCGATTGCGACCGCGGCGGACACCACGCCGCTGACCATCGCCTATATCCAGAAGCAGGGCGACCAGCAGTATTTCGTTGATGAGGCGACGGGCGCGAAGGATGAGGCCAAGGCCCTCGGCAATGTCAAAGTCGATGTCGTCAATGTTCAGATGGATGCGAATGCCGCCATCAGCGCCATGAACGTCATGGTCGGCCAGAAGGTCAATGGCATCGCGATCGTCGTGCCCGACCAGCAGATCGGCCCGCAGGTCATCGACATGGCGAATGGCGCGAGCATTCCGTTGGTCTCCTCGGATGATCCGATCAAAAGCGGTACCGGAAGCGTTGCGCCCTTCGTCGGTTTCGATGGCTATCAGATGGGCTACAAGGTCGGGCAGGCTGCCGGCATGTTCTACAAGACGGCAGGCTGGGCGCCGGATACCACGCGCGTCGCCGCCGCCTACGAACAGCAGCTTTCCGTCTGCGCCGATCGGCAGAAGGGTGAGGAAGAAGGTTTCGCGGCAGCGGCCGGAACCGTTCCGACGATCATCAAGATCGGCACGGATAATTCGGTCGTGGATGCTCAGAATCGCACCTCCGCCGTTGTGACCGCCAATCCGCAGATCAAGCATTGGGTTGTCTGGGGCTGCAACGATGAGAACGAGACTGGCGCCGTCACGGCGCTGACCAATGCCGGGATGACGCCGGATGGCATCATCGGCGTGGGCCTCGGTGCCTATCTCACCTGCAAGGATTGGCAGGCTGGCCAGACCAGCGGCAACAAGGCCGCACTGTTCATCAGTGGCCATGATGTCGGCAGCGCCGCCGTGAAGGCGCTGGTCGAGTCCATTCGCAACAAGACGCCGCTGCCTGCCAAGACGATCGCCACGACCACCATCGTGACGCCCGCGAATTGGAAGGCTGTCATGGGAAGCTGCAGCTGAGCCCTGCGATGACAGATGGCGTCGTGCTGCGCATGGAGGGGGTCGGCAAGCGCTTTGGCCCCGTTCAGGCGTTGCGCGGCGTGTCCCTTGCGGCGCGGCGCGGCGAAGTGCTGGCGCTGATGGGGGAAAACGGCGCCGGCAAGTCGACTTTGTTGCGGTTGATGAGCGGCGTGCATCAACCTGATGACGGCACCATCACGGTCGATGGCAAGGCGGTGGTGTTCGCGACACCATCGGCCGCGCGCGCCAGCGGTGTGCGCGTGGTGGTGCAGGAACCGGAAATCATTCCCGATGTCTCGGTCTCCGAGAATGTCTATGCCGGTGCCCTGCCCCGTCGCGGTCGCATCTTCGACCGTGCCGGTCTTCATGCGCAGGTCGGCAAGGATATCGCGCGCTACGGCTTCACTGGCGTCATCCGGCCGGAGCAGGCAGGCCGCACCCTGTCGCCCGCGCAACGCCAGATCGTGGAGATCCTGCGGGCGCTGACTGGCGGCGCGCGCATCATCGCCTTCGATGAGCCGACTTCGTCTCTGTCGGACCATGAGGTCGAATCGCTGTTCCGCTTGATCGCGCAACTCACGGCGGAGGGTATCGCGGTCATCTACGTCTCCCACCGCATGAAAGAGATCTTCCGCGTCGCCACGCGCATCTTGGTGTTGCGTGACGGTGCCTCGGTCGGCGAACGCATCGCGGCCGAGACGAATGACGGTGAGTTGGTACGCATGATGGTCGGGCGGGACCTGTCCGCGCTGTTTGCGCGCAGCCCGCGCACCATCGGTCGCACCGTGCTGCGCCTGCGCGATGTCACTACGGCAGACGTCTCCGGCATCAGCTTTGAGGTGCGGGCGGGGGAGGTGGTGGCCCTCGCCGGTCTTGTCGGCGCGGGGCGCACCGAACTGGCCCATGCCGTGATCGGCGATACGCCGATCCTGTCCGGCAGTGTGGAGGTGGAGGACAAGCCGCTGCATCTGCGCTCGCCGCGGGATGCGGTGCGGGCCGGCCTCGCCCTGGCACCGGAGGAGCGCAAGCAGCAGGCGCTGCTGATGAAGCGCTCGGTGCGGGACAATATTTGCCTCGCCGTGCTCAGCCGGCTGCAGAGATTCCATATCGTCAGTCGCGCAGAGGAATCGCGAATCGCCCGTCGCTATGTGCAGGAATTGCGTGTCCGCACACCGACGATCGAGCAGGAAGTCTCCACGCTGTCCGGCGGCAATCAGCAGAAGACGGTACTCGCGCGCTGGCTCGCCCGCCAGGCCAAGATGCTCATCCTCGATGAGCCGACACGCGGCGTCGATGTCGGCGCCAAGGCGGATATTTATGCCATCATCGACAAGCTCGCCGCCGAGGGCAGCGCCATCTTGGTGATCTCTTCGGAGCTGCCCGAGGTTCTGGGCCTCGCGGACCGCATCATTGTCATGCAGGGCGGCCGGATTACGGGTGAACTGTCCCGCGCCGAGGCCACGGAGGAAAAGATTCTGTCCCTCGCCATTCTGGAGGATGCTCCATGACGGAGTCTGCTGCCGGCACGATTGTCGCCGAACGACCCGCCTTCTTCCGCCGCGCGCTTGCCGCGATCGGCGTGCAGAATGTCAGCCTATTGCTGGCACTCGCGGCGCTGGTGATCTTTATTGGCGTTCAGAACAGCAACTTTTTCTACACCAGCAATATCGCGACGATCGGCACTACCGTCGCGATTGTCGGTGTCTTGGCGGTCGTGCAGACGGTTGTGATGCTGCTCGGTGGTCTCGACATTTCGGTGGGGTCGCAGGCGGGACTGACCTCCGTGGTGTCGGCCATGGTTTTCACGAGCACTGGCAGCGCGCTGGCAGGCATCGCGGCGGCCCTGGTGCTCGGGCTTTGCACGGGCCTGCTCAACGGTGTCGTCATCATCTACGGCCGCGTCAATGCCGTGATCGCGACCTTGGCGACCTTCGCCGCCTACCGGGGCGTCGCCAATCTGGTCTCCAACGGTCGCGCCCAGGGCTATACGGGCATCAACCATGTCTTCGTGTTTCTGGCGCGGGGCGACATTCTCGGCATTCCCGCACTGATCTGGATTCTTCTGCTCGTGGCGCTGTTGGTGCAGTTGATGCTGCATTACACGGATGTCGGGCGGAACATCTATGCCGTCGGCGGCAATGCGACGGCGGCGCGCCTCGCCGGCATTCCGCTCAATCGGTATATCATCGGCATCTATATGCTGGTGGGCGTGGTCGCGGCCCTCGCGGGCATTCTCTTGACGGCGCGCACCGGGTCCGGTCAGCCGACATCGGGCAGTCAGGGCCTGGAGCTGCAATCCATCACGGCAGCGGCGCTCGGCGGGGTATCGCTCCAGGGTGGTCGCGGGACCATTGTGGGCACAATCCTCGCCGTGATCCTGCTGGGCGTGTTGGAGAATGGCCTGATCATCCTCAACGTGAATTCCTTCTGGCAGGACATCGCGCAGGGCGGCTTGCTGGTCATTGCCGTCGTCATCCAGCAGCGCCGGGCTGCAGGGCGTGGCGTTGGATTACCGTGAGGGATTGGGCGGCTGGATCGACTGAGAATCAGGGCTGATGGCGAGGACATAGCGTGTCCCGTCATCGTAGATGGTCCTTTGCTTTGTCCGCAGCGTGAGCAACATGGCCTGCACCGAAGCGGTTCGCGTCTGTAACGTCTTCTGCCAATGGCTCGGGCCAGACAGGTGGCTCGTAAACCACAGGCCGAGCGCCACGGAATCACCCGCTTCGTTCCCGTAGGCATAGGCGAGGTAAGGGATTTTGAGGATGCTGAGATAACGCAGCCATGCCTCAGCCGTGTCCGTCGCGGGGACGCCGGGTGCAGGGCCGATCACCCCTGGATGATCCATCACCCAGATGGGATTACGTCGGAAGTTCAGCAGGAAGGGATCGTCCAGCCGGACGAGGATGCGCTTGCCTGGGGGTACCGCATTCTGAAGGGCGGCGATCTGCGCGGTGACGGCCGCGCGCTGATCGGGATCTGCAAGGTTGGCCAGCGCCTCGCCGCCATGCATGTCGTCCATAGAACCGGCATGGACCCATGAGAGCTGCCCGGACCGGACGGTCCCTGGCGCCGCCCGCACCAGGACCAGCACAAACAGAGCGACCGCCGCCATCAGCGCGACTCGCACGCCGCGTAGTGCGCTCTTAGGCAGGCTGTAATGAGAGCTCTCGACAAAGAGGAAGAGCGGGATTGTGGTGAGGCCGACGTAGCTGTAGCGGGTGGCGTAAAGCGTCAGTTTGAGTTGAGACAGGCCGATCGCCGCCAAGGCGAGCGTTGTAACTGCAACGAGAAAGATGCTGGTCGCCGGCCTTGCTTGGCGGGATGCCAATACCCAGTAGACCGACCCCACCGCCAGGGCGTAGCAGGCGCCCACCACAATCAAAGATCGCAGCAGAACAATGCGCGACGCGTAGCCGGCGACCTCCGCACCTGAGAGCGTGCCCAGGCCCAAGAACGGGTAGAGCGGCGTTCCGGCGATGCGGAAGCAGACCACCATCCACGGCACCATCAGAACCAGGCCGAACAAGGCCGTCAGCAGGGCCGTCTTGAACGCCGGCCAAGGCTTTCGGCCGATGACCAAGGTGAGGTAGAGGGCCGCGTAAACGGCGGCGGCGGGCGTGATATAGGTCGTTCGCAGGCAGGCAAGGCCGAACAGCAGCAGGCCAAACAGAAGATGGTCCGCCTGCAGGATCGTCTCTGCGCGGGAGAGCCCGAGTGCCATCTTCAGCGCGGCATAAAGCAATGCCATGGCGCAGATATCCGGCGTCAGGTTGACGACGGGCACGAAGGTCACGGCGATCAGGGCGAGGCCGAGGGAGAGCGCCATCAGCGAGGCTCCGCGCTGGCTGTCCTGGGCATGGCGACCGACGATGATGGCGAGCAGAAGGCTGCCGATACCGATGTCGACAATGCGGAGATGGGTGAAGTCCAAGAACGCCAAACCGATGGCAAAGAGATAGTGACTGCCGCCAAGCGCGGCTTCGATACGACGAAACAGGAACGGGTCCAGGCCTGTGCTGCCGGTTTGCAGGATACGCTCGGGCATCACGAGGTAGCCCTGCAAATCGTCCGGATTGCCGAAGTGCCAGGTGGCGATGCCGATGATGAGCAGCACATAGAGCATCAGCAAGACAGCGAGGATGGGTTTGTGCGTCAGCCTATTGAGATGAAATTGCTGTGGCCATCGGCGCAGGTCCCGCGCGGCGAGCGCGATACCGAGAAGCGTCACGACAAAAAAGAGCGCGACGCTCGCCAGTTGGCACAGTTCGATGAGGCCGCAGAACGCGAGGTAAGCGGCCAGCCCGAGGGCCCCTTTCGTCCCACCATCGAACCGGTTTGGTTGACCCGTCATGCGTGCCAGCAGCTGTCCGTAGCCGAAGAAGGCCAAGGTCAGAAGAAGCCCGATTGCGATGGCGTAAATCGTGGTCCATGCCATCGACACGAGCTGAGCTGCTGGATGGTGCTGCAATCCTAGCCGCCGCCGGCCGCGCCGGAGCCACTCATTGCAGCACCATCCCGCCGTCGATGAGAAGCACCTGGCCGGTCATGTAATCGGACTGTTCCGACCATAGGAATTTGACGGTGCCGACAACGTCTTTCGGATCCGCGACACGGCCGAGCAGGATCTGGCTGGCAAGAGAATTCATCGCCTCACCCGGCGCGGCGCTAGCCCCCATGGCATAGAGGTCCTTGTCGAGTTGTTCCCACAAGGGTGTCGCGACCACGCCCGGCGCAAAGGCGTTGACGGTGATGCCCTTCGGCGCCAGCGCGCGAGCGCCGGCCTGGGTAAGGCTGATCACGGCCGCCTTGCTGACGGAATAGGCGGCGAAATCGGCAAAGCCCGTGCGGCCCGCGATGGAGGCGGTGTTGATGATCTTGCCCTTGATGCCATCGGCAATCATCGCCTTGCCGGCTTCCTGAATGCCGATCAGCACACCGAGGGCATTGACCTCCAGAATGCCGTGCCAGGTCTTTTCGGTAATCTCCAGAAAGGGTTCAGGCTTGTTGAAGCCTGCATTGTTGATCATCACCCTCAGGCTGCCGAAGCGCGCCCGGCAGGCCTCGACGGCGGCCTTGACGCTGGCACGATCGGTGACGTCGACGCGGACGAAGACCGCTTCCCCGCCGCCTTCCGCCGTCAGCGCCGCCGCGGTCGCTTCACCGGCCGTCTGATCGACGTCGGCGATGATGACCCCAAAACCATCCGCCACCAGACCCGCCGCGATCTCTCGCCCGATACCGCGTGCGGCCCCTGTGACGATCGCCCCACCTCTTGCTTGGGTGTTCATTGTCTTCTCCGTGATATGAGCCCGCGAACCAGCGCTACGCCGGCTTCACGGGATGATGCGATTGGCCCGCAGATGATCGAACAACGAGAAGAAGCTGTCATCCGTCGGTTGATAGTCGAGGAAGCCGAGCTTCCGGCTTTTCGCCATATCCGTCACGACCTCGATCGGGCGGCCGAGATCGGCGTCGGTATGCCATGCAGACGCCAAGACGTTCAGATCGGGCTCCGCCAGGCCATACTTTTGGGCTATCCCCGCCCAGATCGGCGCCGCATCCGAGAGCTGATCTTCCAGCGGTGACAGATCATTCGGAAAAGGCGCGGCCTCGAGTCCAAACCATTCGGCGATCCGGGACCACATCCACTTCCAGCGGAAGACGTCTCCATTGACGATGTTGAAGGCCTGATTATGCGCGGCTTCGGTAGTCGCCGCCCATTCGAGCTGTCGCGCGAGAACGCGCGCATCCGTCATGTCCGTCAGGCTGTTCCACTGCATCGCGGAGCCGGGAAACACGAAGGGCCGACCCGTTTCGCGGCAGATGGTAGCATAGGTCGCAAGGGTCACGCCCATGTTCATGGCATTGCCGATGGCATAGCCAATGATGGTGTGGGGGCGATGGATGCTCCAGCCAAAGCCGTCCCGCGCAGCGGCGGCGAAGACCTCATCCTCCTGCGCGTAGTAGAAGTTCTCGATATCCAGCCGTGACTGCTCCTCACGGAACGGCGTGGCTGGCAGAACACCTTTGCCGTAAGCCTCGAATGGCCCGAGATAGTGCTTGAGGCCGGTGACGAGACCGACATGCCGCACCGATCCGCTGCGCGCGGTGGCGGTGAGAAGGTTCCGCACCATTCCAGCATTGACCTTGATGTTCTCGGCCTCGGTCGGCTGCCGCATCCAGGTGGCAATGAAAACATCGGTCACCGTGAGGCCCGCCAATGCAGTCTCCAGCGACGACGGGTCGAGCAGATCGGCCGCTACAGGCTGAAGGCCAGGGATGTCCTTGGGCGGCCGGCGCGCCAGGCCATGCACCGCCCAGCCCTTGTCCAGCAGGTGACGGGCAAGATTATTGCCGACAATGCCGCTTGCCCCGACAACGAGCGCTGTTCGGTCCATAGCAAAACTCCTTTTATGAGGCGAAGGTCTAGGGTCGGACGAGAATCTTGAGGTGCTGGCCCTGTGGATCGAGCAGCGCCTCGAACCCGCCCTGCACCACATCCTCGGCATCGATCGTCGCCGTCACCACACGCTCGACCGGGAAGATGCCGGCCGCGATCATGCGCGCGATGCGCGACCAACTCTGCACCGGATAGCACCAGGTGGCCTCGATACTGATATCCTTCAGCGCCCAGGTCATCGGCGTCACCGAAGCCGCCTTGATATGCAGTCCGGCCTGAACCACCACGCCCTGGCGGCGCACGGCATCGACACAGGCATTGAGGGACGCTTCGTTGCCGACGCATTCGATGGCGGTATCAACGCCGATGCCTTCTTCCGTGCGGCTGCGCACGAAGGCCGCGACATCCTGCTCTTTCGGATTAACGGCGATGACGCCGGGCACGATCTCCTGCGCCTTGGCCAGGCGCTTGGCATTCGTCTCGGCCACGAACAAGACGCTGGCACCAGCCGCGCGCGCGGCGAGCAGCGTCAAGGCACCGATCGGCCCGGCGCCGGAGACGAGCACTGAGGAACCAGCCGCCACGCGCCCGCGATCCACCGCATAAACCGCGACGGCCGCCGGCTCGATCAGGGCGGCCTGCGCATCGGTCAGGCTGTCGGGCACCGGAATGGCGTTGATGGCATCGACGATCGCCATCTGCCCCAAGCCGCCCCAGGCCCATGACAGGCCAACGACGCCGAGCCGGTCACTGAGATGGATCAGCCCGCGCTTGGCGAAATAGTCATCCACCGGCGCCATGAGAGGCTGGATGGAGACACGGTCGCCGGGCTTGAGGTTGGTGACGGCCTTGCCGACCTTCAGCACGCGGGCCGAAAATTCGTGGCCGAGGATCTGCGGCAGCACGGCCCCGGTCAGGCTGTTTGGCGTTTTCGGCGTGACGATGGGACCGGCGATATACTCGTGCAGATCGGTGCCGCAAATGCCGCAGAGCAAGGGCGCGACCAGGACCTGATCGTCACCCGGCTCGGCGGGATCGGCGACCTCTTCAACCCGGATGTCCCGTTTATCGTAGAAGCGAACGGCGCGCATGATGGTGATCTCCGATTGCAGCCAGGCTTAGTCGCGGTTGTCCATGCGCTTGAGGAAGGGATTGATCGAAACCTTCTCCCAAATGTTCGCGGCCTTGAAGGGGTCGTTGTCGTGAAAGGCCTGAGCCTCCGCCATGGTTTCGGCTTCGACGAGGAACAGGCTGCCGATCATCGTCTCCGTGCCCGGCGCGAGCAGAGGGCCGGAAATGACGATCTTCACAGACGGCGCCGACAGATAGGTCTTGTGGGCCTCGTAATGCGCCAAGCGGCGATCGACCGCGCCCGGATAGTCGAGGCAGTGGATGATGAAATGCATGGTCAGACTACTTTCGATGCGATGGTTCTATCGGGTGCGATAGCAGGCGGCCGCCAGGACGATGACGAGTCCCTTGAGGATGATCTGGAATTGGATCGGCAGCCCTACAAGAAGCACGATGTTGGAC
The DNA here is from genome assembly GCF_030252425.1 of Acidisoma sp. PAMC 29798. Lineage (GTDB taxonomy): Bacteria > Pseudomonadota > Alphaproteobacteria > Acetobacterales > Acetobacteraceae > Acidisoma > Acidisoma cladoniae. The sequence goes on along the minus strand of NZ_CP126994.1, from coordinate 3,491,665 downwards.
ACCAAGACCAACACGGCCGCGCCCGCGAGCGCACCGGGCACGGTGCCGCGTCCGCCCGATAGCGCGAAACCACCGATGACGGCGGCGACGATGCTATCAAGCTCGAAGCCCTCGCCGACCGAATTGTCGACGATCTCCGAATAGCCGCCCAGCACGAGGCCCGCGATGGCGGCGAGAACGCCGGACGCGACATAGGCCCCGATGGTGATGCTAGTCACCCTGTAGCCCAGCAGACGGGCCGTTACGGGATTGCCGCCGGTGATATAGAGTTTCCGGCCAAGCACCGTGCGATGCACGACGATGCCGACAATCACCACGATGGGGATCAGAACCAGAAGGTTGACCGGCAGTTCATGCCAGCGGCCGGTGCCGATGACGCGAAAGAAAGGCGGCATGGCGCCGGTCGGCGCGCCATGCGTCCAGGCGAAGCGCAGGCCCTGGAGCACGATCATGCTCGCGAGTGTCGCAAGGAAGGGGGAGACCTGGCGCTTGGTGACCAGCAAACCGTTCACGACGCCCGTCAGGCCGCCGATGATGATGGCGACGACGATGGTCGGAAGCTCGGGATGGGCCGTACCGGCGAAGCTGGTGCCGACCACGGCCGCCGTCGCCATGACGGAGGAGACGGAGAGATCAAGGCCGCGCACCAAGATGACCAGGGACTGGCCAACCGCCACAAGCGCCAGCGGCACAAGCTGGATGACAAGATTGGACAGATTATCCGGGTGCAAAAACGACGGGGCGAGGATGCCGGCCAGAATGATGAAAAACACGAGGAAGACATAGATGCCCCAACGGCCGGCGAGGGCGCGAAGCTCCCCGCCATTGCGTTTGGAAACGGCATTCCGGGTGGTGGTCGGCAGCACCTGATCCATCGTCACGCCACCTTCTTGCGTTCGACGTAGGCAGAGACGGCGGCCATGATGATCAGGCCTTGGGCGATGAGCTGTATCTGCGTCGAAACATGCATGAAGTTCAACAGATTGTTCAGAACGGCCAGAAGATAAGCACCGAGCAGCGTGCCGATGACGCCACCGCGCCCACCGCTCAACAAGGTGCCACCGACCACGACGGGCGTGACCGATTGCAGCGTGTAATATTGGCCCGCATAGGGCTGGCCGGTGCCGAAGCGCGACACAAGGTAGATCGCCGTCAGGGCGCAGAAGAAGCCCGACAGGGCATAGACCAGCACCGTCACGCGCCGCACGGGCAGGCCCAGAAGAACGGCGGCAGCCGGCTCGTCCCCCACCGCATAGATGGCGCGGCCCGTCGCTGTCTTGCGCATCAAGACTGCCACGATGAGGTAGAGCACGATGGTGATCGTCGCGCCGACCGATATGTCATAAACGCGGCCATAGGCCAGCAAATCGAACCCATCCGGCGTGCCGCCGGCCGGCCCACGCGCATAGAGCAAGACCGCGCCTTGCAACACCGCGCCCATGCCGAGTGTCACGATCAGGGGATGGATTTTGAGGAAGACGACGCCAAGACCGTTGATGGCACCGATGACAAGGCCGAGCAGAATGATGCCGGCGCAGACCGGCAAGACCATCGACTGGTCACTGTTGATCAGGCCCGATGTCAGAGTCGACAGCAGGCTGATCATCGAACCCACGGACAGATCGATGCCCCCGGTCAGGATCGTCAATGTCTGTCCAAGCGAGACCAAAGCCAGATCGGTGGATTGCTCATAGATATTGAGGAAGTTCTCACCACGGGCAAAGCGGTCCGTGATGGTCGAGCCCACGACAATGAGCACGATGATGAACAAGACCACCAAGGCCAGTCGAACGGTATGGGAGGATGGCCGCAGGGCCGCGAACCGCGTCCCGCCCGTTTGGGTCGTGTTGCTCACATCGCCTCCTTATTCGGCCGCGAGGGCGTGATGGGTCGCAAGTTCCATCACTGCTTCCTCCGTCATGTCCTGGCCTTGGAGCAAGCCACTGATCCGGCCCTCCCGCATGACATAAACTCGGTCGGACATGCCGATCACTTCCGGCAATTCGGAACTGATCATGAGGATGGCGATCCCACGCGCCGCCAGGTCGCGCATAATGCGATAGATTTCCGTGCGTGCGCCCACATCGACGCCACGCGTCGGCTCATCCAGGATGAGAACGCGGTGGCAGGTGCGTGCCCGCCCGACATTGTCGCCACGGGATTGGACGGGCCACGGCAGGCGATGCGGTAATTGGCGATATCCTCCTCCGACATCGCCGCTTCCTTTGCGCGGTCAAGGAAAGGGCCACGCCGGAGGCTATCGAGGGACGAGGCGGTGATATTGGCGCCGACGTCCAAAAGCATGGCGAGACCTTCGCTCTTGCGATCTTCCGTGACGAAACCGATGCCCATCGCGATGGCGATGGCCGGGGTCATGCTGGTGAAGGTGCGTCCGCCGACCGTAACCGACCCGGCTTCCATCTTCGTGCCGCCAAAGATCGCCATGGCGAGTTCGGACCGGCCAGCGCCGACAAGGCCCGCGAGGCCGGTGATGACGCCCGCCTGGAGCTTGAGGCCCGCGCCGCGCACGCGCGGTGCGACAACGATACCCTCCGCGCTCAAAACCTCCGTCTCGTCCCTCTGCGCCGCCGTGGGCGAAAGCTTCGGTGGAAAGAGATGGCTGAGATCGCGGCCGACCATCATGGTGATGAGGTCTTGCCGCGTCACTTCGGACACTGGCTTGCTGCCGACGAGGCGACCATCCTTCACCACGGTCAGCCGGTCGCAGAGCTGGAATATCTCCTCCAATCGGTGGGAGATGTAGATGATGGCGACGCCTTCATCGCGCAGCCGGCGCAGCCGCTCGAACAGCAGCACCACCTCCTGCCCTGCGATTACCGCCGTCGGTTCATCGAGAATGAGAACCTTTGGCCGATGGACAAGCGCCTTGGCGATTTCGACCATCTGCTGATCGGCCACCGTCAGGCTATCGATCAAGCGTCGTGGGTCGATCGAAACGCCCATGCGGCCGAGCACCTCGCGCGCGGCGGTGACCGCGCGGCGCCCATCGAGAAAGCCGATCCGGCTGCGTGGAGCTTGGCCGATAAAGATGTTCTCCGCCACCGTAAGGTGCGGAAACAACACGAATTCCTGGTAGATGACATGGATGCCGGCGACCTTCGCATCCGCCGGCCCACGCCATTTGACAACACGACCATCGAGCCTGATCTCGCCTTCATCGGGGGGTTGTACCCCCGCGATGATCTTGGTCAGGGTCGATTTGCCGGCGCCGTTCTCTCCAACCAAGGCATGAATTTCCCCAGCGGCCACCTCCAACGAAAGATCGGAGAGCGCTTGGACGCCAGGGAAACGCTTGCTGATGCCGGTGACGGAGAGCACGCGAACCTCCCAGCTCTAGTGCGGATACTGAATATGCGCTGTCGCTGGGTTGTAGGTTGGCCCGAGGTCGTTGGTGATCAGCAGATCGGGCGGGCCGTTCGGCACCACCATATCCTTGATCGCGCGATCGGCGTGAACCGAGGGTGTTTCGTCACCATCTGTCAGGCCGATCTGGGAATTCACCGTCACCACACAAGGAACGGTCGTGCCGGACAGCACCTTGATCGCCACGTCGATGGCGAGGCGGCCCTGGGCCGGTGGGTCGCCGATCTCCAGCATGGGCACATGATATTTCAGGGCGTCCTGCAAGGCGCCATTGATATCGGCGGTGGTATGCATCGGGATTTCACCCGGCTTGAAACCGGCTTCGACAAAGGCCTCGATCGAGCCCGGAACCTGCAAACCATGCGCAGACCAGACCGCATCGATCTTGTGGCCGTATTTGGCAATGACGGCCTGCATCACCTGCTTGGCCTTCACCGGGCTCCAATCGGAATAGACTGTGTCGAGAATATGGATGTCCGGATACTGGGCGAAGATTTCCTTCGCCGGGCCCATGCGATTCTCATTCGGGCTCGATCCTGCCTGGCCGCCGAGCAACACGATATTGCCGTGGCCATGCAGCTTCTCCACGATCCACTGCGCCCACAGCCGCCCCATCATCGGATCGGATGCGTTCACATAGGTCACGAAGTTGTCGGAGGAGATGCGGCGATCGAGCATGATGACCGGAATGCCCTTGCGCATGGCGCGCGTCACCACGGGGTCGAGCGCTTTTTCAGTATTCGCGCTGACGATGAGAAGATCGACGCCCTGGGACACCAAGTCCTGCACATCGGACACTTGCTTTGAGTCATCATGCCCGGCATCGGTGATGATCAGTTTGGCAATCTTGTCCTTGTGATCCTCGGCACCTTGCTTGATTTCATCGAGCATCACGACGCGCCAACTGTCACCCAGGCCGGCATTCGAGAAGCCGATCGTATACGGCGGCGCTTTCTTGTATTTCGCCGTATCGCGCAGACAGGTCGTCAGGGCCGGATTGAAGAGCATGGTGCGCGGCGCGCCGGTGTAACCATCGGCGAAAGCGGGCACACTGAGGGTGCTTAAGGCAACCATGCCAAATAGCACGGACTTGAGGCTGTTCCGCATTACGTCCTCCCTTTTACCAGCCATCCAATGCAGCTGGTTCTTGTTGATTCAAGTGTATGAAGCCCCCGGAAAATGAAAACTGCGATTTTGTCCAATTTGGATATTTTGACTCTCGCCATGGGTGCGCCTGGGGGTAGACTTGGCGTAAGAGTTGGAACGCGGCGCCATTGTGCAACCGCGAACAAGACTGACCGATAAAGGGCTGGAGGAAGCACCGATGTTCAGGCCGTTCGCCTATGAGGCGCTACCGATGCGCGTCATCTTCGAGGAAGGTGCCGTCTCGCACGTGGCCGCCGAAGCTGATCGGCTTGGCATGAAACGGGCGTTGGTGCTGTCAACGCCCGAACAGGTTTCCCAGGCCAATACCATCGCCGCCTTGCTCGGCTCGGTGAGCGTGGGGGTGTTTTCACGGGCTACGATGCACACGCCCAATGACGTGACCGAAGCGGCCCTGGAACTCGTGCGGTCGGCGGCGGTCGATGGCGTCGTCTCAATCGGTGGCGGCTCCACCATCGGCCTCGGCAAGGCCATCGCCCTGCGCACCGATCTGCCGCAGATCGTCATTCCCACCACCTATGCGGGCTCGGAAATGACGCCCATCCTCGGCGAAACGCGCGACGGCGAGAAGGTCACGCAGCGAACCCTCAAGGTTCTACCCGAAACGACGCTGTATGACGTCACGCTGACGCTGAGCCTTCCCGTCAGTCTCAGTGCCACGAGTGGCATGAACGCCATCGCCCATGCAGTGGAAGGGCTCTATGCCGAGGCCGGCAACCCGATCATCTCCCTGATGGCGGAAGAGGCGATCGCGGCTCTTGCAAGCGCTCTGCCCATCATCGTCAAAAACCCCCGTGACATCGAAGCGCGGTCGAAGGCGCAGTATGGTGCCTGGCTTTGCGGTGTGGTGCTCGGCAGTGTGGGCATGGCGCTGCATCACAAGCTTTGCCATGTGCTCGGCGGGTCCTTCGGCCTTCCCCATGCCGAAACCCATACGGTTATTCTGCCGCATGCGGTGGCCTATAATGCCGCAGCTGCACCGGAAGCGATGAGCCGTGTGGCACGCGCCCTCGGTGTATCGGACGCGGCAGGCGGCCTCTACGATCTTGCGAATACGCTCGGCGCGCCGATCACTTTGGCACAGCTCGGCATGAAGGAAAGCGACCTCGATCGGGCGGCGGATCTCGCGACCGCACGGCCCTATCCCAATCCGAGGCCGCTGGAGCGCGGCGCCATTCGCGGTTTGCTCGACGATGCCTTTCATGGCACGCGTCCGCATACCGTCAGCCAGCGGGGCGTCGCCGCATGAGAGCGCTCGACCGCGACTTTACCGAAGAGACCGCCACCGACATCGTGCTCGGCCGCAACGAGGCGTGCTCGCTGCCTCGCCTCACGCAGATTATGGCGGTGCTGGTGCCTCATCTGCATGCGGTGGTGCGCGAGCTTGATCTCACATCGGCGGAATGGATGGCCGCCATCGCCTTCCTCACCGCCACGGGCCAGATCTCCAGCGATCGGCGGCAGGAGTTCATTCTGCTGTCCGATACGCTCGGTGTGTCGATGCTCGTCGATGCTATCAACAATCGCAAGCTCGATGACGTGACACCGTCAACCGTTCTTGGCCCCTTCCATGTCGATGGTGCGCCCGAAATGGACATGGGCGGCACCATCTCCCTCGACGGTCGTGGGGAGCCTCTGCTGGTCGAAGGCCGCGTGCTCGATGAGCGGGGCGTGCCGATCGAAGGCGCGGTCCTCGATATTTGGCAGACGTCGGAAGATGGTTTCTACGATACGCAGGATCCCAGCCAGCCGGACATGAATCTGCGCGGTGTGTTCCGCACCGGTGCGGACGGACACTTCTGGTTTCGCACCATCGTTCCCGCGTCCTATCCAATTCCGAATGATGGGCCGGTGGGCAAGATGCTCGCGGCTTTGGGGCGTCATCCCATGCGACCGGCGCATATCCACTTCATCGTCTCGGCCCAGGGCTATGACGCGTTGACGACACATGTCTTCCTCGCGGGCGACCCCTATCTCAGCAGTGACGCCGTGTTCGGCGTCAAGGAGGCGCTGATTCGCGACGTTCTCACCTCGACCGATGCCGAACGGGCCGCCGCGCGGGGTATGCAGGCGCCGTTCAAGTATCTCGATACCGACATCCGGCTGCAGCACGAAGCCGCAACGCTTTCGCAAGGACCGCAAGAATGACCGACGCGCGAGCGGACAACCCGCGCCTCGGCTGGATCGGCCTGGGGAAAATGGGCGCGCCGATGTGCCTGCATCTCATCAAGGCCGGACATGCTGTCGATGTTTTCGACACCATGGCGAGCGCGATGCTGCAGGCCGGGGCGGAAGGCGGCGCCATTGCGGCCTCGGCCCGCCATGTAGTGCAGTCGGCGGAGATCATCTTCATCTCCATGCCCCATGATGCGGCGCTGAGCGGGCTGATCCTCGGCGCGCAGGGCATCCTCTCCAGCCTGCGTCGTGGACAGATCATCGTCGAGACCAGCACCGTGTCTCCCGCCATGTCGGAAGAGGTCGCCAAAGCGCTCACGGGTGCCGGTGTCGAGTATCTGCGGGCGCCGATCTCCGGCAGCACAGCGACGGCGGTCACGGCCAAGCTCACGGTTCTCGCCTCGGGACCGGAAGCGGCGTATCGCCGCATTGAGCCTTTGCTGGAGGCTTTCTCCACACGCCGCTTCTATCTCGGCGCCGGCGAAGAGGCGCGCTATCTCAAGCTCGCCATCAACATGCTTGTGGGATCCACCTCGGCGATCCTGGCGGAGGCATTGACCTTCGGGCGCAAGGGCAATCTCGATATCGCGCAGATGCTGGAGGTCATCGGCGAAAGCGCCGTCGCGTCCCCGCTCATCGCCTATAAGCGTGACATGCTGTCACGCCGCGATTTCACGCCCGCCTTCACGGTCACGCAGATGATCAAGGACTTCGACCTCGTCCTCGACACCGCGCGCATGCAGCATATCCCGGTCTATCTCGTGGCCTTGATCCGGCAACAATACGAAGCGGCCTATGCTCAGGGCGCGGGGGAACAGGACTTCTTTGTATTGCTGGAGCAATATGAGGCATCGGCCGGATTGTCTGCCCCCTTACTGTCCTCAGCAGCCGACTGAAACAGGCGATGGGCCGCGCCCGCACCAACGCGCTGGAGACAATCCGGATCCTGGAATTCCTCGACCATATCCGCACGCCTTGGACGACGCTCTTTCCCTACGGCGATCCTGAACTTGTCTGGCGTATCGTCAATCACCTCATTCGCGGCACCCTGCGCGGCGAGGTGGTGACGATTTCCGCTCTCGCCCAGGCCGGCTATGCACCCTACACGACGGCGCAACGCAAGGTGGAGGAACTCATCGGCGCCGGCCTGATTCTGAAGACTCCGCGCGGCAATACCGGGCGGTCTTTTGCCTTGGAGCCGAGCCCGACGCTCACGACCGCCTTCGAAACCTATATGCGGGAGGTCAAGGGGCTGCTGGCCCGGACCTTCGGTAATCGCGAAAAGACCGAGGAGGCGGACAGCTACTATTTCGGCGGGATGCCGTCTGGCGAAATCATGGGGCCGCCCCTCAGGTTGCTGCAACAACAGGGCCGCCGCCTGGACCTACGCTTCCTGATGGCGGAAGACAATTACTTCATCGCTCTGCAAAACATGTGGTCCGACCTAAGGACGAGTTTCGGATCCCGCCGCGACTTCGAACTGGTGCGCCTGCCGCAACTGTATCGACTGGCAATGGCCAATGCCGCGCGATCCGTTTCCGAATACGATGTCATCGCCGTCAATTTTCCCTGGGTTGGGGAATTCGCCAGCCGCGGTCTCATCAGACCGATTGGGGAAGAACTCGCCACCGCCGGCATCAAGCCCGATGATTTTCATCACCAGTTCTGGCCGGGCGGGCAATGGCACGGAAAGCAATACGGTGTGCCCATCTATTGCACGATCGAGACTCTGGCCATTCGCCGCGATCTGTTTCAGGCCGCCGGTCTGCAAGCGCCGAGGACCTTCGACGAAGTCATCGCAGCCGGCCGTTCCCTCCATGCGCCGGCGCTGGGGCGGTACGGCATTGCCTGGAATGCGGCGCGGGGCATGCCGATCGCGTCAAGCTTTCTGTTCTTTCTGAGTTGCTGCGGCGCCTATCTCGTCAGCCGCGGCGCCGAAGGTGCGGAAGCGAGACCGATCGTTCCTATCAAGCAGGGCCTGCGAGTTCTCAATTATATGCACCGACTGACTGAGATTTCTCCGCCTGATGTGACGGAACTCGATTGGGAATCGAGTCTGGAGACGTTCTTAGATGGCCATGCCGCCATGTCCTACTGCTGGAGCATGCGGGCGACGCGATTCGAATACGACACGCGTTCCCGTGTGCGCAGGCAGGTCGATTACCTCCCGCATCCCGCAGGGCCTGAAGGCGCCAGCGTAGCACCTGTGGGCGGGTTCGTGCTCGCGATACCGGCCAATCTTCCGAGCTCACGCGTGCAAACGGCGGTGGATGCCATCGCCTGGATGCACTCGCCTGATGCCGTCAGAAGCCATGTCAAAAGCGGATTTCCGATCCTGCCGCGTTTCAGCCTCGCGTCCGATCCCGAAATGCAGCAAAGCTCGCCGATCGTTCATTTTGTCGAGCGTGTCGCACAGCTCAATCTGCTCGACACGTGGCAGCGGCCGCCAATTCCCGAATACCCCGCTGTCGAGCGTATTCTAGGGGATGAGGTTCATGATGCCCTGACGGGCCGGAAAACTGATGTCGAGGCATTGTTGGCAGCGCAACAGGCCATTGACGCGCTTTACACGTCCAATCGTGAGGCGCTCCTCGAAAGACTCTAAAATCTTAGGGAGAGAATAAAGATGACAACCATAAAGGTTGCGCTTGTTGGCCTCGGTTGGTGGGGTCGGAAGATGGTCGATACCATGGCCGCGCATGGCGATGTCCTTCGCATTACCCGCGCCGTTGACCCGGCAATCGATGCGGCGCGGGAGTTTGCAGCGGCGCGCAACCTGCCGTTGGGCGACAGTCTGGCCGAGGCCCTCGCAGATCCCGATATCGATGCCGTGATCCTCGCGACACCGCATGCCTTTCACGAGCAGCAGATCGCCCAATCCGTCGCGGCCGGCAAGCATGTTTTCTGCGAAAAGCCGCTCGCCCTCACGGGCGCGGGTGCTGCACAGGCCGTGACGCTCTGCCGCGACGCAGGTCTCGTTCTTGGCATGGGGCATGAACGGCGCTTCGAACCGCCGATGGCGCAATTGCTTGCGGATGCCGCCGCCGGCAAACTTGGCCGTCTGTTGCAGATCGAGGCGAATTTCAGCCACGACAAATTCCTCAGCCTCGACCCCACCAATTGGCGTCTCAAGCCAGACCAGGCGCCGGCCGGCGGCATGACCGCGACCGGCATCCACCTCACCGATCTCGCGATACGCCTGATGGGTGCGGCGTCGGATGTCACGGTCACCTGCGAGACCCTTGCCTCCGACCTGCCCTCCGGTGATACGATGAGCGCCTATATCCGTTTTATCGGCGGCGGCACCGCCTATATCTCCGCGACCTTGGCGACGCCCTTCATCTCCCGTTTCGCGGTTTATGGCACCAAGGGTTGGGTCGAAATCCGCGACCGAGCCCATGTCGAGGCGCCGGAGGGTTGGGTTGTCATCAAGGGCGACGTGTCCGGTCCGATTGTGACGACGGAGGTCGGCCCATCCGAGGCGGTGGTCGCCAATCTCGAAGCCTTCGGCAGAGCCGTGGCAGGGATTGCAGACTACCCCATCACGGGCGAGGAGATGATCGCGAATATCACATTGCTGGAAACGATCGTGCGTGCCGCCAAGTCGGGCAAGGTTGAAGCCGTCGAAAAGGTCGTGCTGAGAGGCCCTATCACCGTGCAGGAGACGGTGTGATGAGGGCCCTTAGTTTTGCGGCACCCGACCGGCCTGAGTTGCGCGACGTCGATATGCCGACGATCACGCCGAACGAAATTCTCGTGCGCATGAAAGCCGTCGGCATCTGTCACTCCGATTATGAACTGCTCGGTGGGCGCTACATCATTCCCATTTCCTACCCGGTGACGCCGGGTCATGAGTGGTGCGGTGAGATCGTGGACGTGGGTCGCGATGTGCGCGGCTTCGCGGTCGGGGAAAGGGTGGTCGGCGAATGCGTCGTGCGGCTCCCCGATCGGGTCCACCACTTCGGCTTTTCCCTGGACGGCGCCGACCGCGAGTTCTTCACGGTGCGACCGGAATGGCTGCATAAGCTGCCCGATAGCATCGATGACCTGGCAGCCTCATTGATCGAGCCCTTCACCTGCGGCTTCTACGGCGTCCAGCGCCTGGGTGGCACGAATGCGAGTGAGACGGTCGTCGTCTCCGGCGGCGGCACTATCGGCCTTGTTTCGGCCGCCGCCGCCATAGGCATGGGTGCGCGCGTCATCGTTATCGATCCCATCGCACATCGCAGGGCGGCGGCTCTCAAACTCGGTGCGGATACGGTGATCGATCCCGCCACGGAAAACGCCGTGGAACGCGTCATGGAACTGACCGGCAAAGGCGCCGATCTCGTCATCGAAGCCGCCGGCCATGATCGCTCACTCGGCGTGGTCTTCGATCTCGTCCGGGAAGAAGGGCGCGTGGCGATGATCGGCATCAATATCGGTCGTGAGGTTTCCTCTCATCTCGGGAATATCCAGATGCGCAACCTCACCGTCATGGGCTGTATCGGTTCGCCGGGCGTCTGGCCGGCCGCGATCCGTTTCCTGGAACGCACCCGCCTCGATCTGTCGCCGATCCGCACCCATAGTTTTGCACTCGAAGATGCCGTTGCAGCCTTTGAACTCGGCAAGCAGGCCGACCGTTGCATCAAGGTCACGCTCCTCAACGCCTAACAGGACGGAGAAAACAGCAATGTCGAGATTGGAAGACAAGGTCGCCATCATCACCGGCGGCGGAACAGGAATTGGCGAGGCGACTTGCGAACGTTTTGTGCAGGAAGGTGCGCGCGTCGCCATCTTCGATGTCAATGTCGCCGCCGCGGAAAGCACGGCGGAGCGGTTGCGCGCGCAAGGCTATGAGGCGATTGCCATCATGGTCGATGTGACGAAGGAGGCCACGATCGTCGCCGGCGTTCAGCAGGTGGTCGATCGCTGGGGCAAGATCGATATTCTCGTCAACAATGCCGGCATTCCCGGTGCCAACAAGTTCACCCATGAGGCGACGGTCGAGGAATGGGATCTCGTCTTTGCCGTCAATACGCGGGGGCCATTTCTCTGCAGCAAGCATGTATTGCCGCATATGATGGCGGCGAAGCGTGGCGCCATCGTCAATTTCTCATCAATCTACGGCTTGATCGGCAATGATGATCTGCCGCCCTATCACGGCACCAAGGGTGCGGTACTGATGATGACCAAGACCGATGCCGTTTGTTACGCGCCCTATGGCATTCGTGTGAACTGCGTTCATCCCGGCTCCGTTAAAACGCCTTTGTTCATGAAAGCGGGCGAAACCTATCCGGGCGGCCTCGATCATTATATCGAGGTTATGAGCCGCAAACATCCGCTGACCTTGGGCGAGCCTGTGGACGTCGCAAACTGTGTGTTGTTCCTGGCCTCGGACGAGGCCCGCTTCGTGACCGGCGCCAGCCTGGTCTGCGACGGCGGCTATACCGCGCAATGATCATGACCCCTGCAATTGACAGCTTCTTCCGGCTTGATGGGCGTGTCGCTCTCGTTACCGGCGCGCGGCGCGGCATTGGCTTTGCTATCGCAACGCGCTTGGCGGAAATGGGCGCGACCGTTGTCTTGGCAGATAGCGCGGTCACTGTGTCAGACGCGGCGCAAACACTAGCCGATCAGGGATACGCCGCTTCCTCCATCGTTTTCGACGTCACGGACCGCAAGGCCGTGGATGCCGCGATTGACGATGTCGTCGTGATCCATGGCGCGATCGACATTCTGGTGGCGAATGCGGGTATTTCCTACGAAGCCGATAGTGCGACCCATTCGGATGAGGATTGGCGGCGTGTCATGGCCATCAATCTCGATGGCGTGTTCTTTGTGATCCGTCATGTCGGCACGCATATGATTAGACAGAAACGCGGCGCCATCGTCGCGATATCCTCCATCGCCGGTGTCAAATATGTCCAGCCTGAGCATCACCTCGGCTATGACGTCACCAAGGCGGGCGTTGCCCACATGTGTAAGGTGCTGGGCTGCGAATGGGCGCCGCATAATGTGCGCGTCAATGCCGTGGGTCCGGGCTATACAGACACCGAGATGCTCGCCGATGTCGGCAGCGCCCATCCTGAGGTCTTGAAGCGGTGGCTTGACGATATTCCTATGGGCCGTTTGATGGACCGGCGGGAAATCGCCAATGCCGTCACCTTTCTCGCCTCTGACGCTGCCAGTGGAATCACGGGCCATCTGCTGATGGTCGATGGTGGTTACAGCGTGTCCTGATGCGATGGGAGCTTAACGCGGCGGCCGCGTCATAAGCCGGCCTGCGCTTTTTTAGACCGAGATCTCTGCGAGAGCGAGGAAAGCGATAAAGACGCTCAGTGGCACAAGGTGCGAAAAGTCGCGGTGGCGCAGAACGGTCACGACCGCTGCCACCATGATGACCGCGCCCAGTGCGAGGCCTGGAATGCGCGTGACAGGGAGGGCAATCAACACGGCGCTGATCATCTCCAGTCCGCCCGTCACGATGCCCCACCAGCGGGGGTAGCCCCAGCGAACGAAATCGCTACGCGTCCCTTGCGTGCCGATCGCGTTGAAAAGGCCGGCGCCAAAGAACCCGGCCACGAGAAGCCAGATCGAAATAGTATGGACCATCTCAGCGCGCTCCAATTAACATGGGTATGGCGGTCAAAATCACGGCCAATCCGGCTACAATCTCCCGCACTGCTTTGAGGCGAAGCCACCAGGCAATGTGGGTGCCATCTTCAGGCAGGGGCAAGCCGAAACTGCGTGTCGCGGTCATCGGGCTCACGATAGAGGTGATGGCGATCGCGACAATCGCGAGCGCCAGGACCAAAGCTACTCCGAGTGGAAGCCAATGCATGACACTGTCCTTTCTGGCCAAATCAGACGATCTAGCGTTGCTAGGATAGATAATATAGCATTGCTAGATCGTCAAGCATCAGTATGGTGCCCAGATATGCGTGTCGATAGGTCTGGGAGATCAGGGATTGAGTATCGCCGAGCGGAAAGGACGGGACCGGGCTGAGCGCGAGGATCGCATCATCGCGGCAGCGCGCGTGATCGCGGAGCGTGAGGGATGGGATGCCGTTACCATCCGCCGCCTGGCCCATGAAATCGAATATAGTCAGCCAGTGCTCTACTCACATTTCGAGAATCGGGATGCCATTGTCGCCGCCGTTGCAGTCGAGGGATTTAAGGACATTACAGTCGCTCTTCGGGAAGCGGCAAGCGGCTCGACCGGGCAACAAGACGCCCTCCAGAATGTTGCCATGGCCTATCTGGTCTTTGCGCTCAGCCGTCCTGCACTTTACGAAGCCATGTTGATCCTGCCGACGCCTTTGCGGTTCGCGGAAAGTGGCACCAGACCGGAGCTACGGGCCGCTTTCGGGGCACTTGCGGCCGTCGTGACGCCATTCTGTGTCGATGTCGATCTCGTCACTGAGACGTTTTGGGCGGCCCTTCATGGGCTCGCTGCACTCGAACGTTCAGGCCGTATTCGGCCCAGCGCGCGCGGCGAACGCATCGCACTTGTTGTTCGGGCGGTTATGTCTTCTTGTCGCGCTTAGCTTCGCGTGACGATGTCTTTTTTGCGTGGCTTCCAGATGTGGCGCAGTCATGATTCTGCGAGAAGGGATAGGTTTCGTGTTCCCGAAGCTCATGGAATTTCGACTCATCCGTCGATCTGGCGGAAGAGCGCAAGCTCTTCATGAGACAGCACAGCGCGAATGGCTGGCACACGGCAACGCAAGCGGCTAGAAAAGACGACCAAGTTGGGACTGTGGCAAAGTAATATTCTATGACATCTGTCGGAGCGACGACTGTAGTTCGGCCATTGGCTCATCTGTCCGATGACATCTTGGCGCGCACAATAGAGACTGAGCGGCAGGGTCTGGTCGCGCTCCAGGCGGCCCTTCCCCTCGGCCTGGCCAAATCCTTTGTTGCTACGGCCGAACTCATCGAGCGGAGTGGCGGTCGCGTCATCGTAACGGGCATGGGAAAGTCAGGTCTGATCGGCCGAAAAATTGCGTCCACCCTGGCGAGCACGGGGACGCCAAGCCACTTCGTCCACTCTGCCGAGGCGAGTCATGGGGACCTTGGTATGATTGCCCAGACGGACGTCGTCTTGGCGCTGTCTTGGTCGGGCGAGACGCCGGAGCTCGCGGATATCGTCGCATATACACGGCGCTTCGACATCAAGCTCGTGGCGCTCACATCCCGGCCTGACAGCGCGCTGGGGCGAGCCGCGGATATCGGTCTATTTCTGCCGGTCAGTGAGGAGGCTTGCCCGAACGGGCTCGCTCCGACCACGAGCACCACGATGCAACTCGTGGCCGGCGATGCTCTGGCGGTGATGCTGCTGGAACGGCGCGGATTCTCTGCCAGTGATTTCCAACGCTTCCATCCGGGGGGCAAGCTTGGCTCCAGGCTTTTGACGGTCGGGCAGATTATGCACCAAGGCGATGCACTGCCGATCGTGCGTCGAGGTGCCACGCTCTCGGCGGGCATCGTTGAAATGACGTCGAAGCGGTTTGGCATCGCGGCCGTGGTTGATGAGGCAGGCCATCTCGTCGGGGTCTTGACCGATGGCGACCTGCGTCGCGCCTTCAGTGCGGCCTTCGTTGACATTCCAGTCGAACAAGCCATGGGGAAACGGCCGCAGGCCGTAACGGCAGATGTCCTTGCCGCGAAGGCTCTGGCGCAGATGAACGATGCGCGCATCACATGCATCTTCGTCTTGGAAGGCGATGTTCCTGTCGGCCTTGTTCATATCCATGACCTGCTGAGAGCGGGCATCGCCTAGATTGGATACGCCGCGTGCTGGTCGCGTTTGGTGGTTCTTGCTAGGCAGTGTCCTATGAACCCGATTGTCATCATACCCGCACGGATGAGCTCCACGCGGTTGCCCGATAAGCCGATGGCGATGATCCATGGGCAGCCAATGATCGTGCACGTATGGCGCCGCGCGATGGAGACCGGTCTGGGGCGGGTGATTGTGGCGACGGACCACCCCGCAATCGCCGCTGCGGTCTCGGATGTCGGGGGTGAGGTTGTCATGACCCGGCCTGACCATCCGTCCGGTACAGACCGTTTGGCTGAAGCTCTGGCTCAGGTGGATCCGCGGGGTCATCATGATGTGGTCGTCAATTTCCAGGGTGACCTCCCAACTGTTTCCCCTGGGGTGACGCTCGCCACCGTCGCCTTGCTCAATCAATCGGAAGTGTCGCTCGCGACCCCGGTGGCTGAAATTACGAACATGCGAGAGGCCGAAGCCCCCAGCGTGGTCAAGATGATAGGGGTGCCGCTGGGAGAGGGGCGCTTCCGAGTCTTGTATTTCACCCGGGCTCAAGCGCCTTGGGGCGAGGGGCCCTTGTACCATCACATCGGTCTTTATGCATGGCGCCGTGAGGCCTTCGATGCATTCGTGGCTTTGCCGCCCTCATCGCTTGAATTGCGTGAGAAATTGGAACAGCTACGGGCGCTTGAAGCCGGAATGAAAATCCATGCCATCTTGGTCAAAGACGTACCGTTGGGGGTGGATACAGCGGCCGACCTGGAGCGTGCGCGTGACATGCTCAAATCATGAGACTATTGCGGCCCACGCACCCGGCATCGATGACGTCGTAGCATCGATGCGCTGGACGCCGTGGACGAAGGGCCCTCCGCGCCAGGGGCCTGATCGCGCCGGCCGAGTTCTATAGACCCGTCAACCCGCCGCTTCGGTGAGCCGGCGCGCCGCGCGGTCGCGGCCGATGAGCGGCAACAGATCCTTCAAGTCCGGCCCGCTGTCCTCGCCCGTCAGTGCCAGGCGCAGCGGATGGAACAGCGTCTTGCCCTTGCGTGCCGTCTCTGCGCCCAGCGCCTTGGTCCAGACGCCGGCGATCGTCGCATCCCAAGGCTCCGGCGGCAGCAGGTCGCGCGCGGTGTGCAGGAACGTCGCCTCCTCGAGCATCGTCGGTGGGATGATGTCCTCCGCTACGATGCGCCACCAATCCCGCGCCTCGGACATGAGGTCGAGATTGCCCCGCACGGCGAGCCAAAAGGCCTCGGTCGCTGTCGGGGGCAGGCGGTCCGCGACCTCCGCGAAGGTCAAGCGATGCAGCAGATGGCGGTTGATGGCCAGCAACTGGCGCGGATCGAAAGCGGCAGCGGAATGGGACATGCGGCCGAGATCGAAACTCTCGACCAACTCCTGCCGCGTGAGGGGCAGCATGTCATCGGCCGAACCGAGGCGGGCGAGATAGGCGATGATGGCGTCAGGCTCCAGCCCATCCTTGCGCAGGCTGCGCAGCGAGAGCGAGTCGAAACGCTTGGACAGTTTGCCGCCCTCACCATCCGTCAAGAGCGGCAGATGGCCGAAGGTGATACCACCGGCTTTCCGGCCGCCGCTCGCATGGCGATGCGCGGTGTCGAGGGCATGGATCAGGTCGATTTGAATGCCGGTATTGGTGATGTGGTCCTCGCCACGGATGATGTGCGTGACACCGAATTCCATGTCATCGACGACCGAGGTGAAGGTGTAGAGGAAGGTGCCGTCGGCGCGGATCAGCACGGGGTCGGACACGGCGGTGAGTTTCACCTGCCGCTCGCCGAGCACGAGATCATTCCAGGTGATGGTCTGCGGCGAAAGTTTGAAGCGCCAGTAAGGGGTTTTGCCATTGGCTTCGGCGGCGGCACGCTGCTCCTCCGTGAGCTGCAGCATGGCGCGATCATAGATCGGCGGCAATTTCCGCTTCAGGCGCATCACGCGCTTGGCGGCGAGTTCCTCCTCGCTCTCGAAGCACGGATAGAGGTGTCCGGACTCCTTCAGACGCTCAGCGGCGGCAGCGTAACGATCGATCCGCTCAGACTGGCGCGCGAACTGGTCCCAATCGAGGCCGAGCCAGCGCAGATCTTCTTGAATAGCGTCTTCATATTCGGTGCGGGAACGCGCGACATCGGTGTCGTCCATGCGCAGCATGACCTGGCCGCCATGGCGCCGGGCGAAGAGGAAATTCGCGACCGCGATGCGCAGATTGCCGACATGGAGATAGCCGGTGGGACTCGGCGCGAAGCGGAGGAGAGGGGAAGCGGCAGGCATTGGATGATCCTAGATGGCGCGAGGAGGCGGCGAAAGAATGGTGGAATGCGCTGCGCTTTTCCACCCTACGCAGCGTAGGGCGGAAAAGCGCAGCGCATTCCGCCAGGTTCAGCCCTTGGCGGAACCGTTCCGGCGTTGCAACAGGAATTCGCGGCCGAGCTTCACGCGCGCCTCGCCGTCATAGGCAATGATATCGGCCGTTGCGTAGGTCTCATGCCAATGATCGGGAATGAAGCTGCCGGTACCGACGATGTCGATCGGGGCTTTCGCATCCGCCATGACGCGGCACTTATCGACGCCGAAACCGGAGGAGGCGACAATGCGCACCTTCGGGAAGCCGGCCTCGTCCAGGGCCTCGCGCATCCGCCAGATGGCGGCGGCGGACACGCCGGTGCCGACGAGGTGACGCAGCTCGGCGTCGCTGCGATACCGGCGGATGGCGACGGGGTCGTGACGCTCCAACACCGCATAGCTCGTCGCAGGGTCGAGCGTTTCGAGGAAGCGACCGCCATGCGTGTCGAGGCGTACGCTGAGCCGGCCCTCAGCCGCCAGGTCGGGGAAGCGTCGGCAGACTTCCAGGCCATCGGTGATTTCCCGGCCGAAGTAATCGACCAGAACCGTCAGCGGATCCTTGGGAAAGGTCTCGCGATACATTTCGGCAGCGCGCAGCGTGGACCCGGCGTAGCCGATCAGGGCATGCGGCATGGTGCCCAGGCCGCGCGGTGCGCCGAAGAAATGCGCCGTCGCGTCATTGGCATTGCCGATGAAGCCCTTCGCACCTTCGCGCTGGGCGGCGCGGCTGCCGACGGCGGCACCATAGGACATCATCGCCTGCATCTCGGTGCCCGCGCAGTGCCGCGCTTCCATGGCGAGGAAGGTGACCTCGGGCAGGGCGATGCACATCTGATAGGCGTGGTGGGCCGCGACGCAGACCGAGCCGAGCTTTTGCAGGATCAGCGTTTCGAGATCGGTGAGATGAACGTAGCTGCCGGAGATATAGAGCAGCGGCTCACCGGCGCCGACCCACTCGCCTTCGGCATGCAGCACCTCGATGTCGAAGACGGTTTTACGCGCCGCCGCGACTTCGAGAATCCAGTCGAGCATGAGCTTCGGCGCAGAAATCACCGGCCGCCGGAGGAAGACCGCGTAGGTGACGGTCTTGTCCCCGAAGCGGCTGACGATCTGCTTGGTCTTGTTGAAATAGGTATCGGTATAGGCGGCGATCGTTTCCGAGCGCACCAGATCATCCGCCACCAGCGTGTCCATCTCGGTCGTCCTAGGCCGCAACGACGGCGGCGGGGGTCGGCAGCCGTCGCGCCTTGAGTTCCTCGGCGACGAGGAAGGCGAGTTCGAGGGACTGCTCGGCGTTCAGGCGCGGATCGCAGAAGGATTCGTAGCGACGGCCGAGATCGGCCTCCGTCAAGCGATGCGCGCCGCCGACGCATTCCGTCACTTCCTGGCCGGTCATTTCCACATGGATGCCGCCGGGCCAGGTGCCTTCCGCCGCATGCGCCTCGAAGAAGCCGCGCACCTCACCGAGGATGGAATCGAAGCGGCGCGTCTTGCGGCCATGGGTGGTCGAGATGGTGTTGCCATGCATGGGATCGCAGAGCCACACGACTGATGCGCCGGACTGGCGCACAGCGCGCAGCAGACGCGGCAGCTTGCTCTCCACCTTGTCCACACCCATACGACTGATCAGCGTCAACCGCCCCGGCTCGTTGGACGGGTTGAGGGCGTCGATCAGGCGCAGCAGATCCTCAGGCTCGGTGCTCGGGCCAACCTTCAACCCGATCGGGTTGCGGATGCCACGCATGAACTCGACATGCGCGCCATCGAGATGCCGGGTGCGGTCGCCGATCCAGACGAAATGCGCCGAACAGGCATAGGTTTCGCCGGTGGTGGAATCGACGCGGGCCAGCGCTTCCTCATAGGGAAGCAGAAGCGCCTCATGGCTGGTGTAGAACTCCGTCTCGCGGATCTGCGGGGCGGTTTCGGCTGTCATGCCGCAGGCCTTCATGAAGCTCAGCGTCTCATCGATGCGGGCGGCCAGATCCTGGTAGCGGGCGGCGAGGGGGCTGCGCTCGACGAAGCCGAGGTTCCAGGCATGGACGCTGTGCAGATCGGCATAGCCGCCCGTCGCGAAGGCGCGCAGCAGATTGAGCGTGCCGGCGGACTGGAAATAGCCGGTTTCCATGCGCGTGGGATCAGGTATCCGCGCTTCAGAGGTGAAGGCGGGGCCGTTGATGATGTCGCCGCGATAGCTGGGCAGCGTCTCCCCGTCGATCGTCTCGTTGTCGGAGCTACGTGGCTTGGCGAACTGGCCGGCCATGCGGCCCATCTTCACTACGGGCACGCTGCTGCCGAAGGTCAGCACCACCGCCATCTGCAACAGCACCCGGAAGGTGTCGCGGATGATATTGGCGGTGAAATCATCGAAGCTTTCGGCGCAATCGCCACCCTGAAGCACGAAGGCGCGGCCGGCCGCGACCTCGGCGAGGGAGGCCTTCAGGCGGCGCGCCTCACCGGCAAACACCAACGGCGGATAGCGGCGCAGGCGCGCTTCGACGGCCGAGAGGCGCTGCGGGTCGGGATAGACCGGCATCTGCCGCACCGGAAAGCCACGCCAGCTGGCGGGGGTCCACGGAGAGGGCTGAGTGTCGAGAGGACGGCTGGAACCCGCCAAGCTCATGGTCTTTTCCTCGTATTCGCATCCTCCAACCTGGTGGCTGGCATGATGCCGTTCGCACGCCATGGATCACAGTCTGTCCAGGCGCAGTCGGCGCTTATCCGCCGAAATCGGCTAAAAGGCTACTCGGCCGCTTCTGCTATGCCCGCAACGCGGGTCCGCGTGCGCATGGTCACGAATTCCTCGGCCGAGGTTGGGTGGATGCCGATGGTACGATCGAAATCCTGCTTCGTGGCACCCATCTGCACGGCGATGCCAATGCCTTGCATGATCTCGGCCGCGTCCTCCCCCAGCATATGGGCGCCGAGCACCTTCTGGCTGCGCTGATCGACGACGAGCTTCATAATGGTCTTCCGGCCCTGGCGGCCGGTGAGGGTGTGGCGCAACAGCGAGAAGCGGCTGACATAAATGTCCATCGGGCCAAGCAGGGCGGCCTCCTCCTCCGTCAACCCGACGGTCGCCATCGGCGGGCTGGAGAAGACGGCGGTCGGCACGTTATGCAGCGAGGCCTCGCGCGGATTGTGGCCGAACAGGGTATCGGCCAGGGCGTGGCCCTCGGCGATCGCGACGGGGGTGAGGTTGAGACGATCGGTGACATCGCCGATGGCATAGATATGCGGCACATTCGTGTGGCTGCCGTCATCGACCGCGATCGCGCCGGAGGCGTTCAGCTTGACGCCAGAGGCTTGGAGACCCAGCCCATCGACATTCGGCACGCGGCCCGTGGTCATGACGACGTAATCGACCGCGATCTCGGTCACGTCCGACAGATGGACCAGACGGCCCTCGCCCTCAGCCGTGATCTGCGTCGGCAGCACGCCGTGATGAATGATGACACCCTGCGCTTCGAGTGCCTCGGCCACCGCCTGCCTCATGTCGCCGTCGAACCCCCGCAGCGGCAGGGGTTGGCGGTAGATCAGATGCACTTCGGTGCCGAGGCCGGCGAAGATGCCGGCGAATTCTACGGCGCTGTAGCCTCCGCCGATAATGGCGAGGCGCGCCGGCCGCTCAGGCAAATAGAACAGGTCGTCGGTGATGCCGGCGAGTTCGGCCCCGGGAATGGCCGCCCTGCGGGGCGTGCTGCCGGTGGCGATGACGATGTGCTCGGCGGTCATGCGCTTGCCGCCGACATCCAGCGTATGGGGGTCGAGAAAACGTACATGCGCCTCGAAGGTCTTGGCGCCGGCGCGTTGCAGCATGGAGGCGTAGATCGCCTTGAGGCGGTCGATCTCAGTGTCCTTGGCGGCGACGAAGCCCTTCCAGTCGAAGCCAGCTTTCGTCGCGTCCCAGCCGAAGGCGCGCGCATCCTCGACCCAGGCGCCGTATTCCGCCGCCTGGACCATGAGCTTCTTGGGCACGCAGCCGACATTGACGCAGGTGCCCCCCCAGAAGCGTTCCTCGGCCACACCGACGCGGGCGCCGTGGGTCGCGCTGATGCGGGCGCAGCGTGTGCCACCGGAGCCGCCGCCGATGACGAAGAGGTCGAAATCATACGAGGACATGCGAAATCCGCCTGCGAGAAGGTCGTTCTAAAATAAGCATGATGGCGCGACAGTCAAAGCGATGGCTGCGGTGCCCCGCTTCGGCGCTATGGCTGATGGGCTGGCGGCTCGTCCCCAAGGTCGGCCGGGATATCCGCAACATCCTGAAGAAGGCTCAGTGCGGCGGCGACATCCGCCCGCGCGGCGCGCCCCTGGAGATCACGCAATCCGCGGCGATGACCTAACCCTTCCGAGATGAGGGACACGAGAAGCTGGTTGATCGACACCTTTTCTTCTACCGCTGCGGCTTTGGCCTGCGTCAGGATGTGTTCGGGAACCCGAAGGGCGAATCCGCTCACGATGATCTCCTTTAATCGGATGGGCTCATTGCAAACTGCTCAGATACTCGCCCGCAGACATCACACGAAGGCCGAAGGCCTCTACTGCGGGGTGACGAAAATGCTTGTCTCGTGACAGGATAATGGAAGCGTTCGCGGCAAGAGCACAGTCGATATAAGGGTCGTCTGCTGGATCATCCAGGAATGGCCGGAAGTGGAACCATGGCTCAACAAGCGCCCCAACGGCACATATCGCATCGAGTATTCCGTCGATCTGCACCGCGCTGATCCAAGGAGTCCCGCCGAGAATGCCCGGCCTCTTCAAGACGCTCTCGTATTCCACAATGATGGCCGGAGACACGGCGAAGAGGATCCTGCCTGACAACATTCCGGTTTACACCAGAAACGACGCTCCGTTCCGAGACCGAAGAGCGCTCAGAACAACGTTCGCATCGGCGATGATCACCCAAAAGACGATATCGCATACGATATCACTCCTGCAAGCTAATTGCCTTGCCACGAAGGAGTTCCAAGCCGCGACGTCGTAGGGTGGAAAAGCGTAGCGCATTCCACTGAACGGCAGGTAATTGGTTTGATCCCAAACACTGGTCGTGGCACGGACGGATGTCTATACCAATCGCTCCGTCTCGCGATGAGGTCACCGACTATGGATCATTCAACCGCCGCCCTGTTCAACGAGCCGTTGGACAATCACTGGATGCCGTTCACGGCCAATCGGCAGTTCCGGGAGGCGCCGCGTATTATCGTGCGCGCGGAAGGCATCCATTACTGGAATCCGCAAGGCGACCGCATTATCGACGGCATTTCCGGTCTCTATACGACGCCCGCAGGACATGGCCGCGTCGAGATTCGCGAGGCCGTGACGAAGCAGATGGCCGAGCTCGACTACGCCCCTGCCTTCCAGTTCGGCACGCCCGGGTCCTTCCGTCTTGCCTCGATGCTGGCGGCGATGACGCCCGGCGATCTCAATCGTATCTTCTTCACCGGCGGCGGATCTGAATCGGTCGAGACCGCCTTGAAGATCGCGATCAATTATCACCGTGCCCGTGGCGAAGGGCAACGTCTGCGCCTGGTCGGTCGTGAGAAGGGCTACCACGGCGTCAACTTCGGTGGTTGGTCGGTCGGCGGGATGGTGAAGAACCGCCAGATGTTCGGCCTGGGCCTGCCCGGCGTTTCCCATATCCGCCATACCATGATCCCCGAAAACCGGTTTCAGATGGGTCAGGGCGAGCATGGCGGCGAAGCCTTGGCGGACGACCTGCAGCGTCAGGTCGATCTTTATGGCGCCGATACGATTGCGGCCTGCATCGTCGAGCCCATCGCGGGTTCGGTTGGAATTCTCGTTCCGCCCAAAGGCTACCTCGATCGCCTGCGCGCGATTTGCGACAAGCATGGCATCTTGCTGATCTTCGACGAAGTGATCTGCGGATTCGGCCGCACCGGACCGGCCTTCGGGTCGCAGGCCTTCGGCGTCACGCCCGATATCATGACCATGGCCAAGGCGATCAATAACGGCAATATTCCAATGGGCGCCGTCGCCGTGCGCGAGGGCATCTGCCAGACGATCATGGATGTCGCGGCACCCGACGCGATCGAGTTCTTTCACGGTTATACCTATTCGGCCCATCCGGTGGCCTGTGCGGCGGCAATCGCGGCGCTGCGGCTTTATGAGGATGATGACCTCTTCGCGCGCGGCCAGGCGCTGTCCCCGTATTTCCTGGACCTGATCGGGGGCATGCGCGACATGCCCATCGTGACAGATACACGAGGTTTCGGTTTACTCGGCGCCTTCGACCTCGCACCTGGCGCCACGCCGGGTGCCCGAGGCTTCGAGGTGATGAAGCGTTGCTTCGAGGCTGGGCTGGTGCCGCGTCTGGCGGGCGACACCGTCATTCTGGCGCCACCCTTCATTTGTGAAAAGTCCGACCTAGACGAGATGTTCGCAATATTGCGACATGTTCTTCGTAGTTTCTGAACGCTTTCATGAGGGGATCTTCATAAAGCTCCTCTCATCGACTGCAAAAATCGATCGTTTGCAATCGTGCGGCTGATCATATCAGTCTTTTGCATGGAACGATCATAAACTAGTTGACGCACAACCGAAGATGCGGAAGAAGCGTGACGCTTGTATCAGGCTTAGACGCGATTCGGTCTTGTTCTGAGAACAAGGTGGCGCGACAACTCTGACAATCATCGAGGTTTTGATGTCGAAAGCATTTCTCGCCCAGGTTATTCAAGAGTCCGCTGAAACAACGGGCGTCGCCGCCAATCGCGCTGCTACCGATGTGATGCAGGCGATTGTGAAGGAGCTGAAAAAGAGCGGCCGATTTACGCTTCCGAGCTTTGGAACCTTCATCGTTCGGAAGACAAAGGCGCGTAAGGGCCTCAACCCCCGCACCGGGGAATCGATCAAAGTCAAAGCCGGCAAAACAGTTCGCTTCAAGGCCTCTCCGTCCCTCAAGAAAGTCGTCTGAGGGCCGAAAGCCTTCAGGCAGCGACTGCGACGATGACAGAGGCTCCGTACGACCGTCTTTGGCTAGGCGGTCGCATAGCAACCATGCAGCCTGATGCTGCCGGCATCGGTATCATCGAGCGTGGTGCGGTGGCGTCACGGGATGGTCGGATCGCCTTCGTGGGTGAACAGGCCGATCTAGCGCCGAAGGTTTGGGCGCAGGAAACGATTCGGTTGGACGGTCAGTGGATCACGCCCGGCCTCGTCGATTGCCACACCCATATCGTGTATGCGGGCAATCGCGCGACGGAATGGGAGATGCGCCTCGGCGGCGCCAATTATGAAGATATCTCCCGCGCCGGGGGCGGCATCATGTCCTCCGTCCGTGCGGTGCGCGCGGCAAGCGAGGTTGCCCTTCTCGAACAGGCTCTGTTGCGGCTGGATCATCTGATGGCCGAAGGTGTCACCACGATCGAGGCGAAATCCGGGTACGGTCTGGACCTTGGCCAGGAAATCAAGCTGCTGCGAACGGCGCGTAGGCTGGGTGCGTCCCGGCCAGTGCGTCTGCTCACCACCTTCCTCGGCGCCCATGCCCTGCCCCCGGAGGCGGGGGGCGACAAGGAGGCTTTCATCGATCTCGTCTGCGATACCATGCTGCCGGCGATCGCGAAGCTTGGTTTGGCCGACGCCGTCGATGGCTTTTGCGAGGGCATCGCCTTCTCCCCCGCGCAGATGGATCGGGTGTTCCTGGCCGCCCGCGCGCTGGGTCTGCCGGTGAAGCTGCATGCCGACCAATTGTCGAATGGCGGCGGCGCGGCGCTCGCCGCCCGCCACGGGGCGCTCTCGGCCGATCACGTCGAATACACGGATGAGGCGGGCGCCGAGGCCATGGGCCGCGCCGGCACCGTCGCCGTGCTCTTGCCCGGCGCCTTTTATATGCTGCGGGAGAGGCAGGCGCCGCCCGTGGCCGCCTTCCGCCGGCATGGCGTGCGGATGGCGGTGTCCACGGACTGCAACCCCGGCACCGCGCCGCTTGTGTCACTGCTCCTGACCATGAACATGGCCGCCGTCCTGTTCGGCCTGACAGTTGACGAGGTTTTGGCCGGGGTGACGCGGGAGGCTGCGCGCGCCCTTGGAATCTTCAACGAGATCGGTTCGCTGGAGGTCGGCAAGGCCTGCGACCTGGCGATTTGGAACGTCGATCGACCGGCCGAAATCTTCCACACCCTTGGCCTCAATCCCCTCCATGCGCGGGTTTTCAGGGGACTCTGACGTGCCTTATGGTGTTTCGTTGCGCCGTTGCTGTTCCAGCGGCAGGTCATCCGACCGCTCGGCGCCGCCGCGCACCTCGCCCTCCGGCCCGATGCCTTTCTTGAAGGAAGGGTTCTGATTCAAGGAAGGCTTGGTGGTAGGCGACTTGGT
This sequence comes from Acidisoma sp. PAMC 29798, assembly GCF_030252425.1. GTDB lineage: Bacteria > Pseudomonadota > Alphaproteobacteria > Acetobacterales > Acetobacteraceae > Acidisoma > Acidisoma cladoniae. The sequence continues at coordinate 3,465,498 of NZ_CP126994.1, read as the reverse complement.
GCTATCCTGTTGTGGTGTCTCGATGGGAAGATCATCGGGCGGCATTTGGCTCTCCTGACTCGTGACGCTGGCGATAGCCACGTTAATGGGCTGCCCTCGGTATGAGGAAAAGGGCACAAGGCTAATTCATCGGCGACGGGGGGCAAACGAACGCTTTATGGACACAACCCAAGACATCAGCTGGATCAGCGCCGCCCGCGCGATCATCGAGCCCGCTCACGGTTCCCAACCGGTCATTGACCTGATCAATGGGGCCGAAAAGACGATCGGTTTGAAGATGTTCACCTTCACGTCCGATGATATCGCCGAGGCGCTCCTCGCGGCCCAGAAGCGTGGCGTGAAGGTGCGTGTGATGCTCAACCCGGCCCGATCCTCCGGCAGCCGCGCCAATGACGATATGAAGATGCGGCTGCAAGCCGGTGGCGTCACGGTGTCCTGGAGCAGCCCGGCCTTCGCCGTGACCCATGAGAAGTCGATGGTGGTCGATAGCCGCTTCGCGATGATCGCCACCTATAATTTTGGCGTGAAATACTTCACCACCACGCGGGACTATGGCGTCATTACCGAGGATGCCAATGTCGTCGCCGAGATCGAGCAGTGCTTCCAGGCGGATTGGGACCGCCGCGAATTCGTGCGGCCCGAAAACAGCGCCCTGCTCTGGAGCAACCGCGGCTCCCGCGCGCTGATGTGTAACTTCATCGACCAAGCGAAGCATACCCTGGATGTCCAGCATCCAAAATTCGTCGATGCGGTGGTGCTAGATCGCCTGATCCAGGCCCATGAGCGTGGCGTGCGCGTGCGCGTGATTTGCGGCGGCAAGCACGGCATCAGCACCTGGGACATTCTGGATACCTTCGCGTCCCTACGCCTGATGAAGCTGAACGGCATCAAGATCCGCAAGCAAAAGACGCTGCGGCTTCACGCAAAGCTGCTTTTGGCGGATGGCCAGAAGGCCCTGATCGGCTCGATGAACATCGACCGCAGCGCCTTCGACCTCAGGCGTGAACTCGGCTGCTTCCTGGACGCACCTGAGGCGGTGGAGGCCTTCCACCAATGCTTCACGGACGACTGGCACGAAGCGAGCCACTACGATCCGCCAGACCCGCTGAGCGTCCATCTGATCGATGAGGACGATCACGCACACGACGCCGACCTCGTACACGAATAGCTCGCCATGACCGAAGCGGTGGCCGAGGAGGTCGAAGCGGAAAAGCCGCCACCCCATGCCACGGCATGGGAAATCGCGGTGACCTTCAACGAAATTTCCTTGTCGAGCTTCGGCGGCGGCCTGTCCGCCTGGTCACGGGAAATGGTGGTGGCGCGGCGCAAATGGATGGATGACGCTGAGTTCCTCAGCGCTATGACGATCTGTCGCATCCTGCCGGGCGCCAATCAGGTCAATGTCGCGGTCTTCGTCGGCACCAAGCTCGCCGGCGCACGGGGCGCCTTCGCAGCACTCGCCGGGTTGATCGCCATGCCGACACTCTTGCTTGTGGGCATCGCCGCACTCTATGCGGCCTTCCAGCATTCCCATGCCTTGCATCATGTACTGGATGGCTTCGCCGCCGCCGCCGTCGCGATGACCTTGCAGATGGTGTGGAAGACCGGTCGCACGACCCTGACATCGATCGTGCCGATCATCCTGTTCGCGGCGACCTTCGTGTTCAACGGCCTGCTGCGCTGGCCGCTGTGGTGGACGCTGCTGGCGACCGCCCCCTTCGGCATTGCCTGGGCCTGGAACCGTGCTCATCGCAAGGCGCTCGCTGTGAAGGCGCATGCGCCGTGACGTTGACCCTGGCGCTTCAGCTCTGCTCGGTGTTCGGCATCACCTCCCTGCTCGCCTTCGGGGGCGGCAATGCCGTCATTCCGCAATTCGAGCTGCTCACGGTCACCGTCCACCATTGGCTGACGGCGCAGCAGTTCACGGATTCCTTCGCCATCGCTCAAGCGGCGCCTGGACCCAGCACCCTGATCGTGAGCCTTCTGGGCTTTCGGGCCGGCGGCGTCTGGGGCGCGTTGATCGCGACGGCCGCCATGGTCATTCCGACCGGCATCATCGTCTGGGGGGTGGCCAAGCTATGGGACCGGGGACATGGCGAAAAGGTGTGGCGCCATGCCTTGCAGGATGGGATGGCGCCAATCGCCGTCGGGCTGATCCTGGCGGGCGGTGTCGTCGTGGCGCAACATGCCGAGTCCAATTGGGTCCAGCTGGCCATGACGGTCATCGCGACCGGCATTCTGTGCGTGAGCAAGACGAACCCGCTGATCGTCGCGGTGTCGTGTGGCGTCGTGGGCTACGTTTTGGGTGCGTAATCGGCGGAATGCGCTGCGCTTTTCCGCCCTACATATCGCGGCACTTTGTAGGGCGAATGAGCGAAGCGTTATTCGCCATGACGGTGGCCCTAACTCCGCAGCAGCACATGCACGTCGCCGTGCCGCTCCAAGACGTTGAGAGCGACCTCGTTGCCGATGCGGCGCAGCACGACGCTGATCCGACCGGTGCCGGGCGACAGGTTGTGCAGCGTCACCTCATCCAGGAACGCCGGCAGGGATGGTTTGTTGAAGACCACCGACCGATTGGCCACATCGAAGGTGATGCCGAGGCTTGCCTGCATCAGGGCCGGAAGGGTGCTGGCCGCCCAGGCCTGGGGCGAGCAGGCGACGGGATAGAAGGTCGGCCCCTGCGCGCGGCGGCGCGCAAAGCCACAAAACAATTCCGGCAGCCGGCGCAGCTCGATTGCATGCGCGGCGTCGAAGATGCCGCCGAAGATCTTCGCCACCGCATCGGTATGGCCATACCGCGCGAGGCCCATGCCGATCAGGGCATTATCATGCGGCCAGACGGAACCATTGTGATAGGCCATGGGATTGTACCGCGCTTCGGAGGAGGCGATGGTGCGAATGCCCCAACCGGTGAAGAACTGGCTCGACATAAAGCCTTGCGCCATGATCGCCGCACGCTCGGCCGAGACGATGCCGCTCAGCATCAGGTGCCCGGCATTCGATGACCGCACGCGGCAGGGCTTCTTTTCACCGTCGAGCGCGAGGGCATAGGTGCCGATCTCCTCGCACCAATAGGCCGCCTCGAACGCGACGCGCAGTGCTTCGGCTTTCGTCTCCTGCGCGGCGGCGAGATCCTCATGACCCAACCGGCGGCCGATCATCCCCATCGCTTTCCGTGCGGCATAGACATAGCCTTGGACTTCGCACAGGGCGATGGCGCCTTTGGCGAGCGCGCCATCGGCATGGAAAACGCTATCCCAGCTATCCTTCCAGCCCTGGTTGGCGAGGCCGTTCTCCGTCGCGCGATAGTATTCGACGAAGCCATCGCCATCACGGTCGCCGTATCGCTCGATCCAGTCGAGGGCCGCGACGAAATGCGGCCACAGCAGCCGCGCCGTCTCGTCATCCTGCGTGCGCTCGACATAGGCGCCGGCGAGCATGAGGAACAACGGCGTGCTGTCCACGCTGCCGTAATAGTGGCGGAAGGGCACTTCCCCCAGCATCGCCATCTCACCCTGCCGCACCTCATGCAGGATCTTGCCCGGCTCGGCATCGGCGGCCGCATCCACCGTCGTCGCCTGGTTTTCGGCGAGATAGCCGAGCACGCCACGGGCGATCAGCGGATCGAGCCACAGCGTATGCAGGGCGGTGATCAAAGCGTCGCGACCGAAAGGCGCGCTGAACCAGGGAATGCCGGCATAGGGATAGAGACCGGTCGGTTTTTCGGTGATGAGCATATAAAGATCCGCGATCGCGCGGCGGATCGCCTCGTTGAACACCTCATTGGAACTGGCGATCGCCGCCGCCCGTGCGGAGCGTGACCGCATCCAGCGGCGCGTCTCCACCATCGAGACGAGGAAGTTTTCCCGCACGTCGCGCGTCGGCACAACGTCGCAGGCGATTTCGAGGAAGATGAGCGTTCGCTCGCGCGGGCCGATGGTGAGGTCGAACATCGCCCGATTGGCGTCGAGTTCGGTCGGCTGCGGGTAAAAGCGCAGGTGTGTGGAGCGGCGGATGTGATCGAGCCCCAGGTAATGGAGGCTGACGGAATTGGCGGTGACCTCGCTCGGCTCCCGGGTGCCGCGATGGGCGCGCGGCGTACCACGCACCTCGAACAGGTCCACGAAGTCGGAATCGAAGCGGAGTTCGATTTGCAGCCGCTGCGGCTCGGTCGAGAAATTGCGCACCTGCATACGCTCGAAGCAGGTGGCGTTGATCATGAAGCGGGAGCGGCGGATGTGGATAACGTCGTGTTCCAGCAAGACCTTGCCGTCCAGCGACATGTCCGGGTTCGTCAGGTCGCAGGTCAGCGCGCCGTTATCGTCCCGCAGTGTCGAGCTGAGCAGGATGGGCCGGCCGCCGCCGATACGCAGGTCGAACAGCGACAGGTAGCGGGTGTCGCGGTTGTACAGACCCTCGGTGCCACCGTCGCAGGGGTTGATACTGCCGGTAAGGTCGAAGACGCCGAACATGTCGGCGTTCTTCAGGGTACGAAACTGGCGTTCCTGAAGGGAAATGGTTGCCGACACCGCATAGGGCGGCGCACTGGGCGGGGCGGTGGTATGGGGCGAAACGGGCGCGGCGGTCTGAACGGTCACGGCCTTCCTTTCGGGCGGGGAGGGTGCGCCCCTAAGGTGCACCGGCCGCCGCTCCGCGCAAGGCCGCAACGCATCGCCGGCTCACGCGGCCGCCTCGTCAGCCCCTTATTCACCGTCACCCGCGCACTTGATGCGCGGGCCTACCCGTTGTTGCGCCAAGAGGGCGCTTGGGCGCCGCAGCGGGTAGGTCCCCGGGTCAAGCCCGGGGATGACGAAGGAATAAATCAATTCATCGACGCGACTTCGCGCCACAGGTCGATGCCGCCTTCTTGGGCGTGACGGTCGATCGCGGCGAGTTCGTCAGGGCTGAACTGAGTGTTCTTGGCGGCGTCCAGGGCATTGTCGAGCTGCGCGACGGTGCGCGCCCCGATCAGGGCCGAGGTCACCGCCGGACCGCGCAGCACCCAGGCGATCGCCATCTGCGCCAGGGTTTGGCCACGGCTTTTGGCGACATCGCTCAGGCCACGCACGCGGGCGATGTTCTCCTCCGTCAGCAATTCCTTGCTGAAGGAACTGCCCTTGGACGCGCGGGTGCCCTCCGGGATACCATTGAGATACTTGTCCGTGAGGAGGCCCTGCGCGAGCGGGGAGAAGGCGATGCACCCAGTGCCGATCTCGGTCAGCGTGTCGAGCAGCTCATCCTCCACCCAGCGGTTCAGCATGGAATAGGACGGCTGGTGGATCAGCAGCGGGACGCCCATGCCCTTCAGGATGTCGGAGGCGCGGCGCGTGAGTTCCGGGCTGTAGGAGGAGATGCCGACATAGAGCGCCTTGCCGGTGCGGACGAGGTGGGCGAGGGCGCCCATCGTCTCTTCCAGCGGCGTCGTCGGGTCCGGGCGGTGGGAATAGAAGATGTCGACATAATCCAAGCCCATGCGCTTGAGGCTCTGGTCGCAGCTCGCGATGAGGTATTTGCGCGAGCCGCCCATGCCGTAGGGACCGGGCCACATATCCCAGCCGGCCTTGCTGGAAACCACCAGCTCGTCGCGATGGGCACTGAAATCCTTCTTGAGGATGACGCCGAAATTCTCCTCCGCCGAGCCGTAGGGAGGGCCGTAGTTATTGGCGAGATCGAAATGCGTGACGCCACGATCGAAGGCGCGCTGGATCACGGCGCGGCCCGTCTCGAACACGTCCTTGCCGCCAAAGTTATGCCAGAGACCGAGGGAGATCGCGGGCAAGTCCAGGCCGGATCGGCCGCAGCGGCGATAGGGGATGGCCTCGTAGCGGGCCGGATCAGGCTGATAGGTCATGCGGTTTTTCCCAGTCTATTAAGCGCGTTTACGCGCGCGTCTTTTCGTCCGGGCGAAACCCTAACCGGCTCCGCGCGCCAGGGACAGGGGGGCTCTCATTGTGTGGGCAGGAGGAGCATTGTCTTTTGTCGGCGGGCCTCCGGCCAATACCCTTCGGATCGTTCCCCAGTGGGGACGCGTCGCGCGCCTCCATAAATGTCACGCGCGCCGACCTTCTGTGGCGCGTGGGGGAGAGGTATCAATATGTAAAGAACTACCAACACTTGTGAGGTCGTCATGGGCAGTTCGTCGTTGACAAAAGGAAGAGGCAAGTCGTCAAATCTGCATCCGCTCAACTTGCAAGTCATCATTGATAACTCTGTATCGCCAGATATACTCTCCCCTTACCTGTGGGCTATTGGGCTGGCAGACTTCGGCGGCGATGTTATTTGCAGTTATGTGACCGTAAAACTGCGGGAATATCGGCCAGTTAATGAGGACGGTATTCTCGTCTATCAGGGGGTTATGGTGGACCCCAGGGGCGGATCATTCACGCTGAACGGATATTGCCCAAATCACAATGTATTTTTGGGTGATCCCGCAAGCAACCATGATCCGAATGTCCTACCGTTTCACTTGCTGAAAACGTGCCGCTACGGCCGGGTTGATGGTCATCGGCTTTTGTTCAATGCCTCGCCGATTCGGTCGACAGTGACGGCGACGAGTATCGGTCCGACCAACACCATCTCGGCGGGCGCAAAGGTAGGCGGTGACATCGGGGTCGTGAACGTTGAAGGCAACAGTAGTTTTCAACGCAACTTCGGCAGCCAAAACAATGCCGACATGGTACCAGGAGAACTGGTCGGGATTTCTCTGGCTTGGACGCAGGGATGATCGGTCGTTTTCTGGCGTTCGTTGCCACCGGCAGCGTGGTCCTCGCTCTCTCCGCGCAGGCCGCGCCGGGCTTAGTGGGCCCCTCTCGGCCGCAATCGGGGCAAAGCTCTCCGGTGCCCGCGGCGCTTCTCGGCACCTGGACGATCGATGCCGTCACCGGCGACGGTCCAACGATGTTGGAGGTCGACAATCTGCACAGACTGATCGGCCGTGAAATTACGATACATCGCGATCATCTTGCCATCTGGACTGTTCTCGACGGCAAACCGGTGGGCAGCACCCAGCAGACCGCAACCTTGGCGTCCATAGTCGGGGAATCAGCGAGTGTGAGCGGCCATGATTTTCCAGATGCGCATCGGCGGCTCGATTACATCTACATCGACTTAGACCATTGCCGAAACGATGGCGTGCCGCTGAAGGATGGTCGCTGTCCCATTGTAAGCTTTGCGATCGATCCCGCCACGGGTGCCGTGATGTTCATCCCGTTTTCTTGGAGCATGGCGTATCTCAAGCGCGTCAGCGATTGACGCGCTGACGCGGCACCAGCAGCGCCGCGAGCAAAGCGCCGACCGCGAGGACGGCGGAGAGGATGAACACGCCATGCAGGGCGGCACCGAGTAGGCCGGTTAGCCGGTCGAGATCCATGGGTGAGAGCGCGGCACGTCGGGCGGGGCTGACCAGGGCGCGCAACGCGTCATGGGTGCCGGCACCGGCGAGGCCGCTGTTCAAGACTCCGCCAAAGGCCGCTGCCCCCAACGCCTGGCCGATCAACCGGCTGAAATAGAAGAGCGCGGTGGCGCGGCCGCGATCGACATGAGCGACGCCGGACTGAACCGCGATCGTGAAAACAAGGCTGGTGAGACCCATGCCGGCGCCGAGAGGCACGCAGACAACGTAGAGCAGCATCAGGCCCTGCCCCCGGCTCACGAACAGTAGGCCGATGCTGGCAGCGACCATGACCAACCCGGCCCCGATCGCAATCACGCGGTCCCGGCTGCGGCCGACAGCGCGGCCGATGGTCATGGTCGCGGCCGTCCAGGCCACCGTCAGCACTCCGAGGACGATGCCGGATTGCAGCGCCGAGCCACCCTCCACCCCCTGAACCCAGGCGGGCAGGAAGGCTGTCAGGCCGATCAGGATACCGCCGGCGAGCAAAGCGGAGGCCTGGGCCGCCAGGATCACGGGCCGGGTCATGAGATGCAGGGGCAGCATCGGATGGAGCAACTGCCGCTCGCGCAGCGCGAAGCCGGCCAGGGCGAAGAGCGTGATGATCAGTAAGACCGCGAGTTCCCAAGCCAAAAGGGTCTCGAATTGGACCAGCGCCACCATCATCGCCCCGATGCCGAGGATCAGCAGGCCGGCGCCCAGCAGATCGATCGGCGCGCCACTTTTGCCGCTGGCGGGCTCATGCAGGAACCGGATCACCATGATCATCGTGATGATGCCGATCGGGAGATTGACCCAGAACACGAAGGGCCAGCCGAGGGTATTGACGAAAAAGGCGCCGAGCAGCGGCCCGGCCAGGGCGGCAATGCCCCAGATGCCGCTGCCATAGCCCATGATCCGGGCGCGATCTTCCGGCTTGCAGACATCCCCGATGATCGTCGTCGCGAGGGGTGCCAGCGCGCCGCCACCGATCCCCTGTATGGCGCGGAACAGGATGAGCGATTCCATGCTCCAAGATAGGCCGCATAGGAGCGAGCCCAGCAGGAACAGCGCGGTACTCCACAGATAGACGGTCTTCCGCCCAAAACTATCTGCAAGCCGGCCATAGAGCGGTGTCATCACCGCCTGGGTCAGCAGATAGATGCCGAAGGTCCAGGAAAACAGGCTGAAGCCGCCGAGCTTGGCGACGATGGTCGGCATGGCGATGCTGATCACCGTGACCTCGACGGCCGCCATGAAGGTGGAGATCAGCATGGCCGCCACGATCAGCTTCGGGCGGGTCTTGCGCCCGGTCATGGTCACGGCGACGGCGCGGGTGCTTCGCCTGAAGAGTGCGGCGCCGACAGACGATCCATCAGGGCGAGCATGACACAGGAGAAAACGAAGACCATGTGGATACCGATCGCGAAATAAAGCTCCCGATCGGTATGGGTGGTCACGTCCAGGAAGAGTTCGAGAAGTTGGATGGCGGTAATGGCGACGATTGAGCCCATCAGCTTCAGCTTGATATCGCTGAAATCGACATGCTCCATCCAACTCGGTCGCTCGGGGTCATTCTCGGCATAGATGCGCGAGACGTAATTTTCGTAGCCGGAAAAGACCACCATGATGATGAGGTTGCCCATCAGCGACAGCTCCACTAGCGACAAGACGCCGACGATGACTTCGTTGGTTGACTGGGTCTGCGCGGTCCAGAAAAGCCCGAACAGCTTAGTAAAGAACCGCAGCAGGATGAGCAGGAAGCTGACGATGAGGCCGAGATAGAGCGGTGCCATCATCCAGCGACTGGCAAGGATGAGTCGGGCGGGCAGGTGCCTCATCCCGCGCTCGGTATTGGACATCTACGTGGTTCCGTCCTGCTGTAGGAAATCGTGGCTTTCGCGGGCGGCCTCGGCGAGGCCGACCCGGCGCACTTCGACCCCGGCCGGAAAAGCCGAGAGCAGCCGGGTCGGCGTTCGCCGGTCCAGCAGCACGAAGACGCCGCGGTCATCTACCCGACGGATGAGGCGGCCGAAAGCCTGCCGCAGGCGCAGGCGCGCGATCCGGTCGTCATATTCCTTGGGCGCGGCGCCGGAGAGGTGGATGCGACGCTCCCGATGCAGAATGTCCGGGCGCGGCCATGGCACGCGCTCGAACACCACCAGCCGCAGGGCGCGACCTGGGACATCGACGCCGTCACGCATCGCATCTGTGCCGAGCAGGCAGGCATTTTCCTCGGCCCGGAAGATATCCACCAGCGTGGCGTTGTTCATGGCGTCGATATGCTGGCCGTAGAGCGGGATGCCCGCCTGTTCCAGGGCTGGCGCGATGCGACGATGAACCGAACGCAGCCTGCCGATGGCGGTGAACAGACCCAATCCGCCGCCGCCGGAGGCGAGGAACAGCGTGCGATAGGCCGCCGCCAGGGCCGCCGGATCCTGGCCATCGACATCCGTGACGACAAAGGCGCGTGTGCGGGCGGCATAGTCGAAGGGGCTCGGCAGGCTGGCGCGAATGGCCGGCAGCGGCAGGTGATTGGCGCCGACACGGGCTTCCGCCGCTTCCCAGGAATGCTCTGGGTCCTCGTCTCCGCCATCCCGCAAGGTGGCGGAAGTGACGAGCACGCCATGCGACGGCGCCGCGAGAACGAGCGAGAAGGGGATCGTGGGGTCGAGCCAATGGCGCAGCAGCGCCACATCCCGCAGCCCGATCTCACCGCGATCGAGCCGGAGGAACTGGATATGGCTGGGATAGGCACCGGCGGCGGGCGCCGCTTCGACCATATCCGACAGCATCGCCTGCCAGGCCTTGAGCGGTTCCACCGCGCGGCGTTTGATGGAGCGGGCCATGCCCTCGATCCGGGCGCGGGTCGCCGCATCCAACTCCTCGGCTTCGTCGTCCAGCCGGGCCAGCAGGCGGTTCATCAGGGTAGTGAGCGGCTCCTCGATCCGGCTGAGCGCACGCTTGAGCATGGCGCCGGTCTCTGTAACCTCCAGCGAAACCGGATGGAGGTCGCATTCGGCGGCAAAACCGGAGCGGGCTTCATCGTCGTGCCCGCTACCGGAAAGGCGTGCCAGAACCTGGGCGCGAAGGGCGACGAAGAAGGTCTCGGACGCATTGGCGATGGCGTTCTCGGCATGGGGCTGAGGCAGCTCCTGCGACAGCCGGCTGCCCCAGCCTGGCGCGGGCAGGGCGCGTGCCGCGTTTAACGCCGCTTCGAGGGGGGAGATGAGGTCCGGCCGATCCACGACCAAATTGCCGATGCGGGTCTGGATGCCCTTGCCGCGCGACCGCGCACCCTCGGCGCCGAGCAGCCAGCGTCGCAACTCCGCCGCTTCGCGGCCCGAGAGTTCGGCCGAGAAGGCGGCGTCCGCCGCATCGAACAGGTGATGGCCTTCGTCGAAGACATAGCGCGTGGGGATCTGCGCGTCATCAAGACCGCCCCAGGCAGCCTGGGTCAGCACCAAGGCGTGGTTGGCGACGACGAGGTCGGCCTCCCGCGCGCGGCGGATGCCGTGCTCCACGAAGCAGCGCTTCCAATGGGTGCAGGCGGCATAGATGCATTCGCCGCGCCGGTCGCCCAGGCTGGTGACCAGAACGGCGCCGAACAGCTCAATGAACCAGCCGGGAAGATCGCCGCCGAGGATATCTCCGTCCGTCGTCAGCGCTGCCCAGCGGGCGATGAGGCCGAGGGGAATGACCAGCGCCGGGTTCAAGCCGCTCAGCGCGGCCGTCACCGCATCTTCCATGTTCAGCAGGCAGAGATAGTTTTCCCGCCCTTTGCGCAGGACGACGCGGCGGCGGCGCTCAACGGGATCGGGGAACAGCCGCTCCAGCTCCGTCTCCACTTGGCGTTGCAGATGGCGGGTGAAGGTGCTGATCCAGACCGGGGCATGATTGCGCTCGGCCCAAAGGCTGGCGGGTGCGACATAGCCCAGCGTCTTGCCGGTGCCGGTGCCGGCTTCCGCCAGCACCATATGCGGCGAACCCTCTGTCACCCGGGGTGCGAAGGCCGCGGCGGCGGCCGAGGCGTAATCCGATTGGCCCTGGCGCTGTTCAGCCTGCGGCCCGACCAATTGCACGAGACGCGCACGGGCCTCGGACGAGGAAACGGCGAGCGAGGAGGGTGGTGGCGGTGGCGCCTGCTCCTCCCATTCCGGCAGTCGCCGCCAGACGCGAAGCGCGGCACCCTCCGCACCGGGCGACACATTGGCGAGTGCCAAGGCTTCGGCGATGATCGGTCCCCAAGACCAGCCGGCCTTGCCCATGCGGGTGGCCAGGGCGCCAGCGTCCTTGTTGTTCGTCATGGCGGCGTCCTGCTGCAGCCTGCGGAGCAGCGCGACAGCGATCGCGGGCAACAAAGCCGCCGCGTTTTCCAGGCCGCTGGCCGGCACCGGCAGGCCGAGTGCCTGGGCCAATCCCCGCGCTGTCGGCACGGCGGCCTGCGTGGGCAGGACGAAGGCAAACAATTCAAGCAGGTCGTAGGCGGGTGATGCCGCCGACCCCAGCCGCCGCCAGGTCGCGGGGGCATGGACCAGTAGCGGCGGCCCGAGGACGGCAAGACGCTCGATCGCTTCGGTGGGTGTGAGGGACAGCATTTCGCCGTCGGCCGTCATCAGGACGGCGATGCCGGCGCCGGTGACCAGCGCGGACCACTCGGGCAAGGCGATGGCGGCGGAGTCGTGGGACGCACTCATACCGCAACCGTCATTGACCGCAATTCATGCCTTTTCTAGTGGTCGTCCTATGAACCAGCTAGCACGGAACGCGCCCGCGCCTAAAATCTGGCCTTTTGAGGAGGCGGCGAAGGTCGTCGCCCGGATGGAGGCGAGCGGCAAAGGCACGGCGCTGTTCGAAACCGGTTATGGCCCATCCGGCCTGCCGCATATTGGCACCTTCGGCGAGGTCGCGCGCACCACCTGGGTGCGACAGGCTTTTACCGCCCTGACAGGTCTGCCGTCCCGCCTGATCGCCTTTTCGGACGACATGGACGGGATGCGCAAGGTGCCGGACAATGTGCCCCAGCGCGAGATGCTGATGGAGTTCCTCGGCCGCCCGCTGACGGATGTGCCCGATCCCTTCGGCACCCATGCGAGTTTTGGCGCCCATAACAACGCCCGGCTGCGCGCCTTCCTTGACGGGTTCGGCTTCGATTACGAGTTCATTTCCGCGACCGAGGCCTATCGCTCCGGCAGCTTCGACACCGCTCTGCTACAGGCGCTGCGGCATCATGACGCGATCGTCGACGTCGTGCTGCCGACGCTGGGGCCGGACCGCCGCGCCACCTATTCGCCCATCCTGCCGGTTCATCCCAAGACCGGCATCGTCATGCAGGTCTTGATCGAAAAGCGCGACCCGGATGCCGGCACGGTGAGTTGGCGCGATCCGGAAGACGGCGTGTGGTACGAAACGCTGGTGACCGGCGGTCACGCCAAGATGCAGTGGAAGGCCGATTGGGCGATGCGGTGGCATGCCCTGGGCGTCGACTACGAAATGGCTGGGAAGGATCATATCGAGGGCATCAAGCTCTCGGGCCGGATCTGCCAGATCCTCGGCAGCCCGCCGCCTGCCGGCTTCAACTACGAGTTGTTCCTGGACGATAAGGGCCAGAAGATCAGCAAGTCCAAGGGCAATGGGTTGTCGATCGACGAGTGGCTGACCTATGCCCCGGCCGAGAGCCTGTCGCTGTTCATGTACAACCAGCCGCAGCGCGCCAAGCGGCTGTTCTTCGATGTCATTCCGCGCGCGGTGGATGACTATCTTGCCCATGTCGCCAAGGCGAAGCGGGACGAAGCGCCGGACGTGTCAAACCCGGCCTGGTTCATCCATGGTGGCGCCGTGCCTGCGGATGCCGGCAGCCCGATCAGCTTCGGCATGTTGCTCAACCTGGCGAGCGTCGTGAATGCCGAGACGCCAGACATGCTCTGGGGCTTTATCCGGCGCTATTCACCGGACCTGACGCCCGAGACGGCGCCGTTTCTGGCCCAGCTCGTCGGCTACGCCGTGGTCTATTACCAGGACTTCGTGCGGCCGAAGAAGGAGTTCCGCGCGGCCACAGAAGTCGAGCGGTCGGCCTTGTCGGACCTCGCCGAGACCTTGCGCGGCATGGTGCCTGGGACGGATGCCGAGACGATCCAGACGGCAGTCTATGAGGTCGGCAAACGGCATCCATTCCCGGAGCTGAAGGCCTGGTTCGGGTGTTTGTACCAGGTGCTTCTCGGCCAGACCGAGGGGCCGCGCTTCGGCGGTTTCGTGGCGCTTTACGGCGTGGCGGAGACGGTGACGTTGATCGAAGGGGCTTTGGCAAGGGCGGCGTAGGCGACGCTCTCGCCTTACGTCAGCTGAAGGTGGCGCGTCGGCTCTGGGACGGGTCGACCCAAGTTCTGTGCGGCTTCGATCCAGCAGATGATCGCGTCCGCCACGTTCGCTGCTGCCTCGGCATAGCTCTCGCCGTCGGAGATGCATCCAGGCAGATCTGGGACGTAAGCCAGGAAGCCTGATCCGTCCTCTGGCGCCATCGGCTCGATGATGACGGAGTATTCATGGATCGCCATGAAGGTCATGTACCTCGTCGATGAACCGGACTACAAGCCTGATGTAGATCGGTTTGATGGGCCGTCTGAAAGGAACAGTAACAATCCGCGCCATGCTCGGATGCGACACCTTGTAGTGGCTGCCGCCACCGGTCGGCGGATCGAAGAATGCCAGCAAGTCGGCAGATCCTAATAACATCGTGGATGGTCCAGTTTCCCTGGGCATGTCTTCGCAAGTCGGCGAGTGTGGCAACCATCTAAGCCGCTCCGGCGGGTGGATGATTAAATCGAAGTCGTGACAAAATGATCTGTCGCCGCTGACGTCAAGGCATCGGGTGCCATGCCGGCGTCTTGCGAGCGGCCTGTTGTGCCCCAACATTCTCCTCCTGTTGGGGCTTTGGGCCCCGCCTTTACGGGAGTTAGCTCGATGAAAACCCTCTCTCTGCGCGCGATTGCCATGGGCCTCATGCTCGGCGCGGCATCGCTTTCACTGTCGGCCTGCGGCCGGTCGCCGGGAATGCGCGCTCTTACGGGCGGCGCGATTGGCGCCGGCGCCGGTGCCGCCGTGGGTGCCGCAGCCGGCGGCAACGCCGGCACGGGTGCGCTTATCGGCGCCGGCGTCGGTGCGGCGGGCGGCGCGGCCACCGCACCCTAAGCGGAGGCTGCTTTTCGTCAGCGGGCAGAGCTGATGCCGTAATTCCGGGCGCGCATGCGGGCGCAGTCTATGCGACAGAGGCATATGACTGTGTCTCGCTGGCTCCCGGCCCTGCTCGGCTTCATGACCGCCGTCGGCTCCGTGTCGATCGACATGTATCTGCCTGCCTTCCCGCAGATCGCCCATGAACTGGGCAATATCCAGGGCGGCGCGCAGATCACCCTGGCGACCTTCTTCGTGGGTCTCGCGATCGGCCAGATGGTCTTCGGACCCATCGCCGATCGCATGGGCCGCAAGGTGCCACTGATCATCGGCATGAGCGTCTACACCTTGGCGACCATTGGCTGCGCGCTGTCGACCGACCTTGTCTCCTTCTCGGTCTTCCGGTTCATCGCGGCCTTGGGCGGCGCCGTGAGCATCGTCGTGCCGCGTGCGGTGGTGCGCGATCTTGCAACCGGCCAGGCCGCCGCGCGGATCCTGGCGCAACTGATGCTCGTCATGGGTCTCTCGCCCATTCTGGCGCCGGCGCTCGGCGGCGTTATCCTGCAATGGACCGGCTGGCGGTCCATCTTCTGGTTCCAGGCCGGCTACGGCGTCATCAACCTGGTGCTGGTCTGGTTCTTCCTGCCCGACACGCTGCCGAAGGAGAGGCGGGTTCGCCACAGCTTCATCAGCGTCATCCAGCGCTATATGCAGATCGGTCGTGACCGGACATTTCTGCCGAGTGCGCTGGTGGTGGGGTTCGCGAGCTGGACGCTGTTCGCCTATCTCAGTGGGTCGCCGCAGGTCTTCATCACGGGCTTCCACGTCAGCCCGGTGGTCTATGGCATGATCTTCGGCCTCAACGGCTTCGGCCTTGTCATGGGCAGCCAGTTGAACGGCCGCATCATCATGGCGCGGTTTGGCCTGGACCGTACGCTCACAGGCGCGGTGCGGGTGATGATGGCAGCGACGATCTACATCTTCGCCCTCGCCTTCATCGGCTTCGGCGGCCTCTTCGGTCTGCTCGCGGGGCTGTTCGTGGTGCTGGCCAGCCTTGGGTTCATCTTCCCGAACGGCACGGTGGCGGTGATGGCGCGCCATCACGCAAATGCCGGCATCGCCTCGGCCCTGACCGGAACCTTCCAGTTCAGCCTGGGCGCGATTGCCGGGATGTTGGTCGGTGTGCTGAGTGATGGAACGCCGCGCGCCATGGCGCTGTGCATGGTCTTTGGCGCGATCTGCACGACGGTGTTCAACCACCTGCGGCCGCGGGACGCGACCAGCTAAGGCCACTATCTCAAGGCGGCGGCCAGGCGTTGCTTTCGGGGAACTCCACATCCCGATGGACATGGACCGACATCAGGATGCCGAAGGCGAGCATGGCGGTGATGAGAACCGATCCGCCATAGGAGATCAGCGGCAGCGGCACGCCGCCGACCGGGATTGCGCCCATGACCATGGCGATATTGACGAAGACATACAGGAACAGATCGACGCTGATGCCGAGCGCCACCAGCCGACCGAACTGATGCCGGCAGCGCAAGGCGATCAACATGCCGCCCAGCACGATCAGCAGCAGCAGGAACAGCACAGACAGGCTGCCGACCAGGCCGAACTGCTCCGCGATCAGGTCGAAGATGAAGTCGGTCTGCTTCTCAGGCAGGAAGTCCAGGTTGCCCTGGCTACCGTTGAGAAAGCCGCGTCCATACATGCCGCCCGAGCCGAGGGCGATCTTGGACTGGATGATGTTGTAGCCGGTGCCGAGCGGGTCCCGCTCAGGATGCATGAAGGTCAGGATGCGCTGGCGCTGATAGTCATGCAGGTGGTGGTAGGCGATGGGCAGCGCCGCCCCGAGTGCTGCGATGACGATGACGAACTTCCACCACCGCACGCCTGCCGCCAGGAAGATGGCGGCGCCGATCGCGCCGGTGATGACCGCCGTGCCGAGATTGGGCTCCTTCAGGATCAGCCCCACCGGCAGCAGCACGGCCAGGGTTGGCGGCACCAGGAACAACAGCTTGCCCACGCGTTCATAGCTTGCGCGGTGGAACCAATGGGCGAGGGCGAGCACCAGGCAGATCTTCATCAATTCGCTGGGCTGTAGCTGGAAGCCGCCAATGGCGATCCAGCGCTGCGCGCCTTTGCCGACATGGCCATAGCGCGCCACCACCAGCAGCAGGATGATGCCGACGACATAAAGCGGCCAGGACCATTTCGCGATGATGCGGATATCCGTCATCGCCAGCGCGATCATCAGCACCAGACCGATGCCGAAGCGGATGAGCTGCTTCTGGGCATAAGGCTCGGAGGACCCGCCCGCGGCCGTATAGAGGGCGACATAGCCCACAGCCGCGAGGGCGCAGATCAGCAGAAGATAGATCCAGTTGGTCTGCCAGACCTTGCCGGCGATCCCGAGGGAGCCTTCACGCCACAGCCGACGTTCCATCATGACGCGCGCACCGGTGGAATGGTGATCTGCGCGGTTGGTTTCGGGGCCAGTGGCGTGTCCCGGCCGGCGGGGTCCAGGGTCAGGGCATCGGTCATAATGTCGCGCGCCAATGGCCCTGCGACATCGGCGCCGGCATTGCCGTGTTCAACCACGATAGCCAGGGCATAACGCGGCGCGTCATAGGGCGCGAAGCCGATGAACAGCGCGTGGGGCCGCAGAGCCCAGGGCAGGTTCATGGAGTTGAAGCCGCGTTCGCGCGCCGCTCGGCCGATGCGCACCACCTGGGCACTGCCGGTCTTGCCCGCCATCTGCACGCCGGGCAGCTTCAGCCGCGCCGTGGGGGCCGTGCCGTGTTGGGCGTTCACCACGTCCCACATGCCTTCGCGGATCGTCGTGAAATGGTGCTCGGACAGGCTCATTTCGGGCCAGTCCTCCGCCGCCGTGCCCTGCTGGATCACCCCGTCTCGATGGCGGGCAACATGCGGCCCGACGGCCCGGCCGGTCGCGACGCGGGAGGCGAGGGTCGCGAGTTGCAGCGGGCTAGTGAGGATAAAACCCTGGCCGATGCCGCTGATGACGGTGTCGCCGAGCGCCCAGGGCTTCTTTTGCTTCAGACGCCAGGCCTTCGTCGGCATCAGACCGGGCGGCACATTCGCGATGTCCATGCCGTCATCGACGCCGATGCCGAAGCGGTTGGCCATGGCGGCGAGCGGACCGATGCCGGTCCGCAGCGCCGCATTGTAGAAGAACACGTCGCAACTATTCTTGAGGCCGCCCCGCATATCCAGCGGGCCATGGCCGCCCTTCTTCCAACAATAGAAGCGCGCGTTGCCCAGATCGTAATGCCCGGGGCAGAAGATGGTGTCATTGGGCCCGACGGCGCCCGAGGTCATTGCCGCCATGGCGGTCACGGTCTTGAAGGTCGAGCCCGGCGGATACAGGCCGGCGGCGGCCTTGTTCACCAGCGGCTTGCGCGGATCGTTCATCCAGCTCTGCCACTGGGTATTGCTGACGCCGGCATCGAACAGGCTGGGGTCGAAGCCGGGCTGGCTCACCATGGCCAGCACTTCGCCGTTGCGCGGATCCATGACCACGGCGCTGGCGCTGAGCCCGTCGAGGCGATCGGTCACGGCCTGCTGCAGCATGGTGTCGATGCTCAAGCCGATATCGGTGCCGGGCGTTCCTTCCTGGCGATCAAGCTCGCGGATGACGCGCCCGACGGCATTGACCTCCAACTGCTGCGCCCCGGCATGGCCGCGCAAGGCGATGTCATTGAAGGCCTCGACCCCAGTGCGGCCGACGCGCATGCCCGGCATCGACAGCGTCGGGTCGGATTTCACGTCCTGGTCGTGGGGCGGCCCGACATAGCCCACGACATGGGCGAGCAGCTCCGACTTCGGATAGATGCGGGTGGCGCCGACATCGATCAGCACGCCGGGGAGATCGGGGGCATTGACCTCGATCAGCGCCATCTGGTCCCAAGTCAGGAAGTCCCGCAGCATGACTGGGACGTAGCGCTGATGGGTATGCAGCTCACGGATGATCCGGCTGCGCTCGCTATCCGATAACGCGACGAGTTTGGAAAACGCGTCCAGCACAGAGTCTGTGTCGTTGGTCTGTTCGACCATCAGCAGGGCGCGCCAGTTCTGGCGATTGCCCGCGACCTCCGCCCCGAAGCGGTCGAAGATGCGCCCGCGGGAGGCCGGCAGCAGGCGAATGCTGACCGAATTGCCGCGCGCCATGGCGGTGTATTTCGCGCCATCGACGACCTGCATCTTGTACAGGCGGGCGCCGAGCAGGCCGAAGATCCCGATCTCCGCGCCCGCAACCAGCAGGGCGCGGCGCGTGAAGATGCCGCTGCGCATGATCTCGCGCTTCACGCCGCCGTCCTCACACGCGTTCCGGCGCGGCGACGGCGCGATGCGCCTGCGTGAAGGCGGTGGCCAGCAACGGATAGAGCCCGGCGCTGAGCAGGAACTGGAAGACGCCGGCAATCGGCGGATACAGCGCCCAGTTCATCAGGCAGGCCAGGGCCCATTGCAGGGCCGCCGCGACCGCCGCGACGGCCACGAATAGCAGCCAGACGAACAGGAACCCCTTTTGCAGCAGGTACCGCCGGCTTCGCACCACCAAATACTGCGTCAGAAGCAGCGTGAGGACCGAGGTGCCGATGGGCATCTCGCCCAGCAGATCCGCCAGTAGCCCGATCAAGAAGACCGCCGGCGGCGGCACGGAGGCGGGGCGGAACAGGGTCCAGAAGAAGATGGCGGAGAGCGAGAAGGCCGGCATCACCTGCGCCTGACCCGGCAGGCCGAGCGGCGCCGAGATCAGGAAGATGCCCAGAATCGTGGTCCCGGCGGGAAAGCCGCGCCGGGCGGCCTTGTCCATGCGCTGCCCCAGGCTGCGGCGCGGTCGGATGCCGGGCGTTTTGTCCATCGGTCACCGCGACCGGATCGCCGGACTGGTTCGCCCCTGGGTCGTGGCGCCGGCACTGCCGGCGCCTGGGGTCGCGGGTGTGGCAAGCCTTCCGGCCGGCGCGTCAGGTGCGAGCACACCCGTGCTGTCGTAGTCGAACAGCCGCAGCATGGAGAGGTGATCGAGGTCTGCCTCGGGATAAACCTGCGGCACGTTATCGCTGTTGTAGTGAACGGTGCCCAGCGGCAGGCCGGCGGGAAAGGCATCGGCGGCGGCGCTGGTCATCACCCGCTCGCCATCGATCGGGGCGCTGCCCTCCGGCCAATAGCGCAGCACGGGGAAGGCGCCATTGGTGCCCTCCATCACCGCGTGCCCGCCGCTTGCAAGCACGACGGGAATGCGGCTGTTGATGTCGGTGATCAGCAGCACCCGCGCGCTGCGGGCGCCAACTTCCGTCACCCGGCCAACCACGCCGCGGTCGTCCAGCGCGATTTCGCCCTTGGTGAGATGATGGGGCGGTGTCACGGCAAGCAGAACCGAACGGGCATAGACGCCGCCGGAATCGGCGACCACCGGGGCGGTGGTAAAGGCCGGCGCGGCCATGGGCATCCAGTTGAGCTGGGCCTTGAATTCCTGGTTTTGAGCTTCGAGGGCCAGGGCCGCCGCCTGCCAGCGGCGCAATTGCTCGTTCTCGGCCCGAAGCCGGGTGTTTTCCGCGCGGATGTCCCAGATATCGACGACGTCCGACGCAACGCCACGCAGATTGGCGAGAGGCTGGGCCATTGTCGCATAGATCGGGGACAGCGTATCCGTCAGTGCCATGCGCACCCGAACGGCGAGCACCGCATCGGCCTTGCCGATCAGCATCAAGGCGAAGGCCGCCGCAATGAGCACAGGAAGGGAGAGTTTCTCCAGCGCCTGGCGGACGGGAATGGATAGCCTTATCACCGCGCCCGCATCTCCAATCTGACCCGCACCTGAGTATGTCCGAGAAGTGGGGGCTATAGCGAGGGACGGCGCCGGGCGCGACTTAAAACCTTCTTAACCTGCCGCCCTTCATCTGTCAGACACGCCGATCAATACATCGTCGTCAGCACATTCTGGAGACGCTTCATCTCCTCCAGCGCGCGGCCGGTGCCCAGCGCCACGCATTGCAGCGGCTCCTCGGCCACCACCACCGGCAGCCCGGTCTCATCCCGCAACACCTGATCGAGGCGATGGAGCAGCGCCCCGCCGCCGGTAAGCACGATGCCCTTGTCCACGATATCGGCTGCGAGCTCCGGCGGCGTGTTCTCCAGCGCGACCTTCACCGCCTCGACGATGGCGCTGACCGGCTCGCTCAGGCTCTCGGCGATCTGCCGCTGGCTGACCATCACCTCGCGCGGCACGCCGTGCATCAGGTCGCGACCTTTGACCTCGCGCCAGGGGCCATCGATGCCGGGCGAGTCCGTCATGGCCGCGCCGACATCCATCTTGATGCGCTCGGCCGTGCTCTCACCGATCAGCAGGTTATGGTTGCGGCGGATGTAGCTGATGATCGCCTCATCCATTTTGTCCCCGCCGGTGCGCACGCTGCGGGCATAGACGATGCCGCCGAGGGAAATGACCGCGACCTCGGTGGTGCCGCCGCCGATATCCACCACCATGCTGCCCGAAGGCTCGGTGACCGGCAGGCCGGCGCCGATCGCGGCGGCCATCGGCTCCTCGATCAACAACACCTTTCGGGCGCCGGCGCTCTCAGCGCTTTCCTGAATGGCCCGACGCTCGACAGCGGTGGAGCCGGAGGGCACGCAGACGATGATCAGCGGGCTCGCGAAGCCACGGCGATGATGCACCTTGCGGATGAAGTGCTTGATCATCTCCTCGGCGACTTCGAAATCGGCGATCACCCCGTCCCGCATCGGGCGGATGGCGGAGATATTGCCCGGCGTACGGCCGAGCATGTTCTTGGCCTCCTCGCCAACCGCGAGCACCACCTTCTTGCCGCGCACATCCGCGATGGCGACGACCGAGGGTTCGTTCAGAACGATGCCGCGCCCTTTGACATAGACGAGGGTGTTCGCGGTTCCCAGGTCGATCGCCATATCGGCGGACATGATTCCAAGGAGGCGAGAGAACATGCAGGTAACCTTCCACGCGCGGAGCCGCCGGCGGGGCTTACCCGTGAGGGAAGGGGTTCACAAGGGGGCAGCCCCAGACTCTATGGTCGTTAGGCGGCAGCCGCGAGTGACGCGCCGGCCGTGACGACGGCGACGGCCGGCAAGGTATGGAGCGCGCTGGCGAGCCGCGCCGCCGCCTTCTGGGCGATGGCATCATCCGTCAGGCCAAAATGGCCGACCGCCGCCGGCACCGTTTCCTTCACATAGCCGACCATGGTGGCGAGCGCCGCACTGCGGATATTGACGTTGGCGAGCCGGGCGTCACCGGCTTCCTGGGCGAGTTTGAGGCCAAGGCCGAGGGCGGTATCCAGCGCTGTGGTGACCGCCTGGCGATGGGTCTGGTCGAGGTTGAGGGTCAGCATGCGGCTGATCTTGAGCACCACGACCGGCGCGCAGGCGGCGAGCACGGCGGAGGCGAGGGTCGCCGCCATGTCCAGGAGGGGAGAGAGATCCATGGGAGTCTCCAACAAAAAAAGCCCCGCGGAATGCGGGGCTGGGGAAAAGCGAGAGGGACCTATCAGCGTGAGGTGGCGAGATAGGCCGTCAGGCCAGCGGCCAGATGGTCGAACAGGGAGCGGACGCGAAGGCTCGACCGCAGATCTTCGTGCATAACGAGCCAGGTGTCCAAAGGCACGGCAAAGGACTCGGGCAAAAGACGGATCAGGTCCGGGTCGCGCCTGGCGATCCCGACCTGGCAGACGCCGACGCCGTAGCCGGCCCGGAGAGCGGCGAGCTGCGCGAGGTGACTGTCTGTTAGAAGCGAAAAGGTCTCGCGCGTCAGTGGAATGCCGGCCTCGCCCATGGCTTTCACGGCCGTGCGGTCACGATCGAAGCCGATGACCCGCAGGTCGGCAAGATGGGACGGTGTTTGCGGCGCCGGGCGACCCTCCAGATACCGGCGGTGGGCATAGACGCCGATGACCGTCGCGCCGAGCTTGCGCGCCACCAGCCCGGTTTGGGTCGGGCGCGTCATGCGGACTGCGATATCCGCGCTGCGATGGAGCAAATCCTCGGTCAGGTTCGAGAGATGCAGTTCGAACGCGATCTTCGGGTGATGCTCGGCAAACGCCGCCAGGATGGGGGGAAGCACCTCCGCCCCCACGATCTCACTCGCCGTGATGCGCACCGCGCCGGATAGCTCGTCGGTGGGGCCGGACGCGACGCGGGCCATAGCCTCCGCCGCGCTCTCCATCGCTTCAGCGAGCGGCACAAGCGCCAGCGCCGTGTCGGTCGGCAGCAGACCCTGGGGCGAGCGGGTGAAGATCGGCAGGCCGAGCGCCTGTTCCAACTGGTCGATATGGCGGCCGATGGTCGGCTGGGTCAGACGCAACGCGCGCGCGGCCCCTGACAGGCTGCCGTTCCGGGCCACCGCCAGAAAGGATCGATAGAGCTCCCAGGAGATCGCGTCTGCCATACAGGAATGTATAGCGACTGTTGAAATTAAGGCAATTTCGTTTGGTCGGGCCGGGCGTCATTCTCCGTTCATCACATGAGGAGACACGCTATGCCTGGTCAGAAAACAGCTCTTGTCTTGGGTGCAACGGGTGGCGTCGGCGGTGCCATTGCGGAGGCCTTGGTCGCCCGTGGGTGGAAGGTCCGCGCCATCAATCGCGATCCCGCCAAAATCGCCAAGCCGCTGGCGGGCATCGCGTGGATCAGGGGCGATGCCATGAACCGCGCCGACGTCGTCGCGGCCGCTGAAGGGGCCGCGCTGATCGTCCACGGGGTCAATCCGCCCGGCTACCGGAACTGGCGCGCCCTCGCTCTGCCGATGATCGACAACACCATCGCGGCAGCCCGCACCTCAGGCGCCCGCATCGTCTTCCCTGGCACGGTCTACAACTTCGGCCCAGAAACCTTTCCGCTGGTGGCGGAGGATGAGCCCCAGGCACCGCGCACGCGCAAAGGCGCGATCCGCGTCGAGATGGAAGCGCGTCTGGCCGCCGCCAGTGATGAGGGCGTGAAGGTCTTGATCCTCCGTGCCGGTGATTTTTTTGGCGCCGGCACAAGCGGCAATAGCTGGTTCGGCGCGGCACTGGTGAAGCCGGGGCGCCCGGTCCGCGCCGTCGTCTATCCCGGTCGTCGCGATGTGGGTCACGCCTGGGCCTATCTCCCCGATCTCGCGGAGACGGCAATGCGTCTGATCGACCGCGACGCCGATCTGCCCAGGTTTGCGGTGTTCCATTTCAATGGCCACTGGTTCGAACGCGGCGTGGAGATTGCCGAGGCTATCCGCGTCGCTGTGTCCGCCCCACGCATGCCGGTGCGCCGGTTTCCGTGGTGGCTCATTTGCATGGCGTCGCCCTTTGTGGAGACGTTCCGCGAAATGCTGGAGATGACCTATCTCTGGCGGCAGCCGTTGCGCCTGGACAACCGCCGTCTCGTCGCTTTCCTTGGCGAGGAACCGCATACGCCGGCGCTCGATGCCTTGCGCACCACCTTGGTCGGTCTGGGTTGTCTGTAGCGGGCGTGGTGTCAGAACTTGCCGGCGGCGGCAGCGATGAGAGCGACGAAGAGGAACAGAACCGACAGCGCCGCCGCGCTGAAGGCCGGACCGGCTTTCTTGAAGTCATTCGCGAGATGACCGGTGGTTCCTGCGAGCTTGTCCAGGTCCGCGACGAGCGCGTGAGACCCGATGCCGGGATGCGTGGCCGTGACAGCGTTAAGCCGGTGCGGTCGCAATGCCTCCCGGATGGTCGGCGCTTCGAGAGCGACAAAGAGCAACCAGTTGAGGACGCACAAGACCAGCGCGACAGTGGCAATGACGGTCAACATGGGTGACGCCCTCTTCTGGATACGGATGGGGATCGTTCACCGGAAGGATCGTTCCGCCAAGATGGCTTTTGGGAGGTGCCGGGGGCGTATAATCGTCCTCCACCCACTGCGTCATGCTCGGCGCAGGCCGAGCATCCACGCCTTCCTGGCGGGACGACGGCAAGGCGTGGATGGCACGGCGCGAGAGTGGCAGCCCTAAACCCTCTGGCTCAACGCCGCGCCGATCTTCTCCACCGTCCGGCTGACCGCGACTAGGTTCGCCTCCATCGCCGGCAGCCGGTCCACCTTCTGGCCGATCTTGGCGAACTCCGCCCGCGATTCTGCCTTGAATTCGTTGAGGCTGAAGGCCAGCCGCTGCTCGACCGCGACCAGCTCCGGCTTGGTCGCACTGCCGTCCCGCAATTGGTTCACCTGCTGCTGAATGGCGAGGATCCCGGCCTGAACTTCCGCGCGTACCACACTCGCATCGGCGCCCTGCCGCCCCTCCAGCCGCTCCAGATCGCGCTTCGTCTCCGCGCGCAGCCGCCCGTTCTGACCCACCAGCCACGCGAGCGCCGAGGAATACAGGGCGAAAACCGTCACCGTAATGGTGATGATGCCGACCCAGTCGTTCCCGGTCATCACGCCGTCGCTCCCCAAGGATGTCATCAGGTTGCGCTGTCGCTGAGGGGAATGCCGTAACGCGTCGCCTGCAACGGCATATTAACGGTCCATGCCGAGCCGAGGTCGCCCGCCATGTTCCAGCCCGTAGGCCAGCCGATGTCCGCGAAATTATCCGTCACCGCGTCGCCCCGCCCGATCTGCGTCGAGCCATAGGGATAGAAGACTTGGCAATCCGCGCTGATGTTGCTGATCGCCACTGCCAGCGTCAGCAACAGATGCGTGGCATCGATCCGCGTGGCGGATAACGCGGTGATGATCGTGCCGGGGGCTGCGACCGATCCGCCATCCATCACCCCCCAGCCGGCACCGTTGGCGGCTTGCAGCGGCACGGCAATGTCCGTGCCCTGATCATGCACAATGGTGATTACGATCTGCGTGCTGCTCTGGCGGAAGGCATGCGCGATGCTCGGCCCCACCAGCGGCATGCCGGAGGGAATGGCTGAGAGTGTATCGCCAAAACCGGCGGCGAGGGCCATACGCGCCGCGACATGGGCGCCGCAATGGCCGAAACGCGCCTCATCGGTCTCGTCCCGATGCTGGGGGTCGCCGCCGGTCCAGGTGCCGTCTGTCGCGTTATAGGTCGCGCTCAGCGGAATGCTGTCGGCAGTCTGGGCGGCAAACAGGGCCGCGTTCTGCGTGCTGTCGGCCACGATGTCGGCGAGACTTTCGCGCACCATTTGCACGCCGGCATCGGTCTCATAAGGAATCGCGTTCCACAGCAGCAGCGGCAGTTCGGGCGCCGTGCGGCTCAGCATCGTCCGCGTGAGGGCCGCGAGGCGCCTCACCGTTCCCGTATACAGCGCCTTCTGACTATACGGCGCCGTGCTGTCCTGCTCCGTCCAGGGCCAGACGATGGCGGCAATATCCGCCAGGTCCTCGGCGGTTGGGATGGCCGCGCTGCCGGTGAGATAGGCCTCGACCGCGAGGCCGTCCGGCCCCAGCGCCCAGGTCGAGGGATCGGAACCGTCACCCGGATTGGTCAGGAAGGTGCCGGCGCCGGCGCCGGGCGGGAACAGTGGCGCGGTGGAATTGGAGATCGGGTGGCCATTGATCTGCGTATAGCGCGCCGGGCTCGCATAGGTGCCGGAGGGTTGGAAGAGGATATTCCCCGCGATGGCACCGAGATACCAGGCGAGGCCATCGGCCATGGCCTGCGCGCCGCCCGAGACCTGGAAGTAACTCGCATTGGACTGGCCCATGATGAGCAGTGACGCGCCTTTACGGGCCCCGAACGTCCAACGCCCACCGCAGGCGATCAGCGTGGTCATGTCGGTGCTCGACAGCGCGCGTTCCCAACTCGCCATTTCATGGAACCAGCACTGCGCCGCACCTTGCAGATCCATTTCATGCAGCAGCACACAGGGACCGGTCGCACCCGTGGGCATGGGATTGGTGACGGCGGTCGCGACCTGCGTGCCGTCGAGCCAGGCATCGACGCCGGTGCCAGGCGTGTTGCGCAGGATCAGGCAATGGGTGTGGCGGCGCGTGATGGTGCTGCTGAGCACGACGGCGGCGGCGGTCGGGAAAAGCGTCAGCGTCGCGCCGGTGGAGGAGACGGTGACGAGCGAAATCCCGTTGGAGCGAATGAGGGAAATGTCATTCGCATTGACGTAATAGGTGCCCTGGCGACGGTTCGGGCGGCTCCAAACCAGCATGCGCGTCCAGGCCATATCGGGCCCGAAGGCGAGGCTCGCCAGTTGCAAGCCAGTGTCCGGGTCGAGCGTCGGCGCATAGGTCGAGGCTTGCGGTATCGGTGCGCCGACACCGCCGAGAAGCCCATTGAGGCGCGGCGTGGCGATGAGGGCCGCCGCCGTGGCGCCAGTGCCAGTATAGTAGTGATAGGCGGTCATGGCCGCGCCATGGCCCGAGGCATCGGTGAGGCTGGTCACGACGGCGCCGGGGGAGAGCAGCGCCCCGGCATCCCACCAGCCGGATAGGCCGGTGATGGTAGAGGGATAGGGTCCCGAAAAACTGCCGGTGCTGGGCGCGGTGCCGCCCCCGCTGCTCACGCCGAGCGTGCTGAGAAGCGGGCGGCCGGCTGCCGTGAACAGCGGCCTGT
Source organism: Acidisoma sp. PAMC 29798 (assembly GCF_030252425.1). Taxonomy (GTDB): domain Bacteria; phylum Pseudomonadota; class Alphaproteobacteria; order Acetobacterales; family Acetobacteraceae; genus Acidisoma; species Acidisoma cladoniae. The sequence continues at coordinate 3,438,436 of NZ_CP126994.1, read as the reverse complement.
TGGAACGCGCGAAGAGCATCAGCTCACCGTCACACTGGCGGAGACTGCGGACACCGTGCCGTCCGTCGTGGCAACCCAACCATAATAGGTCCCGGCGCCGGAGGGCGCGGTGAGATAGGCCGCGTAGAGCGCGTCGCCATCGCCCTGCGTGTTGACATAAATACCGGCCGTCCAGGCGGTGGGTGCGACCGTCGCGGAGGTGGAAAAGCCGAACTGGATCGCGGCCGTGGCACTGCCAGGATGCAGCGTGGCATTGACGCCGATGCTCGCCTGGCCGGGCGTGTATGTGCCGGTCGGCGGTATCTGGAAGGTGAGCGTTTCCGAACTTCCTGAGCCTGAGCCGCTTCCGCCAGAACCGGCGCCTGAGCCAGAGCCGCTGCCCGATCCACTTCCGCCTGATGTGCCGCTGTCTGATGTACCGGTGCTCGTTGTGCTAACAAGCACGGTCGCGCCGCCATCGAGATTGACCAGGAATTTCTCCGTGATGCCCTGGTAGCGGATTTGCACGTCCGCCTGCACATAGCCAAGTGCCAATCGGCCAAACGGGTTGTTACCGGTGTCGCATATGACGGCGAAGGGCAACGTACCATCCGTGCTGCCCAGCAATCCCTGGCTCAGCAGGCCTGACAAATAGCCGAGCAGTGTGCTGCGAATATTGCGCAGCAAGGCGGCATTGACAACTTTCCCGACATAAATGCCCATGCCGGCCGCGAGCGTCGCGGCGATGTAGTTCGTCAGGCGCGTATAATTATCGCCATTGATGCTGGCATCGGTGGAACTGTTATGACCGAGGCGCAGCGTCCAGATCAGCTGGCCGCCCGCGCCTGGATTGGTAATGACGTCGATGCCGGCTTCGAACAAGGCGCCCAGCTCGGCGGCACTGTAGCGATTGATGAGGCCGGATGCCGGTGAGCCGATTGTCTGGCTGCCGCCGATGGCCGACAGCGGCTTGTTGAGGCCCGACTGCTCGGGCGAGAGATTGGCGAGCCGACCAGCCGCGAAGGCCTGGGGCGAGACCAGCCGTTGCGTTTCATTCGCGGCGTCCCACCACCACAGCCAATCGCCGAACAGCAGTTTCACGGCAGAACTGTCGAGCTCGGCTAAGGCTTTCGTGGCGATGGCATTCGTTAGCGTATCCGCGGATGGGCCCGTGAGCATCGCATAAAGCCCTTCTGCAGCGGCGAAGCCTTCTACCGTCGACCATTGCGTCGCATCCGTGCAATCGCAAAGATCGAGAATGGCGCAGCCTTGTCCCCGCAGGGCATACATGCCGAGGCGTGGCGCGGTATCGGTGCCGATGAGGCTCGCGGCAGTGACACCGGTGGCGCCGTCCGATCCGCCGGCAAGCGCGTAGCGTGCGGCCACTGGTGCCGTCGTTCCACCGCTGGCGCTCGCCGTGACGAAGACCGAGGCCGACCGCGTGCCGGTGCCGGCATTGATGGCGGCGGCCAGTGCATTCCAAAAACTGTCGCCTGTGCCAGTAATATTGTCGAATCGTTCAGGTAGCAGGCCGGACAGGCCGATGGTTGCGGCCCAGCTTCCGGCCATGCTGCCGACATCGAGTGCGACGGTGATCGCATTGCCAAGACTGCCGGAATGGCGCGCGGTGAAGGTGATGCAGCCAGCGGTGCCAGGCGCGGTTGCCGGCTCATCCGTGCCATCCGTCACGCGTAGGCAGCGAAAGGCATTCGCGCCCTGCTGCACGGCAATGGCGACATGGGTGCCCATGTCGAGGCCGCGATCCATCACCGGCCCGAAACCGGCCGCATACTCCGTCATGCTGCCGATGATGACCGGCGCGCCGACCGGACCCCAACTCGCGGAGCCGACGACGCCCACGACATTGCTCGGCACACCATTGAGCACCACGGCATTGGGCGGCACGAGCTGGACATAGAGATCCGGCACGACGAGCGCCGTCGTGTTCAAGGCGCCTTGTTGCGTGATCATTCTTCTCGTTCCGAGGTTCTACGCGACGGTGATTGCGGCGCTGACGGTGCTGGCACCCGCATCCGTCGTTTCGGCCCAGCAATACCAGGTGCCGGCAGCGGCGGGCGCGGTGAGATAAGCGCCCCACAGCGTATCGCCATTGCCCTGGGTATTGACCAAAGCGCCGGCGGTCCAAGCGGTGGGCGCGACCGTCGTGGTCGTCGACCAGCCGAATTGCAGGCCGGGTGCGGCGGTGCCGGGCGCCATGACGGCATTCGCGCCGATGCCGGTCTCGCCGAGGCTATAGCTGCCGGCAGGCTCCAGCCCCCAGGTGACCGTCGTCGCACTGGCCGCTGCCGCCACGGTGATGGCCGTGCTCACCGCAGTCGTGCCGAGGGTCGTGTCGGTCGCCCAGGCGAAATAGGTGCCGGCGGCGGTGGGTGTCAGGCTCGCAGTCCAGGCGCCCGTCGTAACCGTGGCGGAGACCGCGCCCGTGGTCGGCGCCGAGGTTGCGGAAATGCCGAGCACCACCGTCACGCTATCGCCCCCAGGCGACACCGTGCCGGACAGGCCGAGGGCAGTGCCGGTGGTGCCGGTGGCCGGCGCCGCGACGGTGATCGTGCTGCTGGTGCTGCCGGAGGATGAGCCGCCGGACATGGCAGCGCCCGGCCAGAAGGCAAAACTGCCCCCGGAATAGCTAATACCGAGCAGGCGCGCGGCGCCCTGGGATGCGAGCGCCGGCGTGCCCGTGCCGGTGATAATGCCGCTGCCCATGGTCACGCTGCCGGTCGATAGATTGATCACGTCGCAAACGAAGCCTGGCCCCATATTTGCGTAATTGGCCGTCAGCGTCAGGGGTTGGCTGCAGACCAGAATGGCGTCGTTATGCGATGTCGCGTCCAGGACCGTGCTCGTTGTCAGCTCTACGATGCGCTTCTTGGCGATCGGCAGCTTGGTGGCGAGATAGGTCCAGAGGGCAGAGAAGCTTTGCTGCACCAAGGAAGCGCCACCCTGGCCGACCGCCAGCGTATCAGTGTCGGCGGCGGGCGCTGCGGGCTGCAACTGGTCCAGTGTCTCACCGTTCAGCAGATCGGCGAGCGTCAGCCAGACATCGCCGCCGCTGCTATAGGCGGCGACCAGATCCGTCGCCGCGATCGTGCTGACCGTATTGCCCGCCCCGGGGGCGGGGAGGCCCTGGCCAATGGCGCCGGAGACGGAAATCGTGCCCGCCGTGAGTGTGAGACCCGCCCCGAGGGTGATCGCCTCCGGGCCTCCGGGGCCGAGCGAGATGCGGCCGAGCAGGCTGCCGGTCGGCGCCAGAATGGTTGGTTGCAGACCCGCCGTCAGGCCCGCGACCGTCACGGCATGGGTGCCGCTCGGCTGCTCGATCGGCAGCAGATCCGTGGCCAATACCGCGGTCGCGCTGGGCAGGTTGGAAATCATCGGCATCGGGTCTCTCCTGACGATCGCGGCGGGCTTCAGGCGATCGCCGCCCAGCCGCTACTGCCGGTGCCGCTTTGCTTGATCCAGTAGACGTTGCCCGCCACACCTGAGAGGTTGCGGTAGTCCGAGCCGACGGGTGCGGACACCACACCATTCGGGAGACCGCTGCCGATGGTTGTCGTGCAGCCCGTGGCCTGGCTGTCATTCGCCCATTGCACGACGCCACTACCGGCGGGATGCAGCCGCAGATTGCCGGCGATGCTGCGCAGCGTGACACTGCCGTCCGACGCGCCAAGAACGTAATCGGATTGTTCGTAGCGACTGGCATACCAGCCCCCGTTCAGCCCCACCCATTCGATATCGGAATTCGCGGGCGTGGAGATGAGCGTGCCGGAGCCTGTGAGTTGCCGTGGATTGCTGCCCGCATTGGCCCAAGTGACTGGCACGCCGCAGAAGATGCGCAGCTTGCGGTTGGGCGGCACTGGAATGCCGATGAAGGCGGTGGCGGCCGCGCCGCTGCCGCCGCCACCGCTGATGATGGCGGTCGGCGCGGAGGTATAACCCGAACCCAGGGAGGCCATGCGATACCCAATCACCACGCCGTTGGTGATATAGGCCGTGGCCGTCGCGCCTGATCCGCCGCCGCCGCTGAAGGTGATGGTGGGTGCCGCCGAATAGCCGCTGCCGCCGGCTGTCAGTTTGAGAAACGTCACATAGGGGCCGTAGTTCGCCGCGTTTACCGACCTGATCGACTGGATTGGCGCGGCACTGGCCATAATCGAAACATTGTCGAGAATGTCGGGGTAGTTGAAGGAATAGAGGCCGCTGAACTGGCCGCTCGTAGTCGTTCCTGGGTCATAGAGGTGAAGACTGGGGGATCCGTTGAGAAGGTTGCCTTCGATCAGCACGGAGTCTGTGAGGGCAATCAGACACATGCTGAGATTGGCGGCGGGGGTGATGAAATTGTTTCGCGCGACCTGAACGCCTTGTGGGCCGTCCAGAAGCGCGATGCCGGTGCCACCCATTGGCATATCAATCGTATTATCGATGATCGAAACGTCGAGCGAGGGCACCCCAATGGGCGCGCCCCCGCCCGTGGTTTCGTTGTTATAGATGCAAATGCCATAGGTGCTTGCATTGGCGACGGCATTGCCGATGACGCGGGCTTCCTGCGCGCCGCCGGCATTGATGGCGATGCGTGAGTTGGTCACGACATTGCCGGAGATCTGCGTGAAGTTTGCAGCCCCCGCGTCGATGCCAAAGCCCAAGTGGTTGGTAACAAGATTGCCGATCACGGCGCTGGAATACATATTCACCAGGATGCCGCCGTTGTTCAGGTTCGTGCCGCCATTGTTGTAGACGATATTGCTCTGAACAAGCAGGTTGTAGCCTTGTGCGGCGATGCCATATTCGGCGTTGTCGTGGCAGATATTGCTGCCGATCAGGCAGATCACGGCGTCTGACGTGGTATTGGCGATGGTCGCAGGCACGGCGTCGGCGGTTGTGTAGTCACCGACCTGAATGCCGACGAGGTTGTTCCAGCATTCGTTGCCGATGATCTCCGCCAGACGCGACTTTATGACATAGGCTGGATCGACGTAATCGACGGTGACGCCGGCCACGGAATTGTCGTGCACATGGCAGGCGCTGATGATCAGGCCGTCGGCCGCGGCACAGTAAATGCCGCGGACATTGCCGTAGGCTTCGCAGGCCACGATACTATGGCGGGCCTGGACGGGATCGGACTGGTTATACAGCAGTCCGGACCCGCCCTTGGCATTAATGAAGGCGCAGCGCAGGAAGGTCGAGCGGAGGCAACTCGGTGCAATGCCGACCGCGTTTACAGCGCCGCTCAGGCTGATATTGGCATCGAAGACCACACCATCGGCATGAACCACCGGCGCGGTGATGGAGATCCAGGTCGCACCGCTGGTTTGGGCCAGGCGACGCACGGTGGTCTGGCCGGGCACGCCGAGGATGGTGATGAAGGCGGAGTTGGTGAGGGCGACGGGGCCGTTGATGACATAGGTCTTGGCGCCGAGGCGAAGCGGCCGTCCTGCCGCGACGGCTGCCAGGAATGCGGCTGTGTCATCGGTCACGCCGTCCCCAACCGCGCCAAAATCCTCGATCGTCAAGACATCGCTGAAAAGAGCGCCCAGGGTACGGCTGATGCTGCCACCGATGGCTTTCGCTTTCAGCGGGGAGGTATCGAAGGCGGGCAGGGCTGCAAGACCATTCGCGAAACTGGCATAGGACACGGCATTGATCGTGCCGCTTTGCGAAACGGCAACAAGATCGGCCGAGCCGGGTGCCGCGCCGACCGGTAAGGCGCTGATGATGAACGGTGCCGCAGTCGCCGAAAGGGTGCCCCCGGCAAGAACAAGATTGCTGCCGACCGTAATCGGAAGTGGGCCAGCGCTGGTGGAGCCACCATTGCCCAGCAGATCTCCCGCTGGCACGACAATGGCGGGTTGCAGGCCGGCCAGAAGCTGGGCACGCGTGACTTTCCGGGCTGAGTTTGTCTGTGACACCATCAGGGCATCGGTATCGGCGGCGGCGGTCGCTGCCGGTAGGTCGTCGATCGTCGGCATTGAGTCCTCAATCGTCAATGGTGATGGGATTGCCGTTCTGGTCGGTGATGGGCGCGCCCTCATCTGTCACCAGATCCGCGCCGGCGGCGGGTTCGCTTGAAAGCGACAGCACAGGCAGAGAGACGGACCGTTGGAAGCTGCGACCCGCCAGCGTGCCGAGCATCAGCGTGATGGTATAGATCGTGCCGCTCTGGCCGCCGCCGAGCCACAGAATCGCGTGCTGCCCATTGGTGGAGCTTGATGACAGCACAAGGTCGCCGGCCGCACTCGGCGTGATCGTGACATCGAGGAAAGCGATGCTGTCACCATCATCTCCCCAAACCGCCGGGCCGATGTCATAGACGTAATCCAGCACGTCGGCCGGGTCCTTGGCGGGCCAGGAGGGCGCGGTGCCGAGTGCCGATGCGAGCGACGGGAAGCCCGAACCGCGTGGCCGGGGCGTAAAGCCCGTGATCGTCAGAATACGCGCGGCACTTGGGGCCCAGGAATGGGTGGCCGGAGTGGACATGATGGCTCCCGACGCAGGAGGTTTGGTGTTGCTCAGGAGGCGCCGCGTGCATCCACGCGCAGGCGCAAGGCCTGCACCTCATCGCGGAGCAGATCGAGCGGTGACGGTGCTGGGAGTCTGGGCGCCACTGGCACGGGCGGCAGGAAGGCACTGCCTGTCCAATGCCAGCCAACGGCGATCTCAGCGGTGACCTCGATCAGGGTCAGGCCCGCGTGGAACAGATCGCCGATGGCGGTCTCCGTCCGGATGATCTCATGGACCACACCGTTTTGAAGAAGGGCGAAGCTGCGCGGGGCGTTCGGTGCCATGGCTCAATACTCCAGGATGACGATGCCGGTAGCGCCGGGGCCACCGTTGCCATTGGCGTTGTAGGTGCCGCCGCCGCCGGACCCTGGGGCCTGGCCGCCGACCGCGACGGTACTGCCGGCCGAAGCGCGGCCGCCGCCGCCCAGCAGGCTGGCACCGCCATTCCCCGCCAAGATGGTGCTGCCGTTCTGGCCGTCCGCGCCATAGCCGCCGCTGCCGATCAGATCGCCGCCGCTGCCGGTGCCGCCACCACCGCCGAACGTATCCGTGGTGCTGACGAACTGGCCGCCTTGGCCGCCGGTGGCGCTGCAGAAGGCCCCGAAGCTTGAGGTGCCGCCATTGCCGCCTGACGCTGCTATCAGGCCGGAGGCGCCACCGACGCCGACCGTGACTGCGATGGCGCTGCCGGGGGTCACGCTGAAGGTGCCCGAGGCGAAGCCGCCGGCACCGCCGCCGGCCGCGCCATAGGCCCCATTCGTGCCGCCGCCGCCGCCGCCGCCGCCCACCACCGTCGCCCGCATGATCGTCACGCCGACAGGCACGGTGAAGGTGGTGGTGGCGCCCAGCACGAGGCGGCGGGAAAAGCCCGGCGTGAGTGTCGGCACTTTGAATTGGATCAAGGGTGAGCCGGGATAAAGCGCCAGGGACCCGGAGGTGATGGCCGTCTGGCCATAGTTGACGGTGATCAGATGAAGCCCGACCCATCCGGCATCGACCGGGGGCGGCGTCTGCGTGCCGGTATTCGCGGCAGCCCCCGTCTTGAGCTGAAGCTGAACCCGTTCAAGCCTTTGCGTATTCTGTGCAGCGCCTGAATTTGCCGGGCCGGAATACGGCATCGAAGGATTGGCGGCGTTCACATAGGGCAACACCACGGCGGTGGTGTCCTGCTCCACGAAGCTCGCCTCGATGAGGTAGATGATGCTCTGCCCAGAAATCGCAGGTGACGTCAGCGTGAAGCGCGTGGGCGCCAGGTTGATGCCCATTTTGACGATCTGGGACACGGTATCCGCAGCCAGCGACCCGTAACTCACGCTGTCGAGCGCGCCGAGTTGTGTGATCGACCCGGCGCCAACGGTAACCGCGAGGGAGGCGGGCGAGGTCGGTTGACAGGCAAGCCCATCCGCCACGACGCCGCTACCCAGCGTCGCTTGCGCCAGGGCGCCGATCGCCACCAGCGTGTCGCGGTTCAGCGACAGGAAATCCGTGTCCAGAGGAATGGACGCGGGATAGACGATCTGCCGATCCATGAGCCGTCCTCAGTTGGAGATGGTGGTCCAGGCGATGGCCGCCGTGGGCATGGCATCCGCGATGCCGGCGTAGATCTGCGCGTCAGTGACCCGGCCCTCGATCATGTCGAGATTGCCCCATTGCAACGCGCCCGCGTTCCAGCCGCCGAGCGCTGCGGTTGTGCCGTCACCGCCATAGCCGCCGGTATTGGCGATGCCGCCGCCGGTGGGCCGGTAGGCGGTGATAAAACATTGATAGGGCAAGGTGAGGCTGCCCCATCCGCCCAGGCTGTTAAAGCCCAGGCCCGCGCTGCCCCAGCCACCGGTATCCGGCGGATAGGCGGGTTCGAAGACAATCGGCACGCGGCCTGTGAGATCCGTGAGGGCGCCGACTACCGCCGCGCGGGTACCACGCAGGCGCCGCAGGTTGCGACCGACCCGGGTGCGAAAGGCGGCATCGAGCTCGGCCGGTTCGCGTGCCCATCGCGCGCCGCCGAAATCACGCGCGATCAGATCGAGCCAGCCATCCGTCGCGGTCGCTAGCCGGGTTTGGGACATGGCATAGCCAATCACGCGGTAAAGCCAGGCCCAGCTCACGGCGAGACCGCTGAGCACGCCGTTCAAGACCGGGGTTTCGTCGGGAAACCAGCCGGTGGGCAGCACGGCACGCAGCCGCGCCATCATGTCGTTCTGATCGCCGATCATCGATGTGTCCTCAACCCACCGCGAGCGAGCCGAGCTTGATGACGGACCCTGGACCCGCGCTCAGATCGCTGGTGCCCCCTTGCAGCGTCAGCCCGGTGACGTTGGTGACGCTGGCGCTCGCGTCATAGGCCAGTTGGGCGAGGCGCGTGTATGGCAAGCTGGCACCCACCGCCAGAGATTCGACAAAACTCGAGATGGCAGTGTTCACACTCGCAATTGCGGTGGCGCTATCCGTGCCTGTAGCCAGGCCGAGCGTGACCGCGATATTGGCAAGCACCGGTATGGGCGCACTGACCGCGAAGATGGTGCCGATCGGTCGTACGGCATCCACCGCGGCCTGGACAGATGTCAACACGGCGGCGGGTGGCGCCCCCGAGCCATCATCGATTGTTACCAGGAACTGGCCTGGCACGAAGCCGCCTCCGCCATTGGTGTTTTCCTGAACCGTGCAGTTCAAGCCTTGCTGAACGCCGGTTGCGGCAAAGACCACGGCCTGCACGGTCGCCCGCGTGCGGCTATCCATGAAGCTTTGGAAGCGGATACGAAAGGCCGTGTCGGTCTCGGCATCCAGACCGCCGGCGAGCGGCAGGGCGTTGGTCACGGTATCGATACCGGGTAGCGCGGACGCGATCAGTCCGATTGTGCCCGCAACCACATTGCCGGCACTGCCCGCCACCAAAGCCGAGACAGGCACGGTGACGCCTGCAACGCCGATGCCCAGCAAATAGCCACCCTGCACCGTATTCCAGGCGGCATTCGTCGTGTCTGTCGAGACGGCAAAGCGTGTTGCGCCATCACTTGTCGTGACGATGACGCCAGTCGGCACCAGTGCGGCCATGCTCGGGGTGAAGCGACTGAAGGTGACGGCACCTTGCGCGGCCACGGCCGCCAATCGCGTCATGCCGAAATCAGCGCCGAAGCTATCCACATCCGTGCCGTTGCTGGTGGCGAGGCGTGTGCATTGCAGCACCTGCAGGATCAGCCACTGTAGCCACAGTGCGACGGAGGCATTCGCTTCGATAATGGCATTCAAGACTGAGCCAGTGGTGAAATTCACCAATTGCGCGGCGCTGCCTTGCACCGCCGTTGCCATCGACGTGACGAGCGTCGAGAAATTCTGAAGCGAGATCTGCATAATGCCTCACGCTGTGAGCGTTATCGCGAGCGTCTGCGTTTGGGTGGCGACGGCATCGCTATAGCTGATCTGGAGCGATACGTAGTTGTCGGTCGTCTGCACCGTGATGACGGGCGCCGGATCCGCTGCGACGAGTGGCTCGTTGAAAATCTGGTTGCGTACGACACCGCGAATGGTGGCGGCGCTCGCGGGTGTGCCAATTTGGGCGGGCAAGCCCGCACCATAGCTCAGATGCCAAATATAGTCTCCAGGATTGGTTAACAGGCGCCGCAGCACACGCTGTTGACCGAGCAAACTTCCAGATGCCAAAGCCAGATCTCCGCCGGCACTCACGCTGAGATCACCGTCGAATGTATGGTTGAGATCGGACATCTGACCTAAGCCTGTTGTATTGGCAGCCCGGTATCGCCCGGTCCGTTCGCTACATTCGGATGAACATGGACATCATAGATCGTGCGGAAATGATCGAGCGTACCGTGGGCACCGCCCTTGTCAGAAATATCGCCGCTGGCGACGAGGTTTCCCGTGAGGTGAATATCACCTGTCAGCGTCCAGACAGTCGCATGACCCGCGATGCTGCCGTCATTTTGTAGCTTCAGGAAGCTGCCAGTGGCATGCACCATCCAAAGCTCTCCCGTGGGTGCTTGCGGCGGTTTGGCGGCGATGGAAAATAGGCCGCCGATGATCAAGCCGTGTTCGGCATGGCCTTCTTGCGCCAGCACCAGAACCTGCTGGCCCGGCGTCGGCGGCGTGACGAGCCCCCAGCCGGCGCCGACCCAGGCGGACGCGATCGGCAGCCAGCCGGTCAGTACGTCTTCCGGTTGCAGGCTCACCTTTGCGCAATAGGTCGATGGATCGACATTTTGGACGATACCGCAGCGGACTTGGCCAATGGCCCCGGCCATGACCGCAGCCTGCGCCCGCATGGCGTTGAGCCATCCTTCCATCATCATCGCTTCCGCTTACATCGACGGGCGATTGACGGCGCGCACGGTCTGCGTGAAGCCGTCGCGCGTGGAAATGTGGCGGGTAATTTCATCGACGATATAGAGCTGATCGAAGGCCGTGTCCGTGCCCGCAAGCAGAATCGCGGACCGTGGTGCGAGTGTCAGGTCTCCGACCATCGTGGCGGTGGCCACGCGCTCATGGCGACTGAGGTCGGAAAGCGTCTGGGTCGCGAGGGTGAGCGCTTGCGCCGCCGTCAGATTGGGCCGCACCAGCACATAGGTCGTGGTCGCGGCCGAAGACGTCGCGGTGCTGGAGGCTTTCACCACCTCATGCGATGCGCGTACAGTTTGTGTAATCATCGTCGCCTGCTTGCTGTTCCAACTTTGAACCGTCACGCTGATGTCGCGCGCGAACGCGAGGGTGCGATTGAGCCGAAGATCGATCAAAGCAGCGCCGCCCCACTGCCAAATTTCAGGCAGTGTCGCGGCCAGTGGAGGCGCGAAAAACAAGGTTTCGTTCTGAACGTAGAGGTCGAAACCCTCGCGCGCGGCGAGCGTCACGAGCAAATCCCATTCCGTCACGGTGCGGCTGGACTGGTAGAGGGAGGAGAGGTCCTGCCCAGCCTGGTAATAGCGACCGATCGGCGTCGTCGTCGGCGTAATGGCGGGTATCATGCCATGACGCACCGCGAGCGTCTGCGCAATCTCGCTCGCAGTGTTGTTCGAGAATGTCTCCGCCGTCAGCGCGTCGATGAACAGCGCGCTGAGATCCCGCCCGCTCAGCGCCACGCTGCGTTGAGGCACATCGATGGCGATGTCGTCGATGGGCCCGAGAATCAGACTTTGCCAAAGAGCAGCGGCGGCCGGCGCGCCAGGGGGCGCCAGACCGACCAGGATTTCGGCATTCGCCTGGGTCAGACTAGCGAAAGTCGCGGCCGTGAAGATCGGGTCAACGCCGAGGGCCAGCGTGATCCTGAAATGGTCGGCGGCCTGATGGTCGCTCGCTGTCACCTCGGCCTCGATCGCGCCTTCGACCGGCAGTCCGTCGATCAGCAGACGCAGGAAGACGCCGCGCGCAGTTGCAAGGTCACTGCTCGGCAATGCCGCCTCCGGCCGTGGGATTGACCGCTGGCAGCGTGAGGATCGTCACGCCGTAGAGATAGGGATCGGACAAGCCGTTCATCTGCGCAATGCGAATCCACTGCGTAGCGTCACCCAGCAATGCGGCGGCGATGTGATACAGGTCGCCGCCGGCGACGGTCACTTGCGCCATCCTCACGCTCCGATTGTTTGCAAATCAGAACAGGCGCTTCCTATCGACCCTTGCGCCGAGGCCAGTGCCGCCAAGGATCCTGCGGTGGTCGTGGCTGCGGTCATGGCGGCGACCATCGCACTTGTGTCGTTACCACCCAAGCCAAGACCTAATCCTGAAAGCGGCGCGCCGATGCTGGTGAGGGAAGTGGAGACGGCAGCTTGAGCCGATGTCAGGGCAACGACGCTTTGCGCATAGGCGGCTGTGCCGAAAGTGGTGGCGCCGGTAACGGCCAGGGCAGCATTTGCGGCGTCAAGGGAAATCGGCAGGCCGCCCAGCACGCCGGCGGCCGTGGCGAGATCCGCCGTGATGCTCGCGGCGGCCGATGCGATTGCGGCTGCGAACACAGCCGTGTTCTGAACGACGCAGCGCAGCCGATAAGGAATCCACCAGGGTTTCTCGCACTCAAAGACGGCCTCACGCAGGATGACCGTGCAATATTGCGCATCCCACCCCAAAACCAGCGCGGCGCCTGAGATACGCATGGTGTCGATGAGGGAGACGCGTGTTTCGGCATCCGACCCTGAGATGATCCCGGCGAAAGTGATGTCGGCGGACACCGCGCCCAACACATCAATCACCCGGCCGCCACCCGGCAAGTCATGCACCGCCATACGCTGGCTGCCGCCGAAACTGATGGTCGCGGGAACCTCGAAAGACTCGAGCGTCATGCCGCCCAAAGTCACGATCGTGGTCATGCTAAAGCGGTGTGCCCGGCCAAGCCGGTGCCATGCGTGTGTTGAAACCACGGGCCGAAGTCGGCGGTCGGGTCGCTTCGCGCGCCATCATGCCGGAGATCCAACGCCCGACCTTCATGCCGTCGAGCATCACGTCTCCTTGCAGCGAGGCCACCGCAGCCTGTCCGTCGGCTGAGGTCGTGTTTTGGGGCTCAGGCGCCGTTGCGATTGTTCGGTCAAGGCGGGTCGCGTCGCTTGGGCGATCCGCGCCGGAGGTCGGAGGCACCGGCGCAAAGGGCACAGACGCCAAGGCGCGTGGCGCACGGGGTGCCTGCGAAGAGGCGGTGACGGGACCCGGCGCGGGCGTGCTCGGCTGAGTTGGCGTCGGCGGTTGTGACGCTGTCGGCGTCATACGCGGGGCCGCCATCCGTGACGTTGCGGCTTGAGCGAGCAATGGCGGGACGGGCGCCGCGATGGGCGCGGCTGAGCTTGATAGCGCAATAGTGATACGCGGTGCGGCCGCTGGCCTGGCGGCGGGCGGCAGGGCGGCTGGCGTCGCGACGAGGGTGGGCAAGGAAGCTGCAAGCGGTGTCCGAGGTGCCAAAGCGCGTGCGGGTGGCGCCACGGTTTTTGTGACGATGGGGGTCGTCTTCGGTGGCGGCGCCACGGTTGCAACCGCTGTGGTCTTCGGCGCCGGCGCGGGCGGCGCGGCGCTGCGGAGGAGGGCGGTCTTGGCCAGGACGGGCGCATTCGGCGCCGAGACCGGCCGCACCGGCGGTGATGGATCGGTGTTTTGCGCGATCAAGCGCGGTGCGGCGGATTGCGGCTTCTCCGGCAGTTTCGGCGCGACAGCGCGACTTTGCTCCGGTCGCATGTTCGCGGTGGGCTGTGGCGAGCGGGCGAATACGGGGCTCTCGGCAAGAGAGAGACGCTGAGACTCTTGCACGGCCTGTCGCATCATGATCGGGGCGAGCTGCCGCTGCGCCAATCGGCCCATGCGCGCGGCCGTATCATCCATGAGCTGCCCGAACAGCGCCATGTCCCGGCTGATCTGCCGCAGCCCTTCGGCGACGCCATTGTCGAGCAGAAGCGCGATACCGATGGATTGAACTTTGTCCACGCTCACTCCTTCCAGGTGAAGTCGCGCCAGTCGAACTGGCGTCCGTCGAGTTCGCCGAGGGCGACGATGAAGGCCAACCGCTCGATCGGCGGCAGGCTGAAGGCAATGTCGAATGGCACACCGTTCCGCAGCAGGAACAGGCAATCGATCAGATCGGGGTGCCGGCTGAGTTTCCCGACTGGGTCCGCACCGCGTCATCGGCCGGCGGAGGTTCAAGGAAGGCGGCCACGGCCGTCATGCCCGCATCGCCAAGGCGTGCGACCAGGGCTTCGATCTGTGCCTCGGTTATCGGAACCGGCACCGGCACGCCATCGATGGCGGTGACGGAGCAAGCGAGAAGCGCCAGACCGAGATAAGGTTGGTTCTGCGCGAGTTCAGGTCCCACGGCTTTGAACAGGCGCAGCTTGTCCAGCGCATGCATCCGGCGAAGGGTCAGATGCCGTCCGTCGCTGTCGGTAATCTCATCGGTTGTAGAGGCAATGCCGTTGAGCAGAACGGAGGGTCGTGTCATGAGACGCGGCTTCGGCTGGTCGCGTAGAATTCCAGCTTCTGCTTGACGCTGGCATCACCCTTATACAGACCCGATGACGTCAGCTTGAAGACGACGCTATTGTATTGATAAGTCGAGGTTGAGCCATCGACCTCATCGACATATTGATAGAGCGTGCCCGGCGCGACACTGCCACCGGAGAGATAGGTCTGCTCGATTTGCGCAAGCAAATCGTCGACGGCGGAGGAGCCGCGTTCGATATCGAAGGATCCGTCCCAGCCTTTAGGCAGTTCGGCGCCAAGCATCGTACCGTCCATGCGGTCGACACGAACCGATGCGGTGATCTGCCGACTTTCAAAGCCGGTGACATGTTCCAGATCGACGCGACCGAAAGGACCGAGCACGACGACCTGGCAGTCCTTGCCGATCGAGAAGGTATTGAGGGGCATGACCCGCGCTCCTTAACTGGTCAAGGTCTGGTGACTGACCTGCACGGTCTGGCCACCTTCGACATTGACGATGAACTTCTCGTTGATGCCCTGGAACTGCACCTGTACATCGGCCTGCACATAGCCGAGCGCCGTTCGGGTCTGCGGGTTATTGGTGGTGTCGCAGATCACGGCAAAGGGTTGGCTGCCGTCGGTACTGCCGAGCAGACCTTCACCGAGCATGGCTTGCAGGAAGGAGAGCAGAGTGGCCCGGATGTTCTGGAACAGCGTGCTGTTGATGACGGAACCGACATAGACGCCCATCCCCGCACTGAGGGTCGCGGCGATGTAATTGGTGAGCCGCGTGTAGTTGTCGCCATTCACGGCCGCGTTGGAGGAGGAGTTGTGACCGCAACGCACCCCCCAATAGGTGCCGCCGGGCTGCGGATTGCAGATGACGTCGATGCCGGCTTGAAACAGAGCCTGCAGATCGGCGGTCGCATAGGTGCTGGACTGGCCGGAGGCGACCGATCCGCTGCGCTGGCTGCCCGCGATGCTATAGAGCTGCTTGTTTAGGCTCGACTGCTCAGGCGAGAGATTGACCAATCGACGGGCCGCGAAACCTTGCGGAGAGACCAGCCGCAGCATCGCGTTGGTTTGATCATTCCAATAGAGCCAGTCGCCGAACATCAGCTTCGCAGCATAGCTGTCCAGCCCGGCGGAGGCCTTGGTCGCAACAGCGTTGGCGGTGGTGTCACCGGCGGGACCCGCCAGGATCATGTAGATGCCTTCGGAGAGTCCGAACTCCGCCTGCGTCGTATACTGCGTCACGTCGGTCGCGTCCGAGAGCAAAGCGACTGAGCAGCCTTGTCCGCGCAAGGCATACATGCCAGCGCGGGGCACGGAATCGCTGCCGATCAGTGTGGCTGCTGTGACCCCGCTTGCGCCATCTGTGCCGGGCGTGCCGGTGGTGAAGGTGAAGCTGCCAGCGACTGGGACCGCCGTACCGCCGGCATAGCTCGCGACCACGGTCTGGGATGCGCCGCGCAACGCGCCGTTGCCGATGTTGATGGCACTGACAATCGCTTGCCACAGCGCCGCACCCGTCCCCGCGATATTGTCAAAAATCTCGGGCGTGGAGGCGGAGAGTGCGACCGTGATGCGCCAGGTATTGGCTTTCGATCCCGTGGACAGCACAACGGAAATGCCACTGCCCAGGCTGCCGGTGTAACGCGCCGTCAAAGTGATGGCCGTCTGCAACGTCAGGCTCGCGGGCGTGTCGGTGCCATCCGTCACCCGGACACAGCGGAAGTTCTGCGCGCCCTGCTGCACCGCAGTCGCGATCGGGGTGCCGAGATCGAAGGCCCTGGGCATCACCGGGCCGAAGGCCGCCGCGTATTGCGCCATGGTGCCGATGGTCACCGGCAGCCCGACAGGGCCCCAGCTTGCACTGCCGACGATGCCGAGGATGTCGGTCGGCACGCCGTTGAGCAGAAGCGTTTGCGGTGGCACGATCTGCACATAGAGGTCGGGCACCACAAGGGCGGTGGTGTTGATAGACCCCTGTTGGACAATGGGCATGATGTTTCCTTCGAAAACACGGATCAGCCGAGAAGGGGCGCGAGCGTTCCGGCGGGGCTGGTGAGAGTGCCAATACCGAACAGCATGGCCGGCAATGCGGCGGTGACGATCGTGGGGTAGTCTGCGGCGTAGAGAAGGTCGCGGCGATAAAGGGTCGCGTTTTCACTTTGGTCGATGGTGGCGCCGCCGGCGGCCGTGATCCGCGCCGATGTGCCGTCAACCAGCGGGAGGAACGCGGTATCGGCCATGGCCGAATCGATCATCCCCGCCACCAGGTCACGCGGCGCAGGCCCCGGGCACCAGCAGCTGACGCGAAAGGTCTGCATTTGTCGCCGTGTCTCGCGGTAGGCAGTTTGTGCTTGCTCGACACGCGCGGCCAAGCGAAACGCGGCGGGGATGGTGACCGTGGCATCGGCGACCTGCACGATCCACCCGCTGGCAATGAGCTGGGCCGCGAGGCTTGCGGCGACCAGGGCCGTGGTATCGCCCGCCTGCACAAGATAGACGAAGGTTGCGCCGTCTACGGCTGCGCCCGCCATCTGGCCTGCGGCCGGCGTGCCGGTGAAGGTGATCGTGGCGCCCGCGACAGTGACGGACATGGTCGGCGTGGTGGTCTTGATCACCCGCCATGTCGCCGGGTAGCGTGTCGTATCGCGCGGGTTGTCGGCGGGAAAGACGCTGACATTGACGATGCCGACGGCAAGATCTTCGCTCAGGGCGGCTGTCGTCGGCCAACCGCGATAGACGCGGTTCGGAACCGACCCGCCGGCGAGAGCTGTGGCGACGGCGGTGACGATTGCGGTTTCGACGTCGGATTGATCGGCCATCACACCACCGCTTCGACGGCATTGAGGCGCCAACCAAGTGGGCTGAGCTCGACGCTGGAGACGACGGACACAGACCCCGCCTCATCGGTGATCAGATCGCCCTGACGAAGTTCCAGGGCTTGCTTCCCCCGCAATGCGGGCAGCAGCACGGTCATGCTCGGCGGCCCCGGTTGTCCAGGCAAAGGTCCGCCGTGGCCACTGCCGCCACCGGCGGCGAGCACGCTTGCGGGCCAAGCATCGAGGAGCAGATCCTGCTCACCTTGCTGGACGCCGCCATAAGCGTTGATGCCCGGTGCACGCGCGCCACCCGCCCGCGTCACGCGCAGCAGGCGATTTGTCTGCACACAGACGGTGGGTAGCAGTGGCGGTTGCGCCGCGACAAAGAAAGTGCCGAGCGGACCCACCAGATAGTCGCCAGGGCAGGTATAGGCATTATCGCAAATGGCGAACCACAGCGGTTGGCCGTACCGTGCGCTGCGATGCCAATCGCGATCCTCGCCATGGAAGGCGACCGCGAGCTGCACCACAAAATTCGTCCGCGCGAGCGGGGCGAGGGGCCCGCAGGGTCGGTATGCGTCATAGGGGTCCCCAATCCGGAGTGCCGCCTGCCCCAATCCGCGGGCGACGCGATCATTCAAGCGCGCTGCGTCCATCACACAACCAAGGTAATTCCAGGATCGGCGACGGCCGGACCTGGAGGAATGCCGAGAAAAGCGCATAGCCGGCGGCGCCAATCGTCGAATAAGGCGGCCCGGTCTCGCGGCTCATCACGGTTGCGAGTCCAGACCGCGGCCTGGTCCGTATCAAGATTCTCCGCGGCGTTCGGCACCGCCATTTCGAGATTTTGTAAGGTCACGACATATTGCAGCGCGACCGCTTCTTCAGCCGCGGACAGGTTGTTCAGTCGATATTCCAACAACCCGTAGGCCTGAAAAAATCGCCAGCCCTGGAAACCGCTGGCACCCGCGCCATACGCTGGATAGCCGCAAAAACGGCGAATATCCGTGCGCTGCGCATCCGTGAAACTCATCGTCGTTTCCTAGTATACCGAGCCCGAGCCGCGGGTGAGGTAGACGCGCCCACTTGCCGTAGACAGCACAACGGCCGCTGCCGTCACGGTCGTACTCACGCTCAACAGCATCTGGCTACCCGCCGGTATCGGCAAATCGCTGCTTGTCGCGGTGAGACTTGTCGTCGCACCAAGGCGAAGATAGGCGATGGCGGTCGTGCTGTTATAGACGAGGAGGGATGGGCCGGTGCCGGGAAGAGATGCCGCCTGACTGGTCGTGCCAGCCGCGACCGAGACTGTGCCTTCAGGATTGAAGGCGGAGATGCTGCCGCTTGCCATTCGCGTCAGCCTGCATGCTCGACCATCACCGCGCGCTTATAGGCGGCGTTGGTCGCGGTCGGCACGGTCAAGGGCGTTGTGGTGGTATCGGACGGCGCGCAGAAGCCGCCGATCCAATACCAGCTTTGGGCGATGATCTGCTGCAAGCGATCGATCGGTTCCCGCGTCACCATGGCCACCTGATCGACGATGGTCACGATGGAGTCCTTCGGTGCCACATCATCTGCGCCGATGCCGGCGAAATCGCCTTCGATGAGCGCGCCTTGGCCGCAGATGATCGGGCGACGCACGGCGAGGCCGGCGATCGTCGGATGTGCCTGCACGAAGGCCTCGGTGGTGGGAATAAAGCGCAGCCCGAGGAAGTCATTGACCATGCCATCATGAAAGACGGCATTGCCTGATGTGGCGCCGGTGAACAGAGTCTTGAAGTCGGGATCGGCGAAAAGCTGACGCGACGAAACCGGGTCGAGGTAGCAATTATAGACGCCATCGATCTCCGGCACGGCATTCTTGCGCAAGGTCGCGACGGCATCGAGAAGATTACCCATCGTCAGGCTGTCATTGGGCTGCAGCAGGGCGGTATTGGTCCGCCCACCCGGCCGCAGGATGGCGCTTGCGGTGGCCGCCTGAACGGTCATGCCGATGGTGCCGTCAGCCACCGCGACGCTGGTGGTGAAGATCAGGCTGCCGGAAGCGCCATTCGGCGTCGAGGATAGGCTGACCGTGTCCGTCGTCACCGCGCTCAGCGTATAGATATCCGCGCCCACGGTCACCGCCAGCGGATTGGCGGAGGAGACGGGAACTTGCACGCCGTTGACAAAGACGGTCTGGAAGCCGCGCACGTCATCGACCAGGATCGTCGGCCCGGCGGCCGACAACGTGGCGGTTACACGGGTATTGCCGCCGAAATACGCCTGGAACAGTGCGTTCCTTGCCAGCTCATCCAGGCTGCGCGCCGCCTGCTCACCATTGGTATAGGCGTTTTGCAGGAACTGGTTGGCGATGCCGACGCGGCTGGTCACCATGTTCAGATCGGCGGTCGCGGCATAGAAGTTGAGCGTGAGGGTATATTGCTCGATGCCCCAACCGGAGGGCGTGAGGCCATTATCGAGGTTGGTGTTGGCAGCGGGGGAGAGCGGGGTCGTCACGCTCGGCTTGAGGCCGGCGCGCGTCTTTGTGAGCGTCTCACCGATGCCGACGGAAATATCTTCCCGATCCGCGACGGCGCGATAGCCGAGGCGGGATCGGAGCGCCTGCTGGAACTCGCGCTCCAGAAAGCCCTCCTGAATGATCGGCTGCAAGGCCAGGGGAAAATTTTCAATGCCCATCACGATCCTCGTTTATTCTTCAATGGTGAAGCGGATGACGGACACGGTGTCACACGCGCCGAAGCAGCGCCGCGCGGGCGGCGCGATATTCGTCGTGGCTCATATCGACTGCCTGCTTCCTGCGGGCCGGTTGGGACGGGGGCGGAGCGGCCGTGGGTGAGCTGGAGGCACTGCCGAAAAGCCACGGCTTTTGGCGTTTGAAATGCTCCATCAACGCCGATGCGCCGGTGACCTCGCCGCGCTCATTGACCTGAAGGGTTGTCGTGTCGACCAGGCGCAGCCCGTCGAGATCGACGATGCCGGCGCGCACCGCTTCGGTCTTCAGTTCCGCCATCAGCAATTGTGTGCGAGATTGTTCGCTCAAACTGCGGACCTGCTGTTCCAGTTGCGCCGCTCGCTCGCGCAGGGAATCGAGCGTCTCGGCGGCTGCCGGTGCGGGGCCGGGTTCAGGAATGGTCATCCGAAGCGTGTTCCTTTGTGATCCGGTCGAGTTCTGCCGCGACATCCTGAATGCCGTAGCTGTCGGCGATGGTGCGGATTGCGGTCTCGCGGCTGATCTGGCCGGCGGCCGCAAGCGTCGACAGCGTTTGCGCTTCGGCGAGTTGGTCGGCGGCGCTTGGCGGATACCAGCGTGGCCAATCGAGTGACAGTCGCGCGCCACGGTCCATCGCCGGCACCGGCTTGCCGAGCACCGTGAGGGGATAGCGTTCGGCCGCCGCGATAATCATGCGGATCAGCGGAAGCAGGCCGTTCTGGCCGTAAGAAATGCGAAGGTTGTCGGCGAGCCAGATGAGGCCTTGGTTCATCAACTCCAGGGCGCGGCCGGATTGCGCGGCGGCGATGCGGTCCGCGCTGGAGCGGTTGCCATGGACACTTTCCAGCGCCAGTTCGCGCAAGACCCTGACGTAGTCGATGACCGCATTGGCCGCCGTGCCGCCGATCTCCAGCAGCCGGGCGTCACCATCCTTGCTGACGACAAGGGCATTGCCGGCGCCCTTGATGATCTCCCGGTCGGTGGTTGCCGGCTCCTTGATCAGTAGGGTTGGGTCAGAACTATACGTGAGGCCACGACCGGCCTGGGAGAGTTGGTAGTCGATTTCGATGCTGGTCTCGATCGCGGCGCGGAAGGTGCAGGCGCCATCGATGCCGTCGCCACCGGGCAGGTTGCGAATCCAAACGATCGGGACGAAGCCCAAGCCATGCCGCAGCGTGCGCGCGGCATCGATTTCGGGCTCGGCCGACATTGCCAAACCCACCGCCCAGGGTAGGAACCAGGTTTCGGCATCGCCGTCCCACCGCCGCATGAACCAGTAGTCCGCAGCAGGCTCGGCGATGTCATAGCCTTGGGCCGCGAGATCGGCACCACGCACTTTATATTGTTCCGTCACCGCCGCCAGTGTGTCGGGCGCGTCTGATCGCCATGTGGGCGTGAGGAAGATGGTGTCGAGCGCCGAGACGAAGACGCGGGTCTTCAGGATACGCAACAGCAGCGCGACCGAACCCACCGCGCCGCGCAAAGCGGCGTCGATCATCACCCCGTTCAGCCCGGCATCGACCATGAGATCGGCGACGAAGCTGCGCGTTGCAGGATCGGCGCATTCCACGGTTGGGAAATGGCCTTCGCTGAAGAGCAAGGCGACGCTGTCTTCCACCACGGTGCGACAGAGGGCGTAGCGGATCGAGGGGCGCCGCTGACGGATGGGAATGTATTCACCGCCAGCGCCGCGCTCCTCGCGGAATTGGTAGGGCAACACATCGTACAGGGTGCCGTTGAGAATGCGGCGCAAAACATCGAGTGTGCCGACGCGGGCCGGATAATCAGCGTCGCGCGGTATCAGCGCGCGGATCGCGTCGAACATTATCGGCTCCCTCTAACGGCTGAACATCGACACCTGGACGCGATGGGTGGCGGTGCCTTTGGCGATCAGGCTCATGAAGGCGCGCGACAGCGCATCGACCTGATCGTCCTTGGATCCATGTGGAAAGTCGCGAAGCTCTTCCAGGAACGTGTGATTCCAGGCTCCGCGCAGAAGTCGCAGATTGCCGGCCTCGACCTGTGCGGCCACAGGGCCGGCGCGCGTGATTTTCGCGCCCGTTTCAGGTGTGGCCGCAACACGGTACCCGGCGAGCCGCCGAGTGAGGTAATCCACTTGGGCATTGCCTGCCTGGCCAGGATCCTTCGGCAGGGCGATCGCGACAGCCGCACCATCCATCCGCGCAGTGGCGGTGATGGCACTTTCCACCTCGCCCGGTGTTCCGCGCAGGCGTTGCAGATCGGTTACGATATAGCGCCCGTCACGATCGCGCTCCAATCGCAATCCCACCGTCCAGTCGGGGTCACGCCCAGGGGTGGGCAGTGTCGCCGCCAAATCCCAGGCGCGAATGCAATCCGTGTCCACGGGCGGAACGTCGCAAAGCGCGATGCGCTCGGTGATGAACAGGCCGCCCGCAAGGGGGCGGGGATCCTGTTGAAACAGTGCCGCAAAGGCACGCTCCCCCATGGCCGCTTTCTTCCGGTGTAGGCTGGCAGCGTCTTCCCAATCGGGCCATAGCGCGTCACCCTCGTGACGGCCGAGCGGGTCATTCGCCGTCGCCAAGGCCGGCAGGTTCAGCACCGTCCAGCCCGTCTCGTTGTCGAGAATGCGGCCGCCGAGGTCATCCTGGTGCCAGCGTGTCATGACCATGACGACACGGCCGCGTGGCTTCAGCCGCGGCAGAAGATCGGATCGGTACCAATCCCAGGCATGCTGGCGCGACGTCGGTGAATCGGCTTCTGCCCAGGATTTTACAGGATCGTCGATGATCGCGAGGTCGGCGCGGCGGCCGGCGATGGGACCACGAATGCCGGCACTGAAATACTCGCCGCCATCCTTTGTCCGCCATCGGTGTGCGGCGCGTTCGTCGGTGGCGAGGCTGTAGCCGAGGGTCGCGCCGAACTCTTGCACCAAGGCGCGTGTCCGTCGGCCGAAATGGCTGGCCAGGCTATCGGTATGGCACGCCATGATCAGTGCGTGGCGCGGATGCTGTGCCAGCCACCAGGCGGGGAAGAGCATCGAGACATAGGTGGACTTGGCTGAGCCTGGTGGCATCAGCACCATCAACCGGTCGGTGCGACCCTGGCTGACATCTTCAAGCCGTGCGATCAGCAAGCGGTGATGGACTGCGGGTGATTGCTCAACTTGAAGGAGAACGAGTTCTGACCATTCGGCCAGGGTCAGAACGATCGCCATTGCGCGTTCTGAACCCTTTGCATACGGACACCACTCTTAAACGATCAAGCTGCCGAAAGCTTCGTTCATGGACTGAAGAGAATGGGGGAAACGATGCGCGGTTTCATGTCATGAATAGGAACGTCATCGACAGAACGCTACATCATATAAAGTTATATAGATGAAACCGGGGCGTTTGTCAATAAAAGTTTCGAAATCGTAAATTATTAAAGCGAGACTTCCTCGGCGACGTCGAAGCGATTCATATAGGCGGCGAAATGTGCGCGCTCTCGGCTTGCATCCAGGCCATGATCGCTGAATCGGTAGACGTTATCGCCATAGCCACCCTTCGTGGTGCGGCTCAACTCGGCCTCGATGGCGATGCGCGCCGTATCGTGCAAGGGCATCTGAAAATGATCATAGAGGGCCGAGAGTGTGGCGAGAGGATCATCCGTCAGGTCCCGATACTGGATATGGAAGATCGCGCCCGCCGCATCGTCATCGGCGGCGCGTGCCATGGCCTCCACGCCGAGCCGCCAGCGGCTCGTCACCTGCGCGCCGATATCCTCCGCGCTTTGGACGCGCGCAAAGGGGTTCCGAAGAATTTCGGTCAGGCGTGCGACGGAGGGCAGAACCTTCAGTGGATCACGATGCACGAAAACGATCCGGGCATCGGGGTAGACCGCATGGATCGCGTCGAGGGCGAAGACATGGTCGGGGCATTTTAGTACCCATTGAATGGCCTCGGCGTCGTCCGCAGTTTGATGCTGCAGATGTTGGAGGAAGCGCTTGTGGAACCGGTAGGCGAGGTCGTGGCCATGCCCGTCCAGCCATTCCAGATAGCGCGGCACGCGGAATGTGGTGTCGTATCGCAGCGACTGGAAAATCTGCGCGGTGATTTCAGTGCATTCCTGCGGCATGGTGGCGGAGAGGGGATGGACGTCGCGGAACCCCGGCGCCATGCGCGCAAAGCTGCGCAATTGCCGATCTGTCGTCTCGATCCGCCGATCGCGCCCGCGCGCCGGTGGGTAGGGCGCCATCGTCTGCCAACAACTTGGGCTGCGTGTCCGCGGGTCGCAGTCGAGCAAGCGGTGCAGGAAGGTCGTGCCGCTCCGCGGGAGGCCGGTAATGATCAGCGGGCGTCGGATCGGGATCTTGGTGATCGCCGGCGATCGTTCCTCCTCATCGCGCATGCGAATGAGATTGCGCAGGCAGCGGATCGCGTCCCACCGTGCGGCGATCCGGCCAACCAGGGAAAGTTCGGCCTCGTCATCCAGCGCTGTCAGCAGGATGCGGAGGCCTGGCATGATCTGGTCTGGCCCGAAGTCTCGGCCGAAAGCGGTCGGGTCACGACCGCCGAGCGCGCCTTTCAAGAAATCATCGGCCCGAAAGGGGTCTCTGCCAATTCCGCTCGCCATCGAAAGGCGGTCGGCCACACGCAGAGCGGAAGTCGCGATCGTCACGCTGAGGCCCCTGACGCCGTTGGGTGGCTGCTGGTACCGGTGAGGGTACACGAGGTCAAGCGCGCGGGCGGTCAAGCAAACGTGGGGTCAAGCGATCCGGGCGGCCTGCGCCGCCGCCTTGCGCCGCAAGCCCATTATGATGAGGTGGATGCCCTCGGCGTGCCAGCGCTGTACGGCCTTGTGATCGGCCCCGAGGACTTCGCCGAGCCGCCGCCAGGAGTAGAGGTGTCGATCGGTCAGCGGATGGATCAGGGAACGGCATCCCACCACGCGCCGCAGCATGTACTTATCTTGAGGGATGAGACCGAGGTAACCCATCGCGATATCCATCCGGCTGATGCGCGCGGCGGATGGCATGGGGGGCCGAATCGTCGCGGCCGACCAGCCATAGGCCTCCGTCGCCTCTCGCAGGATGGGCAGGGCGCTCACCTTCACGGCTGTGGAGTGGCCGGTTTTGGGGAGGGCGAGCAAGGTTGCCCCGGCCTCTTCCAGGAGAGCAACCAGGGCTTCGTATTCGGGAGCATTGTCGCGGCCCGTCGCCATGCGCGACGACCTCATGAAAAGGCCTGGGGATTGAAAGAGGGGAAGGACAGATAGGGATCGCCGTCCAGAACGGTGCCCGCCGTCAGCATGCCCCAGCTCAAAGGATGCCCGGATGGCAGGCAGCCGCGGCGTTCATCCGCGACATCCATGGGTTGGTCCTGCGCTGCAGTGCGGTGTCGGCAGGCGGCACGCTCTGCCAGGCGGGCATCCCACCAATTGGCGGTTGAGGTCGGCGCAATGGTTCCGGTATCATGATCTTCGCACCTGCGAGACGGTTCCGACCTCATCGAGCGCTCCTTAATCAAACGATACCGCAACGTTAGTATAACTAACGCTGCGGTGCAATGCCGATCGGGTGCCTTTTCGATGGCAGGGGCTTTGATGCGGGCTTCGATTCATGGTTTGGGAGGAATCCTCTGTTAAACTCCTATGACGGTGAAGGCGCGGGCGCACGGATCCGTGTCGCGCGGGAAGCCCTGGGCTTCACGCAGGATCGGCTGGCCCAGCTTGTGGGCGTATCGCGAAGTGCTGTTGCTCAGTGGGAGACGGATCGGTCCGGCCAGGTTCGTGCCAACCTTGCCCGTGTCGCCGCCGCCCTCGGTGTTTCGGTCAGTTTCCTGGTCACGGGAGTGGCCGGAATCGAGGGAGATGTCGCTGAAACGTCAGACGAACGGGCTCTTCTTGCCCTTTATCGTCAAATTCAGGGACAGGGACGGCATCAGCTCCTGCGAGAGGCACGACGCTTGGCCCTGTCTCAGGGGATTTCCACCCCTGAAGGAGATTAAGAGAGCAGTGCAGTGCTTCCAATACGCTCCAGCAATGCACTGAAAGAATCGCCAAGTTTTGGTTGCACCGCACCACACGATCGGATACATGATTAACGAGACGTTAACTTAGCTCCACCTACGGCAGCGGACGCCGGGAGCCACACCGAGATGGAGACAAGCGTATGAGTGCAAGTCAAGTCACTGTTCCCGGCTCTACAACCGCCTTTAACTATACACCCCCGGCCAATAGCAACGTGTTCGTCCCGTTTGGCAGCAGCGGAACGATCACCGGCGGCGCGGGCGCGACCACCATTCACGGTGCCGGCTCCACGAACCTTACCTTCATCGGCGGCACCGCCCCGGCGACGGTTTATGGCGGACAGAATTCGACCCTGATTGGCGGTAGCGCTCCTTCGCTGCTCGTCGGCGGCGTCAATGCCGTCATTCAAGCCGCTGCCGGATCCGGTAACTCCACCCTGATCGCCGGCACCGGCAATTCGACCCTCGGCGATGCCAGCGCGACGGACAAGGCCGGCAACGAGTTCAGCGTGAACCCGTTCGCGACCGCGTCCACTCTGACGACGATCAACCTGGATGCGGGCGCCAATACCGTTCTGGGCGCTGGCGCTGGCGACACAACCGTGAATGGCGGCTCCGGCGCCGACATTTACGAGTTCTTCGCGGGCCACGGCGGCGGCACCGAAACCATCACCCAGTTCGGCGCTGGTTCGACCTTCGCTTTCGATCCGGGTCTGGGCGCGAAGCCGATCACTTCGGAGAACTTCGCCGGCGGTACCGATACAATCACCCTGACGGACGGCACGACCATCCACATCGAAGGCGTGACCGGCAAGATCTTCGGAAGCTAAACAATCGCGGGCGAATAGCCTCGACGATCGTGAGACAAAAAGGGCGCCCTCGGGCGCCCTTTTTTATTGCGGCTAACCTGAAGAGGCTGAACTTAAGAGTATGTGGGACGCGGATCAGCCTCGGTCAGGCGGTCGATATGGTCCAGGATCAGCGTCAGCTTCGCGAAGAGCAGACTGACGTCACTCAGTTCCCGCTCAAGACGCAGATCCGGGTGCAGATGCGCCATGGCGGGCTCACCGGAGACCAGTCGGGCTCCGGCCGACACGCGAAGCACAGCCGCCGGCCGACCGCCGATGCTCACGGCGACGGGCTGACCAATATGACATTTGCGCCTCAGAATATCGCGGACATCCGGGGGCACCACCGCGTCAAGCGCGGCGTGAAGATCCGCGTTCAACCAGACATAGACGTTTCGGGCGGTCGGCAGATCGAGGAAGGCGCCCTGTGCGTCGATCATCGCGAAACATCGAATGGTCTCCGTCGCATCCCAATCATCCGCGTTCTCCCCGGCGGCGCTCCGGTTGACGGCGAGAAGCTGCGGGCGTTCCGCAATGCACTGATCGACATGGCCCACGAAGCGATGCAGCACCGCCCGGCGACGCTCTGCCGGCACTTCGGCGAAAGCCTGCATCTCAGCCAGGGCAGCCTGCCAACGCATACAAAGACCGTGATTACCGTCCGGTAACATTGCCTCCACGCCGGCGTGACCCGACGGCCATTCGGGACGGCCCGAATAGAGCGACAGGCCTTGCGGAAGCGCGCCATGCTGCAACCGCGCTGTGACGGTACGGGGCGCCAGGACAGCGCCGGAGAAGGGCGGCCCCGTGAAGAATTTCGATCCGGTGATTAACACGATCCAGCCTTGGCTAAGGTAGTCCCGCACGGTACCAGGGTTCAGCCGCGTCTGGCAGGCATCGACGATGACGTCCATCTGGGCGCCGAACCGTGCCTGGAGTTCGGCCACGCACCCTCGACTCGGGGCGCGCAGGCCGGTCTTGGACACATCGAGGACATGAAGCACGGGTCTGCGGCCGGCGCTGATTGCAGCGGTCACAGCGGCGACGCAATCCGCGTCCACGGCCGCCGCAGGGCGAACGCTGCCATCCGGCGCCCGTACGCCGACGGGGTGAAGCAGCGTGTCGTCCCGGAAGCCCGCAATTGTCTCGCCCTTCGGCACCAGCGCGCCCCGCGCCGTATCGACAGCGAAGTGGCGCCCGCGTGCCGCCAGCGGTACGCCGCTGCCGGTCTCCTCAGGGGCCAGAAGAATGTTGGTGATCGGCCGGTCCTCTGCCGCCTGCGCCAGGGCCAGGGCGATCAGCTCCGAATCGGTTCCTGACGCCGCGAGAATAACGGCGGTATCATGTGGCAGCATGAAATGGGTGACGAGCGCTTGCCGTACCCGCGCCGCCTCGTCGCTCACCGCCTCGTGGCGAGATGCATCGAAACTCGCCGCGATCATCCGCCGGCGGGCCTCCTCTGCGCCGAGATAGCCGCGCGCGGAGGAGGAGGACGCGGTCGAGGAGGCGAAGGTCACCGCCCAGGGGCGTGGCCGATGGCTGCAACCATAGCCGTTAAGGCCGCTGACCGGGTCTGTCGCCAGGCGCGCGTCGCCGCCTTGTTCCATCAGCCACTCGGTCGGGCCGATCAACGGCCAGGTCTCGATCAGCTTGCCATGCGCCTCTGGCGAGAGGATCGCCTCGGCGGCCCCTGGCTGATGCGGTGCCAATCTGGCCCAGATCAATCGGGCGAGGGTCAGGTCGGGCGCCGCCTGGCCGGCCATGGGTGCGACCCAGGCCGGAAGCGATATTCCGGTTCCGGCGTCGGTCTCCAAGGCGACGGCGAGTGCCGCGCAGCGGGCCGCGGCAAGTCCCGCGATCGCCGGTTCGGCAACCTGGCTCAGCCAGCCGAGTTCAAGCGCCTGCCGCAGCGTGAAGAGGGTTTCGGCCGAGGGGGAAAGCGTCGGCGCACCGAACGTGATCTGGGCGCGGCCGGATAGAATAAAGGACTCGGGCAAACTGCGGTTCGTCAGCACATCGAGACCGGCCAGCAGCAGCCGAAGTTCCGGCTGATGCAGCAGGCTGGCGATGGACGGCGGCATCACGTCGAACTGCATCGAAACTCCCTTCCGGAGGATGTCTTTGCGCGAGACGATCCCGAGACAGTGTGACTATCGCGCTCGACCGCGTCGCGCCACGCATTTTCATCACGGAGCGGCGCCGCGCGCCGCCACCCAACGGGATGATGTCATCAAACTGCAACGCGACTGTCATCGTAGTCGCGGCTATGCCTCCCTACACGCCTGCAACACAGCCGCTCTGGCTGCGTTTTCATTTGGCTCGGAGATTTCATGTCGGACAACTTGGTGCCCGCGCGCCTCACGCGCGCTCAATTCCTCAAGTCGATCAGCCTTGCCGCGGTCGGCCTCACCGTTGGCGGCATCGCGCGTTCCGCACGCGCCGAGGAGGTGACCATCCTCGAGACCGGCTCCAGCCTGCTCTACCCGCTGTTCAACCTGTGGGTTGGCGGCTACCAGAAGATCGTTCCCGGCATTCGCGTCACGACGCAGAGCACGGGCAGCGGCACCGGCATCGCCCAGGCGGTTGCGGGCATCGCGCAGATCGGCGCTTCGGACGCCTATATGGCCAATCCGCAGGTCAAGAAGCACCCCGACATGCTGAACATTCCGCTCGCCATTTCGGCGCAGAATGTCGTCTACAACCTGCCCGGCCTGAACGACCGTAACCTGAAGCTGAGCGGTCCCGTGCTCGCCGGCATCTACAGCGGCAAGATCACCTCCTGGGATGACGCCGCCATCGCGGCGCTGAACCCCGGCATCACGCTGCCGAAGCATGTCATTCTCCCGATCCATCGCACCGATGGCAGCGGCGATACCTTCATCTTCACGCAGTATCTCAGCTTCTCCACCCCGGAATGGGCCAGCACCTCGGCCTACGGCACCACGGTCAGCTGGCCGGCCGTTCAGGGTGGCATCGGCGCCATCGGCAACCCCGGCATGGTGCAGACCACGCAGCAGAACCCCTACTCGCTGTCCTATATCGGCGTGAGCTTCGCGGCTCAGGTTCAGGCCGCTGGCCTCGGCGTCGCTGCCCTGCAGAACAAGGCGGGCCAGTTCGTCCTGCCGAACCCGGCCACCGTCGGCGCCGCCGCCGCCGGCCTGATCGACAAGACCCCGGCCGATCAGCGCATCAGCCTGATCTTCGCAGATGGCGACATGGCCTATCCGATCATCAACTACGAATATGCCATCGTGAATAAGATGCAGCCGAGCGCCGCGATGGCCAAGGCGATCAAGGGCCTGCTTACCTGGGCGATCGATCCCAATGGCGGCAGCGCCATGGATTACCTCGGCCGCGTGCATTTCATTCCGCTGCTCGACAAGATCCGCGCCGAGAGCCACGCTCGGATCGCGACGATTTCTTCTTGATCGGATGAGCGAACGTTTGGTTGATATGATGCCGGCCAGTCTTCCTGGGCCGGCATCGAAGACCGCGAAGAGCGGAGCGGCTATTCAGCCGTTCCGCGTTCTTTTGTTGGTGCTCGCGGGGGTTATACCCCTCGCGATCTTCGCAGTTCTGCTGTTCCTGGTCGTTTATGCCTGGCCTGCGATCAAGTTCAACGGCTTTGGCTTTTTGCTTACCAAGACCTGGGATCTTGGCAATCTCTACGCCGACCCGGTGATGACCCATGGTGTGCTCGCGCCTGTCGGTGCGACCTATGGCTGCCTCGTCTTTGTCGCGGGCACGCTTGCGAGTTCGGCTCTCGCCCTTTTGGTCGCCGTGCCGATCAGCCTTGGTATTTCTGTGCTCCTCGCGGAAGGCGTGCCCGGTACGCTGCGGACGCCCTTGTCAATCGTCGTCGAGATGCTCGCCGTCGTGCCGAGCGTCGTCTACGGCCTCTGGGGCATCATCGTTCTGGTTCCGTTGGTCGCGCATCTGATCGCCCCTGCCCTCGCGGCGATCTTTGGCTTTCTCCCCTTTTTCGCCGCCGGTGGCGGCAGTGGCTTCGGTCTACTTTCATCCTCACTCGTCTTGGCGCTGATGGTCATCCCCGTCATTACGATCACGGTGTATGACGCGCTGACGCGCATTCCGCGCGAAGCCAAGGAAGCGGCCTATGCCCTTGGCACGACCAAGTTCGAAATGGTCAGCCGCACCATGCTGCCCATGGTCCGCCCTGCCATCATCGGCGCCATCATCCTCGGCCTCGGTCGCGCCTTGGGTGAAACCATGGCCGTTCTGATGGTGTCCGGCGGTGCCTTGAACTATATGCCGCACAGCCTGATGAGCCCGATCAGCACCATGGCCTCCTTCATTCTGTCCCAGTTGGACAGCGCGGAGCAGGATCAGTCTGGCCTGGCCGTGCAGTCGTTGGCCGAGATCGCCATCGTGCTGTTCGTGATTACCGTTATCGTCAATGTCATTGCGCGACTTCTGGTCCGCTCACGGAGTGCTTCCTGATGGCGAGCGCATCCGCGACCCTGGCCCTTCCGCAGACGAAGCGCCGTTCGATTGGCAAACGTCGCAGCAGCAGCCTCATCGGTTGGGTATTGTGCTGCATCGCCTTCCTGCTCGTCGCGGCGCCTTTGATTGATATCATCGTGCTCGTCTTCGTGCGTGGCATTTCGGCGATGTCGCCAGCGCTGTTTACGACGACGACGCAGGGCGTCAGTGGCGGCTTGCTTAATGCCATAACCGGCACGCTGGTTCTGTCCGCCGGTTCGCTCATCATCGGTGTGCCCATCGGGGTCGGCGCGGGCATTTACCTGTCTGAATTCGGCAACACGCGTTACGGGTCGATGGTGCGGTTTCTTGCCGATGTGCTCACCGGCGTTCCTTCGATCGTCCTGGGCTACTTCTCCTATGTCACCATGGTGATCTGGCTCGGCTGGCAATTTTCCGTTCTCGCCGCCTCCATCACGATCGCCATCATGATCCTGCCCTATATGGCGAAGATGACCGAACTCGTGCTGCGCCAGATTCCGATCCCGATGCGCGAGGCCGCTTACGCTCTTGGCGCCAATGATCGGCTGGTCGTGCAACGGGTGCTGTTGCCGGTGGCACTGCCGGGCATCCTGACGGCGACACTGCTCTCCCTCGCGATTTCGGTGGGTGAGACGGCGCCGCTGATCTACACGGCCGGCTGGTCGAACTACGTTTGGAACGGCAAGTTCACGCATGAGCCGATCGGCTATCTGACATATGTGATCTGGAGTTTTATCAATCAGCCCTTCGCATCGGCCCATGCCTTGGCCTTCGCAGCGGCCTTCCTCGTCATGCTGACGGTGCTCGCCATCAATCTCGGCGCCCGCGCGATTTTGAGCCGTTATCCGCGCACCTGATCTCGCCACGCCAAAAGCCGATGTGCCGCATTGGCGATCTGCGCTTCCCCGGCGCAATAGCTAAAACGCACGAAATGCTGGCCACGCCTGGCGTCGAAATCTACGCCGGGCGTGGCGGCGATGCTCAGCTCTCGCAATAATCGCGCGCAGAAGGCCGGACTCTCCTCGTCCCGATCCGAAATATCAGCGTAGAGATAGAAGGCGCCTTCCGCCGGACTCAGCCGGGCGAAGCCCGCGCGGGGCAGCGCGTCCAGCAGCAGATCACGGGACCGCAGATATCCCGCGCGCCGCGCCTCAAGCTCCTCCGTGCAGTCGAAGGCGGCTTCGGCCGCCACTTGCGCGATATGGGGTGCCGAGATGAACATATTCTGCGCCAGCCGCTCGGCCGGGCGCCGCAGGTCATCGGGCAGCACCATCCAGCCAACCCGCCAGCCGGTCATGGAAAAGTATTTCGAAAAGCTATTCACGACGATCGCGGAAGGGCTGAACTCAGCCGCCGTCGCAATCGGGCTGTCGTATTGCAGCCCGTGATAAATCTCGTCACTCACCAACCGCACGCCGTGCCGGTGGCACCACTGGGCGATCGCAGCCAATTCGTCGCGATGGAGCATCGTTCCGGCCGGATTGCAGGGACTTGCGAGAATGAGGCCGTCGATCGGTGGGTCGAGTGCTTCCAATGCCGCGATGGTCGGCTGAAACCGGGTTTCGGCGCCCGCCTCGACAATCACCGGCCGCATGCCCAGCGCCGTCAGGATATTCACGTAAGGGGGATAATAGGGCGCGGCCATAGCCACGCGATCGCCCTGGTCGAAGGCCGCGAGGAAAGCCAGTGGGAAGGCGCCCGAAGCCCCCGTGGTCACCGCAATCCGCTCGGGCGGCAGATCGAGGTCGTACCAGGCGCCGTAATGTGCGGCGATTCGGCGGCGAAGGCTGGGAAGGCCAAAAGCCTCCGTATAGCCCAGGGGATGCAGGCTCCGCAGAGCATGGGATGCGGCGGCCACAGCGCCGGCTGGGGCACCGAGAGCGGGCTGGCCGACTTCCATGCGAATGACCGCAGGGTCGCCGGGGCCGCGCGCCGCATCATGGGCATTGGCCGCGGCAATGACGTCCATCACCCGAAACGGGGGGATGTCGCCGCCGCGCCCAACCTTCAGCGACACGGCAGGCCTTAGTTCTTGCCTGTGGCCATGCCGGCGCCACGCGGATCGGTCAACCAGATACAGCTTTTGAACCGGCCGGGCACGCGTCCGGGGCAGCTGATGGCATTGGCACGACCCGGCTCTGGCACCACACTGCCGAAATCACGACCCTCCTGGCGCAGGGCATAGTCTGTGGTGAGGGCGACAGCGAGCGGCGCGCCCTGCTGCCCGCTGCCGCCAACGCTGGCCCGGAAGGTGTTCGTCGGCTTGTTCCAGACGAGGGAGGCCGAGAGCAGTGGCGCTTGGCCATGGGCGGGGGAGGCCGCGAGAAGAATCCCGGTCCCGGGCGCGATGCGACCGGTGCCGAAGAGGTTGTTCATCGTCAGCGAGCAGGAGACAGCGCCGCCGTATTGATCGAGCGTGACGAAGCTGGTCGAGGCCGCGACTTCCGGCAGATTGCCACGCGGCAGGTTCGTCTCCTGCAGCAGCGCCGCTGGATCCTGGGCATCGGTGCCCGCGCGATAGGCCGTGGCGATGGCGAGCGCGGCGGCGTTGGCGCCAGCAATATCCCCTTCCTGGGCCCGCAGTTGCGCATAGGCACCGGCGGCGGCCAGGCCGCCATCCGCCGGCGGCGGTAGGAAGGTTGCGTGGTTGCCACCGGCGCCGACGTCGATCGGGTCCATCTGGCGCGGCACGGCGTTCGTCAGGTCCTGCATGCTGATAGGACCCTCCGCCATGGCCGATCCACGGACCAGGCTCTGGGCGAGATCGCCCTGATACAGATCGGCAACGCCCTTAATGCGCAGCTGGCTGAGCGTATCGGCCAAGGCCGGCTGCACCATGGGCTGCCCGACGCCGAGCGGCGCGCCGGAGGCATCGCCGAAGGTCGCCCGCGCTACGGGATCGCCGAATAAGGGGCCGGAGACGACGGAAAGATCATTCTCGAAAGCCTGTGACACCGGCACGCCGAGCGACGCCAGGCGCTGCGCCGGCCCAATAAGCTGGTCGATCGGCTTGCTGCCATAGATGGCCTGCATCAACAGCAGGCCGCGTGCCGTCATGGGCACGGCAGCGGCGCGGCTGCCGCCGCCGGATGCGGCGGGGGACAGGAAGACGAAGGCCTGCGGGCCATTGCGTGTGCCCGCCTTGATGGTCGGAGAATAGACGAGGCAGGCGCCGCCGCCGCCGAGCGATGCGCGGGACGGTAAGGTCACCATCAGCGCGAAGGCGAGGGCAGTCGCGGCGTCGGTCGCATTGCCGCCAGCGGCGAGAATCGCCCGCGCGACCAGGGTAGCCTGCGGCTCATCGGCCACCACTGCCCCATTCCAGGTACTGGTCACGACGCCCGGCGCCGGCATGTCATTCGGGTTCGGCCCGGCCCCCGGCAGCCGCTTGGTGAGCAGACCGCAGCCGCTGACCATCAGGGCGGTGGACATCATCGCTGCCGTTGTTCGGAAGAACGTCTTGCCCAGCAAACGACGGTGAGCCGTGGAACGCGAAGGTGCCATCATAATTTCTGGGCGCAATCGCGCCGCTCCACATTGGTTCATGCTTGGGAAAAATGCCATAAACGCCTTCAATTCGCGCGGCAACCGCAGGCGCTACGAAGAAAGACGATGCCATGGTCTTCCGCTGTCTTTTGATGACCTGCGCTTTCGGCGTCGGTCTACTTGGCTCGGCCGCCGCCTTTGCCCAACAAAGCCAGCCAGCCTCGGCCTTAAGTCCGTCGCAGCGCGCCGAGGTCATTGGCCTCATTCGGCAGGAATTGGTGCAAGACCCCTCGATCCTGCGGGATGCGATCGGGGCCCTTCAGGCACAGGACCAGGCGAGCCAGGCCTCGGCCCAGAGCAATGCCATCGCGGCGTCACGCGCTGCCCTCATCGACAATGCCGCCGATCCGGTCATTGGCAATCGCAAGGGCGATGTCACGGTGGTGGAGTTCTACGACGTTCGCTGCCCGTATTGCCGGCAGATGCGACCCCTGCTGGTGACGCTGGCGCAGCAGGACCCCGGTGTGCGCGTGGTCTTCAAGGACATCCCCATCCTCGGGCCGAGCAGCGTCGTCGGTGCTCGCGCCTTGCTGGCGGCCCAGATGCAAGGTGGCTACGACAAGATGCAGGCGGCTTTAATGAGCGATCCCGCCCCGGCGACGGAAGCAAGCCTGCGGATGGCCGCGACGCAGATCGGCCTGAACCCCGATCGCCTGATCCATGACATGAGCGACGCCACGATCACCAACAAGCTGGCTGAGAACGCGGCCCTTGCTCAGACCCTCGGCGTGACCGGCACGCCGGCGCTCATCGTGGGTGGCCGTTTGGTGCCCGGCGCCGTGAGCCTCGATGATTTACACAAGCTTGTGAACAGCGCGCGCGGGTGACGCGATCGGCTATCCCCCGAACGGGAACCGCTCGGCCAAAAGAAACGGCGCGCCCGCATCCCGCTGCGTGAACAAAGCGAGCGACGACACCTGGCGCGGCAGGCCGACCGCCGCCGCGAAATACGCGTCGGCCACCGGCTTGGCCCGGGCCATCTCCTCGGCGTTCAGCCGTCGGCTCAGCGTGATGTGGAACTGCCACAACGCGAAGACCTGCGGATAGCCCCAACGGATCAGCATCGCCTCCTGGCCCGGTGTCAGGCCGTGTTTGCGACGGCGGGCGAGTTCGGCCTCGCCGGGTTGTGCCCGGAAGGGATCGAGCGTGGCGACGACGCAATCGGCCAGGGCCTGTAAGGGAATGCTGGGCTCCTGGTCGCGCAGCGCCAGGAAGTCGCCGTAATCCTCGACCGCCAGCCTCGGCAAGGCGAACGGCGAAAGACCGGCAGCCAAACGCGTCACCGCGTCGTGGAAATGCTCGTAGCTGATGCCAGTCACAAGCCGCATCGGCGGCTTCAATGTGGCATGCAGACCGTAGCCGGCCGGCTCATCTGTGAGCGCGGCAATACCCGTCTCGGGTGAGGCGAGGGTTGCACCTGTCTCCGGGTCGCGCCCCAGCCAGCGCGTGCCGGCCTGCCATAAGGGGTCGTCCAGCTCCGGCGCGTAATAGACGGCGACGCGAAAGGCGCTGTCGGTCATCAGGCGATCCTTATCCCACGGCGCCAGACAGCCCGCACGATGGGCATGCCGTCATGCACGCGCACCTGCACCAGATCGGCGGCGAGCCCGACCTCGATCCGGCCGCGACCGGAAAGGCCGGCCATGCGCGCCGGCCGATCTGTGATGAGGGCGATCGCCTGCGGCAGGGCGATCTCCGCGATTTCCACCGCCATGAAGGCGGCTTCGATCAGGCTCGCCGGCACGTAATCCGAGGCGAAGGCATCCACCACCGAGGCGCGCAGCATGTCGGCGGCGGCGACATTGCCGGAGTGGGAGCCGCCGCGCACGATATTCGGCGCTCCGGCGATGATCTCCATCCCACAGGCGCGGGCGGCGCGGGCGGCTGCCATCGATACGGGGAATTCCGAAATGCCGATGCCGTCCGCAAAATTCTCGGCTATTTCCTCTTCGGTCCGGTCATCATGGCTTGCGATGGTGATGGCGCGACCACGCATCCGGTCCAGCACGATGCGCTTGTTCGGGCCACGCCAGCGCGCGCGAACCGCCGCATGCTGGTCCAGCCGGAGGTCGATCTCGGTCTCCGTGAGGCCATCGCGCTTCAGGATAGCGCGATACTGGGACACATCGCCCCATTGGCCGACGCCCGGCGAATGGTCCATGACGCTGACCAGACGCAAGCGCGGATGCTCGGCATAGGGGTCGAACTGGGCTTCCATGTTGAAGGCTGGAAGCTCGCAGCGCAGATGCAAAAGATGGTCCGACTTGAGAAGATCGGCACCCGCTAGCGCGTCCATATCCCGCACGCCATCGACCAAAGTTCGCTTACGATCCTCTTCAAAGCCGAGATCGCCGACGCAGAAGGAATCGAACACCGTCGTGACGCCGGCCGCGGCGCATTGCGCGTCATGGGCGATCATGGCGGACCGGGAGGGCCAGCGCGCGTTCGGTCGCGGCTGCACCTGGCGCTCCAGATTATCGGTGTGGAGGTCGATCACCCCAGGGATCAGCAGATCGCCGTCAAGGTCGATCGCGCCGGTGGCGGCGCTGCGGCCGGGGTCGATGGCGGCAATATGGCCGTCGCTGACAGAGAGGCTGCCGTTGAGAATCCGGTCGGCCAGTACCAGCCGGCCGTTGGTGAAGATCGGGTCGAGGCTCATGGGTGGTGTTTAGCCCGGGTCGGCGACGACGTTAACCCGTTTGCAAAAACGCCGCCTGCAAAAACGCCGCCGCCGCGTCCATCGACTGCCGCGCTTCCGGCAAGAATGAAAAGATCGGCCAGGCATGCGGCACGCCGCGCCATGTCCGCAGGGTCGCGCGGCCACCGGCGGCGTGAACCCGAGCTGCCAAGCGCGTGCTGTCATCCAGCAAAACCTCGTCATCGCTCGCATGGATCAACAGCGGCGGCAGTCCGTGCAAAGCCGCATAGAGCGGTGAGGCGAGGGGCGAGCGCGGATCGGCGCCGGCCAGATAGATCGCGCCGCCTTCAGCGATCTGGTCGCCATAGAACATCGCGTCGCTGTGGCTGTTCCGTGTCAGGGATGCCCCGGTCGCGGCAAGATCAGTCCAGGGGGAGAACAACACGGCCGCCGCTGGCAGCGCGTCCCCCGCGTCGCGAAGCGACAGCAGCATGGCCATCACCAATCCGCCGCCCGCGGAATCGCCAGCCACGGTGATGCTCTGCGCCGGCATGCCTTGGGCGATCAAGCCGCGATAGACCGCCACCGCATCCTCGACGGCGGCCGGAAAGGGATGTTCCGGCGCCAGTCGGTAAGCCGGCGCAAACACGCGGAATCCGCGCCGCGCGAAACCCAGGGTGATCGGGCGATGCGTGCGCGGGGAACAGAAAAAATAGCCGCCACCATGGAGATAGAGCAGCGTCGCGGCGGGTTGTCCGCGGCGCTGCTCCACCCATTCGCCCGCAATGCCGCCGACATCGCCGGGTGTCACGACAAGACAGTCTGGCACCTTGACCACGCGCCCGCCGGCCCCGGCGCGCATGGCGGCGATATCGAAATCGCTGCCGTGCCGCCGCTTCATGGTCCGTTTCAGGAACCACACAAACAGGCGGGCACGCAGGCTCACCATGCTCAGATCGGCTTCAGCCCCCGCTCGATTGCGGCGCGCTTGCCTTCTAGGAAGGGCGGCAGCGACAGCGATTCGCCCAGGGCGTCCGCCGCCTCATCCGTCGCGAAGCCCGGGCCGTCTGTCGCGATCTCATACAGAATGCCGCCGGGCTCGCGGGTATAGAGGCTGCGGAAATAGAAGCGATCGACCGGCCCGCTGGAGGGGATCCGCAGGTCGCGAAACCTGTTCGCCCAATACTCGTATTCGTCATCGGCGACGCGAAAGGCGACGTGGTGAACGCTGCCGGCACCCGGTCGAGACGGGGCGAGCGTCGGCTCGACGCGCACATGCAGCTCCGCCGCCGGGCCGCCTTCGTCCATCTCAAACACCTGCACCGTCACGCCGTCGATCTGGTACGTGCGGGCGCGGCGCATGGCCATGACCTCGACCAGGAACTGCTCGGACGGGGCAAGGGTCGGCACGCTCATCGTAATCGGGCCGAGGCCCCGGATCTGATATTCGGTCGGCACGCTGCTGCGCGCCCAAGGATGAACGGGGCCCGTGCCACCGTCATCCACCAGGGTCAGGCGCTGACCTTCTGGATCCTCGAAGTCGATCTGCATGCGTCCGTCACGCTCCTTCGCGGGGCCATGCGACACGCCAAGCTCGTCGAAGCGGGCGAGCCAATAGGCCAGGGTACCTTCGCCGGAAACGCGGAGCGCCGTGCGCACGATGCTATGCGTGCCGCGCTTCTCGCGCGCCGTCGGCCAATCGAAAAAGGTGATGTCCGTGCCCGGGCTCGCTTCGCCATCGGCGTAGAACAGGTGATAGGCGCTGGTATCGTCCTGATTGACGGTCTTCTTCACCAGCCGCATCCCGAGGACGCGGGTGTAGAAGTCCTTGTTGCCTCGGGCATCGGCCGAGACGGCGGTCAGATGATGGATGCCGTGAAGCTGCATCGGTCTTTCTTTCGGTAAGGTCGGCCTGGGGGTCAGGCGTTCCGTGGCCTCTAACCTGTTCTTCGCGAGGGTCGCCCGCAAGGCATGGCCGCGAAACCCATCGTTCGCTATTGTCGAACGATGCGCCCGAGCACCGAAGACCTCTCGACCTTCGTTCAGGTTGTCGATTGCGGCACCATCACGGCTGCCGCCGCCCGCATGTCCTTGGCGAAATCGGTGGTGAGCAAGCGTATCGCGCATCTTGAAACCACCGTCTCCGCCAAGCTGCTGCATCGCTCCGCAAGGCGGGTGACGCCCACCGATACGGGCGCGCTGCTGTATGACCGCGCCCGTGCTCTGCTCGCGCAGCTCGATGCCATGAGTGATGAGGTCGCCGCCCGCTCCGGCGATCTTCAGGGGCTGATCCGCCTCGCCGCACCAATGAGCTTCGGCACCCGCCATCTCGCGCGCCTCATTGCCCGTTTCATGCAAGACAATCCGCGCGTCGAAATCGCCCTGGATTTGGATGACCGTCACGTCGATCTCCAAGGCGGCGGCTACGATCTCGGTGTGCGGATCGGGCGCCTGGGCGATTCCGCATTACGCGCCCGTCGCCTGGGCGCCAGCCGCCGGGCGCTGTGTTGCAGCCCGGCCTATGCGAACGCTGCCGGCCTGCCTGCGACGTTGGAAGCGCTGGCGGCGCATTCCTGCCTCGGCTACGCCAATGCCGCCGCGGGCCATATCTGGCGCTTTGCCTCTTCGACGGAGCCGGCCGAGCCGCGATCGATCGTGCTGCACGGCCGGCTGACGGCGAATAGCGGCGAAACCTTGCTGGAGGCCGCCTGCGCCGGCCTCGGCCTCGTGGTTCTGCCGACATTCGTGGTGGGGGACGCGATGCGCGCCGGCGATCTGATCAGCCTCTCCATCGCAGGCTGGACACCGGTGCCGGACGCGATCCAGGTCGTCTATCCCGAAACCTCGGCCATGCCGTCCAAGGTGCGGGCCTTGATCGATTTTCTCGTGGCGAACCTGCGCGAGCCCTTCGACTGGGATGAAGGCATCGTCTAGTGACTCGCGCTCGGGCTCTGCTCTAATTATTTGGGATCGAGTAAATCTTGCCCATGTAAGGCGACTTGTCGATTTGATCGAGGGCAGTCACATAGACCGTTTTCTCGTCGGGGCTGAAGGCAAGGTTCGGCACCTGGGGCGAGGGCAGCTTCAGTTCACGCAGCAGCTTGCCGGTTGCGTCCACAATGAAAATGATGCCGACCAACGGCGCGTGAACATCGCGGGGGCTTTGCCCGATATAAATCGCACCCTTCGAATCGATCTTGACCCCATCAGGCCAGATGTGCGTGACGTGATTGGTCATGTCGTCGAGGTTGAGAAACACCCGACGATCGGACAGTGACGCATCGGGTGCGATCTTGAACTGCAACAGCCGATTGTCTTCCGTCTCGACCACATAAAGGATTTTCCCGTCTTTCGAGACGGCAAGGCCGTTGGCATTGTGCAGATCCACCGCTTCCTGCGTAATCGTGCCGTCCTTGGCGATATAGAAGACCTTGCCGTCGATGACGGGGCCTTGGTCGCCCGAAGCGGTGAAGTAAATGCCACCCTTCGTGTCAGGGGCCAGATCGTTCGGCCCCACGAACTTGTTGCCAGCCTTGTCCTGTGTATAGGCCGGCAGCTGCTTTCCGTCCGCTGCCATGCGACCGATGGTGCCATTGTCGTAGCAGGTCGTGACGAACTCGCCATTCGCCGTATTCACGACGGCGGATTGGCCGCAGCCCTTTTGAGAGGCGAAGATGGCGTTCTTTTTGCCATCCCACGTATCGACCGTGTTGCGGTCATATTCGATGTAATACAGCTTTCCGTTGTACCACACAGGTCCTTCTGGGTAGTGAACATCGCTGTTCAGGATTTTGATGCCGTCGGCTTGGGCAAAGGACGCCAGGCTTGTCGCGAAGAGCAAACTGAGAAGAAACGTCTTCATAAAGGCCTCCTGTTGTTGGGTGATGAGGGGTTAGGCAGACACCTCGTTGCGCCAACCTTGGATGGAGCGCCAATCAGGCTCCAACACGCGGAAGCGGGACAAGGCGAAACTCGAAAGATCCGCGAAACTGCAAGCGCCGTTCTGAACCAATTCGGCGATGGCATGACCGGTCGCGGGCGAAAGGCCGAAGCCGATGCTCGATAATGTGGCGATCACCACATTATCGGTCTCGGACGGCCGATCGATGATCGGCCGTCCATCGGGGGTGTTTTCGATGACGCCCGCCCAACTGCGAATGATCCGCGCATGGCCGGCGCGAGGAAACATGCGCGCGAGGCGCCCCGCGATATGGGACATCAACGGCGTGCTCGGTGGCGGCCCAGCCTTATGCGGCCCAGCCGCCTCGCCGAATTCGATCCATTCATGCGGGCCGCCGCCATAGGCGAGATTGCCGCGCAGCGTCTGCCGACCGTACAGGCCGTTGCCATCCACGCCGCCGAGCGGCATCAGCGGCAGCGGTTCGGTCACGATCATTTCGGCCCGCGCCGCGACCATCGGCACATCGAGGTCGAGCATGGCCGCAAGCACGCCGGTTGCGGGGCCGGCGGTGATCACGACATGGTCGCAGCCGATCTCACCGCGATCGGTGACGACGCCGACCACACGTCCGCCCGCGCGGCGAAATCCCTGGACACGGGTATGTTGCAAGACGCGGCCACCATGATCCTGCATTGCCCAGGCATAGGCCTGCACGGTGCGATGCGGATTGGCATGGCCGCCGAACTTGTAGAAATAGCCGCCGACCGCGTCTTCCCCGGCGAGCGGCACCATCTCCCGCACTTGCTGCGCATCGAGCAGATCCGACCCGAATCCCTGCCGCGCCGCATTGCGCACCGCCTGCCCATAGAGGCTCAACTGCCGCTCGTCATAAGCGATGCGAATGCGCTTGGGCTGGAACTCGGTGGGGTATCCGAGCAGCGCATCCATCTGCGGCCACAACCGCTGCTCTTCCACGAAAAGCGGGCTGAAATGATGCGAACAGCCGCCGCCGTTCCGGCCGGAGGCGCCCCAGCCGACGATGCCGCTGTCCAGCACCACCACATCCACGCCCGCCTGCGCCAGCCACCAACCCGCGCTGAGGCCGGTGGCGCCGCCCCCGATGATGACGACCGATGCGCCCGCGATCTCACTCATTCGCTGGCCACATCGGCGGTCGGGTCGCGTCCGGCGGCGGTATAGGTGTCCGGCACATCCCAGGGCGGTACGTATTGGGACGCCATGCCGAACCAAGTGTCCCAATGCTGCGCCATTGTGGCCGATTCGGTGGAGGCGGTGGCCGCGACAGTCAGGCGCATGGGCCGCACCGGCGCACGATGTGTCGCTGCCGGGATGGCGCCGTAGTCCATGCCGCTGGCCAAGGCGAGCAACCCGGTGACCTGTTCGCGGCATCGGCGCCCCTGGCACACGCCCATGCCGGCGCGCGTCAGCCGCTTGACCTGATCGGGGTTTGGCGGTCCCTCACCCAGCAGGCTGCGCAGGTCGCGGGCATTCCGCCGATCGGGCTGGCTGCCGAGATAGCGGGGCGGACGGAGTTCGAGGATCTCGCGCGCTGTCACTTCCTCGCATTGGCACACGAAGGCTGTACTCTCCGCGTCGATCACGCTGGCGCGCAGCCAAGCGAGGCGATAGGTGCCGAGGTCGTAGCCGGGCGCGATCGCCTCCGGCATCGGCTGTGCCTCATCGCGCGCAGCGAGGCAGCCTTCGGCGCGTGCCACGTCAGGATCGAGCGTCTTCTCCGGCCAGATGCCCGCGCAATCGCCCACGGCGGAAATGCCCGAAACACTGGTGCGCTGGGCGCCGTCCAGCACCGGCACGACGCCGCCGCGCCCGGCGTCGAACTGCGTTTTGCATCCGGCGGAATCGAGCAATTCAATGACCGGAACGGTGCCCAGGCCGAGCAGAACGGCATCGCAATCGATGCGGACGTCGTCGCTCAGTAGAAGGGCATCGACCTTGGACCAGCCTTCGACGCCGCGTGGCGCCTGGCCGAACAGCATACGCGTGCCGCCTGCGGCCAGCGTTGCGACCAGTGCCGCCGGCCCGACGGCCACCGGCGCGGGATCGACCAGAGCAACGATCTCCACGCCCGCATCACGTAACGCCAATGCTGCCTGCAAGGTCTCGGTGCTGCTGCCGAGGACCACGACCCGCCGTGGTTCCAGCGCGCCATAGGTTGTCGCGAGACGCAGCGCGGCCGTGATACCCATCACGCCGTCCTTCTCCCAACCCCCGAACGCAAGGCCCATGTCGCGCCGGCCGGCGGCGACGATGATCCGCTCGGCGCCGACCATCCAGGACCTGTCGTCTTCCATCAGTCCCGCCACGGGTCCCGGCAGCCAGCGGACCGTGGCACTCGGCGCATAAATTCCCCAGCAGGCAGTGCCGAGCCGAATGTCGATCCCGGCCTCGAAGGCCTCCGCGAACTCCGGTTGGCTGGCGACCACGGCCTCCAGCATCGCACTCCGGTTACGCACGGCCTGCGTCATGCCGCCGCCGAAATGCAGCGGCACGTTCTCACCCATCGTCTCGGCGCTGATTGGATTCTCATCGACCAGCATGACGGAGCGGCCGAGGCGGGCGGCTTCCAGCGCCGCCGCGAGACCGGCTGGGCCGGCGCCAATCACCAGAACCTCCGTCCGCTCATGGACGATAAGCGTGGTGCCGGCGATCGACTTCGGATCAGGCGTGAAGGCCATGCGACGCCGCCTCCGGTCGTGTCTTGGAGACGGGTTGGGCGGCGTCTGAGCTCGGTGTGCGGCCGAAAGCACCGCGGTAAGCATGGGCGA
The DNA here is from genome assembly GCF_030252425.1 of Acidisoma sp. PAMC 29798. Taxonomy (GTDB): domain Bacteria; phylum Pseudomonadota; class Alphaproteobacteria; order Acetobacterales; family Acetobacteraceae; genus Acidisoma; species Acidisoma cladoniae. Next base: position 3,394,289 of record NZ_CP126994.1, on the reverse strand, counting down.
AATGGCTGGCATTGGTGAAGCCTGTCGCGACGGCCACTTCGACGATCGACATGCCGGTTTGGCGCAGCAGCATGCGGGCCTGTTCCAGCCGCAGCCGCAGGTGATAGGCGCCGGGCGTCACCCCGAAATTGGCGCGAAACAGCCGTTCGAGCTGACGCAGCGACACATTGGCGACATCGGCCAGCTCGGCGCGCGTGCCAGGATGTTCGATATGCGAATCCATATGCGCCAGCACACGCAGCAAGGCCGGGTTCCGCACGCCGAACCGCTCCGACAGGGACATGCGCTGCGGATGGCCGCCCTCTCGCACTTCCGTTTGCAGGAACCAGTCGCTCACCGCCATGGCCAGCGCAGTGCCATGCTCCTGCGCCAGCAGGGCATGCATCATATCGAGCGGCGCAGCCCCGCCCGAACACGTCAATCGGTCGCGGTCGATTTCAAACAGGCAGCGCCGAAGATCAAGTTCGGGGAATTCTTCCGTAAAGCCGGCGGCGAGCTCCCAATGCAGCGTGAAGCGGTAGCCAGTGAGTAAACCCGCCCGCGCGAGCACGACCGGCCCGGCGGATACGCCGCCCATGCGCACACCCTGCCGCGCCAGCGTTGCGAGGTGGCGCAGCGTCACCGGGTCACGGAATGCGACGGCCGAGGAACCGGCGCAGACGATGAGCCAATCCAGATCCCGCGCCTGGTGCCAGGCCCAATCCGGTGTGACGACGAGGCCGTTGGAGGCTGCGACGCCGGCGCCATCCGGTGTCAGATGATGCCACTCATACAAGGTGCGATCGGCGATGACGTTGGCCGCGCGCAAAGGTTCGATCGCCGAAGCGTAAGGCAATAACGCGAAGCCGGGGATCAGCAGGAAGCCGATCCGCGTCGTGCGTTCCGGCTGCGCGCGCGCCATTAGTGTGCCCGCTCCAGATACTCACCGAGCTTGGTGCGATACCAGTCGATGAACTTGATGATCCCAGCTTCAAGGGATGGCGAATAGGGGCCGGGGCGATAGCCGCTGGAGCGCACGCCGATTTGGTTGCGCTCCACCAGCGCCTTGTCCTGGTCGTTCGTCACTGTCCAGACCTTGGTCAGCGTATCGAGGTCGTAGTCCACACCCTCGACCGCTTCGGCATCGACGAGGAACTTCGTCGTCACCAGCGTTTCTTCAGGCCCGACCGGCAGCATGCGCACGAGCACCGTGTAGTCATTGATGCAGTGATTGAAGGTCGAGGGATAATGTACCCAGCGGAGGGAACCGTACGCATCCGGCGGCGCATCACCTAACGGCCGCTTGACGGCGGGCTTTCCGTCCATGGTGATGGATTTTGACGAGCCCGTCAGTGGCAACCGTGCGGCACGATAATTGGGTCCTTCGGAGATGCGCGACTCATAGCCGGCGGCATCCCACTTGTTCCAATAGTCCTGGATCGGTTGCGAGTCCTGCGGGTTGGCGAAGTCGTAGATGTCGAGGAAGGTTCGCATCAGCTCGCCATGGCCGGTCGCGCAATGGTAGCACTCGCGCGAATTCTCCATCACCATTTTCCAATTGCCGTATTCGACCAGATCGGCCTCGAACGCCACTTTCGCTGTTTCGAGCTTGTGCGGCGCGAGTTGGCGGACCATCGCGTCCTGATACGGCGCGAAATCTGGCGGCTCATCGGCAAGGCAGATATAGATGGTGCCGCCGACAACGCGCGTATGGACGGGCACCAGAGAATAGGCGGCGGGATCGAAATCTGCCGGCATATGCTTTGCATTGGCCAGTGTGCCGTCCAGCCGATAGGTCCAGCGGTGATAGGGGCAAATCAGAGCCGGTGTGTGGCCTTTTGCGGCATCGCAGATCTTGAAGCCGCGATGGCGACAGGTATTGAAGAAGGCCCGCACCTCGCCACCACGGTCGCGCAATACAATGACCGGGCTGCGCCCGATGGTGAGCGTTATAAAGCTGCCCGGCTTGGGAATCTCACACGTGGCCCCGGCGAAGATCCATTGCCGCTCGAAGATGGCCGCGACATCGAGCGCATAAATGTCGGGGTCGGTATAGAAGGCGCCCGCCAGGCCATGGCCAGGCCGATGCGCGCCCAGCATGTCGCGAAGAGTCTGATCCTGGCCGGGCAGGATCATCAGCAGCGCCAGCTCCAGATTGACTTTTCCATGCAAATACATTGCCGAGGATGCTAGCAGGTCGTTGTCCTGCATACGACTTGGGCTTGCTTAGAAACGACGACTTGCCGCCTTCGTCCAGTTCTGTCTTTGACATAGGCAAGGACTATCGAGGAGAGAGCCATGATCGACGCGGGAACTTTGCTGACCTACGCGGTGGTCGTGCTCGGGCTATTCCTGATCCCAGGACCCGCCGTGCTGATGGTTCTGGCCCGATCGATGAGCGGCGGTCGCCGCGTCGGGATCGCCACTGGCCTCGGCGTTGCCTGCGGCGACCTTGTTCATACGGCCATGGCGACCTTCGGCCTCTCCGCCGTGCTGATGACATCGGCACTCGCCTTCAGCATCGTGAAATATGCCGGCGTCGCCTATCTCCTGATCCTCGGCATCCGTGCCCTGTTCGAAAAGAGCGATGACCTGCATCTGGCCTCCGCGCGCCGGGTCGATGCGCCTCGCGCCTTCCGACAGGCAATCCTGGCGGAGGTCCTGAACCCCAAGACCGCGTTGTTTTTCCTGGCCTTCCTGCCGCAATTCATCCGCCCCGCGCATGGCGGCGTTGTCGTCCAATTCGCGACCCTCGGCCTCGTCTTCGTCGCGATGAGCGCGGTCTATGCGTCGCTCATCGCACTCGCGGCGGGTCAGGTGAGCCGCTGGTTGAGCGGCCATCGCCGCATCGGCCGCTGGCAGGGGCGCGCGGTCGGCACGATCTATATCGCTCTCGGCCTGCGTCTTGCTTTCCAGGAACGATAAGACAACCTGGAGACTCCTATGGACGACAAGCGCTTCCACCTCGGCTGGTTCATGAACTTCACGCCCGATGAGTGGCAGTCGCCCTTCGGTCAGGGGGGTGAACCCTGGGACGGGCAGTTCTATATCGAAATGGCCCAGACGCTGGAGCGTGCCTGCTTCGACTACATGATGATCGAAGACAAGCTCATGGTGTCGGAGGCCTATGGCGGTTCGGCCGAGGGCGGGTTGCGGACCGGCATGATGGCGCCGAAGCATGATCCCGTTCCGCTCGCCGTCGCCATGGGCATGGCGACATCGCGCATCGGCGTCGTCGCCACCATGTCGACGTTGGGCTATCCGCCCTTTCTCATGGCGCGTCTTTCCTCGACGGTCGACAGCCTCACCAAGGGGCGTTTCGGCTGGAACGTCGTGACCAGCGCGGAGGATCTGGCGGCCCAGAACTTCGGTCTCGACAAGCTGCCGCCGCGCGAGCTGCGCTACGAAATGGCCGATGAATACATGGAAGTCATGGACAAGCTGTTTGGCAGTTGGGACGCGGATGCCGTGGTCCGAGACCGGGCGCGCGGCGTCTATGCCGACCATACGAAGGTCCATCCGATCAACCATGTCGGCAAATTCTATAAGGTGCGTGGACCGCTCAACACGGTGCGGTCACCGCAGGGACGACCTGTCTATGTCCAGGCCGGCGCTTCCCCGCGCGGCCGTGACTTTGCCGCCAAACACGCCGACTCGATCGTTTCAGTGGCAAGCGGCGTGCCCGCCATGAAAGCCTTTCGCGATGATATCCGCGCCCGCGCCATCACCCTCGGTCGGGACCCGGACACGATCAAGGTGATGTTCCTCGTCACGCCGACCTTGGGGGAGACGGCGCGTGACGCCCAGGACAAGCACCAGCGGATGCTGGAATCACCAAGCTTTATCGATGACATGCTGGCTTCCATCTCGGCCATCACCGAAATCGACTTTGCGCAATTCGAGCTCGATAGGCCACTGCCGCACCAGTTGGTCACGAATGGCGAGCAAGGCTCGCTCGATAAGTTCCAAAATTGGGGGAGTGGCAAGACTCTGCGCGAACTCGTGATCGACGGCAGCGGGGGTCTCTGCTCTTCGGTGGAATTGATCGGCACGCCCGATCAGGTCGCGGAGCGGATGGGGGAGGTGATGGCGGAGATTGGGGGCGACGGCTTCCTGATCTGCACGCCGGTCCTGCGCGTCAGCCGGCGGTATATCACGGAAATCGCCGACGGCTTGGTGCCGGCGCTGCAGCGGCGCGGCCTCACACGGACGCACTATGCCCATGCGATGCTGCGCGACAATTTGCAGGAATTTTGAGATGAGCGCGCTTTCACTCGAACAGCGGATTGCGCGCCTGGAAGCCGCCGAACTGATCAAGACCATGAAAGCGCGCTACTGCGATCTCTGTGATCGGGGCTACGAGCCGGACGGTCTTGCGGCCCTGTTCACCGAAGATGCGGTTTGGGACGGCGGCATCTTTGGCCGCTATGAAGGTCGCGCCGCGATCCACGCCTTCTTCAAAGGCGTGTCCCGCACGCTGACCTTCGCCGCTCATCTCGTGCTGAACCCGATCATCACCGTCATCGATGACGAGACGGCCACCGGCAAATGGCGCTTATGGCAGCCGGTGACGGCGAATGAGCCGAATGGCCCGATTTCGAAGATTCTCGTCGCGGCCTATGACGATGTCTATGTGCGTGTCGAAGGCCAGTGGTTGTACAAGTCGCTCCATCTGACCGTCAATTTCTTTGAACCTCTGAGTGACGGGTGGGCGCAGACAGCCGTCCCGTAAGGATCGATCACGGATCGCGCCGCACTGTTCCGCCCTACGACCTTGCGGTTGATGTAGGGCGGAACAGTGCGCGCATTCCGCCAGACTATCGTTTACTCAGCCGGCGCGGCGCTGCGCCTGACCCGCGACGTCATCGGCGCGTGCCCCGAGCGTCGCGCGGATCGCATCGACTTCGATCCCCGTCACTTTCAGTTCATGGCAACCCAGTGCGTCCCAGGACAAGCGGGCGAAGTCCGCGTGCAGCACCACGGGCAGGCCGCCGTTCTGGAACATATTGCGCCCGCCGGTCTCCAGATAGCTTTCCGTCGGCAGACCCTCGGCGAGCAGAATCTCGTGCTGTGCCAGTTCGACATGGACGTAAACGACCTGGCGTGCCGCGCCTTCGATCACGATTGTGGTGCCATTGACCAGATATTTCACAGGCACCAAGACGCCCTCGGCGAAGATCGCATGGTCGGGTGACAGAAGCAGGTCGCGCGCCGGAAGGTTGTCGGCAAAGGCGCCCTGGCGGATGCGGATAGGTCGGACCTTGTCCGCATCGCGATGGCGCAGGATATCCACCGCGCGCATCCCGATCCATGTGACAGGCATCACCTGCGTGACGCCATCGGTTACGGTGATGACCTCATCACCCTCACGAAGGGTTTCGACGCGGACATCACCGCGCGGCGTGCGAATGCGTGTGCCCGCCACGAAGCAGGGCAGCACGTCTGTCGTGACGAGGAGATCGCCCGATGTTGTGTCCGTGGCCGTGAAGTCGCTCGCCGTATAGCTGCCGGCGAAATAGAGGGTGGCAGAGACGCCGCCATTGTCGCTGAAGGTCAGCGTGTTGTCAGCAAAGCTGTAGGTATCACCGGCATAACCTTCGAGGTCGATGGTATTCCCTTCCTGGAAGCCCGAGATGGTGCCCTGGAAGCTGCTCGGGGTAGCGAGGTCGAGTTCGTTATTGGTGCCGTCCATGAACTGGACCGTCTGCGTGGCATCGACATCCAGGTCATACACCGCCAGCGCGTCACCGCTCAGCTGGGTGACGCCGTCGGTCGCCCCCGCCGTCGTTGCGGTATCGACGATCAGCGTGGCGTCATCAACCGCGATGGTGCCGGTATTGGTGAAGCTGTCCATAAACTGGACCGACGCGATGCTGCCGTCGCTGATGGTCATGGTGCCGGCATTGGTGAAGGCGCTGCCGGTCTCGACGTTGAGGTCTGTGCCACCGGTGACGGTGATGGCGCCGTTGTTAACGAAGCTATCGGTTTCGAGATTGACCTCGCCATCGGTCGCATTCGCGGTGATCGTGCCGTCATTGATGATGGTGCCGCTGCCTTCGAGGTTCACCACGTTGATGTCGCTGGCGGTCTGCACGGTGACGCCGGCGCCGAGCGTCAGCGTGCCTTCGGCATCAAGCGTATCGACACCCGTGGCGCTGCCCATAGTGATGGTAGCGTTATTGAATGTCTCGGTGTCGTCGAACTGCAAGGTGCTGTCGTCACCATCGATGGTGACGCTGCCGGCCCCTGTGCCGCCCAGGGCTTCGCTGGTCAGGCCGCCCTTGATTTGCGCGGTGCTGTCGCCGCCAATCTCGAAATTGCCCTGCACCGTGTCGGCCTGAAACAGGCCGTTGCCAATGCCGAGCGTGCCGCCGTTGATAACGAAGGTCGCGTTCTCGATCGTGCCGTTATTGGTGATGGTGGAGAAGTTGCTGTCCGTGGCGACGTTCAGGGTCTCGCCCTCAGCGTTGAACAGACCGTCGATCTCAACCGTGCCGCCGGTCGCCTGCGTCTTGGTCAGAGCGGAGGCGTAGGTATCGAGGTCGAGTTCACCGCCGGCATCCACCGTGATGAGGCCCGTATTGGTGAAGGCGTTCAGATATTGGATGGAGGCAACACTGTCCACGCCGACGGTGAGGGTGCCGTTATTGGCGAAGGTGCCATAGGGCTGGATGTCGAGGGAGGTCCCGTACGCGACGGAAATGTCGCCGTTGTTGATGAAGGTGGGGCTTTCGAGGTCCATCTCGCCGCTCGTCGCGTCGGCGGTGATTGTGCCATCATTGATGATGGTGCCCTCGCCGCCGAGGCTGTCATCGAAGAAGTCCGCAGCGCTTGTCTGTATCGTGACGCCGGACCCGAAGGTGACGGTGCCGCCGGCATCAAGATTGGAGAGACCGGTGGCACTGCCCATGGTGATGGTAGCGTTGTCAAAGGTCTCGGTATCGTTGAACAGCAGCGTGCTGTCCGCGCCGTCGATGGTGATGTCGCCGGGTCCGGTGCCGTCCAGGCTCAGCGCCGTCAAGCCGCCTTGGATCTCCGCCGTGCTCTCGCCGTTGACATCGAACGTGCCCTGGATCGTGTCCGCCTTGAACAGGCCGTAGCCGATGTCGAGCGTGCCGCCGTTTTCGAGGAGGGTCGCGTTTTCCAGCGTGCCGTAGTTGAGGATCGTGGAGAAGGCGCTGTCCGCCGCGAGGTTGAGCGTTTCGCCCTCGGCATTGAACAGGCCGTCGATCTCCACCGTGCCACCGGTCACCTGGGTCTGCGTCAGGGCCGATGCATAGGTGTCGAGGTCGAGTTCGCCGCCGCCGTTGATTGCGATGGTGCCTGTATTGGTGAAGGCGTTGAGATATTGGATGGAGGCGACGCTGCCATTGCCGACAGTAAGGGTACCGTTATTCGCGAAAGTGCCGTAGGGCTGGATGTCCAGCTTCACGCCGCCGGTGGCCGTGATGGCGCCGTTATTGATGAAGGTGGGGCTTTCAAGGTCGAGTTCGCCGCTCGGTGCGCTGGCAATGATGGTGCCGTCATTGACGATGGTGCCCTCGCCGCCGAGGCTGTCATCGAAGAAGGCCGTGGTCGTCGTCTGGATCGTGACGCCGGACCCGAAGGTCACCGTTCCGCCGGCGTCGAGATTGGCGAGACCGGTGGCGCTGCCCATGGTGATGGTGGCGTTATCAAAGGTCTCGGTATCGTTGAACAGCAGCGTGCTATCGGCGCCGTCGATGGTGATGGTGCCGGGCCCGGTGCCGTCCAGGCTCTTCGTCGTCAGGCCGCCCTGAACGACCGCCATTCCTTCGCCGCCGACTTCGAGATTACCCTGCCATGTGTCGCCTTTGAGCAGGCCATAGCCGAATTCGAAGTCACCGCCGCTGTTGATAACCGTCGTGTCGGCCAGAGTACCATAATTGTTGATGGTTCCCGACTGGAGCAGAATTTGGGTTGCGGTCAGGCTGCCGTTGATTTCCAGCGACCCAAGCGCATCGTTCATGACCAGTCCGCTTATGGATACGAAATCGGAACCATTGATCGAAACATCGGCCGTGCCTGTGCCGGTGATCGTTGCAGTGTCACCCGAGACGGGCACCTGAGCTGGCGTCCAATTGTCTGGATCGGTCCAGTCTCCAGCACTGCCGTTCCAAATGATATTTGCCATGACCGCCACCTTCCAGATCGAAACAGGCGCGGAGTAGTTGACAGAACATCGATGCTCGCATGCGGAGCACCCTTGATGCTAGTCGCCGGCCAGATTGATGTGGTGCTTAACTCGCATAGGTTGTCTCGTCACGCGCAGTTCTGTGACTGTTTAGATACAGAGGCATGGTGCGCGCGCGCAACGGTTGTGAACGCATCAGATAAATACGGTAGAGGAACAAAATTGCCTCCTCAACGACGGCGCATGGCGGCATCGCGGGTGCCGTCATGTCGCTTTTCGGGACGCTACCTGGGCTGCGATACGCATTGCCGTCGATCTGCCCAAAACATAGGCTGACAGCCGCGTCTTGAGGCAGATCCTGGGCCGGCCTTCCTGGACACGCCTTTCGTCGTCCCCAGGTGCCGAACCTACCGCGCCGGCGGTCGCCGCCCCGTGACGTTGCGCTGAGGCCGACCGCCATGCCAATATTTCATTGGCTACACGATAGTCGGTCTGGACCGGGCCGGCTTTCTCTAGAGCAACGGTCTGAGGCGAGGGCGACGATCATGGCCAATGACGAGATGATGACGCAGATCGCCACCAAGGGGGGCTTCATCGCTGCCCTCGACCAGAGTGGTGGCTCAACCCCCGGCGCCCTGCGCCTGTATGGCATTCCCGACACCGCCTATAGCGGTGAGGCCGAGATGTTCGAGCTGATGCATGAAATGCGGGTCCGCATCATGACCGCGCCCGCCTTCACGGGCGACAAGGTCATTGCCGCCATCCTGTTCGAACAGACGATGGACGGTGTCGTGTGGGATACACCCGTGCCGACCTTCCTGTGGGAAGATCGCGGCGTCATTCCCTTCCTGAAGATGGATAAGGGCCTGCAACCCGAGGCCGATGGTGTCAGTTTGATGAAACCAATCGGCGGGCTGGACGCACTTTTGGAGCGGGCCGTCACGCTCGGTGTCTTCGGCACCAAGATGCGCTCTGTCGTCAATCTGCCGAATGAGGCGGGAATCGCCGCCATTGTCGCCCAGCAGTTCGAGATTGCTGCCCAGATTGCCGGCCACGGCCTGATGCCGATCATCGAGCCCGAGGTCTCCATCAAAAGCCCGGACAAGGCGGGCGCGGAAGCCATCCTGCGCGCGGAACTGACCAAGGCGCTCGACGCCCTGTCGGGTGCCCCGGTCATGCTCAAGCTGACCATCCCCGATGTGACCGACTTCTATGCCCCGTTGATCGCGCATCCGAAGGTGGCCCGCGTCGTGGCGCTTTCGGGTGGCTACAGCCAGGCCGAGGCCTGCAAACGCCTTTCTGCCAATCACGGCATGATCGCGAGCTTTTCGCGCGCTTTGACCGAGGGTCTTACCGTGTCCATGACCGACCCGGACTTCGACGCGGCGATTGCCGCGTCGATCCACGCGATTTACGAGGCTTCGACCGTTAAAGTGTAGGCGGCCATCAAGGGGCGCCGGTCGTGATCTTCATCACGTCTTCGGCGCTCATCTGCCCGACGGTTTTGATGTCGCCACCTTGAATGCGCCATAGGCGGAACGGGCCTGTGATATCGCCGCAGTGATCGAAGTCGATCGGGCCGATGACGCCCTCATAGCGGATCGGCTTGCCAGCAGCGATCAAGGCCAGGGCCTTGGTGAACTCGTCCTTGCCGGCATAGATCGGCGTGCCGCCTGGTGCCACGACTTCCGGGATCGCCGCCTTAATGGCCGCCGCATCCCCTTTGCCCGCTTTGGCGATAGCGAGGGCCACGATCGCCCCGGCATCATAGGATCGGTCTGCGGCGGGTGCCTCGGGCTTGATGCCGCCGGAAAAAGCCGTGAAATTGCTGTAGAAGTATTTTGTCGAGGCGGTTTCGTCGGTACCCGAGGAGGTGCCGTAGGCGTCGTTGAGGTATTTGGCGCCGACCGCGCTGATGAAGTCCGGCGAATTCATTCCGTCGTTGAGCAGGAATTTCTGCGGACCACCGCCCGAGATCCAGGCGCGCGCGATCGTCGCGCCATCAACGGGATAGCTCACGAGATAGAGCGCATCGGGGTCGCCGGCCATCGCACTGCTGGCCTCGGCCGAATAGCTCGCCTGGCTCGGATTATACGGCGTGATAGAGGTGATGGTGCCGCCGAGTTTTTTGTAAGCCGAGGAGAACTCGCGCACCATGTTGACGCCGAAATCGTTATTGACGTCGATGATGGCGACTTTCTTTAATCCGCTATCGATCGCGAATTTCGCCGCCGCCGTGCCCTGCAATGCGTCCGAGGTAATGGTGCGGAAGAACACGCCATTGGTCTTGCCCTGCTCGCAGAGCTGGGTGAGCGTCGGTGAGGAGGAGGCAGGCGACACCTGCACCACGTGCGCGGGCGCCGTGACCGATGTCAGGATCGGGATCGATTCGGAGGAGATGATGCCGCCGATGATCACCGGCACTTTCTTGATATCGACGAGCTGCGTTGCCTGATCGACCGCCACCGTGCCTTGGCTTTCACTGTCGCGCGCGTCGGTGTTCAGATGGCAGCCATGGACGCCGCCGGCATCGTTGAAATCGCGAAAGGCCATGTCCACCGCTTTGGCGCCTGCCTGGCCATAGGCGCCGGCCGGTCCCGTCAATGGCATCACCATGCCGACGGTGATGTCACAACTCGCGGCCATAGCGGGCGCGGCGGCGGTGGTGGCAAGCAAGGCGAGGATCGCCGCGCTGATGAGTGGGCCTTTCATCTTAGGTCTCCTAATTGCTGAGGTTATATTTCATGATGGCGCCGTGCCGCCCGCTGCGATCACGCTCCTGCGTATAGACGTCGCCGTCGATCGGATTCGCCCGCGCGAGCACAGCGTCGATCTCGGCGAGATCCGCCCCCGTCAGCATGACATCCGAAATAGCCAGGTTGGACGCCAGATGCGCGCGGTTGCGTGCGCCCACAATCACCGCGCCGACGCCGGGCCTCGCCAAGATGGCGGCGCTCGCGATCGTCGCGATGTCCGTACCATGCCGGTCGGCGATGGCGCGCAGCGCTGAGAGCAAGGTCTGCAACAGATCCCAGCCCCCAAAATCGTCAATGATCAGCTTGTATTTGACGAGCGAGCGGTTCTCCAGCGGCGAGCTGGGCTCCGTGCGGCCAAGCCAGGCGTCGCTGAGGAAACCGCCGGCCACGGTGCCATAGCACAACAGCGACATGCCGCGTTCGGCGGCGGCGGTAATCATTGCTGTCTCGGGTCTGCGATCGAGCAAGGAGTATTGCACCTGCATCGAGACGAGGGGCACGCCGCTGTTCACGATCGCCACCATATGCGCGGTGTCGAAATTGGTGCCGCCGATGTGCCGGATCTTTCCAGCTTTTCTCAATTCGCCCAGCCAGCCTGCGGTTTCGAGCCAGCGGGGTGCATCATAGTCCCACCAATGGAATTGCACGAGGTCGAGCCGCTCGGTGCGCAGGCGTTGCAGCGACCGGTCGATGATACGCGCGACATCGGCTTTGGTGATGCGCGTCAGACTATCGAGGTCAGGCACGAATTTCGTATGGACCTTGATCTGCTCAAGTGCTTCGGCGCCGCGCATGTCCCGGTAGCGCTCACGAAACGCGCCGATCAGATCCTCGACGCCAGTGTAGATATCCGCGCAGTCGAAGCAGGTGATGCCGGCATCGGCAAAGGCGATCATGTCCAGGATCGCCTCGGCCGGGCGGATGTCGCCATGGCCGCCCGCCATCTGCCAGCCGCCCCGGATGACGCGCGACATCTCGTGGTCCGACGCCAGTCGCGCGCGTTGCATCATTGCCCTGTCAAACTGGCGGAAGGGGAACCGCCGTGGTCTCCCCGTGACTGAACCGGCGCAAGCCAAGGCGCGTGATCCGCAGTCGGGTGCAGCAGTGCGGATCGGGGCAGGCGATTTCGGTATCGGTGGTCATCCAGTCGTTGCGGTCGCTCGGGCGCTGCTTGGCGGCCAGCAAGGGCAGCACGGAGGCCAGGGAATAGAGGGACATGCCTTGGCCGGGCGGCAGAAACAGCATCTCGCCGCGCAATTCAAAATGATCGCCGGGTTTGGCGCCGCAATAGATCGCGCCGCCGGTCGGGGCCACGACATCGACGCGGAGATCATAGAGTTCGAAACTATCGTCACCCGCTTTAGCGTCAGTCATGGCCGGTCATCCTCCGCCAGGCGCGACCCATCGCTGCTACTTGACGTTTTCCTCATAGTCAATGTCTATGACCGCCCGTCAAAATACCGCAAACAGTTGCTCGGGCGATCATAGGGTGAGTCTGTTATGCCGGGGAAGGACAGTCTAGCCGGCGAGGGCCTTGTCCTCGAAGCCCGCAATCTGGTGAAGCAATTCGGCGGCATGCGCGCAGTGGACGGCGTGTCGATCGCCCTTGCGCGCGGCGAGATGGTGGGCCTGATCGGACCCAACGGCGCCGGCAAGACCACGATGTTCAATCTGATCGCCGGCAGTCTGAAGCCCAGCGCGGGCGGTATCTGGATTGGTGGCGTCGATGTCTCGCAGGAAGGTCCGCATCGGCGCATTGGGCGCGGTATCGGCCGCACCTTTCAGATTCCACGTCCCTTTGCAGAAATGACGGTGCTCGAAAATGTGCTGACGGGCGCTCAGGGACAGTCGGGCGAGCGGAATTGGATGAACTTCCTACGGCCTGGCCGCGTTGCGTCCGAAGAAAAGGCAGCAGAGGAAAAAGCCCGTTCCCTGCTCGACTTTCTGCTGCTCGCGCCACTCGCGCTCGAACCCGCGCGGGTGCTTTCGGGCGGCCAGCGCAAATTGCTGGAACTCGCGCGCATTCTGATGGCCGATCCCCAGGCGATCCTGCTCGATGAACCGGCCGCCGGCGTCAATCCGGCATTGCTGGAACTGATCATCGACAGGGTGAGCGCGCTGAACGCCCAGGGTCGCACGATCCTGCTCATTGAGCATAACATGGACATGGTGGCGCGGCTGTGCAGCCGGGTCGTGGTGATGGCGGCGGGCAAGTTGCTGGCTGAGGGCAAGCCGGCCGATGTCGCGCGTGATCCGGCCGTCATCGATGCCTATCTCGGCGGCGCCGCATGAGTACTGCTGTCTTGAGAACGCAACGCCTGATCTCAGGATACGAACCGGATCTGCCGATCGTCCGGGGGATCGACATGGCGATTCGCGCGGGCGAATGTGTCGCCGTGCTCGGCCCGAACGGCGCCGGCAAATCGACTCTCGTCAAGACCATTGCGGGCCTCGTTCCTGTGCATTCCGGCGCGGTGTTTCTTGACGGCAGGGACATCACCGCATCGCCCGCGCATCGCAAGATCCGCCATGGTTTGGCTTTCGTGCCGCAAACCGAAAACATCTTCGCGACACTGTCCATTCACGAAAACCTCCAGATTGCCGCGAACATCTTGCCCAAAGACAAACGGAAAACGCGCATCGCCGCCGTCTATGATATGTTCCCCGATCTCGCATCGCGGCCGACGCATCGCGCCGGACAGCTTTCCGGCGGTCAGCGCCAGATGCTGGCCGTGGCGCGGGCGTTGGTCGTCGAGCCCTCCGTTTTGATCCTCGATGAGCCATCGGCGGGCCTTTCGCCCAAAATCGTCGCGGAGGTATTCGGGCGGCTGAAAGCGATCAATCTGACCGGCGTCACGACCGTCTTGGTGGAGCAGAACGTCAAGGCGGCGCTGGCGATTGCCGATCGCGCTCTCATTCTGGTCGAGGGGCAGGTGGTGCATGAAGGGCCGGCCGCGACACTGGCCGATGATCCCATCGTCGCCGAACTCTATCTCGGCATCCGTCATCGCGCGGCGGCGGTGGCGCAATGAGTGCTCAGATTTTAGTGGATGGCCTGATTGCCGGGTCGATGATCGGCCTCGGCGCGATCGGCGTGACCTTGACCTATGCGATCCTTCGTTTCGCCAATTTCGCGCATGGCGAGTTCATCTCCTGGGGCGCCTATTTCGCCTTCGCGGTCAGTGGCGCGCTCGGCTATGTCTCCGACGCCCTCGCGGCGCCGATCGGGCCGTTCTCCTTCGGATGGTCCTTACCGATCGCGGCGGTCGTGGCGGTGGCGCTCACGGCGGGGCTGGCGCTTTTGGTGGATATGGTTCTGTTCCGCCCGCTGCGCGCCCGGCGCGGCGCCGTCATCATTCTCGTCATGGCGAGCTTCGGCGCGGCCCTCGCCTTGCGCAATCTGCTCGAATTCGTCTTCACTTCGAATCCCCACTATTACACCAGCAACTTGCAGATCGCGCTGCGCCTGGGCGGGGGCATGCGCGCCACGCCCGACCAACTGCTGTGCCTGGGCGTCGCCGCTGTGCTCTCGCTCAGCGTTCATCTCCTGCTCACGCGCACGGCCGCCGGCCGCTCCATGCGCGCCGTGAGTGAAAACCCGGCACTCGCCGGCGTGGTTGGCATCGACGTGCGCGGCGTCGTCCGCACCGTCTGGATCCTGGGGGCGGGTCTCGCCTGTGTCGCCGGCATCATGGCTGGGCTCATCGTGCAAATCCGGCCGGAGATGGGTCTCGACTTGCTCCTGCCCTTGTTCGCCGCCGCTATCCTCGGCGGTATCGGAAGCGTGCCCGGCGCGATGCTGGCAGGTTTGATCGTCGGCCTCGCCGAGGCGGTGACCGTGCAACTCGTCGGTGCCGAATGGCGGTCGGCTGTCGCCTTCGTCATTCTCGTTTTTATCCTCCTCCTGCGGCCGCAGGGCCTGTTCGGAAGAGCGGCATGATTCTCGATCTGTTCAGCTATGGCGCGTTTTTCATGACGGTTGCGCTGACCTATGCCGTCATCTGCCTCGGGCTGAATGTGCAATGGGGCCAGACCGGTCTCTTCAATGTCGGCGTGTCCGGCTTCGTGGCCATCGGCGCCTATGTCTCGGCCTTGCTCACCACGCCCCATGCCGCCGATCGCCTAGGCGGATTCGGCCTGCCCATCGCGGTCGGCTGGGCCGGGGGCGCGCTCGCCGCCGGTCTCGCGACCCTTCTGCTGGGTGCCATCACCATCCGGCTCCGGGCCGATTATCTGGCCATCGCGACCTTCGGCTTTGCCGTGGTGGTGCAGCTCTGCATGCTCAATCTGCAATGGGTCACCGGCGGCTCTTTCGGCATCGCCTTCATTCCGCGGCCCTTTGCCGGTTTCGCGGCCGATCGCTCCCTGTTCGGCGCGCTCAATCTCGCCGTCATGATCGTGGTCGTGGTCGCGCTCTACCTTGCGTTGGAGCGGTTAGGGCGAAGCCCCTGGGGCCGCGTGCTGCGCGCCATCCGAGAGGATGAGACGGCGGCGGCGGCGCTCGGCAAGAACCCCCTGCGGTTCCGGCTCCAGGCTTTTGCCATCGGCGGTGCCATCATGGGCCTAGGCGGTGCGGCGCAGGCGCATTTCATCGGCTTCATCGCCCCGGATAATTACCTGCCGATGCTGACCTTCCAGGTCTGGGTGATGCTGATCGTCGGCGGTTCGGGTAATAACCGGGGCGCCATCCTCGGCGCCGTCGTCGTCTGGGGCCTATGGGCGGTCTCGGCCAGCGCCATTGCCGCCGTCGTGCCGGCCGAGAGCCAAGCGCGCGCGGCCTCCCTCCAGATCGTCATGATCGGCGTCGCCCTCTGCGCCATTCTGCTGCTGCGGCCGCGTGGGATTTTGGGCGAGGTCAAGATCGTCTCCCGCCACCTCAAAGCCGCGCCTGCCAAAGCTCCAACCGCAAATGGATTGCCGCATGTCGATCGTACCTGAACGCATCCAAGTGACGGAGACGCTGAGCCTGAACCGCCTGGTCTGCGGCCTGTGGCAGGTCGCGGATATCGAAAAGACCGGCCAAGCACTCGATGTCGATCAGGCCGCCGATGCGCTTGAAGGCTATGTCGCGGCAGGGTTCGAGAGCTTCGACATGGCCGATCATTATGGCAGCGCCGAGTTGATCATGGGGCGGCTTCTGGCGCGCCATGCCGGGGCGCCGCGTCCGGTCGCCTGCACCAAATGGTGCCCGCCGCCCGGACCGATGACCGCCGAGATCGTGCGCAAAGGCGTGCAGGATCGGCTCGACAGGCTGGGCGTCAGCCGGGTGGACCTCCTTCAGTTTCATTGGTGGACTTTCGCGCATCCGGCCTGGCTGGATGCTTTGCATGAAATGAACGCGCTGCGCGAGGAAGGCCTGATCGGCGCCATCGGCGTCACCAATTTCGATGCCGCGCATCTGGAGCTGGCGCTGGCGGACGGCATTCCCGTGGCGACCAACCAGATCTCCTTCTCCCTCCTGGATCGCCGCGCCGCTGGTGCGCTGTCGGACCTCTGCGCGCGAACCGGCGTGCGGCTGCTGGCCTACGGCACACTCTGCGGCGGATTCCTGTCCGAGACCTGGCTTGGCAGGCCGGAACCGGACACGATGCCGGATTGGAGCCGCTCCAAATACAAGCGCTTCATCGATGCGGCCGGCGGCTGGGCGGGTTTCCAGGGCATCCTGACAGCGGCGGCGGCCATTGCCGCAAAGCATGGCGTTTCCCTCTCCAATGTCGCTACGCGCTGGGTGCTCGATCATCCGGCGGTGGCGGCCGCGATCATCGGCGCCCGGATCACGGAGAGCGAGCATCGCGCCGACAATGCCCGGGTGTTTTCTGTCACGCTCGACGCGGAGGATAGGGCGCGGCTCGACACCGCCTTCACGGCCACGATGCCGATCCCCGGTGACTGTGGTGATGAATATCGCCGCCCGCCCTATCTCACGGCCTCCGGCGATCTCAGCCATCATCTGGGTGCCATTCCCAGCGTCTACCGGGCCGAGCCCGTGCCGGGGCGTCCCGGCCGATCGCGGGTGTCATCGGGCAGTGTGTGGGAGCCGCTGGCCGGCTACAGCCGGGCGACGCGCGTCGGTGGTCGCATCTGCGTGTCCGGCACCACGGCGACCCATGGGGCGGACCGCCGTGTCGCACCAAGTCATGCGGGCGCTCAGGCGACCTATATCCTGGACAAGATCGCCGCCGCGATCGCGGCGCTGGGTGGCACGATGGAGGATGTGGTCCGCACCCGCATCTATCTGCGTGACGTGTCGCAGTGGGAGCCTGTTGCCCGCGCTCATGGCCGGGTCTTCGGCACGATCATGCCCGCGAACACGCTGTTCGAAGTTGGCAATCTGATTGGCGACTATGAAGTCGAGATCGAAGCCGAGGCGGAGGTGACCGCGCCATGAACCCGATCGACCTGATCATCTTCGACTGTGACGGCGTGCTGGTGGATAGTGAGGTCCTGTCGAGCCGCGCCATGCAAAACGTGCTGCGGGCCCAGGGGATCGAGGTGTCGCTCGACACCATCGCGGGCTGTATAGGCATGAAGCAGGCCGACATCCTGGCCCGCATCGAGCGGGAAACCGGCCATGTCATCGGCCCTTCGGTCGGCACCGACCTCTGGCCCGCGACGCGTGTCCTGTTCGGCGAGCATCTGTCCGCGACGACGGGGTTAAAAGCCTTCCTGGACGCCACTTCCACGCGCCGTTGCGTAGCATCGTCCTCTTCGCATGAACGCATCGCCTTCAGTCTGTCGGTGACCGAGATCTCGCCTTACTTCGAGCCGCATGCGATCTTCAGTTCCAGTGATGTCACGCGCGGCAAGCCGGCGCCGGATCTCTTTCTGCACGCGGCGGCGCGCATGGGCGTGGCGCCGGAGCGCTGTGTCGTCATTGAAGATTCACCCTTCGGCGTGATGGGCGCGGTCGCCGCCGGAATGACGGCCATCGGCTTTACCGGCGGCAGCCATTCCGGGCCGGTGATTGGCGCGACCTTGATGGCGGCTGGTGCTGTGGCGATCGAAAGCCGCTGGGCGGATGTGGTGCGCTGGGTGAGATGACTCGACATCGTGATGCATCCCAGCGGTTGACGCCCGGCGACTTTCCGGGTTCAGGTCCCATAAGCGCGAATCGACCAAGCCCTTAAGGCTGCGTTCGCCGGGAGGGGTGTGCATGAATTTCCAAACGCGGATGAGCTTCCTTGCATGTGCTCTTGGACTGGTCAGTCTCTCTGGATGTGGCTCAGTCTTGACGGAAGGAACGTCTGACGCCGCCGGTATTGCCGGTGCGGGAATCGCCAGTGCCGTCACGAAGAATGGCTCCGTCACCGCCGCCATCGGCCTTGGTGTCCAGTCTGCCGCGGCGACAGGCCTTGGCTATGTCGAGCGTCGTGTTCATAATGCGGAGCAGAACCAAATCGCGATGACAGCCGGCGCGCTGCCAGTGGGCGGCGTCGCACCTTGGTCCGTCTCCCACGATATTCCGATTGAAGATGATGAGCACGGGCAAGTGGCGATCAGCCGGATGATCAGCCAGGCTCCGCTCGCCTGTAAGGAAATCGTCTTCTCCATCGATCGGCTTCGCAAAAATCAACCTGTGCGTGCCTTCTATGTCGCTGCCATCTGCCAAGACGGAATGCAATGGCGGTGGGCAACGGCCGAGCCTGCGACGACACGGTGGGGTTCGCTCCAGTGAGATCAACCGCCCAGGCATCCGCCTGGCTGGCGCTCGGTTTCATTACGATGCCTCTGCTTGCGGGCTGTTCTGCTTTGGGCGGCATATCGGGCGCGATTGCCGGCGCCTCGACCGGTGCGGTTACTGCTAATCCCATTGTCGGCTACACGGTGGCCGTGGGCGTCAATGCTGGGGTTGATCAACTCCAGAAATACGTCGCGCGTGTTCGCCAGAATGCGGAGCAGGACGCGATTGTAGACGCGGTGGGCGAGATGGATGTGGGCACCACGCGCCCTTGGAAGATTGTGCATCAGATTCCGATGTTCGATGATGAACATGGCGAAATGGAAGTGACGCGGCTTATCCAAACGCCCCTGGCCGACTGCAAGGAAGTCCTCTTCACGATCGATCAGGGGAAACAGCCCCACCTGCATCAGACGCTCTACGTCACGTCTGCCTGTCTCGATTCACAAGGATGGAAATGGGCCTCCGCGGAACCATCGATCAATCGTTGGGGATTCTTTCAACACATCACTCACTAACGGGCGCAGACGCAGGCGGAAGAGCCCCAATCAGACCCAGCGGTCCCGTGCTGCGCATGATTTGAAAGTTCATATGCCGTGCCTTGACGTCGGTGAGATCGGCGGGGGTCGTGACGTCGCGGGAGGCATCGCCGAGCACAAGATCGGCGTGGCGTTGCAGGGTATCCCTGCGCTCTGCCTCAAACTCGCAGCTGAGAACCGATGTCAGAACGTCAAGCATCCGGATCAGCACCGCTGCGCTGCCTGCGGCATTCTGCCGGATCATGTGAAACATCGCATCAACCAAGCCATCATAGTCGATGCTTGGCACAACGAGAGCGACATCACCGTCGTGAAGCGTCACTCCACTTGGCAAGATGCGCGGCACGACATCGCACAGGGCCGAGCCCAGACGGTCAAGCACGCTGATGGCGGTATGCGGATCATTGATCCCCGGCGAGAGCGCCCGCACCGCAACTTCGACAAGCTGCCGCACGGCAAACTCAAGATCGGCGGCGCTCACGCGCTGCGGCCCGAGGGCCGTTGCGTCACGAATTGCAAGACCGGCGTCTGCCGCTGATGGCAGCACGAGCGCGATCGGTGCACCGGGAAACACGTAATCTCCAGGGCGCACCAACAAGCGAATGGAGACCTTGTTTTTCGCGGCCCAAGCGGCGAGCCCGGTATCATCGAGCTGCTGAAGATACCCGCGCCTCGTGTCGGTGATCGGCAGCGCTTGGCGCCAGAATGCGCCTGATGGCGGCAGTGCTTGCGCGTCTGTCGTTGTGAGCCGCGCAATGGCGACGCGGACGTCCTGACTGACAAGGTCGATCACCGTATCGACGTTGATACGTCCGGCCATGTGACCGACGAAGAAGACCAGAGTGCCGACGCACACGAACGCCAGAAGAATGCCAATGCTGAGAGACAGATGGGGAACGAACGTCCCTTCTTCTTGTGTTCTCACGCTCCTCAGCACCATCAACGCATAGGAGAAGGTGCCTAAAAAGGCGCCCAAGGTGACTTGATTGCCGCGGTCGCGGGTGAAGTTACGGAGGAGCCGAGGCCCCATCTGGCCGGCAGCCAGGGATAGGGCTGCGATGGTGATAGAGAAGACTGTGCCTGCGACGCCGATGGTCGAGGACGCGACGGCGCCTAAAAGCGTGCGCGCGCCGGTGCCGCCACCACTATAGAGCCATGGGCTCTCAATGAGCCATTTCGGTATCGTCCCGCTTCGATCCAGGCTCACCAGGCCCAAAGCCAAGATGATGCCGGCAACGACCATCGCACCGGGCAGAAGCCAGAAGGTTTCGCCCAAATCACTCAGAAGTTTTCGGAATCTCGCAGTCAAAGGGACTCCATTCAGTTATCGCGAGCGGCAGACGCCGGTCATCTCGTCTGTCGCTACATCATCCTGGAGCGCAGGTTGAATACGACGACGAGCGTTCCCGCCACCATCAACGACACGATCAGAGTGGAGAATAGCAGCAGTTGCAAATCCGCCCGTGCTGAACGCCCCAAGGTGATGTGGAGAAAGCAGCGAAAATGCACGAGGATCTGTAGCAACGCCAAGCCAAAAACGATGCCGAGCGTCCAGTCGAGGGAGAAGACGTGCCAATGCACCAGGGCGAAAGCGATGCCCGTCAGTGCCAGCGCGCTCGCATAGCCGATGCCATAGGTCATGCGCTCCCGTCGCATGTCGTTGCCTTGCCCACTCATCGCATCAGACCCTGAAGGTAGACCACCGAGAAGATCACCACCCACACCACATCCAGGAAATGCCAAAACAAGCCGAGGCGGATAATATTGATCTTGACCCGCGCATCGAGCCCGAAGACGCAGATTTGCACCATCATGACGATGATCCATAGGGCGCCTGCGGTGACGTGCAGACCATGCATGCCGACGAGGACAAAGAAAGAGGAGAGGAAGCCACTGCGCTGGGGGACCGCCCCATGCGCGAACATGGCCGCAAAATCGTTCAACTCCATCCCCAGAAACGCCAAGCCTAGGAAGAGCGTCACGAGCAGCCAGCAAAACAGGCCGAGGGCGCTACGACCGTATTTCATTGACATCGACGCCATGCCGAAGGTGAAGCTGCTCGTGAGCAGGATGAGCGTCTCCAAGAAGGCCGGGCCGATCTTGAATTCCTGAGCAGGCCCAGGGCCGCCTGCGGTGCCGACCAGCATCGTTCCATAGACGGCGAAGAGCAATGCGAAGATCACCGCATCACTCATCAGGAAGACCCAGAAGCCGAAGATGTTACTCTCGACCTGCTGTGTCGTGAGGCTCGGATGGTCCTGGAGGTTCAGGCCGACATGACGGAACTCGGGGCCACTCAAGCCATCCATTCGGCGAGTCCCTCGTTGGCGGCGTTTTCTTCAAGTTGGCGGGGAACCGGGCGCGCTGCTGCGGCCTGGGCGAGCCAAGCTCTATCGATCCGCTCGACCTCCGCCGCCGACACGATGCGCTCGGTATCACGGCTGAAGCTGCGCGCGATCCAACTGCCGAGAATGATCAGGACGCTCAAGCCAGCCAGCCACCAGATATGCCAGATGAGACCGAAAGCACAGAAGGCGGCCGCGACACCGATGATGACGCCCATGCTGGTATTGCCGGGCAGGGTGATATCCCGATAGTGGTCTGCGGGGTGGTACGCGCCGTTGTTCCGCTTGCGCCAGTAGAAGGCGTCAAGATTGCTGACATGCGGAATGGTCGCGAAGTTATACTCGGGCGGCGGCGATGACGTCGCCCATTCCAGGCCCCGCGCATCCCAGGGGTCACCGACCGGCACGCCATTAGCGTGGCGGTCGCGGATACTCACCCAAAGCTGGATAAACAGGCTCGCAAGCCCCGCGAACAGCACCAAGGCACCGCAGAGGGCCGCGATCAACCAGGGGCGAAAGGTCGGATCGAAGACCTCCTGCGTTCGGCGCGCCATGCCAGCCGCGCCCAGAACATAGAGCGGCATAAATGCGAGATAGAATCCAACCACCCAACAGACGAAGGCGATCCTGCCCCAGCGCTCGGACAGCCGAAAGCCGAAGGCCTTCGGGAACCAATATTGGTAGCCCGCGATCATGCCATAGAGCAGCCCCGGAATGAGCATGTTGTGGAAATGTGCGACGAGGAAAAGCGTGTTGTGGACGAGGTAGTCCAGGGGCGGCGTGGCCAGAATGATTCCCGTGAAGCCGCCGATGACGAAAGTGACCATGAAGGCTATCGAGAACAGCATGGGCGGTGTGAAGCGCACCTCGCCGCGAAACATGGTCCAGATCCAGTCATAGATTTTGACGCCCGTCGGGATGCCGATGATCATCGTCGCGATCCCGAAGACGGCATTGACGTTGGCACCTTGGCCCATCGTAAAGAAGTGGTGGACCCAGACGGTGAAGGACAGCACCGCGATCGCCAAAGTCGCCAGAACGAGAGACGTATAGCCGTAGAGTTCTTTAGAGGAGAAAGCCGAGACGACTTCGGAGAACACGCCGAAGGCGGGAAGGACCAGGATATAGACCTCGGGATGGCCGAAGAGCCAAAACAGGTTGACGTAGTTCATCATATTGCCACCGAGGCTGTCGGTGAAGAAATGCATCCCGAGATAACGGTCCGCTGCCAGCAAAAGCGTGGCGACCGTGAGCGCCGGCATCGCGAAGATCATCAGGATGGCGGTACACAGCGAGGTCCAGCAGAACAGCGGCATGCGCATCCAGCTCATGCCGGGGGCTCGCAGCTTGTAGAGTGTGACGGCCACATTGATGCCGACGAACATCGAACCGAGTGAACTCAGCGTCACGGCCCAGATCCAATAGTCTGGCCCGACCCCGCCGCTGTAGTTGAGTTCGGTATAGGGCGGGTAGCCGCTCCAACCACCTGTCGAGAATTCCCCGACCACGAGGGACGCCATCATGAGTCCGGAGCCCCCCGCCGTGAGCCAAAGGCTGACTGAGTTCAGACTTGGGAAGGCCACATCCCGCGCCCCAATCTGGAGCGGCACGACGTAGTTGATCAGACCCGTAAGAAACGGCATGGCCATAAAGAAGATCATGATGCTGCCGTGAGTACTAAAAAGCTGGGCAAAATGATTGGGTTCGATGAACCCCGGCGTCTGGATTGCCACGGCTTGCTGCATCCGGATCAGCACCGCCTCCATCAGCGCGCGGGACAACATCACGAAGGCGATCAGCACATACATGATGCCGATTTTCTTGTGATCGACGCTCGTCATCCACTCGGTCCAAAGGTAGCGCCATTTGCCGAGCCGGGTGATCAGGGCAAAGGTGCAGATGGCGCCGATGATCACGACAGCCCCCGCGCCGGCACCGATGATTTCGTTGATCGATGGGCTGTGCCAGGCACGGACGAAGGGCAAGGCATCAAAGGTCAGATTGCCAAGCAGGATATGCCACAGGCCTGTGGGTTCATTCATGGCTCTGCGCAGCCTCCAGCTTCAGGGTATGGCCGGTCGGGATAGATTGCCTGACGATCCCGGCGAAGAGCCCGGCATCGACGGCGGCGAAGATGAGGGGATGCGGCACGGTGGAGCGGACCGACAGAGATTGGTAGGCTGAGACATCCAAACGGGTTTGTTGTGAACGCACCCCCGCGAGCCACTGCGCGAAATCATGAGGATCGCGCGCTGACACCGTGAACTTATCATCCTGGAAGCCCACGCCGTTGAATTGGGTGTTTTCGCCCAAACTCTCGCCGGGTTTGCTTGCCTCGAAGTTGAGCTGTGTCATCATGCCCGCCATCGCGTAGATCTGGCCGGCGAGCTGCGGCATCAGCAAAGACTGCATCACTGTGCCGCTCGTCAACATAAGACGGACCGGCTGCCCGGCGGGCACGACCAGTTCATTGACTGTCGCGATGTTCTGCTGCGGGTAGATGAACAGCCACTTCCAATCCAGCGCGACGACGTCAACTTCCAGCGGCGCATTGCCGGCAAGTTGGCGATAGGGGTCAAGCCGATGCGTGTAGGTCCACAGCAATACGCCGAGGAAGATCACGATCAGCGTTGGTGGGATCCAGATAAAACCTTCCAGTGTCCAGGAAAATCCCCATTGCGGCCGATAGGCGCTGTGCGTGTTGCTCAGCCGGTAATGCCAGGCGATGAAGGGCGCCAGGATAAAGACGGGCATGACGACAAGGATCAAGACGAGACAGACGATCAGGAAATAGTGGCGTTCGACGCCCGCCACCGGCCCCAGGGGAGACAGGAACCCGTGCCGTAAGGCGCCGCATCCGCTTAACGCTAGGCACGTGATGAAAAGCCCGAGCCGACCAAAGATGGCCTTGGCCATCAGTGAGGACCCCCGAGCGGCCTCAGGTCGGAGGTGGCCGCCTCAAGGGGACCTGGCTCCGTCACGATGGGACTGTTCGGCATGATACTCTCCACGGAAGCGGTCGATGCAGCGGCTACGCCCCATTCCGGGAATGGTCATGTCACGATGACGTGGTTCGGCTGTGATAGAGCGGCCCGTCTCCCTCGTGCTACATAACGTCGATGCAGTTCAAGATGGTTGCCATGTCGATCCTCTCCAGCATCGTGCTGAGTGCCTGTTCCGTCGTCGGCATTCGATCGAGTACGGAGGAATCTCGCTACACGGTTCTCCAGGCGCAGGGACCGCTGGAAATCAGGCAATATGGCGCACGGCTCGCGGCCGAAACCGATGTGACAGGAAGCGAAGAGTTTTCCCGCAACGAAGGGTTCCGGCGGCTTGCCCGCTACATCTTCGGTGCCAATTCCAGCAAGGGCGGCATCGCGATGACAGCCCCGGTGGCGCAGGCCGGCGGCACCCGCACGATCGCCATGACGGCCCCGGTGGGCCAAGACCAGCCGGCGCCCGGCGTCTGGCGCATCCGCTTCTTCATGCCCGCCCAGTATACCGATGCCACCTTGCCCCGTCCCGATGATCCCAAGGTCAAGATCGTCACTGTTCCGCCCGAGACCTACGGCGTTTATCGCTACACCGGTTCGAGAGACCCGACGGCGACTGAGGCGGCCGATCGCGAAGTGCTGCGGCGGTTGCAGGGCAGCGGATGGCTGCCCGTGGGACAGCCGGTGGCCTGGTTCTACGACCCGCCATGGACGCTTCCCTTCCTCCGCCGCAACGAGGCCGCCGTGCAAGTGGCCAAGCCGCCTGGTTAGGCTTTCGACCCATCTCACGCTCAACCTGCGGGGATTCGACGCGGTCTACGCGTAAATAAAATATTCACATGGTTAACATTAGTGCATTATGGTTTCGCATGGTTCGCGCAGCCTTCAGACTTGCGGGCATCAACTCTCCTTCATGGGGCACGCCCTTATCGGCCCCAATGGTGCCGGAAAAAGCTCTCTGATGCCCTCAGACTATAGGGCCATCGTCATCGCGTTGAACCCTGCTGCGACGTCAGGGGGAGCGGGACCGTCGAAGATCAGCACTAGGAAGTTCTCACCGGCATGGGGCGCCGGTTCGACGGGATAGAAGCTGTGATGGACGGCCTGGATGATGACGGGACCAGCGGAGGCATCGAAGGTCAGGCGGCCCTTCAGTCGCAGCAGCCGTGACCCGTATTTGTCCAGCACGTCGCTCAGCCAAAGCCTGAACGATGTCCAGACGAGCGACGTGTCCGACCGCAGCAGCAGGGTCGCGATCCCGGCCAGGTGATCCTCGCCCTCGGCGCAGAAGAGTGACGAGGGCACCGGGCGCACCACCACGTGCTGGAACAGCCATCCGGGCTGAATGACGCCATCCGTCTGCCGGATCTCTGCCAGAGGATTAAGGCGGTGGAGTTGATCGCGCAAAACAACGATCTGCGCCGCGCCAACCAGATCGCATTTCGACAGGAACAGGTGGTCGGCGGCGCAGATCTGGTTCCGACAGGTCACGCCCCGCGCCAATTGATCCAGGCCGTGTTCCGCATCGACCAGCGTGGTGACGCCCCGCAGCGCGAAAGCATCCGAAAGCAGCGGATGCCCGCAAAGAGAGGCGACCAAAGGACCCGGTTCGGCCAGACCGGTCGTTTCGATCAGCACACGCCGGAAACCAGGAATCGCGCCGGCCAGCCAGTCGCGATACAGCGCGCGCAATGTCTGCACAACATCCTGCCGCACTCGGCAACACAGGCAGCCGTTCGCCAAGAGGATGACCGTATCCGTGACGGCCTGGATCAGGTGATGGTCGAGCCCGATATCGCCAAACTCGTTCACGATGACCATCGTGTCTCGCATGTCCGGATCATGCAGCAGGCGTGTGATCAGCGTCGTTTTGCCGCTGCCGAGGAAGCCGGTCACGATCGCGATGGGCCAGGGCGGCTGTCCATCGGTCACGTCGCGCGCACCACCAACGCGGGGGCGATCATGATGCGTTCAGCGGGGCCGTCAGGGATTGCGATGCGGCGCAGCAAGAGCCGTGCTGCCTGGACCCCAATGTCCTTGGGGAAGGTGGCCACCGTGCTGAGGGCTGGCACGGCATTCGACGCTTCCGGAATATCGTCGAAGCCGATCACCCCGATGTCATGGCCCGGCGTGAGACCCCGACGGCGCAGTTCGCCGATCGCGCCGAGCGCCATCAGGTCGTTATGGCAGATGACGGCGGTGGGCGGACTTCGCTTGTCGAGCACACGGCCCATCTCGGCCGCCGCATCCTCGCGCGACATGGAACCGCGCGTGATCACGCCGGGTCCTAGCCCGTGTCGCTGCATCGTGGCGCGGAAGCTTTCGATGCGCTCCCGCGTCGCCGAAGTGTCCTTGGCGCTCGGCATGAGGCTGATCCGCCGGTGTCCTCGCGCGACGAGATGGTCCAGCGCCATCTGCGTCCCGACACGGTAGTCGGGTGCGACGAAATCGCCGTCGATCCCAGCGATCGCGCGCAGGATCTGCACAACGGGCACGCGCCACGCACGCAGTTGCTGCAACAGCGAAGGCGAACTTCCCTCAGCCGCGCACAGGATGATGCCATCGACGCCCTGTTCGCGGATACGGCGGATCAAACGCTCCTCGCGCTCGGGTCGGTCGTTGGACGTCGCAAGAAAGGTCAGGCGGCCTTCGACATCCAGAACGTCGTCGGCGCCCGCTGTCAATTCGGCATAGAAGGGATTCGTGATGCCTGGAATGATCAGTCCGATCGCCCCCGAGTTGCCCGTGCGCAACCGCGCGGCGCCCCGGTTGTAGACATAGCCGACCAAGGCGATCGCCTCTTCGACGCGCTGCCGCGTCGCGCTTGCCACCAACGGGCTTCCGCGCAGAACCAGTGAGACGGTGGCGCGTGATACGCGGGCGCGCGCCGCCACGTCCTTGAGCGTGACGTTCCGACGCGCCTCAAGCGATAGGGGCTCCGCGTTCAACGGCGTGATCGATTCTGCACCAATCGATCATAGGAAGGCCGCTGCGCGCTGTCGACGTAATTTAGATCGATCTAAATTTGATTGACCCATTCGTGGTTTTGGGTGAACACTCCTTGAACGCGCGCCATGAAGAGCGCCGATCGGGAGAGAAAGCGATGCGGATCGCCAGTGCTGCACTCTGTGCCTTTGCCGGCGCCGGACTGATGGTCATGTCTCACCATGCCATCGCGGCGGATGCTGTGGCGGACGCGAAAGCCGCTCTCGTGCGCTATGCCGGCCCGCAGACGGTCTGGCTGGGTCCGACGACGGCGCCCAAGCCGCTCGCCGACAAGTCCATCGTCTATTTGTCCGGGGACGAGCAGAACGACATCTCGCGCGAATACGGGCTTTACATGAAGCAGGCGGCGGCCAAGCTCGGCTGGAAGCTGACTGTCATCGACGGCAAGGGCAGTCCTTCGAGCTGGGTCGCGGGCTTCAATCAGGCGATCGCCCTCAATCCAAGCGGCATCGCGATCTTTGCGGATGCCAAGAGCTTGCAGGGTCCCATCAGTACCGCAGTCTCTCGCGGCATTACAGTGATCGGCTTGCACGCGGCTTCGCTGCCTGGGCCGCAACCCGACCTTCATCTATTTGTGAACATCCAGGAAGACCCGCGCGAAATCGGCAAGGCGGAGGCAGACTGGGCCATTGCCGATAGCAACGGCAAGGCCCGCGTGGTCGTGGTGACCCACAATGAATATCAGATCGCCGCCACCAAGTCCGGTGCCACGCGCGACGCTGTGCAGGCGTGCCCGGGCTGCAAGATGCTCGACTACGTCAACTTCCCGGCCTCCGAAGCGGCGCAACGCATGCCGCAGCTCACCACAAGCTGGCTGCAGCGCTTCAGCGTTCCGATCTACATCACCTCGGTCGGCGACAATGATCTCGATTTCGCCATTCCCGCCTTGCGCAGCGCCGGCGTGCCACCCGCGCAGGCGAAGCTCATCGGTGCGGACGGCAATCGCTCTGCTTATGAGCGCATTCGCAAAGGCAATCAGTATCAGACGGTGACGGTGTCCGAGCCGATCGAGTTGCAGGCCTATCAGGCGGTCGATGAATTCAACCGCGCTTTCAACAAGGCGCCGCCAAGCGGCTTCGTGCAGCCGCCCTATCTCGTGACTCCCGAAAATGTCGGCGTCGAAGGCGGCGACAAGGACATCTTCGTGCCGGCTAACGACTACAAGGCCCACTATCTCACGCTGTGGGGCGTCTCGCCTTGAGCCATGGCCCGCAGCACGAGGCGCAGCCGCTTCTCGTACTGGAGGGTATCGTCAAGCAGTTCACCGGCACGCTCGCGCTCGATCATGTCGATTTCGATGTCCGGCGTGGTGAAATCCATGCCCTGCTGGGTCAGAACGGCGCCGGCAAGTCGACGCTGATCAAGATCCTCGCCGGCATTTATCCGCCGACAGCCGGGCGCGTCCGATGGAAAGGCGAGGATGTGGTGCCGGGCTCTTCCCCGCTCCCCATCACGTTCATCCACCAGGATCTCGGTCTAGTCGATACCATGACGGTGGCCGAGAACGTTGCCATCCTTGCCGGCTATCCACGCCGCAACGGAATCATCGACTGGCGGGCTGCCGCGACCGCCGCGCGTGACGCGCTCGTTCTTATGGACAGCAGGATCGATCCGGAAGCGCGTGTCGGCACGCTGTCGGCGGCCGAGAAGTCGATCGTCGCCATCGCCCGCGCGCTGGCGACGCGTTGCGACCTGCTGGTGCTCGACGAGCCAACGGCGGCATTGCCGGCCGCCGAAGTCGATCTGCTGCTCACCACGCTGCAGCGCCTCAAGGCCAGCGGCATCGGGTTGATTTATGTGACCCATCGGCTGGACGAGGTCTTCCGTATCGCCGACCGGGTGACGGTTCTGCGCGATGGGCGACGTATCGCCACGCGCGACAGTGCAGCGACAACGCCGGGTGATCTCGTCGAATGGATCGTCGGCGGCGCACTCGCTCAGACTGAATTCGCGACGACACCGGCTTCGGATGAGGTGCTGCTGGCCTTGGACGGGCTGGTGGTCGGCCAGGAAGACGGCTCCGGCTTCGTGGGACCTGTGAGCCTCTCGGTCCGGCGAGGAGAGACTTTAGGTCTCGTCGGCTTGCGCGGGGCGGGCCATCACGCTTTGGGCCGCGCCTTGTTCGGTGCGCTGAAGAAGACCGCCGGCACTGTGCGGTTCAAGGGCGCGCCGATCGCGGTCGACGGCCCGAACGACGCCATTCGCAGTGGCATCGGATTCGTGTCCAGTCGGCGGGCGGAGGAGAGTCTCGCCGGCGGCCTCAGCGTACTGGAGAACCTGTATCTCTATGCGGGCGCGCGTGGCGTGCCGGCGCTGCGCCCGGTCAACCGCTTGCGCGAACTCGTCTCCTGCCGGCGGGCGCTGGCGCGCTTTTCGGTGCGCCCACCCAATCCCTTGCCGCCGATCGTCACGCTCAGCGGCGGCAATCAGCAAAAGGTCGTGGTCGCGCGCTGGATGGAATCGCAAGTCGAGTTGCTGGTGCTGGAAGAGCCGACCATCGGCGTCGATGTCGGGTCGAAAGCTGAGATCTATCGTGACCTCGACCATGCCCATGAGCGTGGTCGCGCCATCCTGCTCATTTCCTCGGACTTCGAGGAGGTCGAGAAAGTGTGCCATCGTGCCCTCGTCTTCAATCGCGGCCGTGTCACGGCCGAGCTGCATCGCCCTGACATCACGGTGGGGCGTTTGACAGCACTCGCGGCCGGGACACACCCCACGGCGGAGGTTGCGGCATGAGCGCCACGACACGGAGCGGAACGCCGCGTTTGTCGCAGGCCATTTCGGTCTGGGGCCTGCTGGTGCTGCTGGTCGTGCTGATCGCGGTCTTCTCGGCGCTGCGGCCGGAGACCTTTCCGACGTACTTCAATTTCCGTTCCATCATGAACAATCGGGCGATCTCGGCCTTGCTGGCGCTCGCCGTGTTCTTGCCGATGACGGCCAATCACTTCGACCTGTCGGTGGGCTTTCTGCTCGGGATCGCGCAGGTGCTGGTGATCGGCCTGCAAGGCCAGGGTTTGAATTGGCCGGAAGCGGCGGCCGTCGTGCTGCTGCTCGGCGCCTTCGTCGGCCTGTGCAACGGCATGCTGGTGACCGTTGTGGGCATCGACAGCTTCATCGCCACTCTGGGCACCGGAACGCTGCTCTATGGCTTCAACGAGTGGTACACCGGCGGGCAGCAGGTCGTAGCCTCCCTGCCGCAGAGTTTCATCGACCTCTCTGGCACGGTCTTCGGGATTCCCTTGCCGGCGATCTACGTGCTGGTGCTGAGCCTGGTGCTATGGATCGTCTTCGAATTCCTGCCCGCTGGCCGACATCTCTATGTGCTGGGCGCCAATGCGCGCGCGGCCGAACTCAACGGCATTTCGGCCAAGCGCTATGTCACACTGGCCTTTGTAGGGGCGGGGGTGACGGCAGCCTTCGCGGGCATTGTGCTGCAATCCCAGCTCCAGGTCGGCCAGAGTTCGGTCGGTCAGGAATATCTGCTGCCGGCGTTCACGGCGGCGCTTTTGGGTGCAACCTCGATCCGACCTGGGCGTGTCAATGTCTGGGGCACCATCCTCGCTGTCGCGGTGCTGGCAGTGACGGTGGCCGGCCTCAACCAGCTCGGCGCGCCGTTTTTCGTCGAGCCTATCTTTGACGGCGCGATGCTGATCTTGGCGGTGGGTCTCGCGGTGACCGCCGCGAAACGCCGCGTCAAGCTGAGCGCCGCCAAGCCCGACGTACCCGCAAGCCCGTAAAGGACGTTTCATGGCGGAGCAGCGCAGCGACGATCCGGCCGAAAGCCCTGCCCTGGGCACGCATTGGTATCCGTCCCGCTGGGGTGCGGAGGATCAGCGCGGCAACGGCAATCTGATGGGCCCGGAGAAGATCCGTGCGGCGCTGGCGCTGGTATCCCGGCATGAGATCATCAAGCTTGGGCATCCGTATGATGCGCAGATTCCCCTGGCGCCAGGCCGCCTGTTCGGGTTGCGCATGCCCGGCGGCCCCACCGGCGGCCCCCATGGCGGTCGCAGCAAGACCGTGTGGAACGACGAGTTCCTGGCGACCGAGATCGGCCAGATCGGTACGCATATGGATGCGCTCGGCCATCTCGGACGCCAGATCGGTGAGAAGGCGGATCATGGCAATATCCGCTTCTACAACGGCAATCCGCTCTCCGAGATTTGGTCCCCCTATGGCCTCACACGCCTCGGCATCGAGAAGGCACCCGTCTTCTTCACGCCGGGCCTATTGCTGGACGTGCAGGGCCTGAAGGGGCGGGTGATGGACCTAGGGGAAGAGATCACGCCGGCGGATCTCCAGGCCTGTCTGGAGCGCCAGGGATTGAGCGAGACGGTCTTCGCGCCGGGCGATGCGGTGCTCATTCGCACGGGACATGGGTCGCGCTTCCGCACCGAAGCCGCGACCTTCTATGATGGCGCGCCGGGGCTGGGCCTCGCTGCGGCGGAATGGCTCGCGGAAAAAGCGCCGAGCGTCGTGGGCGCAGACAACTTTGCCGTGGATGTCGTGCCGCCTGTGGATCCGGAGGTTTTTCATCCGGTCCACCAGCATCTCATTATGAAGCATGGCATCTATCTGCATGAGGGCATGAAGCTTGATGAACTGGCGGAGACGCACGCTTGGCGCTTCGCTTATATCTTTGCCCCGCTGCCGATCGTGGGCGCCACAGGCTCCCCCGGCACACCCATCGCTCTGATTTAATTGGGGCGATGGGCTGTCACGTGCACGACCTTACATCTCCTGGCGCACCAGGCAGGTCAGCACGTGTTCGATGAGGGTATCAACATCGGCACCTGGCACCCTGTCCGACATGGCGCCAAGCCTGCCATCGATGAGCAACATCGCCAGCCCATGCATCAACGACCATCGCGCCGTGGCGGTCATCAAACTTTGAATGCCATGAGAGGCGATGGGCACCGCGCCCTCTGTTTCACGAAGCGTCAAAAATGAGAAGGCTGCGGCGCCTGCAGTCGACAACACTGGATTTGACCAATCAAGCCGTTCCGAGCGGAACATGAGTTGAAACAGCGCGGGCGAGGCCCGCGCGAAGCCAATATATCCCCGGCCGAGCGCGGTGAGATGCGCGCTTCGGCCTGGTTCGGCGACCGCGACCTCGGTTTCAACATGCTCGCGCAGCCGGACAAATCCAGACGCCGCCAAAGCGGTCAGCAGGCCGGACAGATCTCCGAAATGATGGGAGGGCGCGGCGTGCGAAACCCCCGCTTCCCGCGCCGCCCCACGCATCGTGAGCGCACCAATCCCCTCCCGTTCGAGAATGGCCTCCGCCGCCTGAAGCAACGCCGCAGGAAGGGCTCCGTGATGATATGGCGTGGTCATGGAAAATCTTTACGCTGACAAGATTGCCCTTGACAAGCCCGTCGCCTGATCCGAGATAGGGGAACTAGACAGTGACAAGATAAAGGTCCTCCTCATGCTCGCGCCTTCTTCGCCGCTTCGAATCGCCGTTCTCGGCGCCGGAAAAATCGGCAGCACATTCGCCTTTCAACTCGCGCGCATCGGGCATCACGATGTCACCGTTATTGCGCGCCCGGGGTCTCTCCGTCTGCAGCAGCTCGAACGCGACGGTGGTATTATCGACGTCAAAGGCGAACGGGCGGCGATGCGTGTTGCCAGCGCGCTTGATGAGGACACGCCCTATGACCTGGTGATCGTCACGCTTCTGGCGCACCAGACAGACGCGCTTTTGCCCGCTTTGCGGCGCAGCGCGGCCAAATGCATCCAGTTCATGTTCAACACCTTTCATCCGGAGCGGTTGCAGGAAGCGGTCGGTGCCGCGCGATGCGCCTTCGGCATGCCGTTTGTGCAGGCAATGCTGACCGCGGAAGGCAGGCTCAAGGCGACCATTGGCGCGGGTGGACAAAAGACCATCATGGGCCAGCAGCGCTGGGTCGATGTCTTCAATGCAGCCGGTGTGCCCGCCAAATGCGAGCCTGACATGCCGCTCTGGCTTCGCTGTCACGTCCCACTCTGCGTGGCGTTCGAAAGCGTCTCTGTCGCGGGTGAGCGACGCGGCGGCGGCGCCTCATGGGGCGAAGCGCTCGTTTTGGCGCAGGGTGTCCACGCGAGTTTCACGCTCATCAAGGGTCTCGGATATGATCTCTATCCAAGCGCGAAGACGCGGATTGACCGCAGCCCGGCTTGGGTTGTGGCGGCTGTGCTGTGGCTCATGTCGCGCATCCGGTCGTTCCGCGAATTGCTCGCGACGGGTAAAGCGGAATGCATCAACTTGGTGGATGTCCTGGTCGCGGCTACGCCGTCTGCGAAGGCACCCGTCAATGTATCCGCCATAGAGGCAATGAGGCCAATCTAGCAGAGGTTCTTCGGATGTCGTTGCAACGCATGAGGTGCTGACGTCTGGGTTTTCTGATAGCTCTCGGCGGTCGCTGTCTGATTGAACGCGGAGATGAAGATATGCCCGAACCTACGGACCCCGTTTGGCTCAAGGTCATCCGCTTATGAGGCAAACTCCACCTATCGTTCTTGCGGGGGCAACGGGCGATCTCGGCGGGCGTATCGCAGCCTCTTTGGGCCGCCGAGATATCGTGTACCGGGCCCTTATCAGATCCGGCAGTTCGGCCGCCCTTCGGTCGAGTCTGGAAGCGGCGGGCGCGACACTGGTTGAAGTCGATTATGAGGATGCGCCCGCACTGCGACACGCCTGCGACGGTGCCGCTTGTGTCGTGTCGGCCCTCAACGGCCTTGAATCTGTGATCCTTGGCATGCAAGGCAAATTGCTTGAAGCCGCCGTCGCGGCGGGCGTCCCGAGGTTCATCCCGTCCGACTATTCTCTCGATTTCACTAAGACGCTTCCGGGAGACAACCGCAATCTTGATTTGCGGCGTCAATTCATGGCGCGGATCGACGAGCGACCGATCAAAGCGACATCGGTGCTGAACGGCGCGTTTGCCGATTTGCTCGCGGGACAAGCACCCATTGTCCTCCATAAACGCCATAAGATCCTTTACTGGGGGAGCGCGGACCAAAAGCTCGACTTCACAACCAAGGACGACGTGGCGGAGTATGTGGCAGAGGCGGCGCTGGATGACGGCGCACCCCGGTTCCTGCGGATTGCTGGGGCGGCGGTGAGCCCGCGTGATTTGGCCGCGCTGATGACAGAACTCACAGGGAAGAAGTTCGGCTTGCTGCGCCCGGGCGGAATTGGTTTGCTGAGCGTCGTCATCACCGCCGCGCGAACCATCAGCCCCTCGGGTGATGCGGTGTTTCCAGTTTGGCAGGGCATGCAGTACCTGCGCGATATGTCGAGCGGACGTGGCAAGCTCGAACCCCTCGACAATGACCGATACGGCATCAGGCCGTGGACGACAGCACGAGACGTTCTCGCCTCCCACTTTGCCTCATAAGCCTGCGGCTATTCCTATGCGCTTACAAAGTGCAACTGCCCGGACATAGTCGCGTAACGTCGCGTGCGTATCAGCCGACCGAGCGTCGATAGAGACCGATTCGGGGGCTTGTTTTGAGAGTGCTGAAGACTTTCATCGCATCTGTTGTGCTCGCAGCGCTCGTTCGAAAAACGCACCGGACTCTTATCGATGATGCGGTCGCTTCGGGTTTTGGCGCATTTGCGAGTGGAGAAATGCACTGTCCGTTTGTCGAGCAATCTCTTGCTGACGCTTGGCTGACAGGATACCGATCCGCAGATCGGCTTGACGCCGCCATCTGGTAACGACTCTGGTTCAGAGAGCCGTTCACGTATCGGACTGAAGCAACATTGCTTCAGTCCGATACGATCAGACTTAGTTGCCGGATGAGCTGCCGCTGCTCTCACCCATGCCGCTGCCCGAACCGGCCTTAGCACCGGGGCCCGTCTTCAATCCATGGATCACCTTGTGATGATGCTTGGTCTTGAGCGTATGTGTCGCATAGCCCGAAATCGGCGACGTGACGGTGGTGCCGCCCGTGGTGCTTTGCGCGAAACTCGCCGAGGCGAGGGGCGGGGCCACCAAAAGGGCGGCGGCGAGAAGGATGTTCCGTGCGGTGATCATGATAAACGTGTCCAGTCTGTTGGTGTGAAAGGGAGGCTCGCGGTCGGGCAGCGCTATTTCTCTTGGCCGGCGGCCTTGAGGATGAGGTCGGCAATCGCCTGCGGTTGAACGACCATGGCGAGATGGCCAGACTCAACCTCGATGGTCGTCGCGTGCATGCGCTTGGCGACGAAACGCTCGAGATCGGGCGATATGGTCATATCCTGCTTGGCCACGGCATAGAAGCTCGGTTTGTCATGCCAGGCAGCCACTGTCGTGCGGGCTGAGAAGGTCGAGGTGGCGGTTGGCTGTTGCTCGGCGAACAGAACTTCGGCCTGCGCATGGGGAAGGCCATTGGCGAAGTATTGGGTGAAGGCGTTTTCGCTCAGCGTGGAGAGACCGTCATGGACGACCAGTCCGGAATGCGCCGGCACGCTGGGAAACTTCTTTGATAAGGCAATGAAGTCCTCTCCCGCGTCGGGCGCCCGCGCCGCGACATAGACCAGTGCCGACACGTTCGCGGCGTCGCCGGTGTCGCTGATGATGG
Organism: Acidisoma sp. PAMC 29798; assembly: GCF_030252425.1. Taxonomy (GTDB): domain Bacteria; phylum Pseudomonadota; class Alphaproteobacteria; order Acetobacterales; family Acetobacteraceae; genus Acidisoma; species Acidisoma cladoniae. The sequence goes on along the minus strand of NZ_CP126994.1, from coordinate 3,358,291 downwards.
TGCCGGCAAAGGAATGCCCGACCAGCACGGTGGGGCCATCCTGCAGCGCCAGCACGCGGCGCGTCTCGGCATCGGCTGCCGCGAGCGAGGTCAGCGGATTCTGCACCGCCGTGACATGCAGGCCGGCAGCCTGCAGAATGGGAATGACCTTGTCCCAGCTCGATCCGTCGGCCCATGCGCCATGCACGAGCACGACGTTGTGGGCCTTTACCGGAGCGGCGGTTGTCTGGGCATGGGCCGGGAGGCTGGCGGCTGCGGCGGCCATCAGGCAAAGAGCCACGGCGGCCCCTGTCTTGTACATCTTCATCTTCGCTGTCCTTGTCAAAACGACGTTTGAAAGCACAATGCTTCAATGAGGTTTTCGAAGTGAACACGGCCCGCGCAACACGGCGCGCGATTAAGGTGCGCATGGCTGGCATTCCCATGCGGCCGTTAAGATTGCCAGCATGACCATCGAACACACTGACGTCACTCCGCGCGAAATTCAGTGGGCGGAGGCGATGCGTGCGGAGCGGCGGGGCGATGCCGCGGCCTATGAGCGCCTGCTCAAGGAGGTCGCGATCATGCTGCGCCGACTGATCCGCGCGCGTTTGGCCAAATTCGGCCTGGGCGTGGATGAGACGGAGGATGTGGTGCAGGAAATTCTGATCGGGCTGCATGGCAAGCGGCATACCTGGGACGACACCCGGCCGTTCATGCCCTGGCTGTTCACCATCACCCGCTACAAGTTCATCGATACGGCGCGTCGCCTGCGTCGCGACGCCGCGCGCCAAGTCGACATCACCATGGAGGAGATGGCGGAAATCTTCGCCGCACCCGCCGAGGATCCCGACCGGACCATGCAGGACATTGATCGCCACCTCGCCGATCTGCCGCCAAGCCAACGCCATGTTGTGCGGGCCCTCGGCGTTGACGGCGCCACCGTCCGCGCTACGGCCCAGCAGCTCCATACCAGTGAGGGTTCGGTGCGCGTGCTGTATCACCGCGCTCTGCGGCGCCTGAGCGCCAAGGCCCGGCAGGACGACACACCATGACCGGGAGAGAGGAGATGACAACCGCCGCGCGTACCAATGGCCTGATCGGCGGCCTTGCGGCACAGGCGGGCCGCAGCCGGATGGCCCGGCCCCGCGCCTTCAAGGTGATGCTCGTGATCGCGGCCCTGGTATCGCTCGGCGTGTCGGTGGCGCTGGTGTTGCTATGGGACGGGGCGCGGCCGGATTTCGCCTCCGCCATGCATCGCGCGCCCTTCGCTTATAAGGTTGCGAGCATGCTGGCCTTGGGTCTGGGCGGCCTCGTTTTGGCGAGCCGCGCCGCCTTGCCGGGCAGCCGCCGATTGACGGTCTTGGCTTTCGTGCCGGCCGTGCTCATCCTCGCCTTCCGCGCGGTCACCGACCGTTCAGGCCTTTCCTTCCTCGGAAATTCGGACATCTCCGTCCATGAATGCGTTCTGACGATTCTGGGCGTGTCGTTGCCGCCGCTGGTCCTGCTGCTGGGCGTGATGCGGATGGGCGCCGTCACCCGCCCGGCCGTGGTCGGCGCCATTGTTGGCGCCTTGTCCGGCGCCCTCGGCGCCACCGCCTATGCGCTGGCCTGTAAGAACGATGCGGGGGTGTTCGTTGCTCTCTGGTACCCGCTCGCGATCTTGGTCATGGCCGGCTTGGGCGCCACCATCGGGCGACGCACCCTCGCCTGGTAGCAAGCAACGTGGGGAATCGACGCGGCGCGATCGGCTTTCAGTGCGATATGCGCTTTCGTCTGCCTCAAGTCATTTTGGTCGTTTTCGCCACCCGGCGAAATCGATCGCTTGTTGACGCGACATCACAAAAGCCCAATAGTGAGTGCGTTATGGGATGGAGTCCCCCAAAAATAGACCGCCCATAGGGCTGATGGCTCCTGCGGCGTGGAATGCGCAGCAGGCGGCTGTTGTCCAGCTGCTGCGCATTCGGACATAATTGTCTTGGAAGCGGGCAGAAATGGTTTCAATGGGTGCAGTCATACAAGCTTTGAGTTGCCCGGCGGGCACCAATCAATCCTTTGCTGCTGTGCAGCATAAAGCGATGAAGCCGCCTTCTTCTATAAAACGGAATAGTCGTCCACGACGCGGAGCGATCGCGTCGATGCCGCGACAGCCGAGGTGGTTGTTGGCGCAATTTCCGTCATAGCGCGGCCCTTCGCAACGCGCGTGTCTGCCTGGGCATCTTCCCCGTAAAGCGATGCGCCGTCTCCGATTGTCGATCACGTCGGCGGAAGACGTGATCGACACTGCCGGTACGGTTTCATCTAAACCTTGTGCTTTAGATTTGAGGTCAAGAATGCGCATCGCCGTTCCCGCGGAAATCGATCAGGATGAGACCAGGGTTGCAGCAACGCCCGAGACTGTCGGCAAGCTCACCAAGCTTGGCGCCTCGGTCGTTGTTGCCCGAGGCGCCGGTATGCGATCCGGCATCCCAGACCAGGACTATGTGGCCGCAGGCGCCACGGTGGCTGAGCCTGAGACCGTCATGCAGGATGCAGACGTCATCTTGAAGGTGCGGCGGCCACAACTGGCGGAGCTTGCCGCCTGTCCTGCGGGTGCTTTGATGTTGGCGATCATGGATCCCTATGGTCAGGAGGCTGCCTTGGCGGCGATTGCCAGCGCCGGCCTGACCTCCTTCGCCATGGAACTCATGCCGCGCATCACACGGGCGCAGAGCATGGATGTGCTGTCCTCACAGGCTAACCTCGCGGGTTATCGCGCGATTATCGACGCCGCCGCGAGCTACGGTCGCGTTTTGCCAATGATGATGACGGCGGCCGGTACCATTCCGGCGGCGCGGATCTTCGTCATGGGCGCAGGGGTGGCCGGTCTTCAGGCAATCGCCACGGCCAGACGTTTGGGCGCCATCGTCACCGCAACGGATGTGCGACCTGCCGCAAAAGAACAGATTGCATCCCTCGGCGCCAAATTCGTGGCCGTTGAAGACGATGAATTTCGCCAGGCCGAGAGTGCAGCTGGTTATGCGAAGCCGATGTCGGCGGAGTATCAGGCGAAGCAAGCGGCGCTTGTCGTCGGCCATATCGCAAAGCAGGACATTGTCGTGACGACGGCCCTCATTCCCGGCCGGCCCGCCCCGCGCCTTGTCACGGCCGCGATGGTGGCGTCGATGCGTCCAGGATCGGTGATCGTCGATCTGGCGGTCGAACGAGGCGGCAACGTGGAAGGCTCCGAAGCGGGACGCGACGTCGAGACGACCAACGGCGTCCGTATCCTGGGTTACGCCAATACGGCCGGACGGGTCGCGGCCTCGGCCTCCGCCCTCTATGCCCGCAACCTCCTCAGCTTTGTCGAGACGATGATCGACAAGACAACGAACACCATCAGCCCGAACTGGGACGATGAATTGGTGCGCGCGACATTGCTCACCCGGGATGGTCAGGTTGTCCACCCAAACTTCAAGATCGCCACCTAGTCACCTGAAGCAAGAACCGGCATCAGAGGAGTTTTGCGATGCACCAAGATATCGATCAGCTCGCCACCGGTGCGGGGGCTTCCGCCCATGCGCTGACCTTCGGGGCGATTGACCCTTTCATCTTTCGACTGGCCATCTTCGTGATGGCGATCTTCGTCGGATATTACGTGATCTGGTCTGTCACGCCGGCCCTTCACACGCCGCTGATGGCGGTGACGAATGCAATCTCCTCAGTGATCGTCGTAGGCGCATTGCTGGCCGTCGCTGCCTCGCTGCATAGCGTTATGGGCCACGGGCCATGGATCGCGCGGGTGTTCGGGTTCATTGCCCTCGTGCTGGCGTCAATCAACATCTTCGGCGGCTTCTTGGTGACGCAGCGCATGATCGGGATGTACAAGCCCCGACAAGCGGCCCCGCCGAAGGCTGCTAACGTCACAGCCACGACCAGAGATTGAGCCGCGTCATGTTCGTCGATCTCGCGCAACTTCTCTACCTCTCCTCGGGTATCCTCTTCATCCTGGCCCTCCGTGGCTTGTCATCGCCCCGTTCCGCGCGGCGCGGCAACGCCATGGGCATGGCGGGGATGGCGATCGCGATTCTGACGACGCTGGCGTCAGCACCGTCCGATAGTCTTGGCGGTTGGGGTCTTGTCATTCTGGGTCTGGCCCTGGGCGGCGGCATCGGTGCCGTGGTGGCGCGACGCGTGGCGATGACGGCCATGCCACAGCTCATTGCAGCCTTTCACTCCGGCGTCGGTCTTGCCGCCGTCTGCGTGGCAGCCGCGGCCCTTTATGCACCGCAGGCGTTTGGCATTGGGATCCCCGGCCATATTGACGTCGGCTCACTCGTCGAAATGTCGATTGGATTGGGCATCGGCGGCATCACCTTTACCGGGTCGGTCATCGCCTTTGCCAAGCTCAATGGCAATATGTCCGGCACGCCCATCATGCTTCCCAATCGTCATGTCATCAACGCGGCGCTCCTCGCGTCCCTCATTGTGCTCATCGTCATCTTTATTCTGACCCAGGCGCATATTGTATTTTGGCTCATTGTCATCGCCGCTCTCGCGCTCGGCGTGCTGATGATCATTCCAATTGGCGGCGCCGATATGCCGGTCGTCGTCTCCATGCTCAATTCCTACTCGGGGTGGGCCGCCGCCGGGATTGGCTTTACCCTTGGCAATCTGGCCCTGATCATCACCGGCGCTCTTGTCGGCTCTTCCGGCGCAATCTTGAGCTACATCATGTGCGCGGCGATGAATCGGAGCTTCGTTGCGGTGATCCTTGGGGGCTTCGGTGGTGAAACCGGTGTGACAACCGGTGCGGCTGCCGACGCAAGGCCGGTGAAGCAAGGTGCGGCCGAGGACGCCGCCTTCATCATGAAAAACGCTGGACAGGTTATCATCGTTCCAGGTTACGGGATGGCGGTCGCGCAGGCTCAGCACGCCTTGCGGGAGATGGGAGATCGGCTGAAGGAGGAAGGCGTTCAGGTGCGCTATGCCATTCATCCTGTCGCCGGCCGGATGCCGGGCCACATGAACGTCTTATTGGCGGAAGCGAACGTGCCTTATGACGACGTGTTTGAGCTTGACGACATCAATGCGGAGTTTGGCCAGGCAGACGTGGCCTTTGTGATTGGGGCCAATGACGTGACGAACCCCGCTGCCAAGACGGATCGCGGCTCACCCATCTTTGGCATGCCGATCCTCGAAGTCGAGAAGGCGAAGACCGTCTTGTTTCTCAAACGGGGCATGGGATCCGGCTATGCCGGCGTGGAGAATCCGCTTTTCTTCAAAGACAATACGATGATGCTATTCGGCGACGCAAAGAAGATGGTGGAGCAGATCTTAAAGGCGCTCTAGCACGGTCAAGTCTTCGGCCCGTTTATGATGCGGGGGCAGGGATAGGGGCGGCCTTGGCGGAGCAGCCGGAGGGTGGCGACGTGACCCAGGTTCTACCAAACCTGGCTGCTTGCTGGTATTTGGCTGTGGATCGGTGTGCGCCTATGCTCCTATCATCGCTCTGCGAAGCTATGCGAAAACCTCCGAACGGAAGGACGTCAACGTGTCGTTTTTCGTGGTCATTGTGGTTATCCCCTACCTCATCGCCGTCGTGGCATTCTTCAAGCCGGATTGGCTCATGCGCCTTATGCGGGAGTGGCCTTGGGAGACTCGCCGGTCAGGGCGAAGCTCCGGGGAATAGGGTCCGCTGCCTCTGGGCCACCAAGCAGGTCGGACTGCCTGAGGTCTATCTCGATTAGAGAGCAAGCCGGCGCCCGAAACTGAGCGTTTGGCGGCGCTTGCCCAAAGCTCTTCGTTTTATCGTCGCCGACGCTGACAAAGAGGAAATTGGGAGATGGACCGGGACTAGGATATAGGGCCCTCTCACCCTTTGCTGGAAGCCGCGCCATTGAAGGTTCTTCTCCTCGGCGCAACAGGCTTTATCGGGCGTCATGTGGCCGCCCGACTGCTGACGGATGGCCATTTTGTCACCGCCGGCGTCCGCGATATCGCCAGCATCAAGCGTCGGTTCCCCGAGATCAATGCTGTACAGCTTGACCTCAATCGGATGAAATCCCCAGATGATTGGCTGCCCCTTCTTGCCGTGATTGACGCGGTGGTGAACTGCGCGGGCATCCTGCAGTCAGGGGCCGGTCAGTCGGCGCGGGATATTCACACCACCGCACCCGTCGCCCTCTTCGCGGCGTGCGAACGCTTACAGATCGGCCGAGTGGTCCAATTGTCGGCGATCAGCGCCGATACCGACGCCGGCACCGAATACGCTCTTACCAAAAAGGCCGCAGATGACGATCTCAAGGGGCGCAAACTCCCTTGGGTCTTGCTGCGGGCTTCCTTGGTCTATGCATCGGGCAGCTATGGCGGGACCTCGGCGATCAGGGGGCTCGCCGGCTTCCCATTCGTGACGCCGCTGGTTGGAGATGGCGACCAGCGCTTCCAGCCCATCCACGCGGATGATCTCGCCCACGCCATTAGCGCGTGCCTCACGCGCGACGACCTGTGCCAACAGACGCTGGAACCCTGCGGTCCCGAGACGCTAACCCTGCGGGAGATCGTGCAGCAGACGCGCACTTGGCTAGACCTGCCAACCGTCCCCGTGTTGAAGATGCCGGAGAGATTGGTCCGCATCGCGGCTAAAGTAGGTGACGTCGCCGGTACCGGCCCGATCCGCACAACCTCGATCGACCAAATGACCTACGGCAACATCGGCGACCCAATCGCCTTCCAGCAGATCATTGGGTTCAGGCCGCGCACGATGGCTGAGGCTTTCCAATCGGCACCCTCCCACGTGCAGGACAGATGGCACAGCCGCCTTTTCTTCCTGCGTCCAGCACTTACAATCGCGCTGGTGGCGCTGTGGGCCGGCTCAGGTCTCGCCGGCCTGCTCAATCCGCCGGCCGACGAGGGCAGGATCATGCAAGCCCTCCACTTACCCATGTCGTGGGGTAGCCCGATCGGAATCGCCTTCTCCCTTCTCGACATCGCGCTCGCCGTCGGTATCGCGATGGGGCGGGCAGGCCGCCTTCTGGCCTATGCCCAGATTGTCATCGTGTTCGGCTACACAGTCGGCATCGGTTTCGCCGATCCCAAACTCTGGGCCGATCCTTACGGTGCACTGCTCAAAAACATCCCGGTTCTGGCCGCAATGATAATCTGGTCCGCCTTGCTCGATGAAAGATGACGATGAACGCTCATAGCGTGCTCCTCACGATCCATATCATGAGCGCGACTGTCTTGTTCGGCCTCGGTGCCGGAACGGCCTTTCACATGCTAGCCACGCATTTCCGAGGCGACATTCACGCCATCGCATCGACCGCCCGCAACGTGGTGCTCGCGGACTGGTTATTCACCTCTACTTCAGGGGTGGTGCAGCCGGTAACTGGGGTCATTCTGGCCTGGACGGCGGGGTATCCGCTGCTTTCATCCTGGCTGGTTGCGTCCTACGTGCTCTACATCGTGGCCGGTGCATGCTGGCTCCCGGTCGTCGTGCTGCAAATGCGGATGGAGCGCTTGGCGAATGCCGCCGTGGCCGCCCAGGCAACGACTTTGCCGCCCGCGTATCACCGTGCATTCTGGACCTGGTTCTGGCTCGGCTGGCCAGCCTTTCTCGGTCTGGTCGTCGTCTTTTGGCTGATGGTCGCCAAGCCGACCCTGTGGTGACGACAAAGGGGGCGACGTTATCGGGGAGTGGTGCGACCGCTGATGAGTCCCGCGAGTCTATTTGATAACGCCGATCTTTCCGCGATCGGTCGTGAGGCCCACGGCGATCAGCGCCATAACGCCGAAAACGATGTATTGCGCCGTCGGCATCACGCCCAGAAGCACCGTCGCCACACGAAGCCAGGCGGTGATCAAACCGCCGATGACGCCGGCCCACAGGCCCCCGACGCCTCCGGAAATCGCAGTTCCCCCCAGCACGACGCCGACGATGGACAACAGCAACAGATTGCCTGCGAGCGTGGGGGAACTGAATTGCGTGACCGACACCAGAGCGAGACCAGCCAGGGCAGCGCAGCCTGCCGAGGTCGCGAAAGCGAAGCTGCGCACCGAGATTGTGCGCACACCCGACATCAGCGCCGTACGCTCGCCGGCGCCGAGCGCGAAAAGGTCACGCCCGATGCGGGTATAGCGCATGAGCAGGGCGAGGAATGCCACGACGATGATGACCGCGAAGACGACATCGGGGATGCCGAAGGCGGTGTCGCCGAGAAGATCGATGATGGGATCGCTGTCCGGCAAGGGTTGCGCCGTCGCGTTAGACAGTAAAAGCGACAGACCGGACAGCATGCTGAGCGTGCCGAGCGTCGTGATGAAGGATGGGATTTGGAGCCATGCATGGGCGAAGCCCTGCAGCGCACCGAAGGCGATGGCAATGAGGATGACGACGAGGCAGGTCCAGGGACCGAAGATGGGCGCCAGTTGCACGACGAGAACGCCGGTCAGGGACGCGATGCCCGCCACGGATAGGTCGATGCTGCCGGTGAGAATGGGCATGGTGCTGCCGATGACCAGGATCAGCAGCGGTGCAGCATCGGTGGCGAACCCCGTCAGCGCGCTGGGGGACAGCGTGCCGGGTGCAATGATGGCGCTGATGATGACCAGCAGCAGAAGCACCGCGATGGGCACGAACCGTCGCAATGTCATGCCCCAATCCATGCCCTCGGGCAGCTTCGGTTCCGTCCAGATGCTCATGACGACGCCTCTTTCATCGCGATCAGACCATGGCCCTAACAAGATCTTCCTCGCGGGGCACATCCCCGCGCGTAAGGTCGTATTGCGCGCTGATCGCACCGTCCCGCATCACCAGGATGCGGTCCGAAAAATCGAGAACCTCGCCGATTGTGTCTGCAACGAAGATGACGGCGAGGCCCTTGGCCGCTTCGGCGCGGATGGCCTCGAACAACTCATCCCGCGCGCCGGGATCAAGGCCTCGGGTCGGGTGATCGAGCAACAGGACCTTCAAATGGCGCGACATGAGCCACTTGCCGAGCACAACTTTCTGCTGATTACCGCCGCTGAGATCGTCGATCCGGGCATTGCTTGATCGTGTTTTGACGTGCAGGCGATCGATCCAGGTCGTGGCGGCCGCGCGCTCGGCGCGACGGTTGATGAGGATACCACCATGACCGTAATCCAGGCCCGAGGTGAGGACCATATTCTCGACAAGTGTACGCCCCTTCAGGAGCCCTTCCAGATGGCGGTTGGCCGGAAGATAACCGACACCCTGGCGCACGGCGGACGCGGGAGAGGCGGCGTCGATCGCTTTGCCGTTGAGGCGAATGGTGCCGCTGACCTCATCCTCCGCGCCGAAGATCGCGCGGCATAGCTCCTCCGCGCCGGAGCTTTGCACGCCCAGCATGCCCAGGATTTCGCCGGGCTCCAGGCGCAGCGTGACGTCATGGAAATGGTTGCCGGATGACAGCGTGTCGATCTCCAGCCGGGCCAAGCCGGTGGCGGCCGTTGTAACGGCGCCCGCCATGCGGGCCGGGCGGGTGGCGCGCTGACGACCGACCATAAGGCGATACAGGCTTTCGCGATCGATATCGGCGATCGGATGCTCTGCGACCTTGCGGCCATCGGTCATCACCACGGCGCGGTCACTGATGGCGAGGATTTCGTCCAATCGATGTGACACGAAGACGATGGCAGCAGTTTGGCGCAGACGGTCGATTTGGCGAAACAGCAGGGCAATCTCGCCCGGTGTCAGCACCGATGTCGGCTCATCGAAGAGGATGATCGGCGGATGGTCCACAAGATCCTCGATGGCCAGAACCTTTGCCAGCTCCACCTGCTGGCGCTCGGCGAAGCGAAGCGTATCCACGGTCACGCGTGGATCGATATCCACCTGGATTTTGCGGAGCTGATGGGCCGCCGCTTCGTAGAGTTGACCCCAGCGATAGAAGCCGAAGCGCTTAGCGGCATTCGGCTTGTCGAGAAAGATGTTCTCGGCCACGGTGAGATTGGGGATGAGCGATTGTTCCTGATGGACCATGCCGATGCCATGCAGCGTGGCCTCGGCCTGGCTGCGCAGCCGCACGGGCGTGCCCCGCAGCAGCATAGTGCCTTGTTCGGGCTGAACGAGACCGGCCATGATCTTGAGCAGCGTCGACTTGCCGGAGCCGTTCTGCCCCACGAGGCCGAGCACCTCACCCTGCCGAAGGCTGAGATCCATGGGTTCCAGTGCGACAACGCGGCCAAAGGTCTTTCCGACGCCGCGCACTTCCAGAAGATTGCTCATTTCACGACCCGCAGCTTACGGCGCATATGCAGCCCGCTGATCGCGACCACCGTCACGATGACCGCGCCACTGATGATGTTGCGCACGTAAGGTCCCGCACCAATCTGGATCAATCCATTATTGAGCACTTCCAGAATGACCGCGCCGATGGCGGATTGAAGAACGCCGCCGCGACCGCCGCTCAGTAAAGTGCCCCCGAGAACGCAAGCGCTGACGGCGGGAAACAGCAGGCCATTGCCGATATCGGCATTGCCGTCGCCCAATTGCGCCGAGAGCAGCACGCCCGCGAGGGCTGCGATGAACCCAGAGATGACGAAGGCCACAAACTTGAACAGCGGCACGCGCAGGCCCGTGGTGACCAGCGTCGCCTCACCCCCGCCGACCGCATAGATCATGCGGCCGAGATGCGTGTAGTTGAGGACAAGATGAAAGACGACCAGGACGGCGACGGCGATGAAGACGATGAGACTGAGGCCCGCGATATGCGTGGAGGCGAGGCCGAGCACGAGGGGATCGTGGATTCCGGGCACCTCGCTCGGAAATAGTACGCTGGCGATCCCAAGGCCGATGAACCAGGAGCCGAGCGTCACGATGAGGGACGGCATCCGCAGGACGGTGTTGAGCAGGCCATTGAAGGCGCCAAACGCCACGCCGCACCCGAGGGCGGTGACGATTCCCCAAATCCCCCAGTCATGCCGATTGACGTTGTTCGCACTCAGAAGGGAGACCGCCATGCTCGCAGTCGCCATCACCCCCTCCAGCGAGAGGTCGATGGCGCCGAGGATGATAACGAAACTCAGGCCGGTTGCGAGGATGACCGGAACGGCGGCGGCCTCGGCGATTGCCGCGAGATTGCCCCCCGTCAGGAAGTTGTGGCTGGCGAGTTGGAAGGCAAGTGACAGAACAACGAGGATCGCGACGGGGCCGATGCTTTGCAACCACCGGCCAGACCAAAGACTGCGCGTCGGTGCCGGGCGCCCGGACACCGACGCGCTTTGGCCAATCTTGGTCGCGAGTTTCATCATCCGCCGCCGCGATCCTAGGTGACGATGCGTTACTTGTTCGCGCCAACTGGAATTTCGCCCGCCGAATCCTTCCAGAAGTCAGCCTTCATCGCGGAATAAGTATATTTCGGCGCATTCGCCTTGAGGGCGAGGTATTGATCGACGTTGTCTTTATTGACGACTTCCTGTTTCAAGTAGAAATCGCGCTGCGCATGCGTGAGTTTTTCCGGATCGATGTCGCCAACGGCCGCAGCATGGGCGAGGGCAGTTGACACAGCACCTTGCAGAACCGGGTCGTTCCAGACCGTCACCAGCATGTCGCCGTCCTTGACCATATCGAGCGCGACCTTCGATCCGTCCGAACCGGTTACAGGAACCTTGCCGTTCAGGTTCTTCTCGCGCAGGGCCGCGACGGCGCCGCGTGCCATGGCATCGTTGGAGGCGAAGATGCCGTTCAGCGTGGCGCCATAGCGCGCAATCCAGGTGCGCACGATGTTTTGGGACTTCGTCTCCTGCCAATCACCGACCTCGGTATCCAGCAGCTTGACGCCGGGGCATTCCGCGAGCGCTTTGTGAAGACCCTGGATGCGCTGGTAGGCCGGCGGGGTTGACGGCACACCCTCTATAGCCGCGATCGCACCCTTGCCGCCCAAGGCCTTGCAGAGCGCCGACATCTGGTAATAGCCGGACATCACGCCGTCGAAGGATGTATGGGCAACCCAGTATTTGGGGTCGGTATCCCAAGGGTGGATGGTCTCGGGCCGGTTCCAGATGGTGACGATCGGCACCCCGGCGGCGGCGGCGCGACGGACCACGGCCTTGACGAAGGCATTGGAGGAGGGGTCTGTCGCCAGGGCGCATTTGGTGCATCCTGTGGCGAAGATCGCCCCGAGTTGGGCGAGCAACTGCGCACCCTGGTAGTTGCTGGTGACCACCGTCAGCTTCGCACCCAGCGAATCCGCAATATCCTGGGCCCCTTGCGTGTATTCGGCCCAGTATTCGGATGCGGTTTCATCGATGCCGATGATGATGCCGCCACTCGGCGCGGCATGGGTCGCTGGAGCGAGACCGATCAACAGGGTCGATAGAGCACCGATCGAAAAGGCGGCGGCCCGAAGGCTGTTGCGAAAGCCGGTATGGGCACGGGGCGAGTCCTTGCGGATCTTCATTGTCGTTTCTCCCAATTGATGTCTGTCGCGATTTCACGATCTTTTTTAAGCGGGGCCTGTTTTTATCCGGCGACGCTGCCACCATCGACGAACAGGATTTGGCCGGTGATGAAGCTGGCGGCCGGCGAGGCGAGGAAGACGGCGGTACCGCTCAGTTCCTCCGGTTCTGCGGCACGCCCGAAGGGAATGCGGGACATGAAAAGATCCCGCACTTCGGACGTCTTGAGGATGAAGTCCGCAAGCGGCGTCTTGAGCACGCTGGGCGCGATGCAATTGACGTTGATGCCATGCTTGGCCCATTCCGTGGCCAATTGCCGTGTCAAGAGATGGACGGCGCCCTTGCTGACGCCGTAAGCGACGTAGCCGAGTGGGTGCCCGACCAGGCCCCGCACCGAGCCGATGGTGATGATCCGCCCGCCGTGGCCTTGTGCGATCATCCGCCGACCGACGGATTGTGCGCAATACAAGCCGCCCTTGACGTTTACATCCATGACAAAGTCAAATTCCTCGGGCGGCAGCTCCTCGGCGGCTTTGCGGCGTGCGATGCCCGCAGCAGTCACCAGGATGTCGAGCTTGCCGAAATGCACGGCAGCGGCTTCCACGGCGGCTTCGACGGCGGGCGCCTTTGTGACATCAACCGCGACGGGAAGAACCTCGCCCAAGGCGCTGAGTTCCGCGGCCGCGGCCGCCAACTCGGCTTCCTTCAGATCGAGCAGCGCGACGCGCGCCCCGGTGCGCAGATAGGCTGCGGCGATCGCCCGCCCCAAACCGCCCGCGCCCCCTGTAACGACGGCGACCTTTCCCTTGAGGCTAAAGAATCCCGACAGCGTCTCGGCTTCAGTCATCGGCGCTCCTCATGGCGGCTCTTATTGGCTGCCCTTTTGCGCGTCTTGCCAGACGCGGTCGCAGTCTGAGACAGAGGGCGATCTTTGTAAACCAGGAATATCGTTGAAATTATCACTGCATGGATTAACGTCGACTAAAATACCATAAATCCGTAGATAATCGATTTTTCTTGTCCGCCGAATTGGGACAAGGTAGGGTCTTCTCAGACAAGCGTCGGGCGGGGGAAACATGCGTCTACTCTCATTTATGCGAGACATAAGGCCCGCGATCGGCGTTCAATGCGATGGCGGCATCCTTGACCTGACGGCCCGGACTACGGACTTTCCCAGCGATCTGATTGCTTTCATCCAGGGTGGCGCGACGATGTTGGAAAAGGCCGCGGCGGCGGTCGAGGACGGTGGGCCTTTGCTTGATCCATCGACGATCAGCTTCCGCCCGCTAATTCCTGCCGCCGGGAAAATGCTGTGTCTAGGGCTCAACTATGCCGAACATGCCGCCGAGGGTGGATATCAGCGCCCGTCTTGGCCGACGATCTTTCTGCGCTGTCCTGGCAGCTTGACGGCGCATGGCGCGCCCATTCTCAAGCCCATCGTATCCGAGCAACTTGATTACGAGGCGGAACTCGCCGTCATCATCGGCACACCCATCCGCCACGCCACGCCCGATGAGGCGCTGGACGCCATCTATGGCTATTCCTGCTTCAACGATGCCTCCGTGCGGGACTATCAGCGCAAGACCATCCAATGGACGATGGGAAAGAACTTCGAGCAGTCGGGCGCCTTCGGCCCCATGCTGGTCACCGCCGATGAATTGCCGCGCGGCGCAATCGGCCTCGCGATCACGTGTCGCCTTAACGGTGCCGTCGTTCAGCAAGCCAATACCCGCGAGATGATCTTCCCGGTCGCAGAAACGCTGTCATTGCTATCTGAATGTATCACCTTGGAGAGTGGGGACGTCGTCGTCATGGGAACGCCCTCCGGTGTTGGCCATGCGCGCAAGCCGCCGTTATGGATGCGGGACGGCGATGTCGTCGAGGTCGAGATCGAAGGGGTTGGTCTTCTTCGCAATACCATCGAAAATGAACGCCGAGACCGCGGCATTTTGCCAAAAGAAGCGGCTTGAGGGAGCAACGTCATGGATACCCACGCACCGGCCTATGACATCAATCCGGAGAATGTGACCGAAAAAGTCATCGCCTCCTTCTCGATGGAGACGCCGCGGGGGCGAAAGCTTCTCACAAGTCTCGTGACCCATCTCCATGGTTTCGCCCGTGAGAATCAGCTGACGCATGATGAATGGGCAATGGCAGTCGGCTTTCTGTTTCGCTGCGGGGAGATTAGTTCCGCAAAGCGTGACGAGTTCATGTTGTTATCGGATGTTCTTGGCCTGAGTTCCTTCGTGGACATGACGGATGCGCCGGTCGGTGCGACGGAGGGCAGCGTGCTCGGCCCCTTTTATGCCTCCGACAGTCCGGAAGTGGCTGTCGGTGCAGATTTGCGGCCGACCCATCATGGTGCGGGTCTGCTCGTACGCGGTGTGGTGCAGGATGCGGAAGGCCAGCCGATCCAAGGTGCCGCGATCGATATGTGGCAAACGGGCGAGAACGGTCTCTATGCCACACAGGATGACCATGTTCCCGACAGCGCTTTTCGCTGCAAGATGGCATGCAACGAGGATGGACGCTTCACCTTCGTGACTGTCCTGCCGGGGCCTTACATGGTGCCGGATGATGGGCCCGTCGGTGAACTGCTTCGCGCCGGTGGCCGAACGGCCTGGCGGCCCGCGCATTTCCATTTTCTTATCATGGCGCCTGGCTTCCGATCGATCACGACGGAGATCTTCTTCGAGGGTGACCGCTATCTCGGCACCGACGCCGTTTTCGGCGTGCGCAAGTCCTTGATTGTGGCACCCCATCGCGAGGGCGACCGCGACATCATCGACCTCGTGTTTCGACTGGCGGCGGCTGGCTAACCGATCAAGCTTTGAGGCCGGCGATGCACAATTCGCTCGTCAACCGGTAGTGGTGCATCAAGGCCTCGACCGCACCATCGACATCGCCTTTGATCGCCTTCGAAGCGATTTCGTTGTGCTCGGCGAGTTCGTCGCGTGGCGCGCCCATGCCTGCGCGTGCCACCTGGCGATAGCGAAACGCGTGATCTGCCAGTTGATCACAAAAAGCCATCAAAGGTCGCGAACGACAGGCAGATAACAGACTGCGATGGAAGGCGCGATGACGCGACTCCCAGTCTGGATTGTATGCCCCGGTCTCCTGCAACCGGCGCGGGAGGCGCGACAGACGGTGCAGAGACAGAACGATCGCCTCCTCCCATTCCGTGCTGTGGTTGAGCATGCTCTCGCGAAAGGCCCGCTCCTCCAGCCAGCATCGCGTGCGCGTCAATTCCTCAAGCTCTTCGATTGTGATCGGGGTGACGAAGAAGCCACGCTGATCGCGACGGTCAAGCAGACCTTCCGATGCAAGCCTATTGAGCGCTTCGCGAACCGGTGAGGCACCGGCTCCATATTTTTCAACGACCCATTCGACGCGAAGTTTGCTGTCCGGGGGCAGTCGGCCATGGAGAAGTTCCTCGCGGAGCTGCGCGTAGACCGAGCTTGCCATCGTCTCGCGCGTTCCGCTTACTTCAGACAAACCCGCAATCCCCCGCAATCGGCGGATCCTCCGCCGTCATCCATCGTCGATGATCGTTCAATAAGCCGATCGAGGTGGTTGTTCAAATCGGATATGCCGGATCCAGGCCGTCGATCACTTTATTTCGTGCAGAATGATGACCTTGGGTTCGCCCTCGACCACGCCTGAGATAGCGACAACAAAATCATGAAAATGCGAAGTGGTCATATGCGTATCAAGCGCTGCTTGGCTGACCCAGTGTTCGACAAAAACCAAATGGTGATCGTCATCCTTATCCCAATGCCCCGCGTAAAACAGGCAGCCTTCCTCTGTGCGACTCGCCATCGCGCAGTTCAGCACAGCGGTGTCCATCGCCGATGTCATGCCGGGCTTGACCTTGAGAAAAGCCACCACACGAATATCATTGTCCATGAAACTCTCCGATTTCCAGCGGCCCAAGTGCAATCGCCTGAGGGCCTTAGATCATCTCCCACAAAAAGTCCCAAGCCAATCTGCAGTCTCAAACGCTCTCTAAGCCGCTTTGACCGGAGTGATGTCGGTGACAAGCGCTTTGGCCGCTGCCAGGTCAGGCTTGCCGGACCCAAGCATCGGGACTTTGTCGATGACAAGCACCTCACCTGGCACCGTGAGGTCCGACATTCCGGCCTTTCGGGCCGCATCGATCAGCGGCTGTCGCCGCGCGTCGGGCTGGGTTGTCAGCAGCACCACCCGCTCACCCTTTCGGTCGTCAGGCACCGCGATGGCGACATGGTCGGCTGCGGCCCAGACGCTGCCCGCCATCCGCTCGATCTCATCGAGCGACACCTTCTCCCCGCCGACCTTGGCGAAGCGGCCGAGGCGATCGACGATCTGGATGTGACCGTCTTCTTCCATGGTCACAACGTCTCCCGTGTCGAACCACCCGTCGGCCAGCGGTTGCAACTCGCCGGGCCGGTCGGGTGACATCGTCCCGAGCATGACATTGCCGCCCCGCACATGGAGGACGCCGTCGGCGCGGATGCCATCGACGGGAACGAGCTTGGCCTCGATGCCGGGAAGCATCCGGCCTGCGGTCCCGAACCTGTTGGAAGTCGGGGTGTTAAGCGCCAGCACCGGCGCAGTTTCCGTCAGGCCGTAGCCCACCAGAATCCGCAGGCCGAACTTTTCATTCCAGGCGACGATTGTCGATTCGCGAAATTTGGACGCACCGCCGACCACCAAGCGCACCGAGCGGAACGCGCGGGTATCGGCCCGGCGCAGGTAGCCTTCGGCAAAGACTTGCGTCACGAACATGACCGTCGCGTTGAGCATATCGGCTGCATAAGGCACGCCGCGATAATCGAGCGGGTTCGGATAGAGGAACACGCGCGCGCCACTGACCAGGGGAAGGAGCGTGCCGCTGGACAGCCCGAAGGCGTGGAACAGCGGCATGGCGTTCAGCACCTTGTCGCGGCGGCCAAAATCGATGACGGACCCGACCTGGGCGACGTTTGTCATCAGGCCACGGTGGCTGTGGACGATGGCCTTGGGCGTTCCGGAGGAACCCGATGTCATGAGAATGATGGCGGCGTCGTCAGGGGAGGTTTCGACCAAAGCGCGGCCACGGCGCAGAAGGCCGCGCAGTTTCTCCAGCAGCGTCAGCTGGAGGTCTTCCAGGTAGTGGAACGTCACCCCGGCCTGCTCCAGGCCTTCGACCACGGGGCCGAGCCCGAGACGGGTGACGAGTGCCCGCGCGGTGATGATGGTCGTGAAGGCCGTAGCCTGGCGGGCTGCGTCGAGAGCAGACGCGCCGCCGCGCGGGTTCAGCATCACGGGCACCATGCCGGCGCTGGTGAGCCCAAGGAGAGACACCAGCGTACCCCCGGCATTGGGAAGCAGTACACCGACCCGTGCGCCAGGCAGGAGGCCCATGGCAATGAACCGGCGACCGTAAATGGCCGCGCCGGCGAGCAGCTTGCGGTAGGAGAGGATGCCCCGGATCGGGTCCGCCACGGCTTCCCGGCCCATGCCGACGCTGCGGCCGGCAGCCTGTATGGCCTGAAGCAGGGTGAGGTCCGTCTTTGTGGTGCGAAACGCCATCTCGGACATGAGGTCGGACAGCCAGCGAAGGGCCGCTTCCCGCCGTGGCCGGCCCACGAGATGGGACGACACACCCACCCGGCGTGCGGGCCACACAGTCAGCGTGATGCGCGGGAAGGCCGTTCGGTTCGTCTGCGTCCGGTCGAGCCGAGACAGCGGGCTACGCTCCAAACCTTCGATACGGGCAGGGACAATGGGAACGCTGGCCTGCTCGGCCACCATCAGCGCCCCGCCATGCATGGTCATGAGGGATCCGGTGATCGTGATCCGGCCTTCGGGGAAGACGATGGCCGTGCGGCCGCTGCGCACAGCCTCAATGAGGCGGCGCATCGTCTGCGGTTTGGATGCGTCAGTGGGCACGGTATCGACGAGTGCCAGCGCTGGGCGCATCCACCAGCGCTGCGAAATCGCCGCGTCGATGGCGAAGACCGGGCGATGATCGAGAGCCGCCAAGAGCAGCGCGGCATCCAGCCAGCTGACGTGATTGGCGATCAGCACCGCCGGCGATCCCGCCGTGGGAAGATGCTCGCCTCCATTGAGCCTCACGCGATGGGTGGCGCGAAAGCCCATCCAGAGGGCATCGCCCACCTTGTTCCGGGCGCTGGTCCGGGCGATCGCGATGGACACCACGAGGCTTGCGGCGCCGGTGATGCCGAGCAAGGCCGGCGTTGAGGCGCCCGCCATTCCTGCGAGCAGCAGGATGGCGGAGGAGAGAACCATGCCGGCCGAGGACATCACATTGAGGGAGGCGAGTGTGGCCGCGCGTCGGCCGGCCGGCGCACGCGCCTGGACTTCCGCCATGCTGGGCACGGCGAGGAGGCCGGCACCGATGGTGGAGACGAACAGATCGAGCGCCACATGAAGGGTCTGCCCTTGCCCCGCGATCCGCCACAGGTCGAGCAGGGCGATGGCCGTCACAGTGGTGCCGATGACCGATAGCAGCCGCACGATGCGCCCGCCGGAGAGGAAGGCCGCGATTGCGGTGCCGGCGGCTACGCCCACGGCGACGCCGGCCGCGAGAATGGAAACCATGACGGGCTGTCCGTGGAGGGTAGCGCGGGCGAGGGACGGGAGGAGCGACAGGGCGGTCGCGCCTACGATCCAGAACCAGGTATTGGCGAGCGCGGCGCGGAGCAGGTCACGGTCGGCGCCCAGCGCGCGAATGGATGCCCACGGCGTGGGAGGCGGCTGGATGGTGGCGGTTGCTATGATCGGGCTCTGGGCAAGCGGGACTTGGCGCGCTGCTGCGTAGGAAAGCACTGCGACTGCGAGGGCAATGCTGCCGATGCCTGCGATGCCGATCGAGCCGGCCAATAATCCGTCAGCGGTCGTCCCCGCGAGGATGGCGAGGAATGTCGTGCCCTCCATGAGGGCATTGGCACTCGGGAGCCGGTCTACGCTCAACCGCTCCGGCAATAGGCCGTATTTCACAGGGAAGAACATCGCCGCGATGCAGCCGGACGCGAGCAGCGCGCATAGGAGGATACTGACGGTCCAGGCGGCCGGCAGCGGCAGTGCCATCGCCGTGGCGGCAACAGCGCCAACGCCGATTTCAATCAGCTTCAATCTCCGCGCGAGCAGAGCCTTGTCCATCCGATCGGCGACCTGTCCGGCGTAGCCTGACAGGAGCAGCGACGGCAGCACGAACGCGGCGGTGGAGACGGGTGCCAGCCACCCCATCCCCGCCCCGACGGCAGACCAGAGCAAAACGATACCGAGGACGTTGCGCAGCAGGTTCTCGCCCAGGGCCGATAAGGCCTGGCACACGACCAGGGGCCCCACCAACCGCGGAGCGCGAAGCGCCATTTTCATCGTGCGGGCCCCTGTTCAGCCTCGGCGAGGGACTCCGCTTGATCGCGGACGGTTTTCGTGAGGACCACGCTGGCCTGGACGAGCATCAACGCGGCGACGGCGACAAAACCCCGCGACCACGGCGGCACGGGCATATAGATGACGGCGGCGGCCATGGCGCCGATGGCGACGGCAAAGGCAGCCCAGGCGAAGAAGACCCAGGTGGCGGACTGGAGAGGGCGGTGGTTCGGCATTGTCTCGACTCCCGGTTTGAACAGTGTTCAATCAATGGACCGAACGGTGATTTTGTGCAAGAAGATTTTGAACATCGTTCAATGTGAGGTGCTGATGGCCAGAGATTCGCTAAGGAGACCAGCCGATCCTCGGCAGGCCATGATCGACGCGGCTGAGCGCGCGATCGCTTCGGGCGGACTTGAGGCGCTCAGTGTTCGCCGGATCGCGACCGAAACGGGCGTCTCCATCGGTCGGGTCTCCTATATTTTCGGATCCCTCGACGGCCTCGTGCTCGAAGTCAACGCCCGCACGCTCGATGCTCTGGCCACCGCTTTCGATCAGCTGGTCGCACAGAGAGGTGCTGGCAGCGGTCGCCTATTGGCGGTCGCGCTGTTCTATTTCCACTTTGCCGAAACAGAGCGCCCGCGATGGGAGGCCTTGTTCCGTCATCGCATGCGTGATCAGGAGCCTGTTCCTGATTGGTATGTCGCGCGCCGTGCCGACATGCTTGGGCGCGTTGCCACGCTCATAAGCGCCGCTGTGTCATCTCCCGACAGCATGCGGCGCGCGCGGACGGTCTTTGAGGCGGTTCACGGTGTTGTCTCACTTGGCGTCGATCGTAAACTGGGTGGCACACAGGCCGAGGTCATTCGTCGACTTGAATGTCTGGTTGAGATGATCGAGCCCTGATCGCGCCGCCACTGGGCTGCCGAAGAGGTGATCGTTGGGGCGTTTATCTAAGGTGGCCGACTATGTCTGAGCGCTTCCGGATTTGCTATCACCAATCATCGTCTAAGTGAATGACGCAATTCCCAATCGCATGGGAGGGAATGAAAGATGCGCTTCAGTCGAATTCTAGGTCTCGTGTGGACACTTGGTGTGCTCGCAACCTTAGTCATAATATTGAAACTTCGAATTGGCTACGTTCCAGCATTAGAGCCCGGGCTCGTCTGGGTCATTGAAGCAATTTTTACACTGTTTGTGCTATGGTCAGTCGGTGTTTTATTGTTTTCGGTCACGACTGGCATTATTGGAGTGCTTACGAAACACTCGGGTCCCGCCGTCTTCCTTGCTCACCAGACACGCGTTAATGGATCGGGCGAGGTCGGGGAGCATTGCGGGCACGTGACCGCCAAAGAGAATGCATTCAAGCCCGCACCGCCGTCGGATCCGATGAAGAACCCATAGTGCGTAATTGCTTTTGAAATTCAACTTTCTCCGCCGCCGTAAGTAAGAAACCGATGATCACTTAAAAAAAGGGTGTTCCGGCTCGTATCTCGGCATTGAGATGATACCCTGCAATGCGCGCGCTACGGCGTCCCACCAACTGACGGCGACAGCCCTGTCGGCGGTTTTGATCGATGCGCCTGCAGCGGTTTCCTATGGAAGCGGAATCCGCATCTGCCAGCATCTTCCGTTAGAGGCCTCACGCACATCCCGGTCGTTTGCGGGCGGTTAAGCCCTCGACGCATAATGGGCGGCTCCAACGAGGAATTCCGCGCTTGCCCCAGATGACCAAACGCCAGCTAGCCATCGTCGCCGAGGTGGTTGAGCTCGCGCGCGATACCGCCCCCGACCTCAGCCAGGTCCTCCTGACACATTACCCAGACACTGACACTCTAGACCTTCTCAGGCCCGGCAATACCGACCTCGAACTGACGCAGGCCATCAATAGGGCCGTTGCCGCCGAGCTCCTGGCGTCTGGCGTGAAGGTTGTGGTCCAACGGGCGGACAAAGCCTCCTTCCGACGCTGGATGACCGACCGGGAGGATACGCCGGAGAACCGGCGAGCCTGGATCGACCGGGCGCGGCTGCTTCGGGGCAATGCCGCGACGGAGCTTCTTGGGATCGAAGGCATCGATGCAACGCCGCCGCCGGTCTTTGGCAAAACCCCTGGGCCTATCGCGGATAGGCTGCTGGCTTTCTATGAGGACGATGAAAGCCCGGAATTCGACGACTGTGTTCAAGCCCTCCTTCGAGCCGAGCGGATCGATATTCTCGACCTCGCGATACGGAAAATTCGGGAGGTGCAGGGCGACGACGCGGCCGATGACCTAAAGTGGGTCTTCCTTGTCGCGGCCGAGGGCGCCGAGCTGGGGCCCTCAGGCTGGATGGAGCTCGTGGCGCTGCCGGTTGCTCTGGCAGCCGGGCCGACTCCAGACGGAGGGGAGCTCTCGCATGGTCTTGTCGCCTCCGGTGCCGTCGACCCGAATGTTGAGGTTCATCTGCTGCCGGGCTGGCGCTCAGCCGAGGCGCTTGCCGCGCTGTCCTACGGAGCTATTCGAAGCGTCCTCATGGCACTCGCCGAAGGGCGCGAGCCTTTCGATCTGCCGCCGGGCGACACAGACGATCTGGCGAAAAACGGCTTCGGCGTCCTTATTGGGCGGCGCATCGACTGGGCCATCCCCATCTGGGAGGCGATAGTCGCCGATGGCGGGCTGCCGGAGCCGCCCGAAGATGACGCCGTGGAGACGCCGGAGGAGGCCCGTCGCTCCGCGCTGTTTGATCGCTGGCGGGAGAAGATCTTCGAGGATAGCAAGGGCTGTGTGCCGCTCGAACTCGTGCCCTTCTCACAGGTAAAGGGCGAAATTGCAGAGTTTTGGATCGACGCGGGCGATCAGACCAGGGGCCTCAACGATATCCGCGAGTTCGTGGCCATATGCCGCAATGAGGCCGGTGGGGAGGATGTCGTGTGCCGTCCCGAAGTCATCGGAAACGACCTGGAGCTGACCTTATACACCGTCGGCGGGCGTTTTCTTGACAGCTTAACGATGCCCGCCAGCAGGCTCCCCGCCAAGGCGCATGAGATGCCGAGGCTCATTGCGTCGTTTGTCGATTTGGTCCGCGACGCTCCCGGACGGTGAGGGGCGGTTCCTTGAGACCCGCTGTCTTAACCGTGCAGGGCTGTCCGCCTGCGCCTTCCGTTACCAGGAGGCGAGGTTCGGTGACCTCATGAAGGTCACAGGTAGCCAACCATTGCGGCAAGCTGACAATCGTCGCGGATACGGCTTCTCTATCGCGGCGGGCTTGGCGTCGCACTTGCGAAGATAACCACCGACGCTACTAGAAGGAGAAACCCACCTGCCACGAAGACGCCGCTTACACCGCTAAAGCCGAAGACCAATCCGCCCAGGGTCGCACCGACCGCAATGGCCACTTGAACAGCGGCAACCAGCAGCCCGCCCGCGCTCTCGGTTTCGTCCGGCACGGAACGGGCTAACCATGTTGACCAGCCGACCGGCATTGCACCGAAGGCAAGGCCCCAGAGCGCCACAAGAAGCGCATGCAAGGGTAGTCCCAGGTGGAAGGATGCCAGGCTCAATCCCACCCCACCAATGACCAGCGGCGCCAGAATGAGCGTCAGACGCACGCTGCGTTCCAGTAGCAAGCCGGCGAGCAGGGTCCCAAAGAAACTCGCCACACCGAAGCCAAGCAGCATCAAGGCGATGCCATTGGAGTTGACCCGAGCAACCGTCTCAAGGAAGGGGCGTACATAGGTGAAGAGTGCGAAATGGCCGCCGAAGACAAGAAGGCAGCAGAGCGTCCCGAGCGCTATGCCCGGCCGCAGCAACACCTCCACCAGCGTCTGCAGCCGCGAGGCATGGTCTGATGGCAGGCTCGGAAGGAACGCCATCTGGCAGAGCAACGTCACCAGCCCGATGAGTGCCGCAAACAGGAAAACTGCGTGCCAACCATAAAGGCCCCCGAGAAAGCTGCCGAGCGGAACCGCCACGATTGTCGCGACCGACACGCCGCTGAAGAGAATCGACAGGGCTCGCGGTATCATGGGTGTCGGCACCAGCCGGATGGTGACGGCCGTCGCCATGCTCCAGAATCCGCCCAGCGCGATACCGAGGAGTACGCGTCCGAGCAGCAGTACGATAAGGCTGGGTGCCACCGCGACCAGCAGGTTGGAGGCGATGAGCAGAACCGAGAAGCTCATCAGGACGATCCGGCGATCCACACCACGCGTGACGACTGCGGCCAGGAGGGCCCCTACGAACGCCGCTACAGCCGTGGCTGTCACGGCCTGACCCGCTAGGCCTTCCGAAATCCGAAGGCTGGCCGCCATCGGTGTGAGCAGGCTCGCGGGCAGGAACTCGGCCGTGATCAGTCCAAACACGCCTAGGGTCAGGGAATAAACAGCCAACCAGGATCCCTTTTCCGGCGCCTCGGCCTGCCAGCTTTGTTCAACACAGTCACTCATCAGAATACCTCAGATCAATCGATTGGTTTGTCGCAGACTTAGGCGCCAAGTTTACGCTTTGAGGGGGGAGGTGATGCCCACGCGTCCAACGCGGTCACGCTCTTCAACGCGTCTTGGGCCGAGGCAGTGTAGGCAAGTTGCTTACTGAACAATGTGGGCTTGGGAAAGGCACGCGGGTGAGAGTCTTCAATGATCACCGTTGATCAGGGCGTCTCAGCGCGGCGCAGCGCCTGCCGACGGCACGGGCCCGCCTGCAACACGGTGGCAAGGGGCCGGGGAGCGGCGATCACTTTGTCGGGTGGCGCGGGTTGTCCCAGAATGACGGCAAACTGAATTGGCGTGCCTGCGCACGCCAATTCAGCAGAGGTGCCAAATCAGGGCTGGCTTGTTTTAGCTGCGGACAAAAGCCAGAAGGTCCGGGTTAAGCACGTCGGCATGGGTGGTGAGCATCCCGTGCGGGAAACCAGGATAGATCTTCAATGTACCGTGCTTGAGGAGCTTGACCGAAAGCAGAGCGGCATCCTTGTAAGGAACGATCTGGTCGTCATCGCCATGCAGCACGAGTGTCGGCACATCGATGCTCTTCAAATCCTCGGTGAAGTCCGTTTCCGAGAACGCCTTGATGCCATCGTAATGGGCCTTGGCGCCGCCGATCATGCCCTGACGCCACCAGTTCCCAATGACGCCCTCGATCGGTGTCACGCCGGGCCGGTTGAAGCCGTAGAAGGGACCGGCAGGAACGTCGCGATAGAACTGGGCGCGGTTCGCTGCCAGGCCCGCACGCAAGCCATCGAACACCGCGATCGGCAAGCCGTCCGGATTGTTCGCCGTCTTCAGCATGAGGGGCGGCACAGCGGAGACCAGCACGGCCTTGGAAACCCGGCCCTTGCCGTATCGCGCCACGTAGCGGGTGACCTCACCGCCGCCCGTCGAGTGGCCGATGTGCACCGCGTCTCGAAGATTCAGGTGTTCGACCAGCGCGGCGGCGTCGGCGGCATAATGGTCCATATCATGGCCATCCGACACCTGGCTCGACCGACCATGTCCGCGACGATCGAATGCGATGACCCGATAGCCGTGGTGGACAAAGAACAGCATTTGCGTGTCCCAATCGTCCGCGCTCAGAGGCCAACCATGATGGAAGACAACGGGTTGCCCCTGGCCCCAATCCTTGTAGTAGATCTGGACGCCATCCTTTGTGGTGATCGTGCTCATTTCCATGGTTCCTTTGATGTGGTGGCCTATGCCAGGGGCGACAGAAGAATGTGCGAGCGCGGTGTTCGCAATCGCACCGGAGGACAGCGCAATTGCCGCTGCGCCGACGAGAAGGTCCCGACGAGAAGGCGGCGGCTTTGCCAATCCAGGCAGCTTGGTCATGATTGAAGTGTGCCTTTCAATTGTGCCACGGAGGCTGGATGCCAGAACAAGGCTACACCTATTCGATCACGAGTCGATGGATAGTTAAAGAAGACTTATCTCTTTCGAGAACCAATTCCGGCTGTTGCTAACACACAGCGTCGATCGAGCAACGGGGGCATCGTTCTCTGTGTCTGGACCTGTAACGTCGAACGAAGTACGTGCGAAAATTGTAGATCTCGTCAGCAAGGGAATAGCATCATGGCCCGAGCCATAAAGCCATTGAGCAGCACGATATTGGAACGCCTCACAGGTGTTCTGGTCCACTATTTGGGCATTCGACCATCGAGCCCGGAGGCCCTCGCGGCGGTGGTCGAGCCGAACCAGGATTTCGTTCGAACGCTGAAGGCCTTCTACTGGGAGGCGGGGCAGGACCTCGATGCGGCAGACAGGAGCGCGTTTTTCGCCCTCATTGCTCATCGCTTCGCGGATGAGCCGTGGCCCTCACAGGAACAGGGGAAGGCGTATTTTAACAAAACCTTCCTACCGCGCCTGCACGAGGGTGTCCTGTCAGCTGGCTGGATCGTGGTGGACCCTGGAGGCAAGACAGATGTCTGAATCTTCCGGTCTCTAAATCGCCCCGTCGCTGAATCTCTTGGTCGATGTTGCATTGGGCAGGTTCGCCTTTCCTGACGATCGCCGCCACGAGCTTGACCTTTATAGACCTGAGCTCGCATCGCCAAGCGACAGTTACGATAGCCGCGGAAAGTTCTAGTCTTCCGCGTCCGTGCCTCGTTCGGGCGCATGCCGAGAAGCACCCGTGTAAAAGGCCCGTCGCCAGGATGCCGGGGTCGTGCCCGTCGCGTTTGAAAAGACGCGGGTCATGTGGCTTTGATCGTAGAACCCCGCCGCAATGGCCACCTCTGCCAGCGTCTTGTTCGAAGAGCGGAGCAATTCCTTCGTCAATTCCACCCTTTTCATGAGGAGCCATTGGTGCGGGCTGACGCCGGTGGAACGTTTGAACGCGCGCGCGAAATAGTCTGGTGAAAGCCCGCACTCCGCAGCGAGTTGCGACCGCGAAAGGTCGCCGTGAAGATTGGCGGCTATCAGGGCTTTGGCCCGTCTCTCCTGCCAGGTCGCCAGGAGGCCGACACGCGAGCGCCGATGGGCCATGCCGCCGTAGGTCTGGGCAAGGTGCGTACCAGCCGCCAGGGCCACATGCTCAAAATACAGCCGGTTCATCTCACCGGAGCGGTCGAGAGCGGGAAGGAGGCTGAGCGCCAAGCTATGGATCGTGCGGTCCGCAATGGCCTCGCCCAGCACGTAATTCAGGTCATCAAAGCGGGGCACCTCGGCTTGGTCAGCGATAAGATCGAAGACCCGGCGAGGGAAATAAAAGAACAGTGTGTCGAAAGGGCTGAGGCAGCGCGCGGTCGGGCTTTTCTTCAAGTCATAGAAGACGGTCGATCCGGCCAGGAACGGCGCGGGCGATACCATGCGCCCATCGAGCCATAAATCGTGCATCGGCACTGCGCGAAGCTGGACACCGATGAGGTACGCATCCTCCTGCGGTATCGGCAAGGTCAGTTGGGGGTCCGCCACATTGAGCTGTACTCTTGTGAAAGCCACCTCCGTCTTCTGCAAGGTCTTGGAGACGACCACGGGTGCCGTTTCGATGCGGAACCGGCTGGCCAGTGACCGTCCATAGGCCAATGAGCGTGTCATTGCATTCTCCCTTCGGCGTCGAGGGTCGTGCTTACACGGAAAAACTCGTTGTTGCGAAAGCGGCACATGCGAACTGCAATGACGCAGTTTGCCTTGGACCGGTCTTGAGCACAACCGCTTTCGTCCTAAACACCGCGTCATCGTGACAGACAGGGCTGCTGCGCAGAAGCAAGTGTGCGGGCACCAAGACTGTTGGGGCTGAAGCCCGACATGTTGCACATGCTCCTTCTGATGACGACCATGTCTAAGGCAATGACCATTCAGGCCGCCTGCGTCGACATGGTCAGGGCGTCGTTTCGCCTTTGAGTCACGATTTCCCCGACCGTTTGGTCGCCAGATAGTGATCGGCAGTCGCTTTTTCCTTGCAGGCTGAAGAGGAGGTTTCATATGACGGACCCCGAACATCCGAGTTCTGATGACGCCGCAACACGCCGCAAGGTGATGTTGGGTGGTCTTGTCGCGGCCTCAATATTGACGCCGTTTGCGACCGCCGGATCCGAAGCCTTAGCGCAGGGCGTGAGCCTGTCTGCGCGGCGTTCGGGACCAGGCGTTCAGAGAACGGATTTTGTCACAATGAAAGATGGAACCGAGATTTACTACAAGGATTGGGGTAAGGGTCCTCCCATCATCTTCAGTCACGGCTGGCCGCTCAGTGCCGATGTTTGGGACGATCAGATGATGTTCATGGCATCCCATGGATTCCGCTGTGTCGCCTTCGATCGGCGCGGTCATGGGCGGTCGAGCCAGCCGTGGGATGGAAACAATTATGATACATTTGCAGACGATCTTGCGGGAATCATCACCTCCCTCAATTTGAGGTCCGTTGCTTTGGTCGGACATTCAGCTGGCGCGGGAGATATCGCCCGCTACATCGGGCGGCATGGACCAGCCAATGTTTCCAGGACGATGCTCGTCTCTGCAATCCCGCCGTCGATGCTCAAGACGGCTTCAAATCCTCATGGCGTTCCGATTGAGGTATTCGATGCCGTCCGCGCCGGCGTTGCCAATGACCGCGCCCAGTTTTACCGCGACCTTGGCGACGGGCCGTTTTTCGGCGCCAACCGCCCAGGATCGAAAGTCTCTCAGGGCATTAAAGATGCCTTCTGGCTTTGGTCCATGCAGGTCGGGCTGCGTGCGTCCTATGAGGGCGTCACAGCCTTCTCCGAGACAGATTTCACACATGATCTCACGCGGTTCGATATGCCAACGTCGATTATCCATGGCGGAGACGACCAGAACGTACCCATTGCGTCAACCGCGCTGCGGTCATCGAAGTTGATCAAGAACGCAACGCTCACGGTCTATGAAGGCGCCCCGCACGGACTAACTGTCACGCATAAGGACAGGTTCAACGCCGACCTCCTGTCGTTCATGAAGAAGAATGCCTGAAACACCTAAGCGGGAGCGATGATTCGATGGAAGCCTCACGAAACTTGTTCCTCTCTCGGCGCCGCATGTGTCTTTGCTGTATTGGCGGTGCGGCAGGGGCGCTCGCAGGAGGGTGGCTGACGCCACGAGAAGTGTTCGCGGAAGCGCGTGGCCTTGTCAGCCTGATTAAAGATAGTGCGGCGGTATCGCCGATCATCACGCATAAGCTTCGCAACAATATAAGCGTATTGGAAGGGTCGGGCGGGACTGTCGCCGTCCTCTCCGGCCCTGACGGCAAGGTTCTTATCGATGCCGGTATTGCCGTCTCGCAACCTCAAATCATGAAGGCCCTCAATGATCTCGGTGGCGAACCGATCACTCACCTGATCAACACGCACTGGCACTTCGACCATACCAGCGGCAATACCTGGCTCAATGCGGCCGGTGCCAAGATTATCGCACAGGAGAACACGCGTAAGTATTTGTCTCAAGTGCAGCGTGTGGACGACTGGGACTATAATTTCCTCGCACTGCCGAGTGGTGGCATTCCCACCGAGGTCTTTGCCGAGACGCATAGCCTGCAACTGAACGGAGCGACGATCGCACTCAAGCATTACGGTCGGGCGCACACGGATAGCGACATCTCCGTGACCTTTATGGAAGCGAACGTGGTCCATCTGGCCGACACATTCTGGAATGGCATTTATCCGTTCATCGACTATTCGACAGGCGGCAGCATCGATGGGATGATTGCAGCATCAGATGCCAATCTCGCCGCGACGACCGGCGATACCATCATCATCGCGGGTCATGGCAAGGCTATCGGAACCAAAGCCGAACTCAAGGACTTCCGCGACATGCTCGTCGTCATCCGGGAGAAGGTCGCCGCTCTCAAACGAGCGGGGCATTCGCGCGATGAAGCCGTAGCGGCTAAACCGACAGCAGCCTTCGACGCAAAGTTCGGCACCTTTGTGATTGATCCAGGCTTCTTCACCAGATTGGTTTACGAGGGCGTCTGATCTGGAACGCGATGCCGACGTGAGCGCTAGTCCCGTCGCTATCTGTCTTTGGAACCGCCCATTGCAAAAGAGTTTGGAGGTTTTGTGTCGAATTTTCGGATGCGTCTCCTTTCCCTACTAGGCGTCGCCGCAACATGCGCCGCTGCGGCAACACCGCTCGCACTCAGAGCCGCCGACGACGACAGCTCTCCGATCTTCGGCGTCAGAATTCCCAGCGGATATCGACAATGGGAGCTGATCGCACCGTCCCACGAAACCGGGAAGTTCAACGAACTACGCGCAATTCTTGGGAATCCCATCGCGATCAAAGCCTATCAGGACGCAACACTGCCATTTCCGGATGGCACAATCCTGGCCAAGCTGGCTTGGAAGCGAGAGCCTTCGACCGAGTTTCCCGGAGCCTTCGTGCCTGGCGCACCAACGACAGTTCAGATCATGGTGAAGGACTCGAGAAAGTATGCGTCGACGGGTGGCTGGGGCTTCGGCCGCTTCATTGACGGCAAAGCGGTCGATCGCGCGCAGCACGAAACATGCTTCGCCTGCCACCAAGCCCATGTCGTCAATCATGACTATGTCTTCACGCGATTCGCGCCATAACGGATGGGGACTCATCCGAGCGGCTGAGGAACGATATCTGCCGGAGCTGAAGCATCTGCTGATCAGGGGTCCCATCCACGTCCAAGAAAGGAACAACGATGACGAATAGGTTCGCAAACAAGGTGGTGGTTGTGACTGGCGGCACAAGCGGCATTGGCCTCGCCACGGCGACCGCCTTCGCCCGAGAGGGAGCCTCGGTGTTCATCACCGGCCGCCGCAAGGAAGCGCTCGATGCCGCCGCGCGTGCGATCGGCGCGAACGTAACCGCCGTCCAGGCGGACATGGCGCGCCTGGACGATATTGACCGCCTCTACGAAACGGTCCGGAAGCAGCACGCCCACATCGACGTGGTCTTCGCCAATGCCGGTGGTGGGGAGTTCGCGCCCCTTGGCGCCATCACCGAAGAGCACTTCGACGGCACCTTCGACACCAACGTCAAGGGCGTCCTGTTCACCGTTCAGAAGGCGCTTCCCATGCTCAAGGACGGCGGCGCGATCGTCCTCAACGCATCCACCACGAGCATCTCGGGAACGCCGGCGTTCAGCGTCTATTCTGCGACCAAGGCGGCGGTGCGCAGTTTCGCCCGCACCTGGATTCTCGATCTCAAGGACCGCCGCATCCGGGTCAATGCTATCAGCCCAGGTGTCACGGAGACGGCGGGTCTGGACGGCCTCTTCGGCGGCAGTGACCAGGCCGCCGCAGCCAAGGCCTTCCTCATCGGTCAAATCCCGGCCGGCCGCATCGGCCAGCCGGAGGAGATCGCCAAGGCTGTGCTGTTCCTCGCGTCGGACGAGGCGAGCTTCATTAACGGAGTCGAGCTCTTCGTCGATGGTGGACAGGTCCAGATCTAGGCTCAGGACTCATTGATCAGAGGCAGAAGATAACGGCGGCGGCGATGCAGATCGCCGACATGAAGGTGTGGGCGCAGCGATCGTAGCGAGTGTGGATGCGCCGCCAATCCTTGAGCCTGCCGAACATGTTCTCGATACGATGACGCTGACGATAGAGGGTTCGGTCGTGCGGGATCGGGATTTTGCGGTTGGCTTTGGACGGGATGCACGGCGTGATCCCGCGTGTTGTCAGGGCTTGGCGGAACCAGTCGGCATCGTAACCTCTATCGGCCAATAAGGCTTTGGCCTTGGGGAGCGCGTCAATCATGAGCGCCGCGCCCTTATAGTCGCTCATTTGGCCTTCGCTGAGCAGCATGACCAGCTGCCGTCCTTGGCCGTCGCAGACAGCGTGGAGTTTCGAGTTCAGGCCGCCTTTGGTGCGCCCGATACGTCGGGGAACAGGCCCTTTTTTAAAAGGCTGGCAGCCGTCCGATGCGCCTTCAGATGGGTGGCATCGATCATCAGCCGATCAGGCTTGCCGCCCTTGGCCGCCAGCGCCGCGAAGATGCGGTTGAAGACGCCGAGGCGGCTCCAGCGGATGAACCGGTTATAGATTGTCTTGTGAGGGCCATAGTCCTTCTGAGCGTCGCGCCAGCGTAGGCCATTGCGAATCACGAACATTATGCCGCTGATCACGCGTCGGTCATCGACCCGCGGCACGCCATGCGATTGCGGAAAATGTGGCTCTATCCGACGCATCTGCGCCCCGGACAACCAGATCAGATCACTCATGGTGGCACCTCCCGATGCCACCATTGAATCAACATATCGCTCGCTCAGCAATTTAATAGGTCCTGATCCTAGGCGGAACGAAGCGGAGGAACAGATGCCACAAGCGCTTCCAGGGACCTTTGACTTTAGACGACGCCGAATTCTTGGCGCCGCTGCTGTGGCCTTCGCAGGCGCTGAGCTCGGCATTGCTCAACAGTCCAGGGCAGACGGGGTGCCGGAGGTCGACTTCCACGTGTTGAAGCAGGTGAATACCGGAGTGCTCAATACCGGATATGTCGATGCAGGCCTTGCCACAGATCCGGTCGTCATCCTGCTGCATGGCTGGCCCTACGACATCCATAGCTTTGTCGAGGTCGTTCCGCTTCTTGTAGCAGCAGGCTATCGCGTCATTGTGCCCTTTTTGCGCGGATATGGGACGACACGATTCCTGTCGGATACGACGGTGCGCAATGGGCAGCAATCGGTCCTGGCGAACGACATTGTCGTCCTCATGGATGTGTTGGGAATCCGAACGGCGGTGCTGGCCGGCTTCGATTGGGGCGCGCGGACAGCCAATGTCATCGCGGCGCTCTGGCCGGAGCGTTGCCGCGCGCTCGTCTCGGTCAGCGGATATCTGATCGGCAATCAGCGGGCCGGTGAAGTGCCCCTGCGGCCCCTCGCCGAGCGGGCGTGGTGGTATGAGTTCTATTTTGCCACCAGCCGCGGTCGGGCCGGTTATGAGGCCTACCGACAGGAGTTTGCCAGACTAATCTGGCAGACCGCGTCGCCGCAGTGGGCGTTCGATGATGCGACGTTCGAGCGCAGCTCCCCGGCCCTCGAGAACCCTGACCATGTGAGCATTGTCATTCACAACTACCGTTGGCGGTTAGGGCTGGCTGACGGCGAGCGAGAGTACGATGCCCTCGAGATGCGATTGGCGCAGGCCCCGGTCATCACCGTGCCGACGATCACGCTGGAAGGTGACGCGAACGGCGCGCCCCATCCGGAGCCCACAGTCTACGCGCATAAATTTACCGGCAAATACGAGCATCGGCTCATCACGGGCGGCATCGGCCACAACCTACCCCAGGAGGCGCCCCGCGACTTTGCTCGGGCGGTGATCGACGCTGCTGCGGCCTGAATTATCATGTGGGGAAGCGGACACGCATGCTGAGGTATGCCGACCAATTCGTTCGTTTCGACTTTCGACGCGAATATGGATAGGGAGCGAGAACGAGCACTCCCCCTCAGGCGCTAAAGCCGCCATCAATCGTATGCATGGCGCCCGTAACGATAGCGGCTTCGGGCCCGGCGAGATAGGTCACCATACCAGCGACCTCGTCACTGGTGCCATGGCGCGCAATGGCCATGAAGCCGTGCATGAGCCCGCTCATTGGGCCGGTGCCGGGGTTCATATCGGTGTCGGTGGGGCCGGGCTGGACGATGTTGACGGTGATGCCCCGGGCACCGAGGTCGCGGGCGAGCCAACGGGCCATGCCCTGAAGCGCTGACTTGGTCATGGCATAGGCGGCGCCCCCGGCAAACGGCATCCGGTCACCATTCGTCGAGCCAATCACGATGATACGTCCGCCATCGGGCATTTTCCGGGCCGCTTCGACAGAGGCATGATAAGGCGCACATACGTTCAGGTCGATCATCCGATCGACAGCGTCTGGGTCAAGCGCAAGTGGATCGCCGATAATCAGGGTACCGGCGTTCACCACAAGAATGTCGATCGGCCCGAGCGCTTTGACGAGGGCAATGACGGTGTCGCGGTTTGCCGCATCGGATTGGATCGCATCCGCGCCCGTGCCGCTCGCCAACGCTCGCCCGTCCGTAGAGGCCCTGCTGCACATACGAAACTGCCAGTATAGTTTCGGACCTTCCAGTCGCCCCGCAGGTCTGCGAGACTCACTGTCTACATTCCGGGGTTCTTCATGACCGCTCAATCGCCGTCCTCTTCTGCCGCCAAATTTGACCCGACGCGAGCGGGCGAATACCTGACGCAAAGCCGAGTGGCCTTGGCAGGCTACGACGCCTGCCATGACCTTTCCGCCTGCATGCTCGCCACCGCCATCGGTTCTGGGACATCTGCCCGTGTCCTCGTCATTGGTGCTGGTGGGGGCGCGCAGGAGATTCTTGCCGCGGCTCCCTTGGAGCCAGGCTGGCGGTTCACGGCGGTTGATCCATCGCAGCCGATGATGGATATCGCCGTCGCGGCGCTCCGGCAGCGGGACCTCCTACAACGGACGGAGATCCATCTCGGCTATGTCGATGATCTGCCTGGGGACGCCCAGTTCGACGCCGCAACCCTGATAGGGGTGCTCCACCACCTGCCCGGCGACAGCGCCAAGCTCGACATGCTCCGCTCCATTGCGGCCCGTCTGAAGCCTGGGGCCCCGCTCATCCTGGCAGGAAACCGCTATGCCTATGCCGAGCATCCTGTCCTGTTGGCGGCCTGGGGAGAGCGCTGGCGGATGCAGGGTGCCACATCCGACGAGGTCCAGGCTAAGCTGGGGAAGATCCTCCAGGGCGCGGATCCGCCGAAGTCTGAATCCGCCGTCGCCGGGATGCTGGCCCAAACGGGGTTCGGCGAGCCCGTTTGGTTCTTCTCCAGCCTTTTCTGGGGCGCATGTATGGCACAGCGTACCGATGGCAACGTCGCAACCGGATGAGTAGGGATTCCCCCGAGCCGCTAAGCCAAGGTCTGTCTCTCGCACTCCCTGATCAGCAACCGCAGACGCTCTATTCGGAACCGAATCGCGCCATCAGACGAGGTCTCGTGACCGATCTTAGCGCATCGCCGCGAGGCGCTTAACCTCGTAGAATGTGCAGAGTTCATCCTGCTGCCGTGCGGGAGCATAGACCATACCGTCGCCGACCCGCTGCATGCCGCATGACTGCATAACGGAGAACGACCCCGCGTTGCCCGGTTGTGCGGCGGATTCAATAACATCGAGGTTCAGCAACGCGAATCCGGCAGCCAGTGCCACAGGAGCAGCCTCCTTCATATAGCCTTTTCCGTGATATCTCTCGCCGAGCCAGTATCCCAGTGAACCTCGGCGGTTGTCTAAGTCGTCGCGACTGAGCACCACCCATCCGATCAATTCTTTGTCGATCTTCGTGATAATCGCGAGCGGAAGCGCATCACCCTGAAACGCTTGTACACGCGCGCTTTCAATGCGGGCCACGGCCATGTCCCGAGTGAATGGCATAGGCCAGCGAGCGACCCAACGACTCACCTCTGGCGTCATCAATGCGGATGTTCCGGCGGCATCCTCCAAGGCTACACAACGGAGGGTAAGTCGGGCCGTTTCGAATGGAGAAAATGGATCGGCGATCATGCCGAACGATATCGAATCTCATGGACGACTGCCAAGGAGGCAGGTCACAACGCTCGACGACGGTCGCTGTGCGGGACGTTTGCCGATTGTAGACGCTGCCGTTGCTCCATCATACGATGCACCCAAGAATTCAGGGGCTGACGATTTTGCCACACATGGACGTCTTCGTGCCGCTGTTCCTGATTGCCGCCCTTGCCGGAGCAGTGCGAGGCTTCACCGGCTTTGGCACGGCGCTGGTCTTCGTGCCAATCGCTAGCGGCATCGTTCCACCGTGGCAGGCCGTCATCATTCTCTACATCATCGATAGCGTGACCACGCTGCCTCTCGTTCCAGCGGCTGTCCGGAAATGCACATGGCGCGAGGTCGCTCCCCTGTGCGTTGGAGCCACGATCACCGTCCCGATCGGGGCCTACTTCCTGCTCACCGTCGATCCGACGGCCCTTCGCTGGGCTCTCGGCGCCCTCGCGCTGGGCTCCGTGGGCATCCTGGCCTCCGGCTGGCGGTATCGGTCGCTGCCGGGCTCATTGGTGTCGGCCGCGGTCGGGGCGTCCTCCGGATTTTTGGGAGGCCTTTGCAGCTTCTGGGGACCGCCGATCGCGATCTTCTGGCTGGGTGGACAGAGCCGGGCGGAGACTGTGCGCGCCAATATCATCGTTTTCCTGGCCGCCATGTCCTGTGTGGCGGGCATTACCTTCGCGGTGCACGGGCTTTTCGAAATCCATGTCGTCGTTTTATCACTGTTGCTGATGCCAATTTACGGCTGCACCGTCTGGGTTGGAACGAAGCTCTTTCCCTATGCTTCGGAAGCCGTCTTCCGCCGCGTTGCCTACGTGTGAGCTGCTGCCGGTTTGGTGGACACCGAGATTAAGGTGTTTCGCGAGATTGGAGGATGCAAATGACGCGACGACAGTTCAGCCGGGAGTTCAAGCTGGAGGCGGTCCGGCTAGTTAATGAACGTGGGATTTCATTGGTGCAGGCCAGCCGGGACCTGGATGTGGGCGAAAGCATTCTGCGACGATGGATCAAGGAGGTTACCTCGGATCCTGGGCAGGCATTTCCGGGCCAGGGCCAGCTCAAGCCGGATCAGCAGGAGATAGATCGTCTGCGGCGTGAGGTCGCAAAGCTCAAGGCGGAGCGCGATATCCTAAAAAAAGCCGCGGCCTACTTCGCGAGGGAGTCGATATGAAATTCGGCTTCGTGGCGAAGCATCGAGGGATTTGGCCGGTGCGGTGGCTTTGCGAGGCGCTCGGTGTCTCACGCAGTGGATTCCACGCCTGGCTCACCCGATCGCCCAGCGCTCGGGCACGCAGCGACGAAATTCTCGGCGCGCACGTCAAGGCCAGCTTCGTCGGCAGCGACCGGACCTATGGCGCCCGGCGCGTCTGGCATGACGTCCTGGCCGAGGGTGACGTGTGTGGCTTGCACCGCATTGAGCGGCTCATGCGCGAGCAAGCCTTACGGGCCCGACCGCGCCGCAGAGGCCTGCCATCCGACAAGGGCGAGCGGAACGAGGCGGCTGCCAACGTGCTGGACCGCCAATTCGTAGCTACAGCACCGAACCAGAAGTGGATCGCCGACTTCACCTATCTTTGGACGGCAGAAGGTTGGCTCTACGTGGCTGCCGTCATTGACCTTTTCTCGCGTCGTGTCGTGGGCTGGTCGATGAGCGTCACGATGACAGCTCAGTTGGTGGCCGACGCGTTAATGATGGCGATCTGGCGCCGCGGCAAACCAGATGCGTTGATGCATCATTCGGACCAGGGAAGCCAATACAGCAGTGAACAGTTCCAGAAGCTCTTGGCAGATCATAACGTTAGTTGCAGCATGAGTCGGTCAGGGAATGTCTGGGACAATGCGGCAATGGAGAGCTTCTTCTCCTCGCTGAAAACTGAGCGAACAGCCCGCAAGGTATATCGCACGAGGGACCAGGCTCGAGCCGACGTATTCGACTACATCGAACGGTTCTATAATTTACGCCGACGCCACTCGACCATCGGCTATCTCAGCCCTATGGAATTCGAGCGGAACAAAGCGTCAGGCTAAGGTGCGTGTCCACCAAACCGGCAGCAGCTCAGTGATCATCACGGGTGCGGCGATTGACAGTGTCCCGGCCTTCGACCGGCATCCGCATTAGGTCGGGGCCGGTCCAGAGGGCCTGTTGTGGGCCCTGGGAGGCAGGCAGCTATCGACCCCACTGAGACGCTCAGCGTTCTATCGCTCGCTCCCGATAGCAGATGTCCCGCAATCGCCCTTCTCGGAGTCTTGCGTCCAATAATCTCACTCGAACTGTTAGACGGAACTCCAAATGGATTTACGCTCAGCAGGTGTAATCCCGCCACTCCGGCGTATCTCCACTCTTGCCGTTCTCGATCCACGCAAGCTTGCCGTGAAGGAACGCCAATGCAGAGTTGAGGTCGGCACGCCGCTCCTCAAGTCTAGATATCTGCAAGCGCAGAACATCAGATGTCCGCTGCGATGAGTTTGCGCCGCTTCTATACTCTTCGTTGAGCGTAGCAATTTCCCGCAAGGAGTATCCCAACGATTGCTGAAGGCGGATCATCCGGGCCGTGGTGATGTCTTGCGAGCGAAATATCTGGTAGGGATTTGAGCCGCCCCGGCTGCTGCGCTCAGGCTTCAGGAGCCCTTTGCCGATATAAAAGCGGATGGTGTCGGGCGAGAGCCCCGTAACCTTCGAGAACTGCGAAATGAGCATAGAATTAGGACCTTGACCATGGAGCATGGTCCACACTTATACACCTCGCTTGTCGGTCATTGGAGGCCTTAAGATGACAAGCTTTTCCGCTTTTTTGCCACGTATTCGGCTTGGTACAGACGGCCCCATGGTCGGCATCCAAGGGCTCGGCTGCATGGGTATGAGTGAATTTTATGGCGCGACCGACAAGACTGAATCTCGGGCAACGCTGGAGCGTGCGCTCGAACTT
Source organism: Acidisoma sp. PAMC 29798 (assembly GCF_030252425.1). GTDB lineage: Bacteria > Pseudomonadota > Alphaproteobacteria > Acetobacterales > Acetobacteraceae > Acidisoma > Acidisoma cladoniae. The sequence goes on along the minus strand of NZ_CP126994.1, from coordinate 3,320,179 downwards.
GGCGTCACGCTTTTCGACACGGCTGACATGTATGGCGTCGGTGCCAATGAGGAGTTCCTTTCGCCTTTCGTGCGCGCAAACCGCGAGAGCGTCGTTATCGCAACCAAGTTCGGCTATGCACGCTCGCTCGAGCATCCAGACGATTGGAGCCTTGACAATCGGCCTGAGTTCATCCGCGCTTCGGCGGAACGCTCCCTTCGGCGGCTCGGTGTGGATACGATTGATCTCTATTATATGCACCGGCGCGATCACGCCGCGCCGCTGGAAGATTCGGTGGGAGCAATGGCGCGGCTCGTCGAGGAAGGGAAGGTTCGCTGGCTTGGCCTGTGTGCAGTCACCGCAGATGAACTGCGTACCGCCCATGCCGTGCATCCGATCGCCGCTCTTCAATCAGAGTGGTCAATCTTCACCCGAGAGATTGAACAGGAGGTCATCCCGGCAGCAGTTGAGTTGGGCGTAACACTTGTACCCTATTCGCCGCTCGGGCGCGGTCTCTTAACGGCGCCCTCCTTCGCCGAGGCCCTGCAAGCAGGAGATGCGCGGCAGCAGTTCCCGCGTTTCTCAGTTGAGAACCTTCATGCCAATGCCCTCCTTGTCGCCAAGATCGAGACACTTGCTTCCGGTCTCGGCGCGACGTCGGCGCAACTCGCATTGGCTTGGCTCCTAACACGGGCCGTGGAACTCGGCGTCAGGGCGGTGCCAATTCCCGGCACCCGCAAGCGCTCGCGACTGGAGGAGAACCTTGCCGCGGTTTCGCTTAAGCCAGGACAGGAAACCATGCGCGCCCTCGAACCGATCGCGTCGGCTGTACAGGGTTTGGCCGTCTAATGACGACATGGGACCCAAAGAGGATTTCGACTCTCGCTCAAACGCCAAATGCTCAGGGGTTGCGGCCGCCACGTCCGGGCATCGGCTGACATCAGGCCAGTCAACATAGTCGCGGCCGTGGCCGCCATCCGATTGAGCTTTCCTCCGAAGGCGGCAAAATGCTCCATATCAGCCCATGACACCGACAGAGCCATCTTCCCTTGGCCCAGCGCTCAGGCGCATCCGCCTCGTTCGCGGATGGAAGCAATCGGCCGTCGCCGCGAAGTTGGGCGTGGACCAGTCATCCATCAGCCGCTTGGAAAGAGGTGACATCGAACCCTCGCCCGAAGTCCATGAAAGGCTCCTGGCGCTGATCTCCGCCCGGCTTGACGGTCATGGGGATGCCGGGCTCCGGCGCCTCATCGTGAATGCGGCTTTGCCGGTCCATCTCATCTGCGACGCGACGCATCGGCTCTTGGCGGCGTCCCGACCACGGGAGAGCCAGTGGCGGCGGCCCGTGAGCGACCTGATCGGCGTAACCCTGTGGCCGTTCGTCACCGCCGAGATCACCGCCGCCGAGGCGAGCCTGGAGGCGCGGGGGTGGCGAGAGGGCGCCCATCTGGCGGGGCTGCGGGTCTTCACGGAGGCCAACCAGTCCCATGAGGTGCCAATCCCCCGCTCGACCCTGCTGTGGGAGTGTATGACGCTCGCTGACGGTTCCGTGGCGCGACTGGTGTCCGACATCGAGCCGGTCCGCGCATAAGATATGCGTCGTCGCCGCAGACTGCGGAGGCTACTTCCAGGGACGATCTCGGGAGATGGCATATGCAGGTAGAGACTTGGCGCGACACTCTGGGCACAAGGCTCGACAGCCAGCTCACATTTCTCATGGAGGCGGATCGACTCAAGACCGTGCTGCGGGCCAGCCGTATTGCCGACAACTCACGCCGGGAGAACACGGCCGAGCATAGCTGGCACATCACGGTGTTTGCCATCACCCTAGCCGAATACGCGGTAGGCCCGGTGGAGATCGGGCGCGTCGTTCAGATGCTCATCCTGCACGACATCGTCGAGATAGATACCGGCGACACGCCGCTCCATGACGGTGCAGGTGCTGTAACCCAAGTCGCTCGTGAGAGTGAGGCTGCCGATCGGCTCTTCGGTCTGCTGCCTCTGGATCAGGCGCGGCGGTATCGGGCGTTGTGGGACGAGTTCGAAGCGGCCTCGACGCCGGATGCGCGCTTTGCCAAGGCAATCGACAGGCTGCAGCCGATCCTGCTCAACCACGCTGTGGGCGGTGGGACGTGGAAGACCTTCGACATCGACGAGACCATGGAGCGGGCGATGACGCGGCGCATAGAGGATGGTTCACCCGAGCTCTGGAGGGTCGCCGAGGCAGTTTTCGCTGATGCTGTCGCGAAGGGATGGCTTCGGCCTTGAACCTTATGACACGAAACGCCACTCGGCCGGTTCCGGAAGATTTTCCCTGACATGGAACGACGGAGTTCTCGCATAAACAGGGTGACCAGCCGGAGGCTGACACGTCGCACTCGCGACCTGGTGCTGCGGGATGACGACGATGATGGCATTTCGGGCGCATGAAGCCAACGTCAGAAGCCCGAGGGTCGCCAAGACAAATGGCCGGAGCATGCCAGGGGCTACCGGAGGTTCCACCAACATGTACGAGTTCGTTGCCGGAGTCGCAATTGAACTGGGCGCCAGTGAACGACATCCTCAGCACATTCAGCGACTACGTCATCCCAATCCGGCTACTGACCTGAAAGCGTGTCTCGAGCGGCCTTGGGGTTAGGTGCCCAAACGGAGGCGCCCGGATAGATGGGGTTTGTCAATGAAACAGGATTCGTCAAAACTTTCTCACTGCGGTTCACAATGGTGGCTCGTAGCATTCACTCAAGGAGGGCGGATAAAGGAGGCTTCTCGACGGCTCAAGTGGATCGTACAGCACAACGGGAGCTGTCCTGAACGAGAACATCGTGGTCGCGGCGTCGAGTGTCCCAAATTCACCGGTAGGCAAGCCCTACGCTTACCTTCGTACAAGTCACCATCACTATCACTGAACTGATAGGTCAGCCGGGTAGAGCGACTATACCGCTCATTGACCTCCTCTTCACCAATGATCCGACCGAATCCTAAAGAGAGTTGAGAAAGATGGTATCGAACTTTCGTGGATCGTGCATGACTGCTTCGAGCTATGTCCCTCGTGGCTATCTGAGCCAGCCTAGGGATACCCGGAGAGAAAACGCGTCAATGGGAACGCCGGCCATCCTTTTCCGAACGGCACCTTCAACGCATCCAATTCCTTGGCATCGATTTGCTCGGGACCGGCGAAAGTATACCAGCGCGGTCCGGACGGGTTGTCCTGGTCAGGAAAAGAAGTCCAGCGGTAGATTGTGGCACCGATCGGCAGTGATGGTGGGTGAGGAATGTAGCTTTTGACCACAGCGAAGCGACTGTCCGCGCCCACGGGGCCCACGTAGGTGAAGCCGTAACGGGAACCGCCGAACGAAATTTGGGTGCTCATCGAGTCGCCATCGGACTCGAGAAGCTCCTCATGTGTGATGACCTGATCAACCGGCTCGAACACGGAGATCGCAGAGACATGCAGCATTACTGCGGTGGGCATATTGAGAGTCTGAAACCCGACTTCGCCGAGAAACGGATAGCTCTGACGCCAAACCAGTTCGCAGGTATCGCTGAAGACGTTGAAGGACGGGTCCTGATATTCGGTGTCGCCCATGCCGTCCGTCGTGAGCTGTGTATCCGCCACAAGTTCGAACACCTTGCCTCTGGGCACCGGGAACGTCCCCACACTGGTCAGTATTCTGCCTTTCGTGGCTTGCATGCAGCGGGAGTGGGGTTGGGGAAAGTTGGAAATATCGTTCATCGCCGCATGCGCGACGGTAAGAGTGGCCATCGCGGCTGCCACACCCAATTCCAAAACCGCAAGCAAAGATACAACCCTGACGGCGTGTCGGCTGGCGCAGGTAAACTTCATCGTCATCGCCTGCTGACCGATCCGGATAAAAGGGAAGCTCTTCTAGGTTGCCTACGGACGAAGGACTGAGCCGATAGGTGGCAGAGAGAACTCTAGTGGGTTCATTACGAATTAGCTATTAGCATTTGACCTAAACATCGTAATCCGACCGCGTAACACCTTGGGTGACAGCACCCAAAAATAGCCACTGGACGAGGTGCGGCATGAAACGATTGACCCCGCTTTGTCTAATCATCGGTTGTTCTTGCTCAGCTCCGTTGCCGACCCAGCCGAAAGCTGGAATCGCTATCCATCTGACTGCGGTGCAGAGGGTAGCTACCGGGAACGAGGTCCGTCCGTGCTGGGAGGCGTCATCTCGTAGCTCACAGACCACGATCCAGATGCATGTTCGGGTCGTCGTGCAGACAGACACCGCCGGTACGGTGCGAAGCGCATTTGTCGCGCCAGCCGATCAGCGGCAGATCGAAGACGATCCGGCCTTCCGATCTTTTGCTGAGCGAGCAATCAGGGCCATCATGGATCCTCGCTGCGCTACACTTCCTCTCCCTGACAGCCTCAATGGGTCGCCGCAAACTCTCACTTTTCGATTTAGCCCATAAGGAGGAACACGCTTTGGGCCTCACTCGGCGCTTCCGCCACCACCTTTATTAAATGATGGGAAGGGACCGGTATGGCGGCCTCCGATGAAACCCCAGCCAAACCAATGGGACTTGGATGTAAACTCAAACCTGCCTATAAATGCGAAGGTGGAACGGAGACTAGCGGATGAAGCGCCTGCTTGCCTTAACGGCCATCTTCGCGCTTCCGGTAGGCCATGCTCTCGCATAAGACATCAACGCATCTACCCGCTGCGCCGATTATATCCGTATCTACAATGAGGACATGTCTCCGAATTCGGATCCTGTCGCGGACGAGCACATGTGGTTGGCTTGATGCGTGCAATGAACCTGTATGTCCTGCGTGACCCAGCGGGCGCGCCGATACCAACAGTCATTGATTTCATACTGACTGTGCTGACGCGATATTGCAGCGAACATCTAAACGACACCGTCGAAGAAGCTGGCTACTTTATTGGAGCGGAAGAGCAGGCCGCTCTTAACCAAATGAAGCAGCACTCGACTGGTCAGAATTAGGATCGACCCCGACGGCTTTCGGTAGTCTGCGGATGAAGCTGTCTCACGATGTCGCTTAGAATAGTCCGCATTCTTACTATGGGAAAATCATCTATGCTCTACTCTAGGCCGCTTGCGCTAGTCGCCATAGCTTCAACGCTCTTATGCGCACAGGCGAAGGCGGACCAAATGGACCTGTCGTCGGCTTTCAGGGCAGCATTTGGAAGCTCTCCGCCATTAGCCCGCACGGTGATGAATGTGGCTGGAAGTGGTCACGGTTACTACCAAGGGCGGCTTCTTCCGATGCACATCGTGCCAAGCGACTTGATTGCGATCGGAGGCGGTTCCTATGCGCTCGTTGCCATGGAGCAGCAGATGGACGCTGCGCATTTATACCCTGGCGCTGTGTCAGTAACCTATCTCAAACAAAGTGGTCGGGGTTGGAGCGTGGAGAGACAATGGCCAGAATTCGTCTGGACAGGTAATTTTGGTATTCCGACTGATGGGACTTGGACATTGAACAAGGGTCGACGGATACTTCTCATGGTGCCCAAGTCGTACTGCGGCGGAGGACAGTGTTGGAATAACATCGCAGTTCTGACATTCGGACCTAAGGTTCCCCACCTAGTAGGCAGTTTTACTGGAGGCGCGGCCATCCTCGCCACCGAATATCCAGGATGCCCAACATATAGCTACGTGGCCCATATAGGCCGTCCCCACAGTGCCAACGCGGTTCTGTCTGTGCGATATTCGGGTTGGACTGCGCCGTCAGGGTTCATCGAGCCGCGGCGGCCATTTTCGCAGACTGTCGATTATGTCGTCTCGGGCTCGGGCTTCGTCGCTCGCCCTCCGCTCAAGCTGCCTGGACAAGACTGCCCATCGTAATCCTGTTCGCGCGGCATCACGGTATCAAGGCAGTATATGAGACAGGTGCTGTTCCTGGTTTGCGTTCTATTCGCGCGGGCAGCCCACGCGGCATCATCAACGTGGCTGCTGGAGGAGACTCGGCACATGCATCCGATCACCGGCACCTTCACGGATAGGGACTACGGTTTCAGCGTCGAAGCTCCTGCGGCGGCATCGGAATACGTCACCGATGGAGGCGATGGAAACAACGGTGTCATTATCGTTCTTGGCGAGCATCGTACGATCGTCGTCTATCCGGTCTACACCGGCTTCGTCGAGGGCGACGATACGCCTTGCGGTTCCCAGCAACTTCCCTGGAGGAAGACGAGCACAAGTCTCACTGGTATAGGTCGAATTGGCGGTCAGGTCGCATGTGTTGTCACTCAAACCGAAGGCGACGTCATCCGGCGAATAATGCAGGTCGCGGGTGATGATCGCGGGACTGGCATCATGTATTCGCTGGTGGTTACGACCAATCGTCCGCACTCGCGAACCGACTTGATTGCCTTTAAGGAGGTTGCGGATACCTTCAGGCGTGTGACCATTTATCCCTAGTGGTTTCGCAGGCTGTGAGACAAAATGGGCACATCCACGATGTGGCCGTTATTCGGCAGCAACAGAGACCTGGGTAAACTGTCGCGAGGCCTTCTCGCAAAGCTCAAGAAGCTTCGGTTTGTTTGACCGCGCCTCCACACCTCGGCGCACTCCACGGACGATGAGGCCGACAATCGGTCCGAGGACGACGCCGAATCCGACGACGCCCTGTGCGTTTGACTCACGCCCATCTCCACCAACATACCTGAATTGTGCGCCTCTGGCACGAAGAGACGTCCCAGATACCGTCGTGGGTTTGCTCCGCCCGGCGGTGCATGGTGGGCGAATCAAACGACTGCAGCCCTTCAAGAGCACCAGTTTATCTGAAAGCACCCGTATAGCGCGCGCTTATTGTTAGCAGCCGCAGCAACGCCATAAGCCTCGCGGGACTGCTGCTTGCCGCCTCGATTACATTCGCGGTGACGGGAGAAACGGCCGAGATGTCGATTGTGAACGGGTGCTTCGGATGAGGGAAGTCGGCGACGAAGCCAACGAGCGCATCAGTTGTGGTGGCGGAGACGTCAGCCTGCGGCAGCAATGCGCGTATGCCCCCCACCGCCTCGCGCTTGACGGCCTCGACGGCACCACCTGGGTCGTCGTCGGGAAGGAGAGGCAACAGAGGGCTGAGTGCGAACCCGGTCAGGAACCCTCGGCTGTCCAAATCCAGATGCAGGCTCATCAGCCCGCCTTTCCCGAACAAATCCGGCGGCCTGGCGGCTGGGATTTCGCCCGCCATGAGTCGCAATTGAACGTGGCCTAGCACGTCCCCATCCAGAGTGAACTCGTCGAGGGTCGCGCGACGGGTGGTCGGGTCGTAGCTGGCATCCAGCGTCACGTCGAACGGGACTTGTTGCTGTCCGATCATCCACATCAGTTTTGGGTCGCTGATCTGAGGCGAAAACGTAATGCCGCGCGCTTCCACTCGAACCGCTACAGACCGGTCCGGCACCAAATCCGGGAAAGTATCGAAGTCGGACGTGAAGCCATGTAGCCGCAGGCTATCGACCAGGTAGGCACTCTTCCCGGTGCCAAAGCGTATGTGCCGGACTAGGCAGTCTCTACCAGTTAGTTCAGACGTTGCCGTGTTTGGCTCGATCGTGAAGGGTAGCGCCGCGAGAATGGCCCGACAGCTTTGCGGAGGCTCCTGCACCTGATCTGCGATTGGTGTCGCCACACCGCTCGCCACCTCGTCTTGGGCTTGATGCTGGGCGTAAGCGGGAGGGAGAAAGACCAAGCCGACGCCGACAACAACGATGCCGTACAGTAAGGTGAAGTTCGGCATGTCGGAATGGTTCTTTCCAAGCGGCGTCCAACACCATCAGCCTTTAAATATCCAGGTTAGCCACCTTCAGCGCATTGCTGACGATGAAGTCGCGACGCGGTTCGACCACATCGCCCATCAGCGTCGAAAAGACCTGCGCCGCTTCCTCGGCATCCCCGACTTTGACTTGCAGAAGCGTGCGCAACTCGGGGTCGAGTGTTGTCTTCCAGAGCTGGTCAGGGTTCATTTCACCCAGACCCTTAAAGCGCTGGATCGCAAGGCCACGGCGGCCATGGGCCAGAACCGCCTCGAAGGTCGCGTGCGGACCGGCCGGACGCTCCTCCCGATTGTCGAGTTTCAAGTGTGGCGCTTGGGAGAAGGCAGCCGCGATGCGGGCGTGGCGTTCCGCCAGCCAGCGTGCATCGGCACTCCGCAACGTCGCCGCGTTGAGCACGTAACGCTCACCGACGCCGCGTAGGCGACGGGCGAGGATGATACCGCCCGCCACGTCCCCGGTGCCGATCCAGCCGGCTTCACCATCCAGGAGCAGTGCATTGAGCCGATCCGCGAGGGCCACGGCGTGACTCAGCGCTGCAGTGTCATCGGCCGGAACGGCGAAGGTGCCAACGATCGCGGCCTGGTCTAGCACCGCCGTGGGCGCGGTCGTGGCGAGGCGGCGGACGCGGTTCCAGGCCTCGCGTAGGAAGCCGACTTCCTCGGTCAGACCAGGGCCAGCCAGCACGCGGCCATCCGGATAGGTCAGTCGCGCTTCGGCCAGCGCCTTGCTCAGAAGAAAATCTTCCAGCGCCTTATCGTCCTTGAGGTAGCGGTCATCATTGCCGCGCTTGGCGCGATACAGCGGCGGCTGCGCGATATAGAGATGCCCGCGCGCGATCAGCTCCGGCATCTGGCGGAAGAAGAAGGTCAGCAGCAGCGTGCGGATATGCGACCCATCGACATCCGCATCCGTCATGATGACGATGCGATGGTAGCGCAGCTTATCGACATTGAAGCCGCCGAGTTCGGGTTCGCCCGATCCGATTCCGGCGCCGAGGGCGGTGATCAGCGTGCCGATTTCGGCGCTGCCCAGCATGCGGTCGAAGCGCGCACGCTCGACATTCAGGATCTTGCCTTTCAGGGGAAGGATCGCCTGATACTTGCGGTCGCGGCCCTGCTTGGCGGAGCCACCGGCAGAGTCGCCTTCCACGATGAAGATTTCGCACTTGCTCGCGTCCCGCTCCTGGCAATCGGCGAGCTTGCCCGGCAGCGTTGACACGTCAAGCACACCCTTGCGGCGCGTGAGTTCACGCGCCTTGCGGGCGGCTTCGCGGGCACTTGCCGCGTCCATGACCTTCTGGATGATCGAGCGTGCTTCTTTGGGATGCGTTTCCAGCCAATGGCCGATCGCGTCCGATACCACGGCCTGAACCGCCGGCGTCACTTCCGAGCTGACGAGCTTTTCCTTGGTCTGGGACGAGAACTTCGGGTCCGGCACTTTCACGGACAGCACGGCCGTCAATCCCTCACGCATGTCATCGCCGGTCAGCGCCAGGCTGTCCTTCTTGCCCATGCCTTCGGAATATTTCGTCACCACGCGCGTCAGCGCCTGGCGGAAACCGGAAAGATGCGTGCCGCCATCCCGCTGCGGGATGTTGTTGGTGAAGCATAGCATCGTTTCGTGATAGGAGTCGTTCCACTGCAGCGCGAATTCCACGCGAATGCCGCTCGCCTTGTCTTCGACATTGGCAGAAAGGCCGGGCGTGAACAGCGGGGCGCGCGCACGGTCCAGCCATTCCACAAACGCCGTCAGGCCGCCCTCGTAGAACAGCCGCGTTTCGACCGCCGGGGCGTGCCGCTCATCGCGGAAGGTGACGTCGAGGCCGGAATTCAGGAAGGCGAGTTCACGCAGCCGCCGCTCGATGATGGCGTAATCGAAATCGATATGGGTGAAGGTATTGGCGCTCGGCTTGAAGATGATTTCGGTGCCGTGCTCACGCTCGCTGGGTCCAACTTCAACCAAGGGCGCATCGGGTTCGCCGTGCTGGAAGCGCATGAAATGTTCGCGGTTATTGCGCCAGATGCGCACTTCCATCCATTCCGACAACGCATTGACGACGGCGGCACCCACGCCATGCAGGCCGCCCGAAACCTTGTAGGAATTCTGGTTGAACTTGCCGCCTGCATGCAGGCGCGTCAGCACCAGTTCGGCAGCGGAAATGCCCTCTTCCAAGTGAATGTCGACCGGAATCCCGCGCCCGTCATCCCGCACGGTGACCGAGCCGTCTCCGTTCAGTGAAACCTCGACCTTCGTCGCATAGCCCGCCTGGGCTTCATCCACCGCATTGTCGATGACCTCGAAGGCCATGTGGTGCAGGCCAGACCCGTCATCCGTGTCGCCGATATACATTCCGGGCCGTTTACGAACGGCATCAAGACCCTTGAGAACCGAGATCGAGGCGGCGTCATAAGCTTGCGGTTCGGCAGGCGTTTGGGCGGAAGACTCAGGCACAGGCGTAGCGGGATCGGACATGCCGAAAATCACTCCAGAATGCGGGGATTGCACTCCACCTTATAGCGATTCTTTGGCTTGCGGCCTAGCGAAACCAGGGTTTTCCACCAGCCCACCGGCCATGCAGAGGCAGAATTCCGCATGGCCTTGAAGTGCGGCGAAGGGTGCGGCGTCCGTTCCCGTCAAAAACGCTTGCGCAGGCAGCCTGCCGAGCGCCTCCAGCAAGGCTGCGCGATGCGTGTCGTCCAGATGCACCAAAGGCTCGTCCAGCAGCAGCCAGGGCGCGAAACCGCGCGCTTCGGCAATGACCAGCGCATGACCCAGCACCACGCCCAGAAGCAGCGCCTTTTGCTGGCCGGTGGAGGCGAGGGCGGCCGGGCGGCCGGATTGGAGATCGGACAGGCCGAGATCGGTGCGATGCGCCCCGAGGGAGGCGGAGCCGCTGGCGGCGTCTGCCGTGCGGGAGGCTGCCAGTGCCGCGCGCAGCCAATCCTCCACCGCTAAGGCCGGCGCTTCCGCTAGGCGGTCGGCGATCGGGCAGAGCAGCGCCAGCCGGGCGGCGGGAAAGGGCGCTACGGCGCCGCGCGCGAGTGTGGCGTTGAGTTGGTTCACCAGCGCACGCCGGCCCGCCGTGCTCGCCACCGCATGGCGCGCCATGCCATCCTCCAGTCCTGCAAGCCAGGCGGGATCGGCACGGCCTTCCGCGAGCAGGCGGTTGCGTCGCGTCATGGCCGCATCGTGCGCCGCGACATCGCGCGCATGGGCGGGATCCAGCGCCCAGACGAGGCGGTCAAGGAACCGGCGGCGGCCACCGGGTCCTTCGCCGAACAGCCGATCCATCTGCGGTGTGATCCAGGAGATGGCGATATGGGAGGCGAGTTCCGTTTGGCTGACAGTTGCGCCATCAAGCCGAATGATCCTGCGCTCACCACCATCGGGCGCGCTGCCAGTGCCGATGATGAGGGGTTCCACGGCATCTGGCGCCCGCACGCGCGCCGCCACCGCCCAGCTCGTCGCATCATCGGCGCGCAGGCGCGCGAAATCCGCCACGCGGGCCTGGCGCAGACCACGGCCGGGTCCGAGCAGGGAAATCGCTTCCAGCAGATTGGTCTTGCCGCTGCCATTCGGCCCGGAAATCACGGCGATGCGGGCCGCCGGGCTCCAGCTCAATCGCCCGTAGTTGCGAAAATCCGTGAGATCGAGGCGGTTGAGACGAAAGATTGCCGCTTCCGTCTCCGGCAGTTCCGCGATAGCCGACGGATCAGACACGCATCGGCATCAGCACATAGAGCGCGGAGGGGTCCGCCGCATCCCGCACCACGGTCGGTGCCGATCCATCGGCGAACAGGAATTCCACCTCACCGGTGATCTGATCGGTGATGTCGTTGAGATAGCGGGCCTGGAAACCGATTTCGAGCGGCGTGGAGCTATAGGTCACGCGACCGCCATCCAGCTCCTCCGTGGCCGAACCTTGGTCGGGGCTCGCCGCCGACAAGGTCAGCAGATCGCGGTCAAGCGCGAGCTTTACGGGCCGCGACCGCTCGGTCGAAATCGCCGAGACGCGCGCGACGGCTTCGGCAAAGTCCTTTTTGCCGACACGCAGAATCTTGTCATTGTCGCGCGGAATGACGCGCTCGTATTCGGGGAAGGTGCCGTCGATCAGCTTGCTGGTGAGGCGCACGGTGCCAAAGGTGAATTGAATGCGCGTGTCAGACAACGCGATTTCGATATCGTCGCTCGCATCTTCCAGCAGCTTGCGTGCCTCGGCCACCGTCTTGCGGGGAATGATGACGCCGGGAATGGCCGCCGCGCCGTCGGGCAGGGGTTCCTCGACACGGGCGAGGCGATGGCCGTCCGTCGCGACGGCGCGCAGAACCTGATGACCGTCGCTGCTGGTGAGGGCATGCAGATAGATGCCGTTGAGATAGTAGCGCGTCTCTTCCGTGCTGATCGCGAATCGCGTGCGGTCGATCATGCCGCGCAGCAATTGCGCCGAGAGGTGGAAGCTATGGGGCAGGGTGCCCGCCGTCATCGATGGGAAGTCATCCACGGGCAGGACCATCAGGCTGGTCGTGTAGCGGCCGGCCCGCAGCGCCAGCGGCGCGTCTCCGCCGGGATGATCGAACTCCACATCCGCGCCTTCGGGCAGCTTGCGCACGATCTCATACAGCGTGGCGGCGGGGGCGGTGGCGCTGCCGTCGCGCTGGGTCGTGGCCGCCACCTGCTCGACGATGGCGATTTCCATGTCCGTCGCGGTCAGGGTGAGGGCACCCTCCTTCACGGACATGAGCAGGTTCGCGAGGATCGGAATCGTATTCCGCTTCTCGACCACGCTTTGCACATGGGCGAGGGCCTTCAGCAGGACGGCGCGTTCGGCCTTGAATTTCATGGTCTGTCCTCGGAGGGCCTGAAGTCTGAATCGGACAGACAGCTTAGCAGCAAGCGCCCCGGCGGCAAACGCGGCGCGTTTAAGACTCGAGCATACGCCGGAGCAGCTCCACATCCTCGGAGAAGGAGGCATCGCCCTCCATCAGGCTGCTGACGCGGGAAACGGCGTGCATGACGGTCGTATGGTCCCGGTTGCCGAACTTGCGGCCGATCTCTGGCAGGCTGCGGCTGGTGAGCTGCTTGGCCAGGAACATCGCCACCTGGCGCGGGCGAGCGACGTTGCGGGCACGACGCGCCGAGGACATGTCGGTCAGGCGGATGTTGTAATGTTCGGCGACTTTGCGCTGGATCTCCTCGATCGTGACGCGACGATCATGGGCGCGCAGGATGTCGTGCAGCACTTCCTGTGTGGTTTCCAGCGTGATCGGGCGTCCGAACAGCGCCGAATGCGCGACAAGGCGGTTCAAGGCGCCCTCCAGCTCCCGAATGTTGCTGGTGATCTTGTGGGCAAGGAATTCCAGCACGCGCGGCGGCACGGACACGCTGGCCTTGGCGGCTTTCGCTTCCAGGATGGAGATACGAAGTTCGAAGGTGGTGGCGTGAAGATCCGCGACCATGCCGCAACCCAAGCGGGTTCGCAGACGATCCTCGAGGCCAGACAGATCGGACGGTGATTTATCCGCCGACACCACGATCTGCTTGCCGGCATCGACCAAGGCATTGAAGGTATGGAAGAACTCTTCCTGCGTATTGTCCTTGCCGATGAGGAATTGCAGGTCGTCGATCATCAAGACATCGACGCTGCGCAGATGGTCCTTGAACTCGATCGTCGACTGGTTCCGGATCGCGGCGATAAACTTGTACATAAACTTTTCGGCCGACATATAGGCGACCGTGACGGGCGCCGCGCCGGTGCGCCGCCAATCCTGCAACTTCCAGGCAATGGCATGCATCAGATGCGTTTTGCCGAGGCCGACGCCGCCATAGAGGAACAGCGGGTTGAAACCGGGTGAGGCCGGCTTGTCGGCCACGCGGCTGGCGCAGGCGAAGGCGAACTCGTTCGGCTTGCCGACGACGAATGTTTCGAAGGTGAAGCGCAGGTCTAAGCCGATGCCGTCGCCGCGACCGTCGCTGCGTTCCTCAGTGAGGGCTGTCGGCGCCACGGCGGCCGCCTGGCTGGCCGCCGCCACGCTATCGGGCGCGCTATTGACGGAGGTGGCGAGGCCTTCGGCCGCCCGGCCGACCCGGATATCGACGCGGCGAACGCGATTGTTCTCGGCCTGCCACAAGGCGCTGATGCGGTCGCCATAATGGCTGCGGACCCAATCGCGGAGGAAGCGTGTGGGCAGAAGCACCGTGACCTCGTCGCCTTCGACGGAGCCGAGGCTCATCTGCCGAAGCCAGGTACGGTATTCGACCTCGCCGACTTCGCCCTGAAGGCGGGACCGAACGCGGGCCCATTCGGTCGGCAGATCGCTGGTGCCGTGCTGGTAATCGGTCACGCTGGCATCGGACACATATCCCACTTCTTGCTCCATGCCGTGCCCAACCCCGATCTACCGAAAAATCTCCCCATGGGGAGAGCAATCACAAGTCCGCAGTCCCAGTAACGGGAATTTCGATGTGTGAGTGCCCCGATGAAGAACCGGGACCCCTAGGGTATGTCAGTGTCGGGGTCTGACGCAACCACAATCAAATAGAGCCGAAGTCAAATAACTTCGGCTCTAGGGCAATTCAAAAAATCGAAGTATTTGATGGCGTTATAACAAATGTCAAAGAGATAGCGGCGTATTGGTGACCGCGCGCTCATCTCTGGGCATTGACTTTTTTTACAGGCTGCAGGCCGATTTAGCGTCCAGCCAAACAAAGTCAGAAGCAAAAAGAAGCATTGCCACTACGACAATTACTTCCTCTTGCCTTGTATATCGCAGCAAAGACCTTAAGCAGCGAGCGACTTGATACGGCCCGACATCCGCGAAATCTTGCGGGAAATTGTGTTCTGGTGGATGACGCCCTTGTTCGCAGCGCGCTGCATCAGCGGCTGCGCGGCCTTTATGGCGGCCTGGGCGGCAACCTTATCGCCGGTCGCGATAGCCGTCTCGACGGACTTGATTGCGTGGCGCAACCGGGTGCGGCGGGCGACATTGCGCTCGGTCCGCTTGGCGGTCTGACGGATACGCTTACGTGCGGAGGCTGTGTTTGCCATGGTCGATCGTCATCCAAATCAAGAATACGCAGCCAGGCAAGGGTGCCCGCCGCGAGAGGGGTTTTCCTAGTTACAGGAGGCGGGTGAGTCAAGAAGATTGGCGGGCGTCTCGTGGCCCGCAGACCTGCGTCAACGCTGCGTCCGGGGACATAGAAAAGTGCTGCGTCCGGCCTGCACGATGCGGCGAATCCCGGCGCAGGCGGGCGGCCCGGGGCAGCGTTCGCAGGGCAATCCGGCCCGCCCATAGACCTTCCAGGCGTGCTGAAAATAGCCCAATTCGCCATCCGGTTGAACGTAATCCCGCAGCGAGGAGCCGCCGGCCGCGATCGCCTCGGTCAGCGTCGCCTTGATCGCCGGCACCAGGCGCGCGGCGCGGGCCCCCGCCACGCTGCCGGCCAGCCGGCGGGGGCTGATCCCTGCCCGGAACAGCGCCTCTGACACGTAGATATTGCCGAGTCCGGCCACAATCCGCTGATCCAGAAGGGCCGCCTTAATGGGCGTTCGACGTCCGGTGAGGGCCGCAGACAGCAGGGCTGCGTCGAAGGCGGGCTCCAGCGGCTCCGGCCCCATGTCCCGTAGCAGGGCGTGTTCGTCTTCCGCCGCCGTCGGCATCAGGTCGAGCAGGCCGAAGCGGCGCGGATCGACCAGGCCGATGCGCCAGCCATCCTCCGTCTCGATCACCATATGCTCGTGTTTCTCGGCATCGGGTGTATTGGCCCGCTGGGCGCGGATCACCATACGGCCGGACATGCCGAGGTGAATCAGCAGGCTATCGCCGCCCGATAGGCGCATGAGGATATACTTGCCCCGCCTGCGAAAGCTCAGCACCTCCGCGCCCGTGAGGCGCGCGGCAAGGCCGGAGGGGATCGCGCGGCGCAGATCGCCCCGGGTCAGAACGGCGCGGCTGATGCGGCGGCCTTCCAGCCGGCCGGCAAGGCCGCGCATCACAGTTTCGACTTCGGGGAGTTCCGGCATGAGTGCTTCCGAGCGTATAGGGGAAGCTCATTGAGCGACAGGCCCATGCCCGACCAGAGCCCGACGGACGAGACGGATTTCGGCTTTCGCGCCGTGCCGCGCGCGGAGAAGAAGTCCATGGTGCGGGAGGTCTTCGCGAGCGTCGCCCCGCGCTACGACCTCATGAACGACCTCATGTCGCTCGGCATCCACCGGGTCTGGAAGCAGATCTTCACGACGATGCTGGACCCCCGGAAGGGCCGAAAGCTTCTCGACCTGGCCGGCGGCACTGGCGATATCAGCTTCGGCTGGCTGGCCAAGGGCGGCGGCCCCGCCATTCTGTCCGACATCAACCCGGCCATGCTGGAGGTCGGGCGGACCCGCGCCATCGAGCGTGGCTATGTCGGTGACCTGACCTTTCTGGTGGCCGATGCCGAGGCGCTGCCCATCCCCAGCGGTACGATGGATGTCGTGACGATCGCCTTCGGCCTGCGCAATTGCACCGACAAGCAGGCCGTGCTGGTCGAGGCGCGGCGGGTGCTACGGCCTGGCGGGCGGTTCTTCTGCCTCGAATTCTCCCGGCTCGAAATCGCGGCGCTGATCCCGCTCTACGAGGCCTGGTCTTTCAAGGTCCTGCCGCGTCTGGGGCAGGCTTTCGCGGGCGATGCGGCGAGCTACCAGTATCTCGCCGAGAGCATTCGCATGTTCCCAGACCAGCAGGTCTTGGCCGGCATGATGCGCGAGGCCGGGTTTGCGCGCGTCACAGTCCGCAACCTGTCGGGGGGCATCGCCGCCATCCATGCCGGATGGAAGCTGTGACGGATCTGGCCGGCAAGCGGGTCCTGCTCATCGTTTCGGGCGGCATTGCCGCCTACAAGGCCTTGGAATTGGTGCGCCTTCTGAAGAAAGAGGGCGTCACCGTGCGCTGCGTGCTGACGGCGGGAGGCGCGCAGTTCGTGACGCCGCTGTCGCTTCAGGCGCTGTCGGAGGAGACCGTCTATACCGATCTGTTTTCGCTGACGGATGAGAGCGAAATGGGCCATATCCAGTTGTCCCGCGCGGCGGATCTCGTCGTGGTCGCGCCGGCCTCAGCCGATATCCTCGCCCGCATGGCAGCTGGCATGGCGGATGATCTGGCGACGACGCTGCTGCTGGCGACCGACAAGCCGGTGCTGGTGGCGCCTGCGATGAACGTGCGGATGTGGCAGCACGCGGCGACAGTCGCGAATATGGCAACCCTTGCCGCGCGCGGCGTAACGGTCGTGGACCCTGATGAGGGCGCGATGGCCTGCGGCGAATGGGGTCCGGGCCGGCTCGCCGAGCCCCCGGCCATTGTCGAGCGCATCGCGGCACGACTGATGCCGCGCGCAATCCCAGTGCCAAGAAGACTGTTGACGGGTCGTCACATTATCGTGACCAGCGGTCCGACGCATGAGCCGATCGATCCGGTGCGCTACATCGCCAATCGCAGTAGCGGCAAGCAGGGTCACGCCATCGCGGCGGCTTTGATCGAACTGGGCGCGCGGGTGACGCTGGTGAGCGGTCCGGTGGCAATCCCTGATCCCCCCCTGGCGCGGGTTCTTCATGTCGAGACCGCGTCAGAGATGCTGGACGCCTGTCGCGCCGCACTGCCGGCCGACGCGGCCATTTGTGTCGCAGCCGTCGCCGATTGGCGGGTCGCGACACCGAGCGACATCAAGCTCAAGAAGGCGCCTGGGGCCGAACCGCCGGCCCTGGCTCTGACGCCCAATCCCGACATCCTGGCCGATCTTGCAAAACCCGCGCCCGATCGCCCAGGCTTGGTCATCGGTTTCGCGGCGGAAACCAATGATCTGCTCGCGCATGCGGCCGAGAAGCGACAGCGAAAGGGCTGCGACTGGCTGCTGGCGAATGACGTTTCGGCAGCCGGCGGCGCGATGGGGGGCGATGACAACGAAATTCAGCTGATCACCGCAGAAGGTCACGAAAGTTGGCCGCGCATGTCCAAGCAGGCGGTGGCGCAGCGCCTCGCGCAGCGATTGGCTGAGGCGTTGGGAGACGCATGATGGGTCGTGATGTTCCGGTCGAAATTAAGGTGCTCGACGCGCGTCTCGCGTCTTGGGGACTGCCGACCTACCAAAGCACCATGGCGGCGGCGATCGACCTGCACGCGTGTTTGGATACGGCGGTGGTGCTGGAGGCGGGGTCGCCCGCGCAGCTGATCCCGACCGGGATCGCGGTCCATATTGCCGACGCGCATCTTGCGGCGGTGATCATGCCGCGCTCCGGCTCGGGCCATAAAAAGGGTCTGGTTCTGGGCAACACCGTTGGCCTGATCGACGCCGATTACATGGGGCCGATCATGGTCAGCGCCTGGAACCGCAATGCGCTCGGCACAGCGCCGATCGTCATCGAACCGGGGGAGCGCATCGCCCAGATGATGTTCCTGCCGATCGTGCGTGTGGCGTTTCAAACGGTCGAGGAATTCTCGGCGGTGTCCGCGCGCGGTGAGGGCGGATTCGGTTCCACTGGTTAGGCGTCACGTGAAGCCGATAAGCGTGCCGCCATGGCCGTCACTGATATGGCTGAAATCCGCCAGGACATAGTTGCCGGTCAAGGCCACCGTTGCGCTGTGGCTGCCGTCGGTGACGACCAACTTGCCCGCACTCGTGGTGCCGCTATAGGCGAGTGACTTGAAGGTGGCGAAGACGAGATCGGTCACGTCGATCGTATCGCCGCCGCTAAAACCCGCGATGGTGTCGCTGACGAAACTCTCAGCCGTGCCGCTCGTGTCGATGAACGTCGCAGCGCCCAGGCCAAGATTTGTGGCGGCGTCGAGCGTGACGATGAGGTGCGTGTCGGCGGCGTTCAGCGCGGCCGTGCCGCCCGTCGTGAAGTCCAGCGTGGTCGTGCCGGCGGTGGTGCCCGTCACGATTGCGCCGGCTTGCGCGGCCGTTGCCTGGATCTGGGCCGTGCCGCCACCACCGTGAACGGTTTCGGTGGCGGCACCGAGCACCACGGTATCGGTGCCCGCACCGAGATTATAGATGTCATTGTCCGCAGCGCCTTGGATGGTGATCGACCCGCTGCCGTGAGCAGCCACGGTGACGGTCACGTTCAACCCGGCCCGCATGGTCACGGACGTGCCGGCGGTGGTTTCCGAAGCCGTCACCGTCTGGATATCCGTCAGGGTCTTCGGCGTAGCGAGATCGAAACTGCCGGTACCGGTGAGATTGAGCGTATTGGTGCCGCCGCCGCCATCGATCGAATCACGGGCGACGAGCGTGTTCGTGGCGGCATTGATGATGTCGTTGCCGGAGGTACCGGTGATGATCTTGGCTGCTGTGGTCAAGGTGTATGTGGTGCCGGAGACTGCGCCTTCGACAGTCCCCGTCACCGTGATGGTCTCGTTCGCCAGCACGCCGGAATAGCCGGAGGCATTGGCGCCGGTCGGCGTGACGATGATGGTTTCGGTGAAGGTGCCGACGGCTGCGGTCGAGAGCGTGATCAGCGGCGCGGTGTCCGCCTGACCTGCCGCGACGCCTGTGAAGGCAGCGAGGCCGGAATTGACGAAGGCGGAGGCGCCGCTTGCGGTGAAGGTTCCGCCCAGGGTGTCGGCGGTGCCGATCGCTGCGTTGAGAAGGCCGAGGCTGGCGGTAAGCGCCGTGCCATTCTGGGTCACGGTGCCCAGGGTCAGGACATAGGCCTTGCTGGTGGTCTTGGTGAGGCTGCCGCTGGCGCCGAGTTTTTCGATCTGGGCGACGGCGTAGTTATCGACGGTTCCGGTGACCGTGATGGTGCCGCCGCTGACGGTTTGGTCGGCGAGGGCGCTGTCATGACTGGTGAAGCCCAGCGTGGCGCTGCCACTGACGGTGCCGGCCGTGGTGGTCGCGATGCCGAGCTGAACCGTTCCGCTGCCGCCAGCCGCCAGGCCGTCAGGTCCCAGGGCGGCGGTGGCACTTGTGACGCTGCCTGTAGTGGTGGACGGGCCTGCGGTGAGGCTATCGACCAAGGCAGCAGTGCCCGCGTTCGTCACCGTGATAGACCGGGTCACGACATCGCCGACATGGACGATCCCGACATTGACGGTGGTGGCGGAGAGCTTGGCGATCGCGAGGGCGTAGACCTCGGCATCGATCGTAACCGTTTGGGAGGCGAGGGTGGTGTCGGCCAAGCCGCTGGTGCCGACGCCGGTCGAGGTCAGGCCGATGGTCACGGTGTCGCCCGTGATGGTGCCGGCCACGGTGCTCGCCAGACTGACGCCGAGCAGGCTCGTTCCGCCGGAGGCGATGGTGCCATCGCCACCCGTGATGGTGACCGCCTGCGGGCCGTTCGCGGCGAAGACGAGGGATTCCTGATACGGCGTCGGGGTTGTCCCGTCGCTGAGGGTCAACTGACCCGCAAGCGTGCCCCCGACGCGCGCGGCGAGCGTCAGGCTGGTGGCGGAGAAGCTGGGCGCCGCATAGGCATAGATGGCGCCGGACATAGTGACGGTCTGCGATGGCAAAGCGATGGCGCCGAGACCATCGACCCCGGTGCCATCCGTTTCCAGGCCCAGCTTGGCGCTGCCGGATCGTGCGCCGGCGACCGTGGTATTTTCGGTGAGTGTGAGCGCCGTGCTGTTCGAGGCGCCGGCGACCAGACCCTTGACGCTGCCGGCCGTCGTGAAACCAGTTGTGACCGCGCTCAGACCGGCATCCAGCACCTCGGTATAGGGGCTGACGGCGGCTTTGTTGGTGACGGTCACTGTTTCCGTGGCGATGTCGCCGACATGGACATGGGCGAAAACGACGGGCCGCGGCGTATGCACCGCCGCCTGGGCCGCCGCATACAGCGTGACGACGCTGCCACCTGTGCCATCGGACAGAACTTGCGCGCGATCCGCCGAGAGCGTGGTGGCAGCGACATCGGTATAGACGGCCGTGCCCGCACTGAGGGTAAGGATTTTGCCGCCGATGTCGGCGTTTGTGAGCGTGACACCCGCGAGGTCGATGCTGTCGCCGACGCCGAACCCTTTGAGGGCTGTCGTGAGGCTTGCCGGTGTGTCGAGCTTGAGCGTCGCGGCGGCGCCCGCGAAGGTGATGGTCTGGCCGCTGCCGAGGCTTCCGCCCACGTCCAGCGTGCTGCCGGCTTCGATGGTCACGATGCCAATGCCGGTGAGGCCGCCTTCCAGCTTCAAGACCGTGCCGGTCGCGACGTCGATCGTGCCGCTATTGCTCACCGCCGCCGTGATGGTCTCGCCGGGCCCGGTCGCATCAAGGCTTTGCGTGATCGCCAAAGTGCCGGCACCGGTCACCGCGCCCGACGATAGAGCGGCGGTGCCCGACAAGGTCAGCGTCTGGCCGTTGTCGATGAACAGGGTGCCCCCATCGAGCAGCAGCGGGCCGCCGATTGTTTGGGTGGAGTCTGCCTGAGTGAAGGTGCCGGTGGCCAGCGCCAGCGTGCCGTTGCCGGTGGCGCCCACGGTGCCCGCGAAGCGACCGCCGCCGTCAAGTTCGAGCGTGCCGCTGCTGGTGGTGAGCGTGCCCGTCGTGTCGATCGTGATGGCGAGGGAACTGGTGCCGATGCCTGCGGTCTTGGCGAGGATGCCAGCATTGGTGACGGTCGCGTCCATACCGTAGTTGACGGCCGCATTGCCGTCGGTGGTGAGGTCGAAGGTGCCTTTGGCCGTGTTGTTGATGGCGATGACCCCCGCGAAGGACGGGAAGTCGAGGTTGAGTTGCCCGGCATCGAGTACCGTGCCCGTATTGATCCAGACCAGACTGCCGTCCAGGTCGATCGGCGCCGTGAGAGAGGTCGTGCCGTTCGTCATCAAGGTGCCAGGACCGACGATGGCGCCGGATGCGAGGGCGACGGTGCCGGCCAGGACAAGCGTGTCGCCGCCGGCGATGTCGATGGTGGCACCGTCCAGCGATAGCGCGCCGGCGATTGTCTGCGTCGTCCCGCCGAGCGTGAATGTGCCGCCGCCCAGGGCAAGTGTGCCGTTCGTCCCTGCGCCGATGGCGCCACCGAGGCTGCCGCCGCCGTCGAGTTCGAGCGTGCCGCTCACCGCCGTCACTGTGCCGGTGTTATCGACTTCGGCGAAGATATTGCTGGTGCCGGTGCCGTCGGTCTTGGACAGCGTCCCGGCATTGGCGAAGAGTGCCACGCCGACATTGGCGAACAGACCCCAGCCGTCCTGCGTGAGGTCGAAGACGCCCGTCACCGTGTTGGTGATGGTGATGACGCCGACGCCGGACGGGTAGTCGAGTTGGATTTCGCCGAGGTTGGTGACCGTTCCGCTATTCGTCCAGAAAAGGCCGCCGTCCATATCGACAAGGCCGGTGACCGAGGTGTTCCCCGTGGTGACCAGGGTGCCGGGGCCATCGATCTCGCCCGCGGTCATGGCGACCGCACCTGTGAGTGTCAGCGACTGCCCCTCGGCGAGCGCGATCCTGCCACCATCCAGGAGCAGTTTGCCGCTGATGGTTTGGGCGCTGTCCCCGAGGGTGAAGGTGCCGAGGCCCAAGCCAAGGGCGCCTGTGCCGGTGGCACCGATGGTCCCGCCCAGGACGCCGCCACCGTCGAGTTCAAGGATCGCCTTGGTCGCCGTCAGCGTGCCGGTATTGGTGACGGAGGCATCGATGGTGGTGGTGCCCGTGCCGGCGGTTTTGGACAGCGTGCCCGCATTGGTGAAGAACGCTGCGGCGCCATCGTTGTAGATGGCGGCGCCGTCCGCCGTCAGGTTGAAGACGCCGGACGCGGCATTATTGACCGCGATGGTGCCGATGCCCGACGGAAAGGCCAGAAACAAGGATGCGGCGTCGGCGACGGTGCCGCTGTTGTTCCAGGTGAGGCCGCCATCCAGTGAAATCAGGCCACCCAGTGAACTGCCCGTCAGGGCGGTGGTGCCGGTGGTGGCCAACGTGCCCGTGCCGGAGATCAATCCTGCAGAAACTGTCGCTGCCCCCGACAGCGTGAGTGTCGTGCCGGCGGCCAGGGCGATCGATCCGCCGGTTGCGGCAAAGATGGTGGCGACGGTGGTATTTCCGCCAAAGGCAATCGCCCCGCCGGTGAGGCTCAACCCTGCGGCAAAGGAGGCCGTTGCCGTGACTGATAAGCTGCCGCCTGTGACCGCGAGCCGATCGGTTGTGGCAACAATGCTGGAAACCGTATTGGTGCCGGTGCTATAGGTAACGGTATGGGCGGCGGCGCTGGACAAGGTCGCCGTGTCCGACACGCCCGGTAGAGCGCCGGTGCTCCAATCGGCGGCGGCGGTACTCCAATTGCCGTTCGCATTCGGCTTCCAGGTCACCGCCGTCATGATAGAGTTCCCTATCGAAACAAAATCTGACGCCGTTCATAGGGTGGACTAGTTTCTCTACGGTTAATACATTTCGTATTGATAACAAAAATCCCTGCGTAGGATCGATGTGAATTAACCGCGCCTTCACGGTTGATAGGAGGCGGCGATCAATCTCGGCAGTGCGGCGTCGGTTGCCAGAAGGGCAACCATGGGCAGAATCCACCAGGCCCATCGAGGTGCGCGTGTCAGAACCGGGACATGGGGCAGCGCCAAGACAAGCATCGCCATGAGCGGAATGAAATACCGTCCCTGCAGGCCGTCGATGACATCCATGCCGACGCGCGTCCATGTCAGGTAGAGCGTGAGGCAAATCAGCTCGCCGCTGCACAGGATCGCGGCCCAAGCGAGGAGACGGTCGATCTTCCCGCTTTCATCTGCCTGATCGGCGCGCGCGGCCAGATGGCCGAGGGCCGAAAGAATAGCGAGCCACCAAACGCCGTAGAGCGGACGAGGCAAGTGAAGTGTCAGGGCGCCGAGCACGCCGATGAACTGGTCGCTGAGTCCGGCTAATTGCCGCAGCAGGCTCAGGGGCGGCAGCAGCAAGCCGCGCCACGGATGGTGCAACAGCACCTGACCCTGCGCCGCGGATATCGCCGAATGAAAGAGATCGGCATGATTGCCGGGCCAGAGCGGACCGGGATGATACAGCGGGCTCGGCAGCAATGGCACGGCCACCCACTTCACCACCGCCACCGACCACAGCAGCCCTGGCACGGCCACGGCAATGGCCGCGGGCAGTCGATCCTGAAAGCGTCGCCAGGACAATCCGCCGGGCGCCAGCAGCGCGAGTGCCGCGAGCGGCAGATAGGGCGGCTTTTGCAGCACCAGCACCGCCAGCGCCGCGCAGCCGAGGTAGAAGGCCACGTGCCCGTCGCGCGTCAGCAGGGCGGCGCCGAGCGCCGCGACGGCGATCACGATGCCATCCTGGCTGGGGGATCCGGCGAGCCAGATCGTCATCGGCAAAGCGAGGGTGATGAGAAGAAGCAGCCGGCCGCGACGGGCCAAGGCCAGAGCCGCGATGCCGAGGAGGCTGAAGGCGAGGGCATTGCCCAGGCGCGCGCCGATGATTGCGCCATGCGGCAAGGCGCCGGTGAGGATTGCGATCCCCATGCCGATCGCGGCCGGGCCATAGGCAAGGGGCGCATAGGCTGCCGTATTGGCACTGCTGACGAAGATCGGTCCGGGCGCCCAAGGGATGGTCCGCGCCCATTCCTGGCGCTTCGCCGGTGACGTGTCGAAGGGCGGAGGTGCGGCTCGGCCGGTTCCGACAAGATCCGCGTAGATCAGGCCGATATTGACGGTGACGCCGGCATCCTGACTGCCGCTTTGCGCGTTCATGGCGGAAACGCGATGGCCGATGATCTGCCCATCCAGAACGCTCGCGATGCGGGCGACATGATCGGCTTCGTCCGGCGCCTGTCCGATCGGCACGCGCCATGCGCAGAGCAGCACGAGAGGGACGACGCATAGAATGAAGACAGCCAGGGCTGCGGCCCGCTCGGTCGCGGCCACGGAGGCAATGCGCATGGGGATGATGGCCCTCGACTCGAAAAGACGGCACCCAGCGGCGGCGGGTGGCCTGTCATGGCTTCGTCACTGTTGAAACGCGTGACAGGCGACCACAGCCTGGGATAGAGCGCAATCCGCCGGGGCCGCAGGCGCGGCACCCCTCCGCATCAATCTCCGACGAAGGCCGCCCATGACCGTACTGGCCCTGCCTGCCTTCGTGACCGGCCGCCGCATGCCCAACCTTTGGGATATCGCGGCAATCCTGTGCGTGCTGGGCGTGCTGGTGCTGGTGGCGCATGCGGCCAGCGGGACATTGGCACCCCTGCCGGCCGCCAATGCCGTGACCATCCATCTCGATCCGCGCTGGCTGCCCTATTACGCGCTGCGCACGACCATCCGCATGTTCGTGGCGCTTGTTTGCTCGATGGGCTTCACCCTGATCGTGGCGCCGCTCGCCGCCAAAAGCCGCCGCATCGGGCTGATCCTGGTGCCCGCGCTCGACATCCTGCAATCCGTGCCGATCCTGGGCTTCCTGTCCTTCACCGTTCTGTTCTTTATGAACCTGTTCCCCGGCCGCGTCCTGGGAGCCGAGCTCGCCGCGATCTTCGCGATCTTCACGAGCCAGGCCTGGAACATGACCTTCAGCTTCTATCAGTCCCTGACCACGGTGCCGCGTGACTTGGATGAGGCGTCGCGCGCCTTCCGCCTGTCGATCTGGCAACGCTTCTGGCGGCTGGAAGTGCCCTTCGCCATGCCGGGGCTGGTGTTCAACACCATGCTGTCGATGTCGGGCGGCTGGTTCTTCGTCGTCGCCTCCGAAGCCGTGACCGTCGGCAAGACGACGTTTCTGCTGCCGGGCATCGGCTCCTATGTCGCGGTCGCGCTGCAGCAGAGCAACCTGCTGGCGGTCTTCTACGCCATCCTCGCGATGCTCGCGGTGATCCTGATCTACGACCAGTTGCTGTTCCGGCCCCTGGTCGCCTGGTCCACGAAATTCCGGTTCGAGATGACGAGCGGCGGGGAACTCGCCGACCCTTGGGTGCTGAGCCTTCTGCGTAAGACGCGGCTGCTGCAACTGCTCGGCGCCGCTCTCGGCGATGTCGCGACGGCGGTCGGTGGCTGGCGCCTACGCATCGTGCCGGCGCGGCGCCAAAGCGCAGGTCCACCGTCCCGCGTGGTTGACGGGCTATGGTTCGGCTTCATCACCGTGCTCGTCGCCCTCGCGCTGTGGAAGATTGCGACCTTCGTCGCGCATGAGGTGACCCTGGCGCAATTCGCGCATGTGCTGCTGCTCGGCTTCTATACCCTGCTGCGGGTCGCGGCGGCGCTGACCATCGTCACCCTGGTCTGGGTGCCGATCGGTGTCTGGATCGGGTTGCGTCCGCGCTGGGCGCAGATGATCCAGCCGGTCGCGCAGTTCCTCGCGGCCTTCCCGGCTAACCTCTTGTTCCCGATCGTCGTCATCGTGTTGGTGCGGTTCAGCCTGAACCCGAATATCTGGCTGATGCCGCTGATGATCGTCGGCACCCAATGGTATGTGCTGTTCAATGTCGTCGCCGGCGCTTCGGCCTTTCCCACCGACCTGAAGGAGGCTTCGGCCAATCTGCGGGTGAAGGGCTTCCTGTGGTGGCGGCGCGTCATCATTCCGGGGATCTTCCCCTATTACGTGACGGGCGCGCTGACGGCCTCGGGCGCCGCCTGGAACAGCTCGATCGTCGCGGAAATCGCCTCCTGGGGCCATACCACGCTGGTCGCGACCGGCCTCGGCTCCTACATCGCCGAGGCGACCAATGCCGGAAACAGTGCAGGCATCATGCTCGGCGTATGTGTCATGACCGGCTACGTCTTCGTGCTCAATCGTGTGCTGTGGCGGCCGCTGCACGCCTATGCCGTTCGCCGCCTGACCTTCTGACGCATCGGAGACGATCATGGACCAGACCGTGCAAAGCGTTCAGAGCCCGCCTGGCGTACAGGCCGAAGGCAAGCTGCTGTTTCATCTCGAAAACTGCCGCCAGTCGTATCACAAGGACGCCTCTGCCGATGTCATCGTCCTTGACGATGTCGATCTCTCGCTGCGGGAGGGGGAGATCGTCGGCCTGCTCGGCCGCTCGGGTTCGGGGAAGTCCACCCTGCTCCGCATCGTCGCGGGCCTGCTGAAGCCGACCTCGGGCGATGTGCGCTGGCGCGGTGAGCCGCTGACCGGCCCCGCCGAGGGCGTGGCGATGGTGTTTCAGAGCTTCGCGCTGTTTCCTTGGCTCACGGTGGAGGAGAATGTGGCCCTCGGCCTGGAAGCGCAGGGCGTGTCCCGGTCTGAGCGCGAAACTCGCGCCGAGGAAGCGATCGACCTCATCGGTCTCGGTGGCTACGAGAACGCCTATCCGAAGGAAATGTCGGGCGGCATGCGTCAGCGCGTCGGTCTGGCCCGGGCGCTCGTGGTGCATCCCGACTTGCTGCTGATGGACGAGCCGTTCAGCGCCCTGGACGTGCTGACGGCGGAAACGCTGCGCACGGACTTGATCGATCTCTGGTCCGAGGGCCGGCTGCCGGTGAAGGCGATCATGATGGTGACGCATAATATCGAGGAGGCGGTGCTGATGTGCGACCGCATCCTGGTCTTCTCCTCCAATCCCGGCCGCGTCGCGAGCGAGTTGAAGGTGCCTTTCGCGCATCCCCGTAACCGCCTCGCGCCCGACTTCCGCCAACTGGTGGACGACATCTATGCCCTGATGACCCGTCGTCCGGTGGAGCCGCCGAAGCCGCAGGCGGCGGATAAGGGTCTGGTGCCCGCGCCGCAGCCCTTCCAGGCGCTGCCGGTGGTGTCGACCAACCTGATGGCCGGTTTGATGGAGACGATCGCCGGTGAGCCCTATATGGGCCGCGCCGATCTTCCGGCCCTGGCGAATGCCTTCCAGATGGAAGCGGATGAGCTGCTGCCGATCGGTGAGGCGCTGCAACTGCTGCGCTTCGCCGAGTTCGAGGAGGGCGACATCACGCTGACCGAAGGCGGCAAGCGCTTCGTGGAAGCCGAGACGGATGAGCGCAAGGAGCAGTTTTCCGAAGCGGTGCTCGCCCATGTGCCGATGATCGCCCAAATTCGGCAGGTGTTGGAGGAGCGTTGGAACCACCGCGCCCCGGCGCTGCGCTTTCGGGATGAGTTGGAAGACCATATGTCGCCCGACTATGCCGATTCCACCATCCGGACGGTGATCTCCTGGGGGCGGTATGGGGAGTTGTTCAGCTACGACCGTGAGGCCGACCAGTTTAGCCTGGAGGATGAAGGCGAAGACGAGGACTGAGCTCTCGGGGCTGTTGCTCACCGACCTCAACCGTTCTGGGAGGGGGTAATGGTAAAGGAGCCGCAGCGGGTCGCGGCACCGGCCGACCAACAATCATCGTCACCCCCGGACTTGATCCGGGGGCCTACCCGTTGCGGTGCGCAAACGCCGTCATGGCGCCGCAACGGGTAGGTTCGCGGGTCAAGCCCGCGAATGACGGTTTGGATGCCAATGACGGTTTAGATGCGAATGACGGCTCTCGCCTCGGCGCGGCGGGCTGTGGTAGCCGAATCGCATGAGTGTTTCTCCCCCCGCTGTGAGTGACGATCTGATCCGGCTCCAAGGCTCGAAAATCGTCGCCGTGGCACGCCTGGCCTTCGGCCGACCGGACACTGAATTCCTGTGTTTCGGCGAGTCGGACCAGCACAGCCCGCCCGGCGCCATCACCGCCCTGGCCGAGGCTCTGGCCCAGGGCGAGACCCGCTATCCTGATGTGCGCGGCCTGCCGCCGCTGCGCGCGGCGCTGGCGGAGTATCTCACCGCCATCCATGCCCTGCCGGTGCCGGAAAGCCGCGTGCTCGTCACCGCCTCCGGCATGGCGGCGCTGGCCGTCGCCCTGTCGGCTATCGTGCGCGCCGGCGACCGCGTCGTGCTGCATGAGCCCGCCTGGCCCAATGCCGGCAATGCGGCGCGGCTGCGCGGGGCGGAAGTCGTGGCCCTGGCGCTGGACGCACGCCAGGACGGTCGCTTCCACCTCGACCTCGAAAAACTGGACCAGGCCCTGGTCGGTGCGCGCTGCTTCATTCTGAATTCGCCCAACAACCCGACCGGCTGGACCGCGACGCAAGCTGAGTTGCAGGCAATCCTGGATCTCTGCCGCAAGCACGGCTGCTGGCTGCTATCCGATGAGGTTTATTCCCGTCTGGTTTATGACGGCAGCGGTGTCGCGCCCTCGCTGCTCGACATCGCCGAATCGCATGACCGCGTCATCGTTTGCAACAGCTTCAGCAAGACCTGGGTGATGACCGGCTGGCGCCTCGGTTGGCTCATCGTGCCCGAGGGCACGCGGGACGATATGGCAGAGATCGTCGAATGCACGCATTCGGGCGTGGCGCCCTTCATTCAACATGGCGGTCTCGCCGCTGTCGCCGACACCAAGACGCTCGAAAACTTTCGCGCCCATTGCGCCGAGGGGCGGGCGATCACCGCCGAATTCCTCGGCGCCCTGCCGGGCGTTCACTATGCCTCGCCGGACGGCGCCTTCTACGCCTTCATCAAGGTCGATGGCATGACCGACAGCGTGCAGGTCGCGCAGGATCTGGTCATGCGCCACGGCATCGCCATCGCGCCGGGCGTCGCCTTCGGCGAAAGCGGGGAGGGGTGGCTGCGCGTTTGTTTCGCCGTTGCGCCCGAGCGTTTGCGCCGCGCGCTCACGCGCCTGAGTGCGGGCCTCAGCACCCGTCGCGCCGCCGCATGAGCGGTTTCCGATGAGCATCTGCGCGGTCTGCGGCGCCGTGGTGCGCCCGATGTTCAAGGTCCCCGCACCGGAGCTCGCCCCCGATCTCGATTTCCGGCCCGGTGAGCCGGCGCGCTCCACGCTGCGGCGCTGGATCGCCGAATGCTCCGGCTGCGGTGCGGCGGCGCCCGATCTCGCGGCGCTGTCCCCAACCGATGCCGAGGTGGTGCGCGCCGACCCCGAATATGCAGCGCTGCGCACCCAGGCGCCGGCCTTCGCGCGGCCCTTCCTGCTCTGGGCGCTGCTGTGTCAGCGCCGGAGCGACGGCTGGCCGGCGGCCGAGGCGCTGCTCCAGGCTGCCTGGGCGGCAGATGACGCCGAGGAAACCGCCTGGGCGGTGACATGGCGGCAGCAGGCAGCCTCCGTCTGGCCGCCATCGCCGGAAATTCAGCCGCGCTTGTGCTTGATCGACATCCATCGCCGTGCCGGCGATTTCCAGGGCGCGGCCGTGGTCGCCGAGGCGCTCGGGCAGGACCCGCTCGATGAAAGCGCCACCGCCATCCTCGAATTCCAGCAGCGCCTGATCGGCACGCGGGAGACGGGGCGGCAGATGCTGAGCAGCGCATTGCGCCCGCCCGCGACGCGCCCGCATGTGTCCCACCAGCCGCGCCCGGCGTCGTCTAGCGGCTTCTGGCGGCGCCTGCTGGGGCTCGACTGATGGCGCCGCATTACAAGCTGGAACGCGCCGCCGGCGGCCGTGTCGCCGGCCTCGACGAAGTCGGCCGAGGCCCGCTCGCGGGGCCAGTGGTCGCCGCCGCCGTGGTCTTTCCGCGCGGTGTGCCGCGTGGCCTCGGCAAGCTGCTCGACGATTCCAAGAAACTCACGGCCGAGCGGCGGGAAGCGGCGTCCCGCGCGCTCTATGCCGCGAAGCTGGCCGGCACGGCGGAAATCGCAGTCGGTGCGGCCTCGGTCACGGAAATCGGTCGGATCAATATCCTCTGGGCCAGCATGCTCGCCATGAAGCGGGCGCTGGAGCGGCTGCCCAACCCGCCGGATCTTGCCTTGATCGACGGCAACCGGCCGCCGGATGTGCGCTGCGCCACGCAATGCGTGATCGGTGGGGATGCCATCAGCCTGTCGATCGCGGCGGCTTCCATCGTCGCCAAGGTCGCGCGTGATCGCGCCATGGCGCGGCTGGCGGTGCGCTTTCCCCATTATGGTTGGGCGACGAATGCCGGCTATGGCACGGCGGCCCATTGTGAGGCCTTGGCGCGGCTCGGCGTGACCCCGCATCATCGTCGTGATTTCGCGCCTGTCCGCGCCATTCTTGAACGCATCACGCTGACCGAGGTCAGTCCGATGCTATGGGATTGGCCGGAGATGGCCACAGATGGAGAGCCGTCGCTTGACCCCGTGCCCGCTGTCCTTGTCAATTCCGTGCCTGCTTAGACCATCGTCATGCTGAACCGACTGGCGTGCCGACGTCCGGGTGTGGCGTCATGAGGAGGGATGTGGATCTTACCCGCGAACTGCCGCTGGACCAGCTTCTGCTGGGCGACTGCATCCATCATATGCGGATGCTGCCGCCGGCCTCGGTGCATTGCGTCTTCGCTGATCCACCCTACAATCTTCAGCTTCAGGGTGAGCTGAGGCGGCCCGATGAAAGCATCGTCGACGGCGTCGATGACGATTGGGATCGTTTCGCGGATTTCGCCGAATACGATCGTTTCACGCGGGAATGGTTGACCGAATGCCGCCGCGTGCTGCGCAAGGATGGCACGCTGTGGGTGATCGGCGCCTATCACAACATCTTTCGCATCGGTTCCATTCTTCAGGATCTGGGCTTCTGGGTTTTGAACGACATCGTGTGGCGCAAGGCCAATCCGATGCCGAATTTCCGGGGCCGGCGCTTTACCAATGCCCATGAGACCCTGATCTGGGCGGCGCGTGGCCGGGATTCGCGCTACCGCTTCAACTATCAGGCGATGAAGACCGCGAATGATGATTTGCAGATGCGCAGCGACTGGTATCTGCCGCTCTGTGGCGGACCGGAAAGACTGCGCAACCAGCATGGGTTGAAGCTGCATCCGACGCAAAAGCCTGAGGCGATGCTGCACCGCGTGCTGCTCGCCTCGACCGCGCCCGAGGATATCGTGCTCGACCCCTTTTCCGGCACCGGCACCACGGCCGTGGTCGCCAAACGCCTTGGGCGCCATTTCATCGGCATCGAGCGGCATCCCGCCTATGTCGAGGCGGCCTGGGGCCGGCTGCGGGACACCAAGGTGCTCGCGGCCGACGCGATGTCCATCACGCCGTCGCGGCGGGACATGCCGCGCATCGCCTTCGGCAGCCTGGTGGAAAGCGGGGCGATCGCCGCCGGCACGGTCTTGTTCGACAAGCAGCGCCGCGTGTCCGCCGTGGTCGGCTCGGATGGCAGCGTCAGCGCCGGGGATCTGCGCGGTTCCATTCACAAGATCGGCGCTGAGCTGACGAACGCACCCTCCTGCAACGGCTGGACCTTCTGGCATTTCGAGCGGAACGGCGTGGTCGTGCCGTTGGACGTGCTGCGCAAGCCGTGATGGTGCGGGAGCAGCTCTCTCCCAATCATGACGAGCGGCCGGAGCCGGTCGATATCCTGGTGATGCATTACACGGGCATGACCAGCGGGCGGGCGGCGATCGACCGGTTGTGCGATCCGGCCTCCCGCGTGTCCTGCCACTATGTGGTGGAGGAAGACGGGACCGTCTGGCGTCTGGTGCCAGAGGCGCGCCGGGCCTGGCATGCCGGCGTCTCCGCCTGGCGCGGTCATGAATTGCTGAACGGGCGATCGATCGGCATCGAGATCGTCAATCCCGGCCATGAATGGGGCTATCGGCCATTCCCCGAGGTGCAGATGGCGGCTGTGCGCGACCTCTCGCTGGGCATCCTGTCGCGCCACGCCATTCCGCCGCGCAATGTCGTCGCCCATAGCGATATCGCGCCGGATCGGAAGGAAGATCCGGGTGAGCTTTTCGATTGGCCGGGTCTGGCCGTCGCCGGCGTCGGGCTGTGGCCGGATTTTTCCGACACGCTCGCTGGGGTGACCGATGCGCGGGCTGACCTGGCCCGCATCGGCTATCCGGTGTCGCCCGAGAGCGCCGGGCCCGAGGCTTTCGCGACGGTGCTGCGGGCCTTCCAACGGCATTGGCGGCCCGCTGCCATCACGGGCCTCGCCGATGCCGAGACGGCCGGGCGGATTGCCATTCTGGCGGCTGCCATCGCTTGACGCGCGCCGCCGCGCGGCGCAAGCAGCCGGCGCCAGACGGTTGGACGGCCGCTGCCATGACTGTAAGGGCATGGTGGAGGAAAGTCCGGGCTCCACGGGAATACGGTGCCGGCTAACGGCCGGCGGGGGCGACCCCAGGGACAGTGCCACAGAAAACAAACCGCCCGCACGCGCAAGCCTGCGGGCAAGGGTGAAACGGTGCGGTAAGAGCGCACCGCCCTGCTGGTAACAGTGGGGGCAGGGTAAACCCCACCGGGAGCAAGACCGAATAGGGGTGGCCGGCGGGCATTCGGCTTCGGCCGGATGTGCCGCGAGGGTGTTCTCGCCCCGTCACCCGGGTTGGTCGCGTGAGGCGTGCCGCGAGGCGCGTCCCAGAGGAATGGCCGTCCACGGCCGCGCGAGCGGCCCGGACAGAACCCGGCTTACAGACCGTCTGGCATTTTCGGTTTTGGGCATTTTCGGTTTTTGGTGGAATGCGCCAAAAGGCCAGCGGGGGCCTGTCCTGTTGCCAGTTCTATGGCTTCCCAGTTTAGGCCATAATCATGACGCAGCGCGGGGATGATTTGCCAAAGACCAACGGCAAGTCATTCCTCAAATATTGAAACAACCCTTGGGATGCTAAGCTCGACCGCTCGATCAGGTCCCAACGCGCCGCAAGAATCACATCTTCGTGAATATAGAACAAAACGAAAACGTAATATTACAACAGCGGGATTGAGGAGGCCTTAGAAAAGCGGCGGAAGTGCTTGTTTCATCCTGATTTTTCCCGCCCCTGTCCTCGCAACGGACAGTAAATCCCTTTGACGCCCAGTTACACCCATGATATCCCAGATCATCCCAAGTGGTGAGGCTGATGGCGTTTTTCGCCCTCAATCCGCGCCGCCGGTGGAGTGGCCGGCGGACAGTGAAGGGGGCCCGATGACGCATTTTCTCGGGACCCACCTGAACAGGTTGGATGCCAAGGCGCGGGTGTCCGTGCCCCTCGCGTATCGCACGGCCCTCAAATCGCTGGATTCCGGTGCCGAAGGTGGCGCCGCGATGATCCTCCGCCCCTCCCACAAGCATCCCTGCATCGAAGCCTGGCCGAAGGCGATCTTTGACCAGTTGTCCGAGCCGCTCGAGCGGCTCGACCTGTTCAGTGAGGCGCATGACGATCTGGCCGGCGCGCTTTACTTCGACGCCCACCCGATCAGCGCCGACAAGGAAGGGCGCATGATTCTTCCAGAATCCCTGATTGCCCATGCGGGACTTACGGATAACGTCGTCTTTATGGGACTCGGGCGCATTTTTCAGATTTGGGAGCCGGCCGCCGCCGAACGTCGTCGGGCAGAGGCGCGCGAAAGCGCGCGCTCGCGCGTCCTGACGCTGCCGGGGACGCCCGCATGACCCGGACCCATGTGCCCGTCATGCTCGCCGAGGTGCTGGAGACGCTCGCTCCGCAGGACCGTGGCGTCTATCTCGACGGCACCTTTGGCGGCGGCGGCTATACCGGCGCCATCTTGAACCAGGCCGGCTGCACCATCTGGGCGATCGACCGTGACCCCGAGGCCATCGCGCGGGGCGCCGCCCTGGCGTCCAGCTTCCCCGGCCGTCTCCATCTCATCGAAGGCCGCTTCGGCGACCTGCTCGACCTGCTGGCGGAACGCGGCGTCGATGGGCTCGATGGTGTGGTGCTCGACCTTGGTGTCTCGTCTTTCCAGATCGACGAGGCCGAGCGCGGCTTCAGCTTCCGCATGGACGGTCCCTTGGATATGCGCATGGGTCGCGAGGGCCGCAGCGCCGCCGATCTGGTGCGTGAGCTTTCGGCCGACGATCTTGCCGACCTGCTCTATAAATTCGGCGAGGAGCGTCAGTCCCGCCGGATCGCCCGCGCCGTGGTCGCTGCCCGCGCGGTCGAGCCGATCACCACCACGGCGCAGCTTGCCGGCATCATTCGCGGCGTGCTGCCGCCCGACCGTTCGGGCATCGACCCCGCCACCCGCAGCTTCCAGGCGCTGCGCATTAGCGTGAACGACGAGCTGGGGGAGATCGAGCGAGCGCTGGATCAGGCGGCGCGCATCCTGCGCCCCGGCGGGCGCCTCGTCGTCGTCTCCTTCCATTCGTTGGAGGATCGCATCGTCAAACGCTTCATGATCGACGCCGCAGGGCAGACGGCCAGCCCGTCCCGCCATGATCCGCGGGGCCTGCTGCCGACGGCGGAAGCGCGCTTCACCATGCTGACGCGCAAGGCGCTGCGGCCGGGCCAGCCTGAGATCGCCGCCAATCCGCGCGCCCGGAGTGCCCGGCTGCGCGCCCTTCGTCGCCTCGACACCGAGGAGCTTGCGGCATGATCCGCCCCTTCACCTGCATCTGCCTCATGATGGCGGCCGGGTCCGGTCTCTATCTCTATCAGGTCAAGCAGCGCGCCTTCGCGCTGGACTCCGAATTGCGCAGCACCTTCCACGACATCGATGCCGCGCGCGACCGTACACGGATGCTGAAAGCCGATTGGGCGCTGATGAACGACCCTGAGCGGTTGCAGAGCCTGGCGACCCAGTATCTGACCTTGCAGCCGATGGGCCCGACCCAGCTTCTGACCATGGACCAGCTTGCCGCCGCCTTGCCACCGGTGGGCCTACCCGCATCCACGGCACCGGATGCCACGCCCGACGCCACGCAGGGCGTACCGATGGCCTTGGCCGCCCCGACCATCCTGCCGCATACCTCGCCGCTGCCGCGGATCGCCGCGCTTGAGCCGCCGGTGGTGCCTGCTCCGGTGGTGGCTGCGCCTGACGTCGCTGCCGCTGATCCCACGCCGGCACCTTTGCCTGCGGTTCCCGCCCAGGCCGTGGCGACGCCGCCGCTGCCGCCGCTCGCCCTCTCTCAGAACGGGCCTGCTCCGAACCGTCCGAAGCCCATGAAGCGTGCGCCCCGCGCAAGCACGCCGACTCTGCCGAGCCGTGCGTGGTTGGCGTCGGCCAGTGGCGTGACACCACCGCTGGCCGATGCTGTCGCCACCCGCCGCACCGTGGTGGCCCGGACACACCACCACGTTGCGCCGGCTGCAGCCCCGGTTCAGCTCTATGCCGCTAATGACGCGCACCAGACCGCGCCCACGCGCTACGTGCCGATGCAGCGCATTACGCCGCCGGCAGCGACGGTCATGTACAGTCCGGCCTCGGGCTCGTCGCTCGGGATGGCCGCCGCCGATCTGGCGCCGCCCCGTCCACTCTATTCCAATTCGCAGTAGCGCGGCCGCTCGTGAACGACGCGCCGCCCCCCGACGCCCGTCCAAACCACCCCTGGGGTCCGATGCCCGAAGGGCGCGGTGGCGAAACGGTGCGCATCACGACGCCCGATCTGCGGCGCCGCGCCGCGATCGAAAAGAGCCGGGGCCGCCTCGTGGCCGTCGCCGGCGTCTTTGTCCTGCTGTTCCTGGCGGTCGCCGGCAAGCTCGCGGATGCCACGCTGATCAGCCCGCTGAAGCCCGCGCCGCGTGTGGTCGAGCATTTTGATTCGGCGCCCGTCGCGGTGCCGCCGCCGCCGCCGGGTCGCGCCGCCATCATCGACGCCAATGGCCAGATCCTGGCGGTGTCGCTGCCGGTCGCCAGCCTCTATGCCGATCCACGCCAGATGATCGATACGGATACGGTGGCCCAGGCGCTGAAGCGCGTGCTGCCCGACATCAATGAGCCGGAGATCGCGAAGCGCCTCGCCTCCGCCAAGGCCTTCGTCTATATCGCGCGCACCGTGACGCCGGCGCAGCAATTTGCGATCAATAACCTCGGCGTTCCAGGCCTGTCCTTCCAGATGTCGGCCGTGCGGCGCTATCCGCTGGGTGATACGGCGGCGCAGATCCTGGGCGGTGTCGATGTCGACGGCGACGGCGTTGCGGGTGTCGAGAAGTTCTTCAACACGCGCCTGAACACTGACACCACGCCGCTGCGGCTCTCGATCGATGTGCGGGTGCAGGCCATCTTGCGGGATGAGGTGTCGGCGGCGGTCAAGCAATTCACGGCCATCGGCGGCTGCGGCATCGTGCAGGATGCCAATGACGGGCGAGTGCTCGGCATGGTCAGCATTCCCGACTTTGACGCCAATGACCTCGGCAGCGCCGATCCGGCGGCGCGCTTCAACCGCTGCGCGACCGGCACCTATGAGCCGGGCAGCGTGTTCAAGCTGCAAACCGCGAGCATGGCGCTGGACGACAACGTCATCCACCTGTGGGACTCCTTCAACACCACGCATCCCATTCCCATCGGGCGCTTCCACATCACCGATTTCGAGCCGAAGCATTATTGGATGCAGCTGCCGGACATCATGCGTTTCTCGTCCAATATCGGGGCGTCGCGCATTTCCGTGCTCATCGGCAAGGATCGCCAGCGTGATTGGCTGAAGAAGCTCGGCCTGCTGTCGCGCGAGCCGATCGAATTGCCGGAGGCGGCGCTGCCGCAGACCCAGCCCGCCAGCGCCTGGGGCAAGGCCACCGTCATGACCGTGTCCTTCGGCAACGGCATCGCCGAGACGCCTCTGCACATCTCCAACACTGCCGTCGCCATCGTCAACGGCGGCACGCTGTATCCGCCGACGCTGCTGGCGGCCGAGCCCGGTGACCCGCCGCGCACCGGCACGACGGTGATGCAGCCATCGACCTCGGACACCATGCGCAAGCTGATGCGCCTTATCGTGGTTGATGGCACCGGCAATTTCGGTGAAGTGCCAGGCTATTTCGTTGGCGCCAAAACCGGCACGGCGCAGAAGGTGGCCGCCCATGGCGGCTACGTGAAGCACACCAACTACAGCTCCTACGTCGCGGCCTTTCCCATCTATGCGCCGCGCTACGTCGTTTATATCGCCATCGATTCCGGCCATGCGACGGCCGAGACCCATGGCTTCACCACCGGTGGCTGGATGGCGGGTCCTGCCGTCAGCCACACCATCGCGCGCATCGGTCCGATGCTGAACGTCATGCCCCGCTTCACGGACGTGGACGCGATCAACGCCGAACTGGCCATCGCCACCCATATCAACGCGCCGCCGGGCGTGACGCCGCTTGGCCCCGACAACCCCGGTGAGCCGGATGACGTGGCCGCCGCCGACAAGCCGGCCCGCAAGGAGAGCCATCTCGGCCGGGCAAAGGTCGCGGACAGCGTGCCGGCGCCGTCGATGGTGGCGTCCACCCTGCGCCACGATGCAATGTATCGCGTGCCGCTGACGGCCGCCGCAGATGCGGCTCATTGACCTGATGCGCACCCTGACAACAGCCGGCTCGTCCTGGGTCGATCGACGCGGCGGGCCGCCCTCGGCCACCTCGCTCAGCGCCGACCTGGATGTGAGCGGCATTACGGCGAACAGCCGTGACGTGCGCCCCGGCTTCGTCTTCGCGGCCCTGCCCGGCCAGTCCCAGGACGGGCGGCGCTTCATCGGGGATGCGGTGGCGAATGGGGCCGCCGCCATCCTGGCGCCCCCGGGTACCGAATGGCCGGCGGGCGTGCCGCCTCGGCCGCTGATTCTGGACCCGCAGCCGCGCCGACGCCTGGCCCAGATGGCGGCGCAATTGGCCGGCGCCCAGCCGCGTCGCATCGCCGCCGTCACCGGAACCAACGGCAAGACGAGCACGGCTGATTTCCTGCGCCAGCTTTGGAGCCTCGGCGCGCATAAGGCCGCGTCCCTCGGCACGCTCGGCCTCATGGCGCCGGGCATGCCGCAAGGCACGGGTCTCACAACGCCCGATCCGGTCAGCCTCGCGCAGACCATGGCGAGTCTCGCCGCTGCGGGCGTGCAGCATGTCGCGATCGAGGCGTCATCCCATGGCCTCGATCAATATCGGCTGGACGGATTGCGGCTCTCGGCCGGTGCCTTCACCAATCTGACGCGCGACCACCTCGATTATCACGGCGGGATGGCGGGCTATCGCACCGCCAAGCTGCGCCTGTTCGCGGATCTGCTGCCGCGCGGCGCGCCCGCTTTGGCGGCGATGGCGCTGGACGGGGAGACGCGCGCGGCGATGGCGGAGATCGCCGTGCGGCGGGGCCTGAACTTCGGCACGGTGGGTGAGGGCGGCACGGTCATCCGGCTGGACCACGCGACCCCCCGCCCAAGCGGCCAGGTCCTGACGCTGACCGCTGGCGGCCGTCGCTTCGACATCGACCTGCCGCTGCCCGGTCGCTTCCAGGCCGATAACGCGCTGCTCGCCGCCGGTCTTGCGCTGATGTTGGGGGAGAGTGCGGCCCTCGACCGGCTGAGCGGGCTGGTCGGCGTGCGCGGCCGCATGGAACTGGCCGCGACCCTCGATGACGGCGCCGCCGCCTATGTCGATTACGCCCATACGCCGGATGCCATCGCGCGTGTCTTGTCGGCGTTGCGCCCGCATACCGAGGGCCGGCTGGTCATCGTCTTCGGTGCCGGTGGTGACCGGGACCGGGGCAAGCGCCCGCTGATGGGCGCCGCCGCCGTGGCCGATGCCGATGTGGCGATCGTGACGGATGACAATCCGCGCAGTGAGCCGCCCGCCACCATCCGGGCCGAGGTCATGGCCGGCTGTCCGGATGCGATCGAGATCGGGGATCGCGAGGCCGCCATCGCGGCGGGCCTCGGCATGCTGCGCGCCGGAGACGTGCTGGTGGTCGCCGGCAAGGGCCATGAGCAGGGCCAGATCGTCGGCACTGAGACACTGCCTTTCGACGACGCGGCGGTCATCCGTCGCCTGGCCGGTGCGCCATGAGCGCGCTGTGGTCGGCGGCAGATCTGGCTGAGGCCGCTGGCGGCCGGATGGACCGGCCCTTTGCGGTGAATGGCATTTCCATCGACACCCGTACCGTCGCCACCGGGGACTTGTTCGTCGCTCTGCACGGGGAAAACCGGGACGGGCATCTGTTCGTGGCCGATGCCCTGGGTCGTGGTGCGGCGGGCGCCCTGGTGGATCGCGATCCTCCGGGCCTGGACGATAATGCCCCGCTGCTGCGTGTGGCCGATACGCTCGGCGGTCTGACCGCCATCGGCGCCCGCGCCCGTGCGCGCTTCGGCGGCCGGGTCGTGGCCGTCACGGGCAGCGTCGGCAAGACCACGACGAAGGAAATGCTGCGCCGGATCTTGGCTTCGGCCGGCGAAACCCATGCGGCCGTCGCCTCCTACAACAATCATTGGGGCGTGCCGCTGACGCTCGCCCGGTTGCCGCCGGAGGCCGCCTTCTGCGTCGCCGAAATCGGCATGAATCATCCGGGTGAGATCGCGCCGCTGGCGGCGCTGGCCCAGCCGCATGTGGCGGTGATCACCAACATCGCGGCGGTCCATCTGGGCCATATGGGCAGCATCGACGCCATCGCGGCTGAGAAATCCACGATCTTGTCGGGCCTCGCACCGGGCGGCACCGCCGTGCTGCCGGCAGATAGCCCGCATCTGGACATGCTGCGCCAGGGCCTTCGCGACGATATCCGGGTCATCCGCTTCGGCGAGGACGCGACGGCCGAGGCGCGGCTGGTGGCGGCCGTGAGCGATGCCGAGGGCGTTTCGGTCACCATGACTTTCGACGATCATGAACTGGCCTTCCGGCTGGCAGCCCCCGGCCGCCACATGGCGATCAATGCCGTGGCAGCCATCGCCGCTGCCGTCGCCTTGGGCGTCGATCCGCATCACGCCGCGGCCGCCCTCGATGGGTTTTCCGCCGTCCAAGGCCGTGGCGCACGCCGGGCGATCTATGTAACGGGCGGAGAGGCGCTGCTGCTGGACGAAAGCTACAACGCCTCCGCCCCGTCGGTGCGCGCGGCCCTCGCCGTGCTCGGCCTGCAACCCGCCACGCGGCGGATCGCCGTGCTCGGCGATATGCGCGAATTGGGCGACGCGAGCGCCGCTGAGCATGAGGGTCTGGCGCCGGACGTGGCCGCCAACGCCGATCTTCTCTTTGCCTGCGGACCCGAAATGCGGCGCCTGTTCGACGCCGTTCCCGCCGATCTGCGCGCTGTCCATACCGAGACCTCGGCGGTGCTCGCCCCCCTCGTCGCGGCCGCGCTGCGTCCCGGTGACGCGGTTCTGGTCAAGGGCAGCCTTGGCAGCCGCATGGCCTTGATCGTCGCGGCACTCCCCAGCAGAGCCGACGCTGAGGAGCCTGCCTGATGCTGTACAAACTCCTTCTGCCGTTTGCGGACCACCTGCATATCCTCAACCTGATCCGCTACCTGACCTTCCGGTCCGGCGGCGCTTGCATGACCTCGCTGGTGATCAGCTTCATGCTGGGGCCGCGTGTCATTCGCATGCTGCGCGGCATGCAGAAGCACGGTCAGCCCATTCGCCTGGATGGGCCTGAGCGGCATCTGGTCGAGAAGAAGGGCACGCCGACGATGGGCGGTGTGCTCATTCTTAGCTCCCTCACCATTTCCACGCTGCTTTGGGCGGATCTGGCTAATCCCTATATCTGGTCAGCACTTTTTGTGACGCTTGGCTATGGCGCGCTCGGCTTCGCGGATGATTATCTGAAGGTCAGCAAGCGCAACACGAAAGGCCTGTCGGGCCGGCTGAAGCTGGTCGGTCAGGCCATCATCGGCCTTATCGCCTCGACCTGGATCATGGTCCATATCGGTGGGCCGCTCGGCAGCGGCATATCGATTCCCGATTTCAAGAACGTGCTCATTCCGCTCGGGATCTTCTTCCCGCTCTTCGGCATGCTGGTGATGATCGGCGCGTCCAATGCCGTCAATCTGACCGATGGTCTAGACGGCCTCGCGATGGTGCCGACCATCATCGTCGCGGTGGTTTTCTCCCTGATCTCCTATCTCGTCGGCAATCGTATCTTCGCGGGCTATCTCGAACTGCCCTTCGTGCAGGGATCGGGTGAGCTTGCGATCTTCTGCGCGGCGCTGATCGGCGCAGGCCTCGGCTTCCTGTGGTTCAATGCGCCGCCGGCGGCGGTCTTCATGGGCGATACCGGCAGCCTCGCGCTGGGTGGCGCTGTCGCCGCCGTCGCGGTCGCGACCAAGCATGAGATCGTGCTCGCCATCGTCGGCGGTCTTTTCGTCGTCGAGACTCTTTCGGTCATCGTGCAGGTGTTCTGGTTCAAGCGCACCGGGCGTCGCGTCTTTCTGATGGCGCCGCTGCATCACCACTTTGAAAAGAAGGGCTGGGCAGAAGCGACGATCGTGATTCGCTTCTGGATCGTGTCGATGATCCTGGCGCTCGTGGGTCTCGCGACCCTGAAGATTCGCTGATGGCGTTTCCGGCCAACACCTTCGCGGGGGCCCGCTTCGCCATTCTCGGTCTGGGCCGCAACGGCCTGCCCGCCGCGCGCGCTTTGCGCGCCATGGGTGCCGATACGGTGCTGTGGGACGATGGCGCGACTGCGCGCGCCGCCGCCGAGGCGGAAGGGTTTTCCGTCGTCGATCTCGCAACTGGCGATTTCGCCTTCGATGCCCTGGTGCTGTCACCGGGCATTCCGCATATCCTGCCGTCGCCGCATCCCGTCGCCGCGCGCGCCATCGCGCTTGGTGTTCCCGTGTTGAGTGACGCGGAGCTGTTGTATCAGGCGGTGCGTCGCGCGGGGTCGCAGGCGCGCTTCGCGGGCATCACCGGCACCAACGGCAAATCGACCACCACGGCGCTGCTCGCCCATATCCTGACCGAGGCCGGCATGCCTGTGGCGGCCGGCGGAAATCTCGGCACTGCCGCGCTGTCTCTGCCGCTGCTGCCGGACGACGGAATCTATGTTCTGGAAATGTCGTCTTACATGTTGGAGCGAATCGCGACTCTCCGCTTCAATACTGCGGCAATGCTTAATCTTAGTCCCGATCACTTGGACCGTCATGGCAACATGAGCGGCTACGCCCATGTAAAGCGCAACATTTTTGCGCGACAGACGGGCGACGACGTGGCCGTTGTCGGAATCGACGACGCGCTGTCCATGGCGATGGCTGACGCATTGGCCAAGGAAGCGGCGACGGTCATCCGCATCAGTGGCGCGCATGCAGCGACCGGCACCGTCGCACTTCCCGGCGCGCATAATGCGCAGAACGCTGCCGCTGCCCGCGCTATGGCCCGCGCGTTTGGCGTTGACGACTCCACGATCGCGCGCGGCATCGCGACTTTTCCCGGACTGCTGCATCGCCAAAGCCGAGTCGGCATTCATGACGGCATCGTTTTCATCAACGATAGCAAGGCAACGAATGCCGATGCGACGGCGCGCGCACTCGGCTGTTACGAGCGCATCGTGTGGATTGCGGGCGGCATTCAAAAGGCGGGCGGCATCGCCATGCTGGCGGAATTCTTCCCGCGTATCCTCCATGCCGAGCTGATCGGCCGAGACGGGCCCGCCTTCGCAGAAACCCTCGCCGCGCATGAGGTTCCGCATCATCTTGCCGGCAGCCTCGAAGCCGCCGTGCCCGCCGCCTATGAGCGCGCGAAGGCGCTCGGCGCGTCGGTCGTTCTGCTGTCGCCGGCCTGCGCGAGCTTAGATCAGTTTTCCGG
This sequence comes from Acidisoma sp. PAMC 29798, assembly GCF_030252425.1. Taxonomy (GTDB): domain Bacteria; phylum Pseudomonadota; class Alphaproteobacteria; order Acetobacterales; family Acetobacteraceae; genus Acidisoma; species Acidisoma cladoniae. Next base: position 3,277,166 of record NZ_CP126994.1, on the reverse strand, counting down.
CTTCGAGGCTCGCGGCGATCGTTTCGCGGATCTCGTCGCTGCGCTCGATGAACCTCACGCGCACAATGGGAGGGCTGCCTGATGCCCGCTCTGTCGCGCACCGATACATCCACGCTCGGCCGCTGGTGGTGGACGGTCGATCGTTGGACGCTGCTCTGCATCGGCGCGCTGATCGGCTTCGGCTATGTGTTGGTGCTGGCCTCTAGCCCCGCCGTCGCGCATCGCATCGGCGATCCGCGCGATATGCTGATCGTCAAGCAAGTCGCCTTCCTGGCGCTGGCCGGTGGCATCGTCGTCGGCGTGTCATTGCTGTCGCCCAAGGGCGTGCGCTGGCTGGCGCTCACCGGCACCTTCATAGCCCTAGCACTCACCGCCTTCACGCTGGTCCATGGCGTCGAGATCAAGGGCGCGCGGCGCTGGATCAACATCCCGTTCCTGTCCCTTCAGCCGAGCGAGTTCCTGAAGCCTTTCTTCGCCGTGCTGACGGCGGGTTTGCTGGTCGAGGCGCGCAACACCGCGCGCTTCCCGGGCCGGATCATCGCCTTCATGCTCTATGCCGTGATCGCCCTGTTGCTGAAGTCCCAGCCGGACATCGGCATGTTGGCCGTCATCAGCATCGTGTTCCTGTCGCAGCTCTTCCTGGACGGACTGAATATCGCACTGGTTGGCATCGCGGCTGGCGGCTTGGTGGTGAGCTTCATCGCCGCCTTCTTCCTGATGCCGCATGTGCATATTCGTGTGGAGCGCTTCCTCCATCCGACGCATGACACCGCCTATCAGGCGCTGACGGCCTTGCAGGCCTTCGGAAATGGCGGCTTGCTCGGTCGCGGGCCGGGCGAGGGCATGGTCAAGGACATCCTGCCCGATGCCCATGCCGATTTCGTTTTTGCGGTCGCGGGAGAGGAGTTCGGTCTCGTCGTCTGCCTGCTGATTCTGGGCATTTTCGCGGCCATCGTGCTGCGCGGCCTGCTGCGCCTGATCGCTGAGACCGACCAATTCGTGCTGCTGGCCTCGGCCGGTCTGCTGATCAGCTTCGGCCTGCAGTCCTTCGTGAACATGGCCTCCTCGCTTCAGCTCATCCCGACTAAGGGCATGACGCTGCCCTTCATCTCCTATGGCGGATCCTCGGCGCTGTCTGTCGCGCTGGAAATGGGAATGCTGCTGGCCCTGACGCGCCGCCGCTTCTCGGGGAGCGACAGGGCATGAGAGGACCACGCGTGATTCCCATCGTCATCGCGGCCGGGGGCACCGGCGGCCACTTCTTCCCCGCCGAGGCGCTGGCCGTGACGCTCGCCGGCCGTGGCTATCGCCCCGTGCTGATGACGGACGGCCGCTCCGCCGGTCGCGCCAGCGCCGCCTTTGCTGAGGGCGATCGCTATGTCCTGCCCGGCGCCGGTGTCGCCGGTCGTGGTGTCGCGAAGGGCGCTCGCGCCGTCGGCGCGCTCGCCGCCGGCACTGTCTCGGCCGCGCGCCTGCTGCGCCGGCTCGACCCCGGCGCCATCGTGGGTTTCGGCGGCTATCCCTCGGTGCCGCCCGTGGTCGCCGCGAAGCTGTCGCGGCTGAAAATCCCCGTGGTGCTGCATGAGCAGAACGCCGTGCTCGGTCGCGCCAACCGCGCCCTGTCGGGCATGGCGACTACGCTGGCGCTCAGTTTCTCGCCCACCACCAAGCTGCCGGCCCGCGCGAAGACCGCGCTGGTCGGCAATCCCGTGCGCCCAGCCATCGTGGCGGTCGCCGGCACCGTCTATGTGCCGCCCGAGGCGGATGGTCCGATCCATCTGCTGGTCACCGGCGGCTCGCTTGGTGCCCGCGTCTTGAGCGAGGTCGTGCCCCAGGCGCTGATCGCCTTGCCGGTGGCGATCCGCGCGCGGCTCTCGGTCGTGCAGCAAGCCCGCAAGGAAGATGCCGACGGCGTTCGTGCGGCCTATGCGGCGGCCGGCATCACCGCAGAGGTCGCGCCCTTCTTTACCGATATGGCGCGCCATCTGGCGGCGGCGCATCTGGTGATCGCCCGTGCCGGCGCCTCCACCATCGCGGAACTCGCGGCGGTCGGCCGGCCTGCCATCCTGATTCCCCTGCCGAATGCCATCGACGACCATCAGACCGCCAATGCCGCCATGCTCGCGGATGCCGGTGCCGCCTGGGCGATGCCGCAGCCGAGTTTCACCGCCGCCGCCTTGACCGCACGCCTGACCGAGTTGCTGAGCGCGCCCGAAGCGCTGGTCGCGGCGGCGACGGCCGCGCGGGCGCAGGGCCGCGTTTCGGCGGTCGATGCGCTCGCCGATCTGGTGGAGCGCGCCATGGTGAGGGAGACGCAGTCATGAGGGCGCTTCCGCTCAATATCGGCACCATCCATTTCGTAGGCATCGGCGGCATCGGCATGTCCGGCATAGCCGAGGTGCTGCACAACCTCGGCTATTCGGTACAGGGCACGGATCTGGCCGATTCCGCCAATGTGAAGCGGCTGCGCGGCGCCGGCATTGACGTGATGATCGGCCATGCCGCCGCCAATCTGGGCAAGGCCCAGGTCGTGGTCGTGTCCTCCGCTGTGAAGTCCGACAACCCCGAAGTTCAAGCGGCGCGGGCGAAGCTGATCCCCGTCGTGCGTCGCGCCGAAATGCTGGCCGAGCTGATGCGCTTGCGCTGGTCCGTCGCGGTCGGCGGCACGCATGGCAAGACCACAACGACGAGCCTGATCGCGGCCGTGCTGGAAGGCGCCAACCTCGACCCCACCGTCATCAACGGCGGCATCATCAATGCCTATGGCACCAATACGCGCCTCGGCGCCGGCGATTGGATGGTGGTGGAAGCCGATGAGAGCGACGGCAGCTTCCTGCGCCTGCCGGCGGTGATCGCCGTTGTCACGAATATGGACCCCGAGCATCTCGACCATTGGGGCACCCAGGAGGCGATGGAGGCGGGCTATCGCCAGTTCGTCGGCAATATTCCCTTCTACGGCTTCGCTGTGCTGTGCGTGGATCATCCCGCCGTGCAGCAAATGATCCCGCGCCTCGCGGATCATCGCATCATCACCTATGGCTTCAGCCCGCAGGCCGATATCCGGGCCGAGCGTCTGGTGGCCGACAAGGCCGGCGCCAATTTCGAAGTGACGGTCACGGACCGGCTGCGCAACCGCCAGCGCCGCATGGGGCCGTTCCGCCTGCCCATGCTCGGCCAGCACAATGTGTCGAACGCATTGGCCGCCATCGCGGTCGGCATAGAGATGGAAATCGGCGAGACCGCCATTCGCACCAGTCTGGCCGCCTTCCGGGGCGTGAAGCGCCGCTTCACCAAGACGGGCGAAACCGGCGGCATCACCGTCATCGACGATTACGGCCATCATCCGGTCGAGATCGCGGCCGTGCTGAAGGCCGCGCGTCAGGCCGGCGCCCGTCAGGTCATCGCCGTGGTGCAGCCGCATCGCTATTCGCGCCTGCAATCCCTGTTCGAGGAGTTCTGCGCCTGCATGAACGACGCGGACACGGTGATCGTGGCCGATGTCTATGCTGCCGGGGAGGCGCCGATCGCCGGCATCAGCCGCGATGCCCTGGTCGATGGCTTGCGGGCGCGCGGCCATCGCAGCGTCGTGCCGCTGGCCGGCCCCGACCACCTCGCCGAAATGGTCCATGCCATGGCGCATTCGGGCGACATGGTCGTGTGTCTCGGCGCGGGCAATATCACCGGCTGGGCGACGGCGTTGCCGGCGCAGCTCGCCAGCTTGCAGCAAGGCCAGGAAGCCCGCCGCGTGGCCGGGACACCTGCCGCATGATGGCCGCAGCAAAATCCGTGTCGCCCGTCGCTGAGATGCCGACGCTCAAGGGCCGCATTCAGGCCGAGGCACCGCTTGGGGCCGTCACCTGGTTCCGCGTCGGCGGTGCGGCCGAGTTCCTGGTGAAACCGTCGAGCGCGGCCGACCTCGCGCAGTTTCTGCGGGCCCTGCCGCCTGAAATCACGGTGACGGTGATCGGCGCGGCCTCGAACCTCATCATCCGCGATGGCGGCATCTCCGGCGTGGTGATCCGCTTGGCGCGCGGCTTCACGACGATCACGGTCGATGACGGTGGCATCGTCTGCGGCGCGGCGGCTTTGGATGTCACCGTCTCCGAACATGCCGCCGCAGCCGGCCTCGCGGGCCTCGAATTTCTCTGCGGCATTCCCGGCAGCATCGGCGGCGCCGTCGCCATGAATGCCGGCGCCTATGGCAGCGACATGGCCGCCTGCCTCGACTGGGTCGAGATCGTGACGCGCAGCGGCGGGCAGATGCGCCTGCCGGCTGCCGACCTGCACCTGTCCTATCGCCACTCCAATTTGCCGGTGGGTGCTGTCGTGACCCGCGCCCGGCTGCGCGCGACCCCCGGCGACACGCGGCTGATCGCCAGCCGCATGGCCGAAATCCGCGCCGCCCGCGCCGCGACCCAGCCGGTGCGCGCCCGCACCGGCGGTTCGACCTTCGCCAATCCGCCCGGCATGAAAGCCTGGGAACTGATTGACGGCGCTGGCTGCCGGGGCCTGACGCGCGGCGGCGCTCAGGTGAGCGAATTGCACTGCAACTTCCTGCTCAACACCGGGGAGGCCACCGCCGCCGACCTGGAAGGTCTGGGCGAGGAAGTGCGCCGTCGTGTGCTGGCCGCCACAGGCGTCACGCTCGACTGGGAGATTAAGCGCATCGGTCAGCCCATCGCCCGCGTGGCGGAGGTGGGGCAATGACCCATGTCGCGGTCCTGTATGGCGGTATTTCGGCCGAGCGGGAGGTCAGCCTCTCCTCCGGCCGGCAGGTCATCATCGCCCTGCGCCAAGCGGGTTTCGAGGTCACGCCGATCGACGTGACGGCCGATCTTGCGGCGCTGCTCGCGGCCCTCGACCCCAAGCCGGACGTGATCTTCAATGCGCTGCATGGTCGCTTCGGCGAGGATGGGTCGATCCAGGGTGTGCTCGACTGGCTGGGCATCCCCTATACGCATTCGGGCGTTCGCGCCTCCGCCATCGCCATGGACAAGGTTGCGGCGAAGACGGTCTTCGCCGCTGCCGGCCTGCCCGTGGCGCGCCATCGCGTGGTCGATCTGGCAGAGCTGGAAGCGGCCGACCCGATGCCGCGCCCGTACGTGATCAAGCCGCAGAAGGAAGGCTCCTCCGTCGGCGTCTTCATCATGAGGGCTGGTGACAACCGCCGCGCCGAGATCGCCCAGAACTGGAAGTTCGGCCCAACGGCGCTGACCGAGGAATATATCGCCGGCCGTGAATTGACGGTCGCTGTCATGGGCGATCGCGCACTGGCCGTGACCGAAATCACCTCGGCGCTGGGCTTCTATGACTATGAGGCGAAATACGCCGATGGCGGATCGCGCCATGTCATTCCCGCAATGATCCATCCTGACATTACGCGGCAAGCGATGGATGTGGCGCTCGCCGCGCATAAGGCGCTGGGCTGCACCGGCGCCTCCCGCTCCGACTTCCGCTATGACGATACCGAGGGTGAGCCCGGCCGCCTCGTGCTGCTGGAGGTCAATACCCAGCCCGGCCTGACGCCGACCTCGCTGCTGCCCGAGCAGGCGGCGCATCTCGGCATCGGCTTCCCGGCGCTCTGCGCCTGGATGGTGGAGAGCGCGCAATGCCGCGCGTGACGAAACCCCAGCCCGCACCCCGCATGGCGAGCAGTAGCGTCGTCGATCGGCCGAGCCGTGGCGACATGGTCATGCGCCGCTTCCGCCGCTTCCTGCGTCCGCTGGTCGGCGCTTTCCTTCTGCTGATCGTGATTTTCGGCCTCAGTCTGGTGCTGCGCTCCGCCGATCGCAGCGACAGCCTGGGCGGCGTTCGCACGGCACTCGGCGAACTCGGCGCCTCCATGGGCCTCACGGTGCGCACGATCGAAGTCACGGGGCGGGAGAATACGCCGGAGCCGATGCTTCTGCGCGCCCTAGGCATCGCGGTCGGCCAGCCGATCCTGGGCTTTTCCGTGAGCGACGCCCGCAGCCGCGTCCTGGCCCTCGGTTGGGTTGCCGATGCGGTGGTGGAGCGGCGTCTGCCGGGCACGCTGGTCGTGCGGTTGATCGAGCGTGCGCCCTTCGCTGTGTGGCAGGACCATGGGCGCTATCGCCTCATTGACCGCGCCGGCGGCGTGATGGGGGACAAGAACGTCGCCCAGACGGCGCATGACCTGTCCCTGCCTCTGGTGGTGGGTGACGGCGCGCCGGACGCCGCGACCGAGCTGTTCCAGGAGATGAAGCCCTTTCCGGAAATCACCGACCGCCTGGTGGCGGCGGTGCGGATCGGCCAGGAGCGTTGGAACCTGGTTCTGAAATCCGGCGCGACCGTCATGCTGCCGGGCGAGAACCAGGATGATGCCCTGGCCCGCCTGCGCGACCTCAATACCCGCTTGAAACTGCTTGATCGGCCCGTTCAGGTCGTCGATCTGCGCCTCGCTGATCGGGTTGTTGTAAGGCCGCTTCCGATGCCTGCTGCTGCCGGAGCCTCCGGCAAGACCAGCCACGGCGCGGATTCCTCCGTCGCGCATAGCCACGCGTGAGGAACCCAGGACAGTGAACGACATGTCCCGCCGCACCAACCTACCGCCACCGCTGCTGGATGCACCGCGCAACCGGGCGCCGCGCACGGGTGTGTTCGGCGTGCTCGACATCGGCTCCACCAAGATCACATGCATGATCGGCCGCACCGAGGCCGATGGCACCCGCCGGATCCTGGGTTTCGGCTGGCAGAAGGGGCGCGGGATCCGCCACGGCGCCATCACCGACCTCGACGAAGCCGAGCGCGCCATCCGCGCGGCGGTGGGGCAGGCCGAGGATATGGCCGATACCCGCCTGCGTTCGGTCACCGTCAATCTCGGCTGCGGCCAGCCGGAAAGCCGGCTGTTCAACGTGCAATGGCCGGTCGGCGGGCGCGTGGTGACGGAAGACGACATCCGCCAGGTCGTGAACGAGGGCCGCCATCGCGCGGCCTCCGAAGGGCGGGATGCCATTCATACCTTGCCGCTATCCTTCTCGGTCGATGAGACGACGCGGGTCGAGGATCCGCGCGGCTTGCATTGCGAGACGCTGACGGCTCGGCTGCATGTGATTGACGCCGTGTCCTCGGCGCTGCGTAACCTCCATACCTGCCTCGCCCGCTGCGACCTGGAAATCGCCGAACTCGTGTCCGCGCCCTTTGCGGCGGGCCTCGCGACCCTGGTCGAGGATGAGCGCGAGCTGGGCACGACGGTGATCGACATGGGCGGCGGGGCAACCAGCTTCGCGGTCTTCGCCGAGGGGCAGTTGCTCCACACCTCGCAAACCCTGGTCGGCGGCATCCATGTCACGAACGACATCGCCCGCCTGTTATCGACGCCCGTCGCCCATGCCGAACGGCTCAAGACGCTGTATGGCAGTTGCCAGGCGAGCCCGGACGATGAGCGCGAAATGCTGCCCGTGCCCCTGGTGGGGGAGGAGGAGCATCAGATTGCCAAGGTGCCCCGCAGCATGGTGGTGAGCATCATCCGGCCCCGGCTGGAAGAGATTTTCGAAATCGTGAAGGAGCGGCTGGAGGGTTCCGGCATCTCCCGCGTGGCCGGGGCGCGCGTCGTGCTCACCGGCGGAGCCTGCCAACTCGCCGGGGCGCGCGAGCTGGCAGCGCAGATCCTGGGCAAGCAGGTTCGCCTCGGCAGACCGGTCGGGCTTCGCGGCCTGCCGGACGCGGCCTCCGGCCCGGCTTTCGCCACTGGCGCCGGGCTGCTCGCCTGGGCCTCGGGCGAAGGGCGCGTCATGCAGGACATCGATTTGGAGGCACGGCGCACGAGCGGTCCGCTCAAGCGCTTCATCTCCTTCCTCAAGGACCGCGTGTGATGCGGTCCCCTTCCATCACCCAAGCCTCGCTTTCCCATCAACGCCATCTAGCGCCATTCGGACACGCGCTTTCGGGCCCGATTATTCAAGGAGACCGGCCATGACGCTGAACCTCACTGTTCCCCATCAGTCCCACGCGGACTTCACGCCCCGGATTTGCGTCATCGGCGTGGGTGGCGGCGGCACCAACGCCGTCGACAACATGATCGCGCTCAATCTTCCGGGCGTCGAATTCATCGTGGCCAACACCGATGCGCAGCAGCTCATGCGGTCTCGCGCTGATCGTCGCATCCAGCTCGGGCCAACCATCACCCAAGGCAACGGCGCCGGCGGCAAGCCCGAAGTGGGTCGTCTTTCCGCCGAGGAAGCCGAAGCCGATCTGGAGCGGCACCTTGAAGGCGTCCACATGGTGTTCATCACCGCCGGCATGGGCGGCGGCACCGGCACCGGCGCCGCACCCGTCATCGCCCGGCTTGCCCGCAAGCATGACATCCTGACCGTCGGCGTGGTGACGAAGCCCTTCTCCTTCGAAGGTGTGAAGCGCGCCCGCGCCGCCGAGGCCGGCATCGCCGAGCTGCAGCAATATGTCGATACGCTCATCATCATCCCGAACCAGAACCTGTTCCGGATCGCCAATGAGCATACGAGCTGGAAGGAAGCCTTCCAGATGGCCGACAATGTCCTCTACATGGGCGTGCGCGGCGTCACCGACCTGATGGTCGTGCCCGGCCTCGTGAACCTCGACTTCGCCGATATCCGCACGGTCATGTCCGAAATGGGCAAGGCGATGATGGGCACCGGCGAGGCTGACGGTGAGAACCGCTCGGTCCGTGCCGCCGAGGCCGCCATCAGCAATCCGCTGCTGGAAGACACCAATATGGCCGGCGCGCGTGGCCTTCTGATCAACATCACCGGCGGCGAGGACATGACGCTGTTCGAGGTCGATCAGGCCGCGAACCGCATCCGCGAGGAAGTGGACGAGGAAGCCAATATCATCTTCGGCTCGGCCATCGACTCCAGCCTCAATGGCCGCATCCGCGTCAGTGTCGTCGCCACCGGCATCGATTCCGCCGCGATGGAATACCGCCCGAAGCTGGAACTGGCCGCGAGCAATGACCGCGTGGTCCTGCCGCTGGCGGCACCCGCTCAGGCTCAGGCGCATGCAACGACAGGCATGGTCCAGGTCGCCAACGGCGGCATGGTGCCGGCGATGTCAGCCGAAGCCGTTACGGCGGGCCCGAGCACGAGCTTCGTGCCGACGAGCCCGCAATGGAGCCCGGCGCAGCAGGGCGCCATGGCATCCGCCATGACCCCGGCGACACCGGCCCGGCCGCCTGCGGCGCTGCCGCAGCGCCCAGCGGCACCGGCCCATCGTGGCTTGTTTGCCGAGCCCGTCGCGCGTGCGCCGGAATCGACTCAAGTGGCGCCTGCGCCGTCTGGCGGCACCAGCCTGTTCAACCGGGTGACCGGTGCGATCGGCAAGCGCGCGCAGCAGGCGACCGCGTCGCATCAGCCGCAGGAGCGTGCGGAGCCGGTGGCCGCAGCCCCCGAGCCGCGCGCCGAGACGGTGCGTCCGGCAGTGCGTCCTTCGGCGGTCGATGAGATGGGCGGGTTGGAGATCCCGGCTTTCTTGCGCCGCCAGTCCTCTTAAGGCGACACCACCGCCGTCATCCGCCGATCAAGTCGGGGGATGACGGCATGGGGACGCTACGACCCCGTCCAACTCCGGCGGATGATATACACTGGCCGCTGCTTGGTTTCCTCATAGATGCGGCCGATGTATTCGCCGATCACGCCCAGCGCCATAAGCTGCGCGCCGCCCAGGAACAGGACGGCGACCATGATCGACGGGTAGCCGCTGACCGGATTGCCGAACAGCAGCGTGCGCACCAGCAGGAACGTCGCATAGATCGTGGAGATCAGCGCCACGACGATCCCGAAATAGGACGCGACGCGCAGCGGCACCTGACTGAAGGACGTGATGCCCTCCAGGGCGAAGTTCCACAGGCCCCAGGCGTTCCAGCTGGTGGAGCCCGCGCGACGCTCAGCGCGGTGGTAGAAGACCGAAGTCGTCGGGAAGCCGACCCAGACGAACATGCCCTTCATGAAGCGCCGCCGCTCGGGCATCAGTTTCAGCGCGTCCACGGCGGTGCGCGACATCAGGCGGAAATCTCCTGTGTCATGCGGAATTTCGATCGAACTCAGCCGATTGATGACGCGGTAGAACAGGAAGGCCGAGGCGCGCTTGAAGCGACCCTCACCGCGCCGCGTCCGGCGGACGGCGTTGACGACGTCGAAGCCCTCCCGCCACTTGGCCACCATTTCTGGGATGATCTCGGGCGGGTCCTGCAAATCGGCATCGAGCGGCACCACGACATCGCCCATCGCCTGGTCCAGCGCGGCGGTCAAAGCCGCCTCCTTGCCGAAATTGCGCGACAGGTCATGCACCCGGACCCGCGCATCCTCGGCCTGAAGGGAAATTAGCGCCGTGAGGGTTCCGTCCCGGCTGCCGTCATTCACGCAGACGAGTTCCCAACGGAGGTCTGCGCCGTCCAGCGCGGCGCGCAGCCGGACATAAAGCGGCCGGACATTATCGGTCTCGTTGTGGAAGGGCACCACCACGGAGACCAACGGCGCAATCAGATCGATCACGAAACGAACTTAGCAGAGGGCGCGACCGTCGAACAGCGAAGACATGCGCCTTGAGGGCGCACCGCACCGCACCATCTACTATCCGTCTGCTCGCTCAAAAAGGTGCCCGAAACCATGGTCGCACGCGTTCACCCGATGCCTCATGGGGCCGAATTGCATGAAAACGGCGTCCGCTTTCGGCTTTGGGCGCCCGGCGAGGACCGCGTCTCGATCGAGATCGACGGTCGTCCTCCGGTCCATCTGGCCCGCGAGGCCGAGGGTTGGCACGAGTTGATCACCATCGGCGCGAAGCCCGGCTCCCTCTATCGCTACGTGGTGTCGGACGGTCTGCGCGTGCCGGACCCCGCGTCGCGCTTCCAGCCGGAGGATGTGCATGGGCCGAGCGAGGTCATCGACCCCGCTGCCTATGACTGGCAGGATGCAGATTGGCGCGGTCGGCCGTGGTCTGAGGCGGTGGTTTATGAACTGCATATCGGCACCTTTACGCCGGAGGGCACCTTCCTCGCCGCCATCGAAAAGCTAGATCATCTGGTAGCCGTCGGTGTTACGGCGATCGAGATCATGCCGATTTCGGATTTCCCGGGCGGGCGGAACTGGGGCTATGACGGCGTGTTGCCCTATGCGCCCGACAGTGCCTATGGCCGGCCCGAGCAGCTCAAGGCCCTGGTCGATGCCGCGCATGCGCGGGGCATCCTGGTTCTGCTTGATGTCGTCTACAATCACTTCGGGCCGGACGGGAATTACCTGCCCGTCTATGCGCCGCAGTTCTTCACCGATCGCCACAAGAGCCCCTGGGGCGCCGGCATCAACTTCGATGGCGCCCATAGCCGCCCAGTGCGCGACTTCGTCATTCATAATGCCCTCTATTGGGTGGAGGAATTCCATCTCGACGGTCTGCGACTCGATGCGGTGCATGCCATCACCGATGACAGCGAAATGCATGTCCTGACGGAACTGGCAGAGACCTTGCGCGCCGCCGTGACTGACCGGCCGCTGCATGTGGTGCTGGAGAATGAGGAGAACCTGGCCACCCCGCTGCGGCGGAACGAGCAAGGCGAGCCGCATCATTACACGGCGCAGTGGAACGACGACGTGCATCACGTTCTGCATGTCGCGGCGACGGGAGAGCGCGTGGGCTATTACGAGGAATATCACGGCGATACCGAGATGCTTGGGCGGGCGCTGGCCGAGGGTTTCGGCTTCCAGGGGCAGATGATGGGCTATAGCGGCAAGCCGCGCGGTGAGCCCAGCGCGGAACTGCCGCCGGGCGCCTTCGTCGCCTTCGCCCAAAACCATGACCAGATCGGCAACCGCGCCTTCGGGGAGCGGCTGAGCGTCCTGGCGCCCCATGCGACGGTGCGCGCCGTCTCCGCCGTCTATCTGCTCCTGCCGCAGACGCCGATGATCTTCATGGGCGAGGAAATCGGTGCGACGCAGCCGTTCCCGTTCTTTGCGGATTTTACCGGAGATCTGGCGGAAGCGGTGCGTAATGGAAGGCGGGAAGAGTTCTCCAAATTCCCGGAATTCAGCGATCCTGAAAAGCGTGACACGATCCCCGATCCCTTGGCCGAAAGCACCTTCCTGTCGGCGAAGCTCCGTTGGGATGAGATCGATCCCGGCACTCTGGATTGGTTCACGCGCATCCTGAACGTGCGGCGGGCGGTGATCCTGCCGCTGCTTAGCACGCTCGGCGGCCATGCCGGTCACTTCGAGGTGGTGGGAGACTCCGCCGTGGTCGTGACCTGGTCGGTCGGAGAGCAGCCTAAGCTGCGCCTTCAGGCAAATCTCTCGGGTGAGGCGGTGGCGGGATTCGGAGACGCGCTGCCGCACGTCATCTGGACCGAGGGCGATGCCCCGGCGGATGCGCCCTTCGCCGCGTGGACGGTGCAGTGGTCGGTGGCGGCGTAGTCACACATCGTCATCCGCCGATCATGGCCACAAGCGTCGAGCACGCGCCCTCGATCTCCGCGCGCTGCTCGGCGAAATCGATCTCCGCCTTGATCGGGCTTCCTTCGATCATGGCGCGCGCCAGGGTCAGCGCCGGCATCGTCGGGACAACGCGCATCTTCAGCGCTTCGGCGACCTGCACCAACTGCGCCGCGCATTTGCCACCGCCATGGCCGCCATAGGTGACGATCAGCAGCGGTTTGTCCCGCCATTCCGCATAACAGTGGTCGATGGCGTTCTTCAGCGCCGCCGGATACCCCCAGTTGTATTGCGGCGTGACGAAGACGAAGGCCGCCGCGTCCGCAATCTTCGCGCTCCACGCCTGGGTATGCGGCTGGACATAGCCGCCGGTCGCCGGAATGGCCGGCTCATCGTCCATCGGTAGCGACCAATCGGCGAGATCGACCAGCTCGAACGTGACCCCGGTCGTGGCCTGCCCGATGGCCGCGACCCAGCGCGCGAGCACTGGGTTGTGACGCTGGGCGCGAACGCTGCCCATGATGACGAGGATGGTGTTCGTCATGACGCGTCCCCCCGGGTGAGGCCGGCGTCCTGGCGCGCGCGCTCCATCAACACGGCGAAATCTTTCTTGCCATCGCCGGCGGCAATGGCCGCCAGGAAACGGTCACGCACGATCGCGGCATATGGGACCGGGACGTTGTACTCGTGCCCGGCGGCGAGAAATGCCTCGGTGTCCTTGAGCGCCAAGGTGACCGGGGCGCCGGGATAACCGTAGCTGCGCTCCACCATGAGCTTTCCGTAGTTTTTGTGGACCGGCGCGTTGTAGAGGGTGCCGGTCATGATCTCGAAGACGATGCTCGGATCGGTCCCGGCCTTCTCGTTCAGGGCAAAAACTTCGGCCATCTGCTCGATCGTCGACATGATGAGGAAGTTCAACGACAGTTTCACGAGGTTTGACTGCACCGGGTCGTTCCCGGCCACGAAGATGCGTTGCCCGATGATCTCCAGCACCGGCGTGACCATCACGCGACTGGTCTCGTCGCCGCCGAGGATGATGAAGAGCTGCCCGGCCATGGCCGCCGGAGGGCGCCCCAGCACGGTCGCGGTGACATAGGCCTGGCTGCGCTCGGCATGGCCATCGCGAAGCCGGCGGGCCTGATCGAGCGACAGCGTGCTGCAACAGACATGCACCGCGCCAGGCGCCATGGCGCCTGCGATGCCATCCTCGCCGAATGTCGCCGTTTCGGTCGTCTTATCGTCGAACAGCATCGACACCACTATCTCGGCACCGCGTGCGGCCTCGGCGGGCGTGGTGGCCCGATGGGCGCCGAGGGCGACCAGATCATCGGCCTTGCTCGCCGTTCGGTTGAAGACCGTGAGGTCGTGTCCGGCATCGAGCAGGCGACGCGCCATCGCATGGCCCATGGCGCCAAGTCCTAGAAAACCGATCTTCATCGAAAGATGCTCCTCTTTTGTAACGGGCACTCTAGAGGAGGATGGTCTTGGCATGCGCCCGCGCCCGCGCCATTAATCGACTCATGCACGCCAATCCTTCCATGGTTCCGTCGATTCTCGACCGTGTCGAAAGCGCGGCGCCATGGTTGGTCGGCGGTGTGGCCAGCCAAAACACGCGGCGGGTCGCGAGCCGACATCGCCATGATCGCGGCCAGATCCTTGGCACCGTCGCTGGCGTCATCGGGATTTTGACAGACACGTCCTACTGGCTGGTCGGGCCAGGGCAGACCCTGTGGCTGCCGCCGGGTCTGGACCATGCCGCCCGATCGCACGGGGCCTTCGCAGGCTGGAGCCTGTACATCACGACACCACGTGCCGCGACTTTGTCGGAGACGCCTTTCCTCATTCAGACGACGCGGCTTCTCGCGGCTCAGGCTGAGCGATTAGCCGAGCAAACCCACCATGATGTCTGGAATGAGCCTCTTGCCATGTTGGCCGAAACCTTCTGGCACGAGTTCCTTTCGGCGCAGCGCGCGACGGTCGCGTTGCCGTTGCCGGTCGATCCCCGGCTTCGTCGCGTCGCGGAGGCCTTGATTGAAGATCCAGCGGACCAGCGCGCAGAACAGGCCTGGGCGGCCGTTGCCGGCATGTCGCTCCGGTCCTTCGTGCGCCATTTCTCCGCCCAGACCGGGCTGCCCTTTTCGGCGTGGCGGCAGCGCGCCCGGATTGTGAATGCGCAAGAGCGCCTCGCCCGTGACGAAGCCGTCACGAGCGTTGCGCTCTCGGTCGGGTATGAAAGCCTGGGCGCCTTCGCGGCGGTCTTCCGTAAGCTGACCGGGCTTAGCCCGAGCGACTACAGCGGACTCTGCCGCGCCAAAACTTAGGCGGCGGCGAGCCCTTCGGCCATGGCGTCTTCACCGTCCAGCACGGCGGCCACGGCGTGAACCACCGACGCGATGCGCACGGCGGTTTGCACCTGTTCCGTGGTCAGCCCGGCGTCACGCACCACCTTCTCATGGCTCTCCATGCACATGCCGCAGCCATTGACGCCGGACACTGCCAGCGACCAAAGCTCGAAATCGGCCTTGTCCACACCCGGCTTGGCCATGATGTTCATGCGCAGCTTGGCCGGCATCTTGCCGTAATCGCCGCCGACGAGATGCACGAAGCGGTAATAGACGTTGTTCATGCCCATGATGGAGGCGGCGGCCTTGGCGGCCGTCAGCGCTTCGGCTGAAAGCTGCGGCGCGAATTCATCCATCACGCCACGAATCAGCTCGGCATTGCGGGCGGCGAGGGCGCTCGCGATGAAGGTGCCCGCGCGCTGCTGGACCGTGAGGGTAAGCGACCGGTGATGGCCGCCTTGTCCGAATGAAGGGTTTTCGCTCTCTTCTGTTGTATGGACAGCGAGAGAATCTCAACCACTGAAGCTGCGACTGTGGCAGCCACTGTGGCAACTTCTGAGTCTCGGATCGAGATCGTCTCTGAACGACGGCCAGCTTATAGCGCGGCCTTTCGCGCACGGGTCGTGGCGGAATCATCTGGCCCAGGGGTCCGGGCTCCAGACTTAGCGCATCGCTACGGTATCCACGTCAGCCTCATCTATCGATGGCGCCGGATGGCGAAGGCACAAACGATGGTGACATCCTCTGTCCCATCGCGGCGCAGGCGGCCGGACACCGTAGAGGCGGCCCCCGTGGAGGTGCCGGTCACCTTCATCCCGCTCGGGATTGTCGGACCTCCAAAGCCCAAGGTTCAGCCATCTACCGAGGCCCGCGGCACATCGACGCTCGGCATGGACATTGCCAAGGTTTCGCGGCGGCCCCGGGGGGCCGTTCCGCGGCGCGACAGGGATGAGCGACCGAGCATCATCGAGATCGACATGGCGGGCGGCACGACACTGCGGGTGGATGCGACCGTCGATGATGGGGCGCTCCGCCGCGTGCTGGCCGTGCTGCGGAGCCTATCGTGATCCAGGTTGCCGCGGGCACGCGGGTCTACCTGGCGTGTCGTCCTGTCAGCATGCGCTATGGGTTCGATGGTCTCGCGGCCCAGGTGGCACCGATCCTGGGCGTCGATCCCTTCTCGGGCCATGTCTTCATCTTCCGCGGCAAGCGAGCCGACTACCTGAAGATCCTCTACTACGATGGCTCGGGCCTGTGCCTCTTTGCCAAGCGGCTGGAACGCGGCCGCTTCATCTGGCCGCCGATCGTCGATGGCGGGATGGTTCTGACGCCCGCCCAGATGGCTCTCCTGATCGAGGCGATTGACTGGCGCCGGACGGTCGCACCGGAGGCGCCACGCACGCCGGTCGCGGTTTAGCGGAAACTGCCTTCGCCGCGCTGAAAAGGCTGTACCCGAGTGGCCGGGTCCGGTACAATGGTGGCATGTCCCTGGCGAGTGATCCTCTCCCGACAGATCCAGATGCGTTGCGGGTTTTTGCTGAAACCCTGCAGGCGGAATTGGCGCGCAAGGACGTCGAGATCGCTGCCAACGCGGCAGAAATCCATGCGAAGGCGCTCCATATCGAGAAGCTGAAGATGCAGCTCGCCAAGCTCCGGCGGGCACGGTTCGGACAGTCTTCCGAGAAGCTTGACCGAGACATCGAGCAGCTCGAACTCCTGATCGGCGACCTCGAAGAGGATGCGGGCGAAAGTGAAGCCCGGGCCAGAGCGGCTGTCACGGCCCTGCATGGTCGACCTGGTGCCGCCGAGCGCAGACATCCGGTGCGCAAGCCGCTGCCCGAGCATCTACCCCGTGAAATCGTCACCCACGACCCAGTCGGGGTTTGCCCGGGCTGCGGCGGCACCGTGTTCAGCCGCATCGGGCAGGACGAGCGTGATGTGCTGGAATACGTCCCATCCAGCTTCAAGGTCATTCGGCATCTTCGCCCCAAGCTGAGCTGCAGGTCTTGCGAGACGATTGTCCAGGCGCCGATGCCCACGCTGCCGATCGAGCGCGGGCGCCCGGGGCCGGGACTGATCACCCATGTCGTCGTGTCGAAATACTGCGACCACATCCCACTGCACCGCCAGGCGGGGATCAGCCTCCGTGAAGGGGTGGAACTGGACCGCTCGACACTCGCCGACTGGATAGGACAGGCGTTGTTCCTGCTGGCGCCTCTTGCCGAAGCCATCGGTCGTCATGTCCGTGCGGGCGTCGCTGTCCATGCCGATGACACTACGGTTCCGGTGCTCTCGCCGGGTCTGGGCAAGACCAGGACGGGACGGCTCTGGGTCGCGGTGCGGGACGAGCGGCCCTGGGGATCGGATGTGCCGCCCGCGGCATTCTACCACTACTCGGCAGACCGGAAGGGCGTCCATGTGGAAGCGTTGCTCGGCTCCTATCGTGGGTTCCTGCATGCCGACGGCTACGGCGGATTTACCCGGTTCTACAAGCCGACGACCCCACTGGGTGACGCCCCGCTGGTCGAGGTCGCATGCTGGAGCCATGCCCGGCGGCACTTCTACGACGTGCACCATCAAACGGGGTCGCCGATCGCCCTTGAAGCTCTTCACCGGATCGCGGCTCTGTTCGCCGTCGAAGGGCACATCCGCGGAAAGCCGCCCGACCAGCGCGCCTTCGCAAGGCGAGAACACGCCGAGCCACTGTTGGAGCAGCTCAAGCAATTCCTCGAAACAGAGCTCCTCCGGATCAGCGGCAAGAGCTCTCTCGCCGAGGCAATCCGCTACACCCTGTCACGCTGGAAAGCGCTGACCCGCTACGTCACGGATGGCAGGCTCGAGATCAGCAATAACGCCGCTGAACGCGCCATGAAACCTCCGGTCCTCGGAAGAAAGAATTACCTGTTCTGCGGCTCTGACGCTGGCGGACAGCGCGCCGCCTGCATGTACACGATCGTCGAGACGGCCAAGATGAACGGCATCAACCCTCAGGCCTATTTAACCGATATCATCGGAAGGATCGCCGACCATCCTATTCACAGGATCGATGAGCTTCTGCCATGGCGATGGAAACCATAATCCAACGCTGAAGCCGATCAAACCGCTACGACCGCGGCCATTGGCCGACGCTTACCCGTGAGGGACGGGTCGCTCGCGAGGGACGAGAGATTGAGCCGGATGTCCTTGGCATAGTCTGGGATGCGGCTCTTCAAGGCGTCGATGGTCATCGGTCATTGGTCCTGCGGTTGGCGCAAAGAAAAGGGGCGGGCACCGGCGGGCGCCCGCCCCTGTTCGCGACTTCGATCGGGAGAGCGGCTTACGCCGCCTTGAGGGTTTCCTCGCCCTTCTGCCAGTTGCAGGGGCACAGCTCGTCGCTCTGAAGGGCGTCGAGGATGCGCATCACTTCCTGCGGGTTCCGGCCGACGGACAGGTCATTGACGGCGGCGTAGCGGATGATGCCTTCGGGATCGACCAGGAATGTGGCGCGCAGCGCGACGCCTTCCTTCTTGTCGAGCACGCCGAGAGCCGTGGACAGCTCACGCTTGATGTCGGCGAGCATCGGGATCGGCAGGCTGCGCAGATCGTCGTGATGCAGGCGCCAGTTCATGTGAACGAACTCGCTGTCGGTCGAAACGCCGTAAGTGACGGTGTCACGATCGATGAAGTCGGCGTTCAGCTTGCCGAAAGCGACGATCTCGGTCGGGCAGACGAAGGTGAAATCCTTCGGCCAGAAGAACACCAGCTTCCACTTTCCGGCATCGGTGGTGGAGTCGATCTGGGTGAAAGCGGTGTCGATCTTGAGCCCGGCCGGGCCGCCGCGGACGGCGGTCAGATCGAAGCTCGGGAAGGTATCGCCTACGGACAGCATGTAAGGGCAGCTCCTGCGTGATGAAATGCGCCGCTACGATGGCTTGCCGCAGCGCTCCAACGATAATGACACGCAGTAACGCAGCGGCAAACAGGAGTTTGTGCGCTGCGGGAGAGTCTTCATGAGATGGCGGCGCATGGCCGCCATCTCATGGTCGTCTTCAGCCGAGGTTTTCGCGCAGGAACTCAAGCGTGCGGCTCTGGGCCAGCTCATAGCTCGCGGGCTCGAAGCTCGGGCGCTGTTCACAGCCGAAGCCATGGCCGGCATCGTCATAGACGAAGATTTCGACGTCAGGCTGGGCTTCGCTGATCGCATCGATGTCGCTTTGCGGGATGTGATCGTCCTGGCCGCCGAAATGCAGCTGCACCGGGCAATTCGGCGTCTCGGTCTTGGTGCCGGCGATGCCGCCGCCATACCAGCCGACGGCGACGTCGAAGGTCTCGCTGCGGGTCGCGCCCCACCAGGCAATGGTGCCACCCCAGCAATAGCCGACGATGCCGATCGCGTCCGTGCCCAGTTCAGCGGCGGCGGCCTCGATATCCAGCATCGTCTTGTCGTCGGCGATCTTGCCGCGCAGTTCGATGCCCTTTTGCATGTCGGGGCCGGTATAGCCCAGCTCGACATCCCGCTCGGCGCGGTCGAACAGCGCCGGGCAGATGACGCGGAAGCCGGCGGCCGCGAAGGTATCGCTCGCGTGGCGCATATGGCTGTTCACGCCGAAAATCTCCTGCACGATGACGAGGCCCATTTCCGCATCTTCGGGGCCCGCGACATAGGCGGAGAATTCGTGGCCGTCTTCGGCCGTCAGCATAATCGTGCTCATGAGAGGCAACTCCTGTGGGGAGGTTTTGTGAAAAGGGGCGTCAGGCAGGGAAGGCAAAGCGGGCGAAGGAGGTCGCCAGCACTGCATAGATCTCTCGCTTGAAACCCACTGCAAGGGTCGGAAGGTTGACAAGATCGTCCCAACGCCAGGCATCGAACTCAGGATGCGGATCGAGGTCGAGCCGGATGTCGGAGTCGTTGCCGGTGAACCGCAGCGCGAACCAGCGCTGGCGTTGGCCACGGTAGCGGCCGTGCAGCGCCTTACCGATCAGCTCGGGCGGCAGATCATAGGTCAGCCAGTCGGGATGCTCGCCAATGATTTCGGCCTTTTCCGTGCCGATTTCTTCTCCGAGTTCGCGGAAGATGGCGACTCGGGGGTCTTCCGTCTCATCGATGCCGCCCTGCGGCAATTGCCAGCCGCCGGCAGGCCCCTCGGCATTCGGGAAATCCGCACGGCGCGCGACGAACACCTGACCCCTGCTATTGAACAATACCGCGCCGACATTGGGGCGGTATGGAAGATCGTCAGGATGCATCGGCGCGCGTCAGCTCAGTTCGACGCGACGGTCGCCGGCATGGCATCGACCACCTTCAGGGCTTGCTGAAGCTGGAAATCGGTTGTGGGCTTGGCGGGGTCGAACTTCGCCCAGCCCGCCGGTGGCACCTTCGGAATGTCCTTGACGACCGACGGCAGATCCGTGCGGGGCGGCAGCGGCGGCAAGCCCTTGCTGTTCGGATTGAGCATGGCGTGCTGAAGGTCGCTTTCGCGCAGCGGCTGCATGTCGTTATCGGAAGAATCCGAAGAAGCGACGGGCACGTCTGGCGTGATGCCCAGTTCTTGGATCGACCGGCCGGACGGCGTGTAATAGCGCGCCGTCGTCAGGCGCATGGCGCTGTCGCCGGGCAGCTGAATGACCGTCTGGACCGAGCCTTTGCCGAAGCTGCGCAAGCCGAGCACGATGGCGCGCCGATTGTCCTGCAGGGCGCCCGAGACGATCTCTGAGGCAGAGGCCGAACCGGGGTTGATCATGACCACAAGCGGGGCATTGCCGACGATGTCGCCGTCCGGCTTGGCGTTCCACACCTGGCTGTCCTTCGGATGGCGGGCGCGGGTCGAGACGATCTCACCATGGTTCATGAAGTCGTTGGCGACGGCGACTGCCTGGTCGAGCAAACCACCCGGATTGTTGCGCAGATCCAGGACATAGCCATGGATCTTGCCATGTGACTGGGCCTGGAGCTTGGTGACCGCGTCGCGGATACCCTGGTCGGCATTCTCGCTGAAGACCGAGAGGCGAATATAGCCGACATCGCCGTAAAGCGACTGATGGACGGAGGGGACGTTGATCACCTCCCGCGTCAGCGTCATCACCTGCGGCTTAGGACTGGCGGCCTGCTTGAGCGTCAGCGCAATGGTCGATCCCGGCGCGCCGCGCATCATGTCCACGGCATCATCGAGGGAAAGACCCTGGACTGACTTGCCGTTGATTTCGAGGATGAGGTCATTCGGTTTGATTTTGGCCTTCGAGGCGGGTGTGCCGTCGATCGGGCTAATGACCTTGATGAAACCGTTTTCCTGCGTGACTTCAAGGCCGAGTCCACCGAACTCACCATCCGTTTGGGCCTGCATGTCGCGATACTGCTTGGCGTTCATATAGGCGCTATGCGGATCGAGGCCGGACAGCATCCCGTTGATGGCATTTTCGATCAGGGGCTGGTCTTTGACGGGCTCGACGTAATCGGCCTTCACAGTCTGATAGACGTCGCCGAACAGGCTGAGGAACGGGAAGGCGTCCGCGACAGGATCCTCCGCCGCCAGGGCGCGGCCGATACCGAGGGTCGCGCCGAATCGGTGCAGAACCACATCCGACAAAGGGGCGAGGGAGAGGCCGGCAATAAATGCCGTGCCGAGCAGCAAGCCTGAGCGAAGCTTCATCCGAACTTTCCTATAGCCGGCCCCAGAGGGCACACAACGCACAGCCTGATCCACACGATTGGCATTATGCCATTGTGGGAAGGAAACGCCTCATCAATCAACCCTGCGCATGAAGCCATGGCGCAGGATTAACGGGAGCCCCATCCCGCCGTAACTCCAGGTAAAGCTGGGGCCGTTGCGCCGGTTGCTTGGGATTCCAGCCTGCCATGATCCCGACAGGCTCCCCCGATTGCAGCCGCTGACCGATCCCGACATCCAGCCGGTCCAGGCCCGCCAAGACGAAATCATAGCCGCCGCCGCAATCCACAATGAGCAGCAGACCGTAGCTGCGGAAGGCAGATCCGAATACCACGCTGCCCGCGCAGGGTGAAATCACACGGGCGCCAGGGGCCGTGGCGTAGGAAAGGCCGGTCGACGGCCCCGCCAGGGTCGTGTCACCCCAGCCGCGCACAACCCGCCCGACGACCGGCGAGGGGAGATGGCCGCTGCCGAGGCCCGCACCTGCCGGCGCTGCCAGCTCCGCCTCCCGCTGCTGCGCCGCCGCAGCCACGGCAGGGCGTAGCCGCGCGGCACGTTTCGCCAACCGCGTGGCGCGTGCGAGCGCCGCCTTGCGGGACGCGGCGATCCGGGCAATCGCGTCCTGTAAGGTCTGGGCGCGGCCGGCATCGTTGGCGGCGGCCTGGTCGGCTGCGGCCGCGGCATCGGCGGCGCTCTGCTGGCTGGCCGCCGCGCTTGCGATCTGCGCATCCAGGGCCGCGTTCTGGCGGGCCTGCACGGCTTCGGCCTCCGCCAGTGCCGGGGCCGCCGCCAGCATCGCGCCCGTCAGCGCGTCCAACTGGTCCTGCTGGTGTTTCAGCGCATTCGCCTGGCGACCGATTTCGCGCGACAGACCTTGCAGCACAAGCAAGCCGCGCAAGGTGTCGCTCGGCTTGGCCGGCACGGCGAGAAGGGTTTCGGACGGAAACAGCGCCAGACGCTCGATCAGCGGCAGGAGAGGCGCGAGGGCTGCGGCGCGCGCGATGAGCGCCGTCGCCACAGCCTTCTTCTGTGCCGCGAGATCGGCCATGCGCGCGGCGGCGGCGGCGGTCGCCATCTCCGCGTCTTGCAGTTTGGCGGCCGTTTGCACGCGCTGTTGGGACAGGGCCGCCTGCATGGCGGCGATGGCGGCGACGCGGGCGCGGGCTGCGGCGGCTTGGCCCTCATGCAATTGCTGTTGGCGTTGGAGCGCTTGCAAGGCCGCTTGCGGATTCGTCGCGGCGCCTGCGGTTGTGGCGGCGAGGACCAGACCCAATAGGGCGGCCATCCCGCGCCGCAGGGTGTTACGCGGCTGCGTCAGCGGCATCGCTCCGCAGCAGGTTGACGCCGGTCATCTCGGGCGGTTGGGGCAGGCCCATGAGCGCCAGCAGGGTCGGCGCAATATCACCGAGCCTGCCATTGGCCAGGGTGGCGCCGGCCGGCGCGCCCATCACCATCACGGGCACCGGATTGAGGGTATGGGCGGTATGGGGGGCCTGGGTGACCGGGTCGCGCATCAACTCGCAATTGCCGTGATCGGCGGTGACGAGCAAGACGCCGCCGGCCTTGGACACGGCGGCGGCGATCTGGCCCAGGCCTTTGTCCACCGTCTCCACCGCGATAATGGCGGCGCCGAGAATACCGGTATGGCCGACCATGTCCGGGTTGGCGAAGTTGAGAATGATGAGGTCAAAGACGCCGCTCTCGATCTGCGCAACGGCCTTGGCCGTCAGCTCAGGCGCTGACATTTCCGGTTGCAAATCATAGGTCGCGACCTTGGGTGAGGGAACCATGATCCGCTCCTCACCCGGGTTGGGCGTCTCGACCCCGCCATTCATGAAATAGGTGACGTGGGGGTATTTCTCGGTCTCCGCCATGCGAAGCTGCCGCTTCCCGGCGGCGGCCACGACCTGGCCGAGCAGGGCGTTCATGCTGTTTTGTGGAAAGACCACGGTCATCAGTTTATCGAGCGCGGAGCCATAATCGGTAAGGCCGGCGACATAGGCGAAGGCGGGACGGCGCGTGCGGGCGAAGCCGGTGAAGGCGGGGTCGAGCAGCGACATCAGCAACTGGCGAATGCGGTCGGCGCGGAAGTTGATGGAGAGCTGCGCATCCCCGTCCTTCATGCCGGCATAGTCGCCGATCACCGCCGGCCGCACGAATTCATCCCCGACATCCTCGGCATAGGCGGCATCGATCGCTGCCGCGGCTGACGCGTAATGGGGACCGTCGGCGTCCACCATGACGTTCCAGGCCAGATTGACGCGCTCCCACCGATTGTCGCGGTCCATGGCGTAGTAGCGGCCACTGACCGTCGCAATGCGCGCGCCGAGCGGCAGCGCCGCTTCGAACGCCGCGACGAAGGCGGCGCCGGAGCGCGGTGGCGTGTCCCGCCCATCCGTCATGACATGGACCAGAACCTGCAAGCCGGCATTGGTGAGGATCTTCGCCAGCGCGACGGCATGATCCTGATGGGCATGGACCCCGCCGGGGGAGATGAGGCCGAGCAGATGGCAGACCCCGGTGCTGGCTTGCGCTGCCGCGATCAGGGCGAGAATCGTCGGGTTGGTGGCAAGCGACCCATCCCGTGCCGCGCGGGTGATGCGCGGCAGTTCCTGCATGACGACGCGGCCGGCGCCGATGTTCAGATGGCCGACCTCGGAATTGCCGAACTGGCCCTCGGGCAGGCCGACGTCCTCGCCATCCGTATGGAGAAAGGCGTGCGGCCCGTTACCCCACAAGCGGTCGAAGGTCGGCGTATGCGCCAGCCGCACGGCATTGTCGGTGTTGGAGTCACGCCATCCCCAACCGTCGAGGATCACGAGCATCACCGGACGCACTGGCTGCACAGTCATTGCCCGAGGAACTCCATCGATAGGGTGTCTGCTGGTATCACGGCCGTCCGTCGCGATGGTAGGGGTGGCCGGTGAGGATTGCGTGGGCGCGATACAGCTGCTCGGCGAGCATGGCGCGCGCCAGGTAATGCGGCCAGGTCAGCCGTCCCAGCGACAGCTTTGCGTCAGCGCGGGCCAGCACCGTCGCATCCAACCCCTCAGTGCCGCCGATCAGGAAGCAGATCGGGCGGCTCAGGCCATTCCATTGGTCGATGAGGCGCGCGAGGCCCTGGCTGTCGGGCGTCGTGCCGTCCTGGTCCATCGCCACGGCAAAGGCGCCGGTGGGCAGGGCGGCGATCAGGCTGGCGGCTTCCCGCCGCTTGATCTCCACCGGCGCGCCACGGCCTTCGGCGAGTTCCGTCAGCTCCAGCGCCGGCCGTAGCCGGGCGGCGTAGCGCGCAAAAAGCTCAGCCTCCGGTCCCTGGCGCTGCCGACCGATGGCAATAACGCGCATGGGGGTTTAGGTGGTCGCCTCGTCCAGATCCGCGCCCCACATCTTCTCCAGCCCATACAAGGTGCGGGAATCGGGCCGGAACAGATGAACGACGATATCGCCGGCATCGATCAGCACCCAGTCGGAGCCGTTTTCGCCTTCGATGCGCACACGGCCGAAGCCGCCTTCGCGCAGTTTTTCGCGCAAATGGGTTGCCATGGCGCTGATCTGCCGGTCCGCGAGGCCGGTGGCGATGATCATGCGATCGGCGAAGCTTGCCTTGCCGCGCAGGTCGAGGACCACGATCTCCTCCCCCTTGTCGTCTTCCAGGCTCGTGGTGATGAGCGCCTGAAGGCGGTCGAGCTCAGGCGGGGTCGCGGCGACCTTGCGGCTCTTTGCGCGTGGGCCAGAGATGACGGCCTTCTTGCGGATCGTCGCGGGGGGTGCGGCGGTCGTTGCGGGCGCGGCTACGGCGGGACGCGGGGCGGTGACACGGCGGCGGGGGGCGGCCGTGTCGGCGGGCGGCTTGCGGGCTATTGTTCTTCTCCGTTCGTGGCGACGCGCTCGGGGCGGACAGGGCTGGGGGCAGAGCCAATTGGCTGGTTCCCCTGCTTTGCCGCACGAAGCGCTGTCGCGGATAGCGCATTCTGCGTAGTGGGCAAAAAAATCCAGGCGGGCGTCGCGGTCAGACCGAGCATGGATGCCTGGCGGGCGGGCAGCCGGGAATGGCGCAGGCGATGCGCGGCCCGGCTGGCCAGCGCACCCGTATTATGCGCCGGTCGCGGCAACACGCCCAGGGAAGTTTTGTCGGCGATTTCCGTCCAACGCTGCCAGCGCGACAGATCCTCAAGATTATCGGCCCCCATCAGCCAGACGAAATGGGCGCAGGGAAACTGGCGGCGCAGACGGTGCAGCGTATCGCGCGTGTAGCGCGTGCCGATGGTCGCCTCGATCGCGGTCGCAATGATGTGGCGGCCGTCCGCAATCTCGTGCGCGGATGCGAGCCGTTCGGCGAAGGGCGCCATGCCGGCCGCCGGCTTCAACGGATTGCCCGGCGAGACCATGAGCCAGACCTGATCCAACCGGAACCGCCGCTGCGCCTGGTGGGCAACATGCAGATGGCCAGCATGGGCCGGGTTGAACGAGCCGCCGAGGATTCCGATACGCATTTTCCGCCGGTCGCCGCGCCTCGGAAGAGGGTCGGGCTGGCCGATGGTGGCGGCCTTCAGGGCCGCACCTGACCCGTGCCGCGAACCTGATAGCGGAAGGTGGTAAGCTGCTCGACGCCGACCGGGCCGCGCGCATGGATGCGCCCGGTCGCGATACCGATTTCGGCGCCAAAGCCGAATTCGGCGCCGTCACAGAACTGGGTCGAGGCATTCCAGAGCACCACGGCGCCGGAGGTTGCGTTGAGGAAATGCTCCGCGACCACCGCATCCTCCGTGATAATGGCATCGGTATGCTCGCTGCCATGGGCCGCGATATGGGCGATGGCCTCATCCACGTTCTGAACGACGCGGATGGCGAGGATGGCGTCGAGCCATTCGGTATCGAAGTCGGCGTCGGATGCCGGGGGCAGGGTCGCGATGATCGCCTGCGCCGCCGCATCGGCACGGAAATCGCACCCGAGGGCGCGCAGGTCCGAGACGATCTCGGGCAGCAGGCTCGGCGCGATGGCGGCATCGATCAGCAGGGTTTCGGTGGCGCCACAGACATCGGTGCGGCGCATCTTGGCATTCACCAGGATGCGGCGTGCCATCGCGGGGTCGGCGGCCGCATGGACGTAGGTGTGATTGAGGCCCTCGGCATGGGCAAGGACGGGCACGCGGGCTTCGGCCTGGACACGTGTAACCAGCCCCTTGCCGCCGCGCGGAATGATGAGGTCGATGAGGCCGGAGGCTGCGAGCATGGCGGCGACGAAGGCGCGATCCGTTCCGGGCGCGACCTGGACCGCTGCCTCCGGCAGGCCAGCGCAGATCAGGCCGTCGCGAATAGCGGCGTGAATAACCGCCGCACTGTGGAAACTATCTGACCCGCCGCGTAAAATGACGGCATTGCCGGACTTCAGGCAAATACCGGCGGCATCCGCGCCGACATTGGGCCGGCTTTCATAGATCATGCCGATGACGCCGATGGGCGTGGAGATGCGACGGAAGTTCAAGCCGTTCGGGCGAGTCCAATCGGCCATGACATGACCGAGGGGATCGGGCAGGGCCGCGATCTCCTCCAAGCCGATCGCCATGGCTTGGATGCGTTTTGCATCCAGCCGCAGCCGGTCCCGCAGGGCGGGCAGACCCTGGTAGGCGTCAAGATCGATGGCGTTGGCGGCGAGAAGCTCGGCCGTCCGGGCGCGCAGGGCATCAGCGGCCCCTGTCAGCGCCAAATTGCGCTGCGCCTCGCTTGATTGCGCAAGCAAGCGTGACGCGTCGCGGCCGGCGATGGCCGCAGCGCGGAGGGCAGCAGCGGCGGATTGAACATCGATCTTCATAGGGTAGGCTTGTTCACGGATTTCATTGTCTTAACGCCATCTTCTGCCTCCCCGCGCCTCACGGCGCAATGGCCCGGCACGCAGGGCTGCGCCTGCAGGGTGCGGCCCGGCAAGTCAAAGGGGGCGACCATCGACCCCAGAAGACCGAGGGGCGAGCCCAAACCCAATCGAGGCGAAAATGGGGCAAGATCAGGCGAGTCGCCGACAAGATGAGGAACAGGTTCCTTATAGCGTTACTTGACACCCCTCGCGTCTCAACACGGTCGGTAAAGCTTGCATTGCATCCCGAGATCGGGTTTATCGAAATTGTGATTGACAATGCTTCCTTACCGCTACCCGGCGAAATGCTTTCTACTCAAGGTGTTAACCGGGTTACCTCCGTTGCGACGTCAGTGAGTCGCAATAAATTGATCCGTCAGCGTTCCGTTTCACTCGGAGCCACGCGGGTCTGCCAAGACGGCGAAGGGCCTTCGGCTCCTTGCCCAATGACAGGGAGAGCCCCGGGATGAAGTCGCGCCTGGCTTTGACCATCGCCCCGCTTCTGATGATTGCCTTCGGCGCCCATGCGCATGCTGAGGTCAGGAAGCACGAAACCAGCCGCCATGGTTCAGCCCGGATCGCCTCGGCCCGGCATTCCAAAAGCCATCTCGCACTGCATCTGCATCATCGTCATGGCCGCGCCATCGCCTATCGTGAGCATCGGGATAGCGATGGATGGAGCGCCGAGGCGGCCGGTATCTCCGCCTCACCGATCGGCACCTTCGATGGCGCGACCGTTCAGACCGCGAGCTTCGAGCGGCCGGAGGCTTCAAGCCGCATGCTCGCAGACAGCCAGCGCGGCATCGCATCCTATTATGGTGGCAAGGAAAACGGCCGCCGCACGTCAAGCGGCCAGATTTTCAACGATCGGGAAATGACGGCGGCGCATCAGACGCTGCCGTTCGGCACCAAGGTGCTGGTGAGCATCCCGGGGACAGATGACTCCGTCGTGGTGACGATCACGGATCGGCTATTCTCCAGCCGTCGCATCATCGACCTGTCTAAGGGCGCGGCCGAGAGGCTCGGCATTATCCGGGCCGGCACCGCCTTGGTCATGCTGACGCGCGAGAATTGATTTTCTTGGCGTAGGGCGGAAAAGCGTAGCGCATTCCGCCGTCTTCCTTCCGCACGTGGTGGCGGAATGCGCTGCGCTTTTCCGCCCTACCGCCTGACAGCGCTCTCGACAAGCACAGCCCGATGGCGCACGACCGCGTGAAATTTCCGCGCATTTTGGGCACATGGTTTCGGCGCTCGCGCAGCCATGCCATACCCATCCACCTCGGTTGATCACGCGAAGAAGGAGCCTCCATCATGGCTGACGTCACCCCCCCTCCGGCCGTCAAGACGGTGCCCAAGCCCCGCGATCAGCAGCTGCGGGACCTCGCGGATTGCATCCGTTTCCTGTCCATGGACGCCGTGCAGCAGGCCAAGAGCGGCCATCCCGGCGCACCCATGGGCATGGCCGATATCGCGACCGTTTTGTACAAGGATTTCATGCAGTTCGATGCGGCCGACCCGCATTGGTTCGATCGCGATCGCTTCATTCTGTCGAACGGCCATGCCTCGATGCTGCTCTACAGCCTGCTCTATCTGACCGGCTCCAAGGATATGACGCTGGATGAGCTGAAGCGCTTCCGCCAGATCGACAGCAAGACCGCCGGCCACCCCGAATACCGGCATGCCGAGGGTATCGAGACGACGACCGGCCCGCTCGGCCAGGGCATCGCCAACTCGGTCGGCTTCGCGCTCGCCGAGCGCATCATGAACGCCAAATTCGGCGACGATATCTGCAAGCATTGGACCTACGTGTTCATGGGCGATGGCTGCCTCATGGAGGGCATCAGCCAGGAAGCCATTTCGATGGCGGGCCACTACAAGCTCGGCCACCTCATCGCCTTCTGGGACAACAACTCCATCTCCATCGATGGCGCGACCAGCCTCTCGGTCTCCGACAATGAGGTCGAGCGCTTCCGCGCCTCCGGCTGGCATGTCCTGGAAATCGACGGCCACGATACGGATGCCATTCGCGACGCCATCACCGCTGCCCGCGCCGTGACCGACAAGCCCTCGATGATCGCCTGCAAAACCATCATCGGCTTCGGCTTTCCGACCAAGGCCGGCACCCAGAAGGCCCATAGCGACGCCCCCGGCGAAGAGGAAATCGCCGGCGCACGGAAGATCCTCGGCTGGGACTCCCCGCCCTTCGTCATCCCCGAAGACCTGCTGCGCGAGTGGCGCGAGATCGGCGCCAAGGGCAGCGCCGCGCGCATGGCCTGGGCCGATCGCGTCAAGGCCGCGCCCGAGGCTCTGCGGACCGAGTTCGCGCGTCGCAACGACGGCGAACTTCCTGCGGATTGGAAGAAGGCCATCGCCGCCGCCCGCGCCGAATTCATCGCCAGCGGCAAGGAAATGGCGACGCGGTCCGCCAGTGGCGCGGTACTCGATCATCTCGCCGCCGCCATCCCGGAGCTGCTGGGAGGTTCGGCCGATCTGACGCCGTCGAACAATACCAAGGCGAAGGGCATGATCGAGATCAAGCCCGACGATTACAGCGGCACCTATATGCATTACGGCGTGCGCGAGCACGGCATGGCCGCTGCCATGAATGGCATTGCCCTGCATGGTGGTCTGATCCCCTACGGCGGCACCTTCATGTGCTTCTCCGACTACTGCCGCCCCTCCATCCGCCTCGCCGCGCTGATGCAAATCCGCACCATTTTCGTCATGACCCATGACTCGATCGGCCTGGGCGAGGACGGCCCGACCCATCAGCCGGTTGAGCAACTCGCCGCGCTGCGGGCCATTCCGCATCTCGCCGTCTATCGCCCGGGTGACCCGGTCGAGACCGCCGAGTGTTGGGAGCTGATCCTGGAGGCCCCGCGCCAGGCCGCGCTGATCGCCCTGTCGCGTCAGCCGATGCCGCTGCTGCGCCACGAGCCCGGCACCGATAACAAGTCGGCCAAGGGTGCCTATGTCCTGCTCGAAGCCGAAGGCGGCGAGCGCAAGCTCACGATCATCGGCACAGGGTCGGAGCTGCATCTCGCGGTCGAGGCGCGCGACATCCTGCAGAAGGAAGGCATCCCCACGGCAGTGGTGTCCATGCCCTGCCGCCTGATCTTCGAAGAGCAGGATGCCGCGTATAAGAAGGCCGTCATGGGCGCGACCCATGCACGCGTTGCGGTGGAAGCCGCCGTCGAAATGGGCTGGGAGCGGTATATCGGCTTCCAGGGCCGCTTCATCGGCATGCATGGCTTCGGCGCCTCCGGCAAGATCGGCGATGTCTACAAGAAGTTCGACATCACGACCGAGGCAGTGGTGCGCGCGGCGCATGAGACGCTCGCGGAAGTCGCCGGCTAATCTCGGCGGTCATGAAGAGACTGGTGCTGGTGGCCGCACTCGCGGTCGCCAGCCTTCAGGCTACGTCCGCCCATGCGGCGGTCGCGATCGCTGACACGGACGACCCCGTGGCGATAGTGGCCGCCTTATCCGTCTACGCGGATATCGCCCGCCAGATCGCGGGCCCGCAGATCGATATCACCAGCCTTTTGACGAACCCCACGCAGAATCCCCATGCGGTGACGGCCAGTCCGTCAGCCGCCCGCGCCTTTGCCCACGCCGATCTCGTGATCGAGAACGGCCTCGGCTACGATCCTTGGGTCGATGCGCTTCTGGCCGGCACCGCCGCCGTCGGGCGGAAGGTGATTGTTGTCGGCACGCTTCTGGGTCGCGCTCAAGGCTACAACCCGCATCTCTGGTTCGATCCGGGCATGGCGGTGCCGCTTGCTGAGGCGATCAAGCAGGCGCTGGCCACGGATGAGCCGACCGCGAGCAAGGCGCTGCGCAATCGCACCCGATTGTTCGAGGCTTCGCTCGACCCGATCAATGCCAAGATCAATGCGATGCGGGCGCAATATGCCAATATGGCCGTGGCGGCGGATGAGCCGGTGCTGGGGCTATTGGCGGCAGCCCTGGGTCTGTCTGTGCGAGACACCGCGTTTCAGCGCGACATCATGGCCGGCCGGGAGCCGGACGAGAAAGCTGTTGCGGAGATCGAGGACGATCTGCGCACGCATGAGGTCGAACTGCTGATCTATAATACGCAAGTGATGAACGCGGCGACGAAGCATCTGCTGGAGGTCGCCAAGGACGCGCGCGTGCCGGTGGTGCTGGTGTCCGAAACCCTGCCGAAGGGCATGACCTATCAGGCGTGGATGATGAACACGCTCAATGCGCTGGACAAGGCATTGTCCTACGATCCGGATTGAACGAGATGGCGGATAACGCTTCGCTCATCCGCCCGACGACGTAGCGTAGGGTGGAAAAGCGCAGCGCATTCCACCGTCAAGGCGTGAAAATCACCGTCAAGCTCCGCACGCCTTGGGCGCCGCGAATGAGTACGCCCTCGATATCGGCGGTCGCGGACGGGCCGGTCATTAAAGACACATAGCGCGCCTGCGAAAAATCGGAACGTAGATAGGCGTCGGCGATTCCTGGCACGATCGCCTCGGGGTCCAGAAGCACCACCAGATGCTGCGCCAGATAGGCGATGGTATTCACCTGCAACTCATGGTCGCTGAGAAACACCGAGCCGGTTTCCGCCACACCGAACCGCGCGCGCACGACGGCGATATCGACGTTTTCGAGATCCTGCGGCCGAGTGACGGCATCGACGCGCGGAAACGCTGGCAATTCCGGCACCGCTGACCGGATCAGCCCGTTCGGCGCGCGGGCGCGGATGACGGCTGCAAGATCGTCGCCCTCCACCAGCCTCAGCCATTGCCCGCCCATGACGGCGAGGCTGCGTTGGAACTCCGAGAGCACGTCCTCCGCCGGTCGTGGAAAGCGCGGCAGTTCGGGCAGCGGATGATCGCCCGGCGGGCGGGACACGCGGCAGGCCGCGAGAATATCGTCCCGCGCGCTCATCCCGCTTTCTTTCGGCGCGCATGCCAGGCGGCGAAGCTTTCTTTCGGCGGTGTCGGCAATTCGCGGTCCCGACCCCAGCCGTTGAGACGATTGTAGAGCAGGGCGCGCGGCAGCCGTCGCACCGCCATGCGGGCCGCCGCGGTCGCGAGGCGGTAGAGCGTGGGGGACGCCAGCACCGCGCCGGCGACGCGCATCGCGAGCGCCTTCTGGGCGGGCAGCAAGCCGCCCTCGGCGATGATCCGCCGCCAGGCATAAAGCTGCTCATGGATATTGATCTTCACCGGGCAGACGGCGGTGCAACTGCCGTTCAACGTCGAAGCGAAGGGCAGCGCCGCATAGCGGGCGGGATCATAGGCCGGGTTGATGATGGCGCCGATCGGCCCCGAATAGACGGCGCCATAGCTGAGGCCGCCCGAGCGGCGATAGACCGGGCAGGTATTCATGCAGGCGCCGCAGCGAATGCATTTCAGCGAGGTCCAGAACTCCGCCTGACCCAACCGCTTGGAGCGGCCGTTATCGACCAGGATGATATGCATCTGCGCGCCGTCCCGCGGCCCGCGAAAATGCGAGGTATATTGGGTGATCGGCGAACCCAACGCGCTGCGCGACAGGATGCGCACGAAGACGCCGAGATCCGCCTGACGGGGAATGAGTTTTTCGATTCCCGCGGAGACGATATGCAGCTTCGGCAGATTCGCGCTGAGATCGGCATTGCCTTCATTGGTGCAGACGACGACGGCACCAGTTTCGGCGACCAGGAAATTGGCGCCGGTCATGCCAGCATCGGCATCGAGCATCAGTGGTCGGGTGGTGACGCGGCAATGCTCGGCGAGATAGGTGGCGTCTGTATTGTTCGGATCGCCGCCGATGGTCTTGGCAAAGACCCGCGCCACATCCGCGCGCAGTTTATGCACGGACGGGACCACGATATGGCTCGGTGATTCATTGTCCAATTGCTGGATGCGCTCGCCCAGATCGGTCTCGGTCAAGGTGATGCCATGGCGTTCCAGGAAGGGTGCCATCTCGCACTCCTCCGTCAGCATCGACTTCGACTTGACCAAGGTCTTGGCATTGTTTTCGCGCAGCAGGCGCAGCACGATGGCATTGTGCTCGGCAGCATCGCGTGCCCAATGCACCTGCACGCCATGGGCGATCGCCTGCGCCTCGAACTGCTCCAGATATTCGGGCAGACGGCTGAGCGTATGTTCCTTGATGGCGGAGGCAAGGTCCCGCAGTTCCTGCCATTCGGGCACGCCATGCATCTGGCCGTCCCGCTTCTGGCGCATCTCCCACAAACGGGTGTCGTGGAACGTCAGATGCGCCTCATCGGTGATGAACTTCGCGGCGGCGCCAGCGTGATCCACGGGATCATGGATTTTGGCGCTCATGCCCGCGCCCCGTTGAGAATCTGTGCGATATGGATGAAGCGCAGCGGCAGCCCGGCGCGGCGCGCGCAGCCCTGTTGATGCATCAAGCAGGAGGTATCGGCCGAGACGATATACTCAGCGCCCGCCCGCGCGTGGTCCTGCACCTTTTCGAGCCCCATGAGGCCGGAGACCGCATCCTCGTTCACCGAAAACGTGCCGCCGAAGCCGCAGCATTCATCGGGCCGCGTGGGTTCCACGAAGGCGATGCCGCGCACACCGGCCAGCAAGTCCATTGGCTTGGAGAAGGGCGTCGTCTCATCGATTTCGGAGATGCTCGCGGCATGCAGGGAGCGTAGCGCCGTGCAGCTATTGTGCAGCCCGACCTTGTGTGGAAACTCCGCCCAGGGAAACTCCCGCGCATTCAGCACATCATGCAGGAATTCCACGAGTTCGTAGATATTGGCGCGCAGATGCTGAACTTCGGCGGTCTGCGGTACGGCGTCCATATGCTTGCGCAAATGGTTCACGCAACTTGCTGAGGGCATCACCACGGCATCGAAGCCGGCAAACAGACGCGCGAAATGCGCCTCGGTGCCACTGGCGGCGCTATTGCAGCCGTTATTGGCCATCGGCTGGCCGCAACAGGTCTGCCCTTGCGGATAGACCACGTCCACGCCCAGCCGTTCCAACAGTTCGAGCGTCGCGATCCCCACTTCAGGGAAAAAGGAATCGATGAAGCAGGGAATCGCGAGGCCGACGCGCATCAGACGGGCGCGGTCCAGGCGACGACGTCCTGGCGCTGCTCGCCGAGCTTGTCGATGCCCAGCGTCATGATGTCGCCAGGCTTGAGGAACACGGGCTCGGGCTTCATGCCCATGCCGACGCCAGGCGGCGTGCCGGTGGTGATGATGTCACCCGGCATCAGCGTCATGAACTGGCTGACGTAGCTGACCAGAACCGCCGCGCCGAAGATCATGGTCTTCGTGGTGCCTGTCTGCATGCGGCGACCGTTCACGTCCAGCCACATGCCCAGCGACTGCACGTCACCCACTTCGTCTTTGGTGACGAGCCAAGGTCCAGTGGGTCCGAAGGTGTCGCAGCCCTTGCCCTTGTCCCAGGTGCCGCCGCGCTCGATCTGCCATTCCCGCTCGGAGACGTCATTGATCAGGCAATAGCCGGCGACGTAATCGAGGGCCGTCGCCTCGTCCACATACTGCGCCTTGGTGCCGATGATGATGCCGAGTTCGACTTCCCAATCGGATTTCACGGACTTCTTGGGGATGACCACGGTGTCGTTCGGACCGCAGAGCGAGGTCACCGTCTTGTTGAAGACGATCGGCTCCTTGGGGATCGGCAGATTGGATTCGGCCGCATGATCGGCATAGTTCAGGCCGATGGCGAGGAATTTCCCAACGCCGGTGACGGGCGCACCGTAGCGGGGGGTGCCGGGGACCAAAGGCAGGCTCGCCGGGTCGATCGCCGCGAGCTTGGCCAGGGCCGTCGGGGACAGCTGGTCCGGCGTCAGGTCTTGGATATGGCCGGACAGGTCGCGGATCTGGCCCTGCGCATCGAGCAGGCCAGGTTTTTCCGCGCCCGCAGGGCCGTAACGCAGTAGTTTCATCGCGCCAATCTCCGGGTTTCCGGGCGACGTGCCCGGTTGAGCAGGATTATCGACCCGCTGTCTGTTGGCAGCAAGGCAAGTCCCGGCATCCCACACACTCGTCATCCTCGGCGAAGGCCGAGGATCCACGCCTTCCTTCGGGAGGCGGCTCCGTCGTAAGGCGTGGATGGTCGGCCTTCGCCGACCATGACGGGATCGCCGCTTACACGATGCCGCCGCTGCCCCCGCTCTTGGCAGGCCGAACCTTCGCCGCCGCCGCGCGATAGCCGCTCGCCCGGTAGGCGGCGAGGGGATTGATCGCGGCATGTTTATGCGATCGCGCCATGGCAAGGATCGGCTGCACATCGGTGGTGAAGGCGGCCTTCAGCGTCTGGCTCGCCATCATCGGGTCGTTGGCGTCTTGGAAGCCGTCGAGCGCGGCGCGGTCCACCAGCAGGGCCTGGGCATAGGCGCGCTGCACCTCGACCGCGCTGGTCATCAGGCTTTCAATCGGGTCGGTCACGTTATGGGACTGGTCAAGCATATAGGATGGCTTGAAGCCCGGTGTGTGGCGATAGGCCGCCTCGACCAACTCGTTGAACACCAGGAACAGGCGATAAGGCTCGATGGCGCCAGCATCGAGATCGTCATCGCCGTATTTCGAATCGTTGAAGTGAAAGCCGGCGAGCTTGCGGGCATGAATGAGACGCGAGACGATCATCTCGATATTCACGTTCGGCGCGTGATGGCCGAGATCGACGAGGCACAGGCAGCGGTCGCCGGTCGCCTGAGCCGCCAGCAGTGAGGAGCCCCAGTCCTGGATCACCGTCGCATAGAAGGCGGGCTCGAACATCTTGTGTTCAAGGAACAGGGACCAGTCACTGGGCATGCCGGCATAGATCGCCTGGGTGCTCTGGATATACCGGTCGAAGGCGCGGCCGAAATGCTGCTGCCCAGGGAAATTGGCGCCGTCGCCGATCCAGACCGTGAGGGCCTTGGAACCGAGCTTTTCACCGAGTTCCACGCAGCGGATGTTATGCGCCACGGCCTGGGCGCGCACGGCAGCGTCGGTATGGCTGAGGCTGCCGTATTTATAGGACAGCGGATGCAAGGCGTTGCCGGGATGATCCTGGAAGGTATTGGAATTGACGGCATCGAAGCCGAGGCCGAGGGCTGCCGCGTAGTCCTTCACCGCCGCCATATCTTCGGTCTCGTCCCAGGGAAAATGCGGGGAAACGGTGGGCGTGGCGCTGGCGAGGCCGTGGACGACGGCGCAATCATCCAGCTTGTCGAAGATGTTGCGCGGCTCGCCGCCCATCGGGAAGCGGGCGAAGCGCGTGCCGCCCGAGCCCACGGCCCAGGTGGGCGCCGCGACGGCGAAGCCGCCGACAGCCGTGGTGATCGCGTCGATCGCGATGCCGCGCCGGTCGAGAACACGGCCGAGGGCCGCGTAATCCTCGTTCAACGCTTTAGCGAGAGGTGCGTTTTGCGCGGCGATGAAGTCCTGATCCAAAGCCGGGATGGTGACCTGATCCATGATGCTCACCGCGTAAAGGCGTTGGCGTTGCCGGCATCGACATTGATGATATTGCCGGTGGATTTGGCGGAAATATCGGAGGCGAAGAAGGCGATGCCCTCGGCGATATCTTCCGGGAAGACACTCAGCTTCAGCAGCGAACGGTCTCGATAGACGGCTTCGAGTTCGTCCACCGAACCCTTGTTATAGCTTGCGGCGCGTTGATCGCCCCATTCGCCCTTCCAAATGCGCGAGCCCCGCAGGACGGCGTCCGGGTTGACGACATTGGAGCGGATGCCGAGAGGCGCACCTTCGAGGGCGACGCAGCGCGACAGATGCAGTTCCGACGCTTTGGCGGTGCAATAGGCGGCGGCGCCAGGGGAGGCGACGAGCGCGTTCTTGCTGGCGACCATGATGATGGAGCCGCCGAGGCCCTGGCTCTTCATCAGGCGGAAGGCTTCACGCGCGGTCAGGAAATAGCCTGTCGCCAGGATGTCGATGTTCTTCTGCCACAGGGCGAGGCTGGTATCCTCCAACGGCGCGGCGGAAGCGATGCCCGCATTGCAAACGCAGATGTCGAGGCCGCCGAAGGCCGCCGCCGCATCCTGGAAGGCGGCGATGAGGGCGTCTTCCTTGGTGACGTCCGCCCAGACGGTGCTGACGACGTCTGCGCCAAAGCTCTTGGCCAGTTCCGCTTTCGAGGTTTCCAAAACATCGCGGCTGATGTCACACAGCACGACGCAAGCGCCGTCCTGCATCAGGCGGCGGGCCGTCGCCATGCCGATGCCACCGGCGCCGCCGGTGATGAAAGCAACCTTGCCGGCCATGGCGCGGGGTTTGGGCATCCGCGAAAGCTTTGCTTCCTCCAGCAGCCAATATTCGATGTCGAAGGCTTCCTGCTCTGGCAGACCGCGGTAGGTGGACACAGTGGAGGCGCCGCGCATCACGTTGATGGCGTTGGTGTAGAATTCGCCGGCGATGCGCGCGGTCGCTTTATCATTCGCGAAGGTGAGCATGCCAATGCCGGGAATCAGGTAAACGACCGCGTTCGGATCGCGCATCTTCGGGCTGTTATCGTGCTTGCAGCGCTCATAATAGGCCGCATAGGACTTGCGATAGGCGTCGAGCGCCGCATCCAGGCTGGGCAGCAGGTCTGCGGCCGTCTGCGTTGCGGGATCGAAATCCAGCACAAGCGGCGCGATCTTCGTGCGCAGGAAATGGTCGGGGCAGGAGGTGCCGAGCGGCGCCAGCGCGGCCAGGGCGTGGCTGCCGACGAATTGCAGCACTTCGGGCGAATCGTCGAAATGACCGAGCTTGAGCGGGCCGTTCTTGCTGATCAGGCCGCGAATGACGGGCATGAGCGAGGCGGCGACGGCGCGGCGGGTTTCGGTCGCGGCGGGTGCGATGCGCTCCCCCCCGAAGATGACTTTCCCGCGGCTGCGCTCGGCCAGGAAGCTGATCGCCTTGTTGATGACGTCCAGCGTCGTCTCGTAACATTCTTTCTGCGTCTCGCCCCAGGTGAACAGGCCATGCGCTTCCAGCACGAGGCCACGGGCGTTTGGGTTCTCGTCGGAAAACTTCTTCAGCCACAGGCCGAGTTCGAAGCCGGGACGGCGCCAGGGCACCCAGCCGATGCTGTCCCCGAAAATCTCCTGAGTCAGGGCGCGGCTGTCTGCCGAGGCGGCGATGGCGATGATCGCATCTGGATGCACGTGATCGACATGGGGGTGATTGATAAAGCCGTGCAGCGCGGTATCGATGCTGGTCGCACGCGGGTTCAGGTTGAAGGTGCAATGGTTGTAGAGGCCGACCATCTCATCTTCCTGCGCCGGGCTCTTGTAGAGGCCCTGGAGCGAGATGAGACGATCCATATAGAGGGTCGAGAACCCATCCAGCGTGATGCTGCCGATATCGCCGCCGGAGCCTTTGACCCAGAGAACCTTCACGGTCTCCCCGGTCAGCGGATCGCGCATGTCGAGCTTGGAGGATGTATTGCCGCCGCCGTAATTGGTGATCCGCTTGTCGGAGCCAAGCAGGTTGGAGCGATAGACCAGCAGCGCCTCCGGGCTCAGGCTGGCCGCGACGGCGTCGTCCCACCGATTGTCCAACAGAGATACGTGGTCCACGACGTCCATGTGTCGATCCTCCCGCTAGCCCTTGTTGGCGTGACCAGGTTCTGGTCAGCGATCGTCCAGGGCTTCGGCATGTTCCTATTCCAGACGGGCGCGCCGATCAACCATCTTCGGGCGTAAGCGATCAAAATCTGAAAGAACCTGCTTGACGAGTGACCGATTCTGACGCCTTCTTCCCGCAAGAACTAAGGAAACCTCCAAACGTGCTCGAACGCGAGCGTCATCGCATCATACTCAACCTGGTCGAGGATCGCTCTGTCGTTTCGGTGACGGAGTTGGTGGAGCTTTTGACCGCGTCAGAGGCGACGATCCGGCGTGACATCAATGCGATGGCCGACCGGGGGGAACTGCGCCGTGTGCGCGGCGGCGCGGAAGCGCTGCGGCCCCGGCACCAGGCGCATCTTGGCGCGGCCCATTTTGCGACCGAGGAGCGGGTGTGTTTCGCCGAAAAGCGTGCCATCGCCCGTGTCGCGGCGGCCATGATCGAAGACGGCGACAGCGTCGTCATCAATGGCGGGACCACGACCTATCGCCTGGCTGAATTCCTCAAGGGCGTGAAGCTCGACATCCTGACCAATTCCTTTCCGATCGCGACGGAGCTGATGCAGGAAAGCGGGCATCGCATCACCATGCCCGGCGGCACCCTGTATCCCCAGCAAAGCATCGTGCTGAGCCCTTTCGCGCAGGACACGACCAAGCATTTCTGGGGCCGCATCCTGTTCACCGGCTGCTACGGCCTCAATAGCTTTGGCATGATGGAAACTGACCCGCTTGTGGTGCAGGCCGAGATGAAGCTGCTGGAATGCGCCGAAAAGCTGGTTGTCATGGCCGATAGCCGCAAG
This sequence comes from Acidisoma sp. PAMC 29798, assembly GCF_030252425.1. Lineage (GTDB taxonomy): Bacteria > Pseudomonadota > Alphaproteobacteria > Acetobacterales > Acetobacteraceae > Acidisoma > Acidisoma cladoniae. Next base: position 3,237,539 of record NZ_CP126994.1, on the reverse strand, counting down.
CTGCGTCAGCGCTCCTCGATGATCGTGGCGCCGCTTTCGCGGATCACCACGGTGATCACGGATAGCGGTGTGGCGCCGGAGGAATTGGAGATGCTGCGCGCGGCGGGGGTCGAGGTGGTTGTTGCCACCGACCTTGAGCCCAGCAGCGAGGCGGACGGTAAAGGATTTCTGCACGTCGCGTGAGCGAAGCTGGAGCGTAGCCGAGAGCACCAAAAAACGACGGCAGAATCGTCGGAACAACCAAGGGAGAGACCACAATGAATCGTAGAGGCTTTATCAAGACCGGTGCCGCCGTCATGGGCGCCGCTGCCATTCCGGCATCCTTCGCGCTTCCGGCGCGCGCGGCCGGCACCATCCGCGTGGGTCTGGTGGCCAAGTCGCTCGGCAACGGTTTCTTTGTCGCCGTCGATAAGGGTGGCCAGGAAGCCGCCAAGGCTATCGGCGGCGTGGAGGTGATCTTCACCGGCCCGACGACGACGACGGCCGAAGGCCAGATTGAGGTCATTCAGGCGCTGATCGCCCAGCATGTCGATGCCATCGCGATTTCCGCCAATGACCCGGATGCGCTCGTGCCCGTCTGCAAGCGTGCCATCGAACGCGGCATCAAGGTGATTTCGTACGACAGCGCCATCAGCCCCGGCGGCCGGATCGTTCATCTCGCGCCGTCCTCGGACGCACTGATCGGCGAGGCGCTCGATAAGTTGGCCGCTGACGCGTCGGCTTCCGGCAAGATCGCCATCGTGTCCGCGACGCCGACCTCGACCAACCAGAATGCCTGGATCGCGGTCATGAAGCAGAACCTGTCCAAGTATCCCGGTCTAGACCTCGTCTCCACCGTCTATGGCAACGACCTTGCCGATGACAGCTACCGCGAAGCGACCGCGCTGCTGCAGAAGTATCCCGACCTGAAGGTGATCGTGTCACCGAGTTCGGTCGGCATCGTCGCCAGCGCCAAGGCGGTCGAGGACGCGAAGAAGGTCGGCCAGGTCTATGTCACCGGTCTGGGTCTGCCCTCGGAATGCGCCGGCCATGTCATGTCCGGCGCGATGAAGAGCTTCGCGATCTGGAACCCGATCGACCTCGGTTATGCCGTGATCGAAGTGGCCGTCGATCTGGTCAAGGGTGCCAAGGGTCCGGGCAACAGCCTGCCCGCCGGCCGGATGGGCAGCATTGCTTTCGACGATGACGGCGTCGGCGCGATGGCCGTGCCGTTCACCTATGACAAGTCCAACGTCGAGCAGTTCGCCAAGATCTTCTGATCGAGACTAAAACGATGAGCGAACCGATCCTCAGCCTGTCGGGTGTCACGAAGTCCTTCGCCGGCGTGCGCGCGCTGGTGCGGGGCGAACTCGACCTCTATGCGGGTGAGGTGACGGCGCTCATCGGTGAGAACGGTGCCGGCAAGTCGACCCTGGTGAAAATCCTCACGGGTGTTCACCAGGCCGACGAAGGCGTCATCCGGTTAAACGGGCAGCCGGTGACTATTGGTTCGGCCGATGGCGCGGGTCGGCTCGGCATCAGCGCCATTCATCAGGAAGCCGTCGTGTTCGACGATCTTTCGGTCGCCGAGAATATCTTCGTGGCCGATCGGCCCCGTAAGCGCGGCATGATCGACTGGGCGACCATGCGCAGCCGCGCCAAGACCATCCTTGCGGGGCTCGATCCCCGCATCGATCCCGCCATGCCGATGCGCCAGTTGAGCGTGGCGCAGAAACACCTCGTGCAGATCGCGCGCGCGCTGTCCCATGAGGCGCGGATCGTCATCATGGACGAGCCGACCGCCGCCTTGTCGCATCGCGAAGTCGATGAGCTGTTCACGATCGTGCGCCGCCTCAAGGCAGAGGGGCGCGCGGTGCTGTTCATCAGCCACAAGTTCGAGGAAATCTTCGACGTCGCCGATCGCTATGCGGTGTTCCGCGACGGTGCGGCCGTGGGTCAGGGTCTGATTGCCGATGTCACGCGGGATCAGCTCATTTCCATGATGGTCGGCCGATCGGTCGAGAATATTTTTCCCAAGATCGATGTGCCGATCGGCGAGGAACTGTTTCGCGTCGATCATCTGTCGCGCGGCGAGGAATTCGCCGATGTCAGTTTCTCCCTGCGGCGGGGCGAAATCCTCGGCGTCTACGGCCTCGTCGGCGCAGGCCGCAGCGAAGTCATGCAGGCCGTGTTTGGTCTGTCCCGCGCCGATAGCGGCAGTGTCACGCTCGATGGTCGGGCCTTGAAGATCCACTCCCCCGAGGATGCCATTCGTGAGGGCATCGCCTATGTGCCTGAGGATCGGCAGATCCAGGGCGCCATCCTGCGCTTTCCGATCAGCAGCAACATCGTGCTGCCCAGCCTGTCCCGTCTGTCGCATTGGGGTTTCATGCGCCCTGCCGAGGAACGGGCGCTGGCCGCCGAGTATGTGACGCAGCTCCAGATCAAAACCTCCGGCGTGTCACAGCGGCTGGAGGAATTGTCAGGCGGCAATCAGCAGAAGGTGGTCATTGCCAAATGGCTCGCGACCAACCCGCAGGTGCTGATCATGGACGAGCCGACCAAGGGCATCGATGTCGGCGCTAAGACCGCCGTCTATCGCCTGATGGGGGAGATGGTGGCCCAAGGCCTGGGCATCATCATGGTCTCCTCCGAATTGCCGGAAGTTCTGGGCATGGCGGACCGCGTGCTGGTCATGCGGCGCGGCAGGATACGCGCGAACTTCACCCGCGCCGAAGCGACACCCGAGATTATCGTGAAGGCGGCGACCGATGCCTAAACCCTCATTCACACTGAAGAAGCTGCCGCATGAGGCAGGCCTCGGCCTGCTGACCTTGCTGCTGCTTGCGGCGGTGACGATCGCCTTTCCGTCCTTCATCCATATCGGCAACCTGAAGTCGTTGTTTGACGATACGGCGCTGCTGATCATGTTCGCCATTGGCGAAATGTTCGTGCTGCTGACGCGCGGCGTCGATCTGTCGGTCGCGGCCAATGCCGCGCTCACCGGCATGGTGGTGGCGCTGTTCAATGCCGCGCATCCCGGCCTGGGCATCGTGCCGGTGCTGGTGATTTCTATCGCCATGGGCGCGGCGCTGGGTCTGTTCAACGGACTGCTGGCCTGGAAGTTTCGCGTGCCCTCCATCGTCGCGACGCTCGGCACGCTGTCGGTCTATCGCGGTCTGGTCTATGTCGCGTCCGGCGGTGCCTGGGTGAATAGCGGCCAGATGTCACCCCTGTTCCTGAGCTTCGTGCGCGCGCCGGTGCTGGGCATCAGTGTGCTGAGTTGGATCGCCATCATCGTGGCGGTGCTCGCCTTCCTGTTCCTGCGCTATACGGTGTCCGGTCGGAACCTGTATGCGGCGGGCAACAACCCCAACGCGGCGGGCTATGCGGGCATTGATGTCGGGCGCATGCAGTGCCTCGCCTTCATCCTGTCAGGGGCCATCGCGGGCCTCGCCGGCTATCTGTGGGTCGCGCGCTTTGCGGTCGCTTATACCGATGTTGCCTCGGGCTTCGAGTTGCAGGTCATCGCCGCCTGCGTCATCGGCGGCGTCTCCATCACCGGCGGCGTCGGCGGTGTGGTGGGCGTGGTGATCGGCGCGCTGTTCCTCGGCATCATCAAGAACGCCCTGCCGGTGGTTGGCATCTCCCCCTTCTTCCAGATGGCCGTGAGTGGCTTGGTGATCACCATCGCCGTGATCCTCAACGCGGGCACCTATCGCAAGAGCCATGGCCGCCGCATTCTGGAACGTGCGGAGGCGGGGCCATGAGCACCGTGTCCCGCCCCTTCGTCGCGCGCGACAGTGGCCGCGTGCCCTTCACCTGGCGAAAGCTGCTGCGCTGGGAATCGCTCCTCGCCTTGGTGGTGCTGGCGGATTTCCTGCTCAACACGCGCCTGTCACCCTATTTTCTCGATCCCTGGACGCTGTCGGACGCGAGCTTCAATTTCACCGAACGCGCGATCGTGGCGCTGCCGATGGCCTTCCTGATCATCATGGGGGAGATCGACATTTCAGTCGGCAGCACAATGGCGCTCGCTTCGGTGCTGATGGGCATGGTCGCCGCCGCTGGTTTCGGCACGCCCATCGTCGTTGTCACCGGCATCGTGGTGGGCTTCTTCGCGGGCTGCTTCAACGCGGTGCTGGTCACGGTGTTTCGCGTGCCCTCCATCGTCGCCACCATCGGCACGCTGAGCCTGTTTCGCGGCATCGCCTACGCGCTGGTCGGCGACCGTGTGCTGAAGGCCTATCACCCCAACTTCGCCTATTTCGGCCAGGGCTATGTGGTGGGGCCGATTTCCTTCGAGTTGGTGTTGTTCCTTGTCCTGGCTGTGATCTTCGCCATCATCCTGCATACCACGGTGATCGGCCGGCGCATCTTCGCCATCGGCGCCAACCCCATTGCCGCCCGGCTGTCGGGGCTGCGGGTCGATAGCTACAAGTTCTGGATCTTTGCGCTTCTCGGCACGATGGCAGGGCTCGCTTCGGTGCTGCTGACCTCGCGCCTCGGTTCCACACGACCCTCCATCGCCACGGGCTGGGAGCTTGAGATCATCACCATGGTGATCCTCGGCGGCATTTCGATCGATGGCGGCCAGGGGTCTATTCTCGGCGTTGTGCTGGCGGCGCTGCTGATCGGCCTTGTCACCTTCGGGCTATCGCTGCTCAACGTGCCGGGCATCGTGCTGGCCATCATCACCGGCGGCTTGCTGATCGGCGTCGTCGCGCTCTCCGCCGCACTCGGCTATTCCGGCAAGCGGCGACGACATTAAGGCGATGGAACAAATCGCCTTCCGGATGCAACTCAATGCCGGCCAGGCGGCGGACTACACCCGCCGCCATGACGAGATCTGGCCCGAACTCGTGGCGCTGCTGAAGGATGCCGGCATCAGCGACTACAGCATCTTCCTCGACCCCGAGACCTTGGCACTCTTTGCCGTGCTGAGACGCAAGGCGGATCACGGCATGGACGCGTTGCCGTCTCATGATGTGATGCAGCGCTGGTGGGGCTTCATGGGTGACATCATGGCGACCAACCCGGATAGCTCGCCTGTCGTGGTGCCCTTGCAGCCCGTCTTTCATCTGGACTGACCATGAGCGCGCTGATCGCCGTCATCGACATCGGCAAGACCAACGCCAAGCTGATGCTGGTGGAGGCTGCGGGCGGCGCGACTGTCTGGTCCGTCGAGCGTGCGTCGCCTGCGGTCGAGACGCCGCTCATGCGCCAACTCGATGTCTATGGCATTGAGGCCTGGCTGATCGCGGAACTGGCCAAGGCGCCGGACAGACACCGCATCCGCGCCATCCTGCCCGTGGCCCACGGCGCCGCCATCGTGCTGGTGGATGGGGAAGGCGAGATCCTCATCGCCCCCGACTACGAGAATACCTGCTTCGACGAGGTCCGCGCGGACTATGCGGCCGCGCGCGACGGTTTCGCCAAGACGCTATCGCCGTCCCTCCCGGCGGGGCTGAATGTCGGCACGCAGCTCTTCTTTCTCCAAACGCAAATGCCGGATCTGTTCCTGCGCACGCAGCGTATCCTGGCCTATCCGCAATATTGGTCCTGGCGGTTGAGCGGCGTGGCGGCGAGCGAAGTGACCTCGCTCGGCTGCCACAGCGACCTGTGGAACCCCTCCGACGGCACCTTCTCCGGCCTCGTGCTGCGGCAAGGCTGGGGCGCGCTAATGCCGCCCCTGCGCGCGGCCAAGGACGTGCTCGGGCCGTTGCGGCAGGACGTGGCGGAGGCCACGGGACTGCCAGCAGATTGCGCCGTGATCTGTGGCATTCACGATTCTAACGCCTCCTACCTGTCGCACCGCGTGGCGCGGGCGGAGGACGGTCCCTTCACCGTTATTTCTAGCGGCACCTGGTGCATCATCCTGGCCAAGGGCGCCGACCTCACCCGGCTGCGCGAGGCGGAGGATATGCTCGCCAATGTCGATGCGCTGGGGGTGCCGACCGCTACCGCGCGTTTCATGGGCGGGCGCGAATACGCGACCATCGCCGGAGAGACAGCGCGGGGTGTGCCGCCCAGCCTGGACGGCTTGAACGCGGTGCTGGCGGCGGATGCCATGGCCCTGCCGAGCTTCGCCCTAGGGGGGCCCTGCCAGGGGCATGAGGGCCGCGTCGTGCAGGCCGCGCTTTTGGCGCCTGAAGGGCGCGCGGCACTCGCCACGCTCTATTGCGCCCTGATGGCCGATCTCATTCTCGATCGCCTCGGTGTCGCTGGTGCCATCCTGGTCGATGGACCTTTCGCTGCGAATCCGCTGTTCCCGGCCGTATTGCAAAGCCTGCGCCCGGCGGACCCCGTGGCGGCCGGCGGGACGCGGGGCGGCATCACCGCCGCCGTGCTGTGGCTGGCGGGCGAAGCGGTGCCGCCCGAACCCGTGGCGGCCACCTTGGCGCCTCTGCCAGCGGCCGAAGCGCTGCGTGATTACCGCGATCGCTGGCGGTCAATGTTGGCACGACCGTGACATCATAGACCAGATCAAGCGAGTTTAGATTAAGGGTTGCGCCACCCCAACGGCTATGTTAGCGCTATCATCCGTGAAGCCGGCCTATCAAGAGCCTCACGCAAGAATGGAGGATAACGCCATGAAGCCCAAAGGGCTCGCTGCTTTTGCCGTCGCTGCGCTTGCGATGGCCCCCCTTGCCGCCTTCGCGCAAGCACCCACCCCGCCCAATCCGCCATTGGCGCCAGAGTCGGTGCCGGCGCAGACCTTGCCGGTGCCCTATGCCGATATCAGCCCCGCGATGCAGGCCTTCATTGCCCGACCGCTGAACCCCGCTTGGAACGATCAGTGGAAGACCGGTGCGGAAGCCCGCGCCTTCGCCGACAAGCAGGCCGCCGGTGTGGTGCCGGGCATCCCCGGCATGCTGTCCCGGCTGCATGTTGCGATGACCTCGACAACGATGGGTGGCGTCCATGTCTATGTCCTGACACCGGACAGCATTCCGCCTGAGAACAAGGACAAGGTTCTCATCCATGTCCATGGCGGCTGCTATGTTCTGTTTCCGGGGGAGTCGGGCGCCACGGAAGGAATCATGATGGCCGGTTTCGCCCATTACAAGGTGATCTCGGTCGATTACCGCATGCCGCCCGAAGCCTATTTCCCGGCGGCCGTTGACGACGCCGTCTCTGTCTACAAGGAGGTTCTGAAGACGACACCGGCGAAGAACGTGGCCTTCTTCGGCACCTCGGCCGGTGGCGCGCTGACGCTGGAAATGGTCTTGCGCGCTCGACAGGACGGTCTCTCTGTGCCGGGAGCGATCGCGCCGGGCACCCCGATGTCGGACGTGACCAAAACTGGCGACAGCTTCTACACCAATGAGAAGGTCGATAACGTTCTCGTGTCGCGGAACGGATTTTGCGATGCGGCAACCGTCATCTATGCGCATGGCCATGATCTGAGCGATCCTCTGCTCTCTCCCGTCTATGGCGATATGCATGGCTTCCCGCCGACGATCTTGACGACCGGGACGCGCGATTTGCTGTTGAGCAACACGGTGCGCGTGCATCGCAAGCTGCTGCGGTCGGGCGTGCCGGCCATCCTCGAAGTCTTCGAAGGCGAATCCCACGCCCAGTATCAGTTCGACGATACTGTGCCGGAAACCGCCGAAGCCTTTACGGAAATCGGCGCCTTCTTCGGCCAGTATCTCGGTCACTGATCTTTCTCTGAGAGTGTTCATCTTCCGATCAGGTGTTTCCACCTGATCGGAATTTGCGCTAACCGCCTGAAGATGACGCCCCAGCCCATTTGGCATCCCGATAGTCTTGCCGACCGCTTGCCCTTCCTGCGGCGGCGCGCCTTGCTGCTGGCCGCCACCCGCGCCTTCTTCGCCGCGCGTGGCTATACCGAGGTCGAGACGCCCTATGCCGTGACGGCCCCGGGCGAGGAGGTCCATCTTTCCGCCTTCGCGACCGAGCGCATCGGCGCCGATGACAGCCGGATGCCGCTCTGGCTCCATACCAGTCCGGAATTCGCGATGAAGCGCCTGCTGGTAGCCGGGGCAGGGCCGATCTTCCAGATCGCCCGCGTCTGGCGTAACCGCGAAGGCAGCGCACGCCATGCGACCGAGTTCACCATGCTGGAATGGTATCGGCCGGGTGCGTCGATGGACGACCTCATCGGCGAAGTTGTTGCTTTTCTGCGCGCCGTTTTGCCGCCGGTGGTGACGAGCCAGGGGGTCACCACGTCACTCGCGGAGATCGATCGGCTCACGGTTTCCGAAGCCTTCGCACGCGACGTCGGCGCCGATGTCTTGGCGACCGCCGAGGATGCGCCGGCTTTGGCGGCGGCGGCGGCGGAAAGATTGCGGGACGGCGAGGATTGGGAGGATCTGTTCTTTCGCCTCCTGCTCGGCCGCATCGAACCCAAGCTCGGTCAGGCGCATCCGACGTTTCTGACGCATTGGCCGGCGGCCCAGGCTGCGCTGGCGCAGCGCGACCCCACAGACGCGCGCGTGGCGGAGCGGTTCGAGCTGTTTGTCTGTGGCATGGAACTCGCCAATGCCTTCGTGGAACTGACGGACGCGACCGAGCAGCGGGCGCGCTTCATGGCCGATCGGGCCCGGCGGCATGCGTTGTATGGCGCTGCGGATTGGCCGTTGGACGAGGATTTCCTGGCGGCGATGGAACACGGCATGCCGCCCGCCGCCGGGATCGCCCTGGGGTTCGATCGTCTGGCGATGATCGCCTCCGGCGCCGACCGGCTCGATCAAGTGCAGTGGCTGCCGGGGTAGCGGGGCTCGGCGGAATACGCTGCGCTCATCCGCCCTACCACACGCTCACACGCGTAGGGCTGAAAAGCGGAGCGTATTCCGCCATCAACGCATGTGCCTTAGACACTCCCCATGCTCATCATGACCGTCTCGGGCGCTGCGCTGCGCCCCTATATTCCCGCGATCGCGCGGCTGCGCATCACGGTGTTCCGCGACTGGCCCTACCTCTATGACGGCGACGTACGCCACGAGGAAACCTACCTCCAGACCTATGTCGACAGCACCCACGCGGGCGTTGTGCTCGCATTGGATGGGGACACGGTTGTCGGTGCCTCGACTTGCCTGCCGATGGCGGATGAAACCGCCAATGTGCAGGCTCCGTTCCGGGCCAATGGCTGGGACATCGACCGCATCTTCTATTTCGGCGAGTCGATCCTGCTGGCGCGGTATCGTGGCACCGGCATCGGTGTCCGTTTCTTCGAGGAGCGAGAGGCCCATGTCCGCCGGGTCTCGACCTGCGACATCACCACCTTCTGCGCCGTGCAACGGCCGGCCGATCATCCCGCACGCCCGGCCGGCGCCATGCCGCTCGACGCGTTCTGGCGCAAACGCGGTTACACGCCGCATCCGGAACTCAGTTGCGAAATGCGCTGGACGGATGTGGGGGACACGGAGGAGACGCCCCACCGGCTCGCCTTCTGGCTGAAGAGCCCGACCGATATCGTCACGATCGCGCGGGAGGCTCCGGGCCAGCCAGATATGCGTCCTCTTCTGGAGCAGGCATGGGCCTATTCCGACTCGCTCTATCCCGCTGAGAGCAACCATCATCTGGGTGTGGAAGCGCTTGCTAAGTCTGAGGTTTGGTTCGTGGTCGCCCGTCGTAGGACCGTCGCCGTCGGATGCGCTGCACTCGTGACCAATCAAGACGGAACAGGCGAATTGAAGAGCCTCTTTGTTGATCCCGCGACGCGCGGCTTCAAGATCGGCCGTCGATTACTCGCCGCTATCGAGGCTCAGGCCGTCAGCCTCGGGCTGACCGTGATCCGGTTGGAAACGGGCATTCGACAGCCCGAAGCGCTGCGGTTGTATGAAAGCGCCGGCTATGTCCAGCGAGGTCCTTTCGGGGGCTACAGCCCGGATCCGCTTAGCCTCTTCATGGAAAAGCCGCTGGTATGACCGATGCCCTCATCTATATCGTCGCCGGCGAAGCGAGCGGAGACGTCCTCGGCGCCCGGCTCATGCGCGCAATGCGACGCCAGCAGGCGGGGCTGACCTTCGCCGGCATCGGCGGTGCGCGCATGGCGGAGGAGGGGCTCGACAGCCTGTTCCCGATGCACGACCTCGCCCTCATGGGCCTCGCCGAAGTGCTGCCGCGCATCCCGAAGCTGCAGCGCCGCATGGCCGAGACGGTGGCGGATATTACCGCCCGCCGCCCGGATGTGGTTGTGACGATCGATAGCCCCGGCTTCGCGCTGCGCCTGCTCCGCCGGATTGCGCCGCTGGGCTTGCCGCGCGCGCATTACGTGGCGCCACAGGCCTGGGCCTGGCGAGAGAAGCGGGTGCGCAAATACCCCGGCCTATGGGACCGGCTGCTGTGCCTGCTGCCATTCGAGGTTGCCTTTTACGCGGGGCACGGGCTGGCCGCGGAGTTCGTTGGTCATCCGGTGCTCGAATCGGGCGCCGATACCGGCGATGCCGCGCGGTTTCGCGCCATGCATGATCTCGCGCCCGACAGCCTGCCGGTGATCCTGATGCCGGGAAGCCGCGTCACCGAAATTGCGCGCCTGCTGCCGATCTTCGCGGAGGCCTTGCGGCTTTTGGAGGCGCGCTTCCCGACGATCGTGCCGATCATGCCTGTCGCGGCCTCGGTCGCGGCGCGGGTGACGGAGGCCGCCAGCGGTTGGCCGCGCAAGCCGATCCTGGTGACGGATGTCGCGGGCAAGCATGATGCCTTCGCCGCCGCCACGGTAGCCTTGACGAAATCGGGCACATCGACGCTGGAACTGGCCCTCGCCGGCCTGCCGATGGTGGTGGCCTATAAGGTCAATCCGATCACGGCGGCGATCGTCAAGCGCGTGGTCCGCGTCCGATATGCCGCCATGGTCAATCTGCTGGCGGGGCGGGAGGTTGTGCCCGAACTCATTCAGTGGACCTGCACGCCGGAGCGGCTGGCAATGGAAGTGTCTCAGCTCATCGAGCGACCGGATGCCGCCGCCGCGCAGAGGTCGGCCTTCGCGGCGGTGATGGACAGTCTGCGGCCGGCGTCGGGCCTGCCGTCAGACGCGGCTGCCGCCGCCGTTCTCAATTTGCTCGCTGAGAAGGCCGGACGCCCGCACCAAAGCGTGTGAGCGTTCCATCGATGCGCCCACGGCGAGCGCCGCATCCAGCGCGCGGCGGCCGGCCGGCGCATCGACCAGCACAGGCGCGCCATCCAGGATCGAGGCGAAGAAAGCCGCGTGCTCGGCGGCCAAGGCGTCATGATCCTGCCAGGAGATCTCCTCAAGCCGGAACTCCGGCATACCCGGCAGCGGCATGCCACCGCTGTCGCCGCGCGTGATGGCGGTCAGCTTCCGGTTGGCAAAGTCGACGGCCAAATAACCACTTTGAGCGAAGATGCGCATACGCCGCTCGGTCTTGAGCGATATCCGGCTGGCCGTGATGGTGGCCACGCAGCCATTGGTGAAGCGCACGCGGGCATTGGCAATATCCTCATGCGCGCTCGATACGATGGCGCCCACTGCGTCCACGCTTTCGATCGGCGCATCGACCAAGGCCAGCACCAGGTCGAGGTCATGGATCATGAGGTCGAGAATGACCGACACATCCGTGCCGCGCAGCTTGAACGGCGCCACGCGCACCGCCTCGATATAGAGCGGCTTGCCCATTCGGGCGGTGACGGCGCCATGGGCGGCCGAAAACCGCTCCAGATGACCGACTTGCAGGACCAGATCCTGGTCGAGTGCCATCGCCGCCAGGGCATCCGCCTCGGCGAGTGTAGAGGCGATCGGCTTTTCGATCAGCACGTGGCGGCCGGCCCGCATCGCGGCCATGGCCACGTCATGATGCGCCTCCGCCGGGGTGGCCACTACGATGGCGTCCGACGCCGCGATCAGCTCTTCCAGCGGCATCGGCGCGGCGCCGGCCTCCCACCCCACCGTGCGGGCCCGCTCAGGGTCGAGATCATAGACGCCGACGAGCTGCGCCCGGGGCGAGGCGGCGGCCTTCAAGGCGTGAAAGCGCCCGAAATGGCCGACTCCGGCTATTCCAAGCTTGACGATGTCCATGCGGCTTCTGCCAGGGTTGTGTGTGCGACGTGCGGCGGCAGGGTTAGCAGGTGGGGGCGGCCCGTCAACACGCGGTCGTCATTGATGAACGGATGTAAAGACCACCGCCACTTGCCACGCCTCGTGGTGGCCGCCATACCTCCGCGCCAAACTGCCAACACACGAGGCCGTCCGCCACCATGCTCTATTTCAGCCGCCTCAAGGCTGCCGCGATACTCGGGGCCTGCCTGCTCGGTGCGCTGTTGTGCCTTCCCAATTTCTGGCCCGCACCGAACGCCTGGATGCCGTGGCGTCAGATCCACCTCGGCCTCGATCTGCGTGGCGGCAGCTATCTGCTCATGCAAGTCGATATGGCGGCGGTCGCGAAGGAGAAGCTGGGCAGCACCGTCGATCAGGTGCGGCAGGATTTCCGGCGGACCAATATCGGCTATACGCGCCTGTCTGCGGATCAGGCCGGCAACCGGGTTCTGGTCCAATTGCTCGACCCCGGCCAGCGGGCCGCCGCGATCTCGGCTCTGAGTGACCTGCTGACCCCGTCGAACGGCCCCGCGACGCTGCCCGATTTCGACGCGAGCGGAGACGGCACCAATCTGATCCTGACGCTGTCGCAGCCGGCTTTGGCCGCGCGGGCCAGCGCCGCCGTCACCCAGTCGATCGAGATCGTGCGTCGCCGTATCGACAGCACCGGCATCGTCGATCCGCAGATCGCGCGCCAGGGCCAGGACCGCATCATGGTTCAGCTTCCAGGCATTTCGGACCCGCAGCGCATAAAGACGCTGCTGGGCGAGACCGCCCATATGACCTTCCACCTGGTCGATGAGTCGGTGGACGCCAATGCGGGCGGGCCGGTGCCGATCGGCGATGCCTTCCTGCCCCTTCAGGAAAATCCCGCCAAGAAGGTCGCGATCCAGCAATCCGTGATGGTGGACGGCGCCAATCTGACCAATGCTCAGGCCGGCCAGGACCCGCAGAATGGCGGCTGGGTCGTCAATATCGAATTCGACAGTCTCGGCGCGCGGCAATTCTCTGATGTCACCAGCGCCAATGTCGGCCATCCCTTCGCCATCGTGCTCGATAACGAAGTCATCAGCGACCCCGTGATCCGCGAAGCCATCACCGGCGGCCGGGCGCAGATCAGCGGCAGCGCGAATGCGCAAGCGGCGACCGATCTTGCTTTGCTGCTGCGCGCCGGCGCCTTGCCGGCGCCACTGACGGTGATCGAGGAACAGAGCGTCGGGCCGGAATTGGGCGCCGATTCCATCCGCGCCGGCGCCTATTCCCTGGCCGTCGGCTTCGTCTTGGTCATCTTCTTCATGGCGGCCTTTTACGGGCTGTTTGGCTGGTTCGCGAACATCGCCCTGATCGCCAACCTGATCATGATGATGGGTATCCTGTCGCTGATCGGCGCGACACTGACGCTGCCGGGCATGGCGGGCATCCTGCTGACCCTCGGCATGGCGGTGGACGCGAATATCCTGATCAACGAGCGCGTGCGGGAAGAGGTCCGCAACGGCCGCACCCCGCTGGCGGCGTTGGAAGCGGGCTACAAGCGCGCTTACGGCACCATCATCGACAGCAACGTGACGGCGCTGCTGGCCCACGTCATGCTGTTCATCTTCGGCTCCGGCCCGGTGCGCGGCTTCGCCGTGACCATCACGGTCGGTATCATCACGACGCTCTTCACCGCCACCGTGCTGGCGCGCCTGCTGACCTCGCGGTGGTATATCGCGCGGCGGCCTGCCGCCCTTCCGGTTTAGGACAGGCCCGATGCGCTTCTTCTACAAACCGCTGTTCCGCATGGTGCCAGATGGCACCACCATCCGCTTCATGAACGGCCGCTTCGCCGGACTGATCGTTTCGGCGGTGCTATCCCTTGCCTCCCTTGGGCTGTTCTTCTATCCGGGCCTGCGCCTGGGGATCGACTTCAAGGGCGGCGTGGTCATGGAAGCACGCACGCCGCAACCGCCCGATTTCGCCAAGCTACGGGCAGCACTGACGGCTCATGCCCTGCCCGACGCCGGTCTCCAGAGTGTCGGCGGCCATAACCAGCTGATGATCCGCTTGGAAAGCCGCGCCAATGCCGCCGCGACCGATCAGGCGGTGGCGCGGGTGCATGCGGCGCTGGATCAGGTCGCCCCCGGTAATACCGTGCTGAGCACCAGCGCCGTCGGCGCCTCCGTCTCGGCCGAGCTGTTTCGGCAAGGGTTGCTCGCCCTGGGCCTCAGCCTGCTGATGATCCTGATCTACATTTGGTTCCGCTTCGAATGGCAGTTCGCGGTCGGTGCCGTGGTCACGCTGATCCTCGACGTGACCAAGACCATCGGCTTCCTGGTCATCACGCGCATTCAGTTCGACCTGGTCATGGTTGCGGCGATCCTGACCATTCTCGGCTACTCCACGAACGACAAGGTCGTGGTGTATGACCGGATGCGGGAAAACCTGCGCAAATATAAAACCATGCCGTTGCGGCAATTGATCGACCAGTCGATCAACGAAACACTGAACCGGACGCTGGGCACGTCGATGACGGTCTTCCTGGCGGCCTTGCCGCTGGCGATTTTCGGCGGCTCATCCATTTCCGGCTTCGCCATCGTCATGCTGTTCGGCATCGTCGTCGGCACGTCGTCCTCGATCTTCATCGCGGCGCCGATCTTGCTGCTGTTGGGCGAGCATCGCCTGCGGCGGGATACGCAGGCGCCCAAGCCCGAGAACGCCAAGAAAGTGCAGGCCCGCGTGCGGTAAGACGCAGTTTGGTGGATGCGCTGCGCTTTTCCACCCTACGACGTTGCGGTGTAGGGTGGAAAAGCGCAGCGCATCCACCATCAGGACTGGCCAGTCGAAACCATGCTCCCTCCTGACGACGTGCAGCCAGCCGTGTCCCCCGCGCCGCAGCCCGCCATGGTGCCGATGCCGGCTAGCCTCATGCTCGCAATCGCCACGCGGGCGGAGGAGGCTGGTCGGCTCGATGAGGCGGAGCCGCTGACCGCCCATCTGCTGCGTGCCTTGCCACAGGAACCCCGCGTCCTGCATCTGGCCGGGATCGTGGCGTTTCGGCGTGATCGCCGCGTGCAGGCGGTGGAACTCGTCGAGCAAGCCATCATCCGCGAGCCCAGCAACGCCCTCTACCTGCGCAATATCAGTGAAATGTATCGCGTCGTCGGCCGGTTGGACGATGCCCTGGCCGCCGCACGGCGGGCCGTCGCCCTGCAGCCCAGCGACCCCACCATCCTGCACAATCAGGCCGTCATCCATCAGGAACGGGGTGAGGTCGAGGCAGCGCTTACCTGTGCGCGGCGGGCGATTAGCCTGCGGCCGGACATGGCCGGCGCGCATTTCGCTGTCGCCGAGGCGCAGCTTGCGCGGGGCGATTATGCCGAAGGCTGGGAGGAGTATGAATGGCGCTTCCGGCTGCCCGGTGTCCCGCCGCTCATGCCGGCAGTTTTGCAGCAGGGCATTCAGCAATGGGGCGGCGGCACTCTGGGGCAGGGCACCCTGCTGCTGATCGGCGACCAGGGCTTCGGGGATGTCATCCAATTCTGCCGCTATATCCCCTGGGTGCTCTCCAAAGGACAGCCGACCGTCCTCGCGACCAGCACCGAAATGGCACCGCTCATGCGGCGGCTGTTCCCTGATCTGCCGATCGTCATGAACTGGAGCGAGTGCCCGGCCTTCGCCGCCTATTGCCCGCTCTCAGGGCTCCCTCGCCTGCATGGCACGCGACCGGATACCATCCCGCCGGTCTTGCGCATCGCGCCCGATACGGACCGTGCAGCCTTGTGGCGCACCCGGTTGGATTTGGCGGCGCGGGCAGGTGATCTGGGCATCGGCATCGTCTGGGCCGGTCGCCCGACCCACCGTAACGACCGCAACCGCTCGATCCGCCTGACGACTTTGGCGCCGCTCGCAGCGGTGCCCGGTGTGACGCTGGTCAGCTTGCAGAAGGGCGAGATGGCGGCCGAGGCCGCAGCCTTTGCCGGGTCGGGCCGGCTGATCGACGCGGCGCCGGAGATCGCCGATTACGAGGATACTGTGGCCGCGATTGCGGCGCTGGACCTGATCGTGACGGTGGATACCTCCGTCGCGCACCTGGCGGGCGCGATGGGTCGGCACGCGTGGGTGCTGTTGCCCTATGCCGCCGATTGGCGTTGGTTTCGCCAGCGGCCAGACTCGCCTTGGTACCCGTCCCTGCGTCTCTTCCGCCAGGTCGCGCCGGCGCGGTGGGATGAGCCGCTGGCCGAGATCGTGAACGCGTTAGGGTCGTTCAGCCCCGCCCGATGAAGGGCATGGCGGTCGCCATGACCGTGATGAACTGGACGTTGGCGTCCGGCGGCATCCCGGCCATGAACAAGACGCTGCGGCCGACATCGGCCACGTCCATGCGCGGCTCGGGCGCCATACGGCCATCGGCCTGGGGCACCCCGCCCGCCATGCGCATCGTCATCGGCGTGGCGGCATTGCCGATATCGATTTGCCCGCAGGCGATGCCGTAAGCGCGGCCATCCAGGGAGATCGACTTGGTGAGACCGGTGACGGCATGCTTGCTGGAGGTATAGGGCGCGGACCCCGGCCGTGGGGCATGCGCAGAAATGGAGCCGTTGTTGATGATCCGACCGCCCTGCGGCGTCTGATCGCGCATCATGCGGAAGGCGGCGCTGGCGCAGAGGAACATGCCGTCGAGATTGACGGCGAGCATGGATCGCCACTGCTCCCAGGTCAGATCGCCGAAATTCGTCGACGGCGCGGCGGCGCCCGCGTTGTTGAACAGAACGTCCAGCCGTCCGTGGCGGGACTGGATGGCGGCAAACAGCGCCGCGACACTCGCGGGATCGGTGACATCGGCGCCATGAACAACAGCCTCGCCCGATGTCGCTTCGGCGGCGGTTTCCTCCAGAGCCTCAATGCGTCGGCCGGTCAGATAGACCGTGTCGCCTGCGCCCAAAAGAGCGAGTGCGGCGGCGCGGCCGACACCGCTGCCCGCACCGGTCACCAAGGAAATGCGCGTCATAGGTTCAACTCCACACAAACGGGCACATGGTCGGACGCCTGGGTCCAGCCGCGCGCTTCCTTGAAGATGGTATGCCGCGCGAGCGCGCCCTTGAGATCATGCGTGACCCAGACGTGGTCAAGACGACGGCCCTTGTCCGCCGTCTCCCAGTCGCGGGCGCGATAGGACCACCACGTATAGAGCTTCTCTTCCGGCGGCACGAAATGGCGCAGCCCGTCGGTGAAGCAGGTGTTCTGCCACTGGGTATGGAGCGCGGTTTCGACTGGCGTATGGGACACGATCTTCAGAAGCTGCTTGTGGCTCCAGACATCATGTTCAAGCGGCGCGATATTGAGGTCGCCGACGAGGACGGCCCGTTTCAGGTTCGGTGTGAGCGCGAAGTGATCGCGCGCCGCCGCCACGAAGTCGAGCTTATGGGCGAATTTCGGATTGACGGCGGGGTCGGGGATATCGCCGCCGGCCGGGACATAGAAGTTGTGGATAACGAGCGGGCCGCCGGGCGCATCGACCTCCACCGCCAGATGGCGGCAATCCTGCTTGCCGCACCAGTCCTGCGTCGTCTCATGCCGCAGGATCGGGCGCTTGGAGAAGGTGGCGACGCCGTTATAGCCCTTCATGCCCCGGAACAGGACATGCTCGAACCCCAGCACGGCCGGAAGTTCGAGCGGGAAAAGCTCGTCCGGGCATTTGGTTTCCTGCAAGCAGATCACGTCGGGGTCCAGCGCGGTCACGACATCGCGCAGCAGGACCTGGCGAAGCCGGACCGAGTTGATGTTCCAGGTGACGATACGAAACGGGGTCGTCATGAAGCGGGCTAGTCGCCGATCCTCACCCGCAGCGGCGGCAGGCCGGAGATCATCGCTTCAAGCATATCCCCGCGCTTCGCTTCGGCCACGCCCTCAGGCGTGCCGGTGAAGATGAGGTCACCGGGCTCCAGCCGCACCAGGCGCGACAGGGAGGCGATGATCTCGGGAACGGTCCAGATCATGTCGGCGATATCGCCGTCCTGCCGGGTCTCGCCATTGACCGTGAGGATGATGTGCCCGTCGGTGAGCTTGCCCAGTTCCTTGGCCGGCACGATGTCGCCGATCGGGGCGGAATGGTCGAACCCCTTCGCCATGTCCCACGGCCGCGCGGCCTTCTTGGCCACGGCCTGGAGATCGCGCCGCGTCATGTCCAGGCCAGCGGCATAACCCCAGATGTGCGTGCGCGCCTCAGCCTCGGTGATGTCCTGGCCGCCGGTGCCGATGGCGACCACGAGTTCGACCTCGTGATGCAGCTCCTCGGTGGCGGACGGGTAAGGCATATCGGCGCCCCCCGTCAGAATGGTGTCGGCCGGTTTGGTGAAGAAAAAGGGCGGTTCCCGCGATGGGTCATGCCCCATTTCGCGCGCATGGGCCTCGTAATTGCGGCCGACGCAGAAGATGCGTCGCACGGGGAACAGACCGCCACCGCGCACAGGCACGGCCGCGACGGCGGCCGGAGGGATCACGTAATTCATCAGCCGAGTGCCTTCACGCCGGGGAGGGTTTTGCCTTCGAGCCATTCCAGGAACGCGCCGCCGGCCGAGGAGACATAGGTGAGGTCTTCGATGACGCCCGCCTGGCGAAGCGCCGAAACCGTATCACCGCCGCCGGCCACGCTGCGCAGTGATCCATCAATGGTGAGATCAGCCACAGCCTTCGCGACGAGCATGGTGGAGGCGTCGAAGGGCGGCGTCTCGAAGGCGCCGAGCGGCCCGTTCCAGACCAGCGTCTTCACATCCTTCAAGCGGTCGATGATGAGCTGCGCCGTCTTCGGCCCGACATCGAGGGACATGCCGTCATACTCGGCCTCGACCGGCAGATCCTGCGTCGCGGCATGGGCCTTGAACTCCTGCGCGATGGTACCGTCCACCGGCAGCACGATCTCGCAGGCGGTGCTCTTCGCGCGCTCCATGATTTCCCTGGCCGTGTCGTGCAGGTCCTTCTCCTGAAGGGAGCGGCCGACCGGCAGCCCCTTCGCGGCGAGGAAGGTATTGGCCATGGCGCCGACAATGACGAGCACATCGACGCGGCCGAGAAGATTGCCGAGAAGATCGAGCTTGGTAGAAACCTTGGAGCCGCCGACGATCGCCATCACCGGCCGCTCGGGCTTGGCGAGGGCGCTTTCCAGCGCTTCCAGTTCCGCCTGCATCAGCCGCCCCGCATAGGACGGCAGATGATGGGCGACGCCTTCGGTGCTGGCATGGGCGCGGTGGGCCGCCGAAAAGGCGTCGTTGACATAGAGATCACCCAGGGTGGCCAGAGCCTTCGCCATCGCGGGGTCGTTCGCCTCTTCACCGGGCTGGAAGCGCGTATTCTCCAGCAACAGCACGTCCCCGTCCTGTAGGGCGGCGACGGCCGCCTCGGCTGCGGGGCCGATGCAGTCATCGGCGAAAGCGACCGGCTGGCGCAGCACTTCCGAGATCGCTTCGGCCAGGGGCTTGAGGGAAAGTTCGGGCACGCGCTTGCCCTTCGGACGCTCGAAATGGGAGAGGACGATGACGCGGCCGCCCTTCTCCGCGATTTC
This sequence comes from Acidisoma sp. PAMC 29798, assembly GCF_030252425.1. Taxonomy (GTDB): domain Bacteria; phylum Pseudomonadota; class Alphaproteobacteria; order Acetobacterales; family Acetobacteraceae; genus Acidisoma; species Acidisoma cladoniae. Next base: position 3,218,001 of record NZ_CP126994.1, on the reverse strand, counting down.
CTTAATCGTCGGCACCACACGCTCGACGCGCGTGAGGTCGGTGATGTGGCCATCCCGCATCGGCACGTTGAGGTCGGCGCGCACCAGCACGCGCTTCCCCCGGACGTCGGCGTGGTCGAGCGTTTTAAAGGTCATGACGCGTTTCCCGAGTCTTTTTTTGAATCTGTCTGATGGCGGATAACGCTGCGCTCATCCGCCCTACGACATCGCATGTAGGGCGGATGAGCGCAGCGTTATCCGCCGATAGCGGGCTTACAGCGAGCCGAAGAGCGCGGCGGTGTCGCCCATGCGGTTCGAGAAGCCCCACTCATTGTCGTACCAGCCCATGACGCGGGCGAGCTCGCCATCGACCACGGAGGTCTGCGGGGCATCGAAGGTGCAGGACGCCGCGGTGTGGTTGAAGTCGGAGCTGACCAGCGGCTCGGTGTTGTAGTCGAGGATGCCCTTCAACGCGCCGAGGGAGGCTTCCTTCATCGCGGCGTTGATCTCGTCTTTGGTTGCATGGGTGCGCAGGTTCACGTCCAGCGACACCAACGACACGTTCGGCGTCGGCACGCGGATGGCGGTGCCGTCCAGCTTGCCCTTCAACTCCGGCAGAACCAGACCGACGGCGCGCGCGGCACCGGTCGAGGTCGGAATCGATGACAGAGCGGCAGCGCGGGCGCGATGCAGATCCTTGTGCAGCGTGTCCACCGTCTTCTGGTCGCCGGTATAGGAATGGATGGTGAGCATGTAGCCGCGCAGGATGTGGAACTTCTCGTGCAGCACCTTGGCCATCGGGGCCAGGCAGTTGGTGGTGCAGGAGGCGTTGGAGATGACGGTCATCTCCTTCGTCAGCGTCTTTTCATTGACGCCGTAGACGATGGTGGCATCGACGCTATCGGCCGGCGCCGAGACGATGACCTTCCGGGCACCGGCTTCGAGCAGCCGCGAGGCCGACTCCTTGCTGGTGAAAAGACCCGTGCATTCCAGCGCGACATCGACGCCCTGAAGCGGCACCTTGGACGGGTCGCGCTCGGCGGAGACGCGGATCGGGCCATAGGTGCGGCCGTTGAGCTTAATGGTGATGGTGTCACCGTCCACCGCGACCGTGCCGGGGAAGCGGCCATGCACGCTATCGTAGCGGAACATATGCGCATTCGCCTCGACGCTGCCGAGGTCGTTGATCAGCACCGGCTCCAGATCGGTCCGCCCGCTCTCGACCATTGCCCGCAGCACAAGCCGGCCGATACGCCCGAAGCCGTTGATCGCAACCTTAACAGCCATAGTCACTTCTCCTTGTTAGATCTTCTTCTTCACTGCGACCACCAGCGCCTCCGCCGTGATCCCGATCCCTTGGCCAGGCCGCCCGGTATCCAGTGAACCGTTGCTGCCCGCTCCGATAAACTGTCCCTGCGGCCCGAGCCAGCGACCCCAACCGAAATCAGACCCGGGCTCAACCGCAAAGCGTGGCGCCTCGCCCAGCACATCCGCTCGATAAGCTTCATTCTGGCTCGCGAACAGAGACCAGCATGGCAAAGAGACGACCGCGACGAGAATTCCTTCCTGCGCTAGCCGGGACCGCGCATCGAGCGCCACCGCCAGCTCCGCGCCACTCGCAATCAAAGTCGCAGCCCGCGCGTCATACAAGCCCGCCGCGACATAGCCGCCCCGCGCGCAGGCGTTTTCGGCGCTTTCCTGCCGCCAACCGGCGGTCGGGAGAGTGGAATGAAGCATGACGCTGGGCCCGTCATCCTTCTGAAGGGCGAGTTCCCAGCATTCGACCGTTTCGATGGCCCCGGCCGGGCGCAGGACCAGAAGATTGGGAATGGCGCGCAGCGAGGCGAGCGGCAGCGCCGCGGCGGCGCCCGCATCCTCCAGCGGTTCTTCCGCCACGATATGGATCAGCCGCCGCCCTTCCCGCGCCAGGGCGCGCAGCGTCTGCGGCAGGCTATCGGCGGCGGCGGCGGTCGATTGGGCCGAGACGATCAGGCCGCCTCGGCTGGCAATGCCGGCCAGAACGCCGGGCAAGGCGATGTCGCGCCCGCTGAAGCAGATATGCCGGCCGGCATAATCGCTGGCATCGACGGGCAGAACGCCGGGTAGCGGAAAGGCGGCGCGCTTCGCCGTGGGAACGGTGCTGGCGCCGACGAGTTCGGGCATCGACGCCACCATGGCCGCGGCGAAGTGTCGGCCGGCGGCGAGGGTGGATTGCGGCTCGGTTCCGTCGCTGAGGGCCATACGCTCGGCACGGGCCGTCTCCCGCCAGCCATCGGGCATGCGGCCGTTCAGAACGCGATCCAATTCCGCCGCTTGGGCGTGGCGCGCTAGGCGCTTCAACCAGCCGCGACGCGCGGTGGTGCTGCGGGCGCCGGCGGCCCGCCAAGCCTCCCGCACATCCTCGCTGATGGTGACGGACGGTTTGCCGGTCGGCGGATGGGCGCGGCGGCAGGCGATCAGCACAGGCTTGCGGGCGCGCAGCGCGATCGAGAAGGCGGAGGCGATGGCCGCCGGATCCTGCGTTCCCACGCGCTTGGTGGCCCAGCCCCATTCAGCGAAGCGTTCCAGCATATCCTCGCCTGCGACCACCGGGGACGGCGTGATGGTTTTGGCCGTGGGCGCTTTGGCGGTGGGTGGCGTGTCATCGACCAAGATGGCGAGTTTCGAGAGCTTGAGGTCACCGGCAAGGCTCGCGGCCTCATAACTCAAGCCGCCCATCAGGTCAGCCGGTGTCGCGAGCAGCCAGGTGCGATGATCGACGAGGCTTTTGCCGAAACGGGCCGCCATCATCCGCTCACCGAGCGCGGTGCCGACGGCATAGGCCAGCGCTTGGCCTGGCTGGGAGGCGACGGAATCGACGCCGGGAAGCCCATGCGGCAGACCACGGCCGAACTCTGCGGCCTCGATGCCACAGAGTTCAAGAACCGCGCGCACGAGCTGGGCGTCCCGCCGCTGCGCCACGATGACCCGGTCGCGATCAGGCCAGGACGGATCTGCGCCATCGAAACGCAGGACGCGCGTCCACAGCGTGGTGGCGACCTCGACCATGGCGAGGCTCGGTTCGATCTCGTCTTGAGGGTCGGTGCCTGCGATGGCGGCATGCGCGGACAGTATGGAGAGCACGGCATCCGCCAACCTGTGCTGACGCTCGGGCAGGCGGGCCTGGGCAAGCGGCGTTGCTTCGACTGCAAGCGCAGGTTTGCGGGCGAAGATGTCCGCGAGACGGTTCACCAAGCCTCCTGGGTCGCGGGCCTCGTCATGCGGAGGTTTTGGACTGCCGGCCCCCGATGAGCAACCCCCGCGCCCCTTGGTCGGTTGGCGGAAAAGCGGAGCGCATTCCGCCAACTACGTCTGAGTGGCCGGCTCGCCTTCTGCTTCCACCAAACGCGCGAGCCGATCGAATTCCGCGATCGTCAAGGTTTCGGCACGCCGCGTCGGATCGAGATCCGCGCGGCGCAGCAGGGCCTCGCCCCCCAAGGGCTTCAGCGCGGCGCGCAGCATCTTGCGGCGCTGGCCGAAGGCGAATTGCGTCACCTTCTCCATCGTTGAAAACAGCGCGGCGGAGGGTTGTTCTGCTTTGGGGATAAGGCGCAGCACCGCCGAATTCACCTTCGGCGGCGGCGTGAACGCCTCCGGCGGCACCCGGATTGCGAGGCTCGCCGAACAGGTCCACTGCACCAGAACCGACAGCCGGCCATAGGCGCTGGTGTCCGGCTCCGCCACGATGCGGAGCGCCACCTCTTCCTGGAACATCAGCGTCAGTCGCTCGAAATGCGCGATCTGGCGCAGCCAGCCGATGAGCAGGGGCGTGCCCACATTATAGGGCAGGTTGGCGACGACCTGCCGTGGCTCCGGGATCAGGGAGACGACGTCGATCTTGAGTGCGTCGGCCGCGATGACGCGCAGGCGGCCCGGCGGATAGAAGGAGGCGAGTTCCTCGGCCGCCGCGACACCCCTGGGGTCGATTTCGATCGCTGTGATCGTGGCAGCCTCGGTATCGAGCAGAGCACGGGTCAGGCCGCCCGGCCCCGGCCCGACTTCGACGACATTGCGGCCGGCGAGATCGCCCGCCACGGTCGCGATCTTCGCCGTCAGATTGAGATCCAGCAGGAAGTGTTGTCCGAGAGAGTGCTTCGCGCGAAAATTATGGCGCGCGATCACAGTCTTCAAATGCGGCGGAATAAGCCGCCCGTCGCTCACCGGCGACGGGGAGGCCTCTTCTTGCTCGTACGTGTCGATCAATGCGCCAGCATGTTCTGGATCGACGCCTGGCGGCGCAAACCATCCAGCGTCTGTTGTGCGGCAAGGCTGACGCGCCGGCTGAAGATCTGCTCGGCGATCTCATCTCGGCTCGGTCCTGTGTCGGCCTGGGTGGTCGTGCCGCAGACCATCACGAGGCTGACGCCGTCTGTCGCGAGCAGAGGCGGGCTGGGCTCGCCGACTTTCAGCTTGGACAGCAGCGCCTGGAACTGCGGCGGGCTGACCTGGGCCAGGTTCACCGGGCCGGGGTCGGCCGGCTTGACGGCGCCATTCGCCCGATTGGCGGCTTCCACATCCGCGCAGCTATGGACCGAGGCTGCGATGGCGTGGAACTTCGCCAGCGTCTGACGCTGCTGGTCTGTGGGGTGCTGCTGGTCCAGTGCCGACGAGAAGGGCAGGAAGACCTGGCGCAGGCTCAGCATCTGGGTCGGCGCGCCTCCTTGTTGGCCTTGTTGCCGGCCACGCAACTGCACGATCACGATCCCGCCCGCGACGGGAACGGGGTTGCTGATGGCGCCGATGGGCATCTGCGCCGCCAGTTGGGCGACCGCCGGATCGAGTTCGTCTGCACCGACCGAGCCGAGCGCGCCACCCTGGAGGGCGGTTGGACCCTGGCTGAACTGTGCCGCGATGATGGGGAAGGGTGCGCCCTGGCGAAGCTGGGCGATGACCGTATCGGCGAAGCGTTGCGCGTCCGCTTCAGCTTTTGGATTGCTCACCGGAATGAAGATTTCGCCGACGTCGTATTGGGGCTGGGACGATTCTTCCTTCATCATGCGCAGCCGGGTGTCGATATCGGCGGCCGAGGGGCGGCCGAGATTATTGACGATTTGGCGCAGAACCTGGGTCCAGCCCAATTGTGTGCGCACTTGGTTGACCAAGGTGCCGAAGCCGATGCCAAGCTGAGTGAGTTTCGCATGCAGCGTGCCCGGACCCATGCTGTTGTTGTGCTCTATCTGATCAATGGCATGGGCGACCTCCTTGTCGGTGATCACGATCGACCGACGCTCGACTTCCTGGATTTCCAGCCGCTCATTGATGAGCTGCTGGAGAATCTGCGGCGTGAGGTGCTGCAGCACGTCGGGTGAGACTTGCTGTCCGGTCGCGAGGGCGAAGAACCGCGCGCGATTCTCCACGTCTCCCATGGTGATGACCTCGCCATTGACGACGGCCGCGATGCTCGCGGTCTGCGCCCGGGCGGGCGCGGCGGTAGAGGCGAAGCCCAAAAGCAGGGGCACCGCCAGCAGGCGGATCGATCTCAGGCGAAGTGACGACATGGCGGAGTACTGACCTCCCGAGGTCTTGTTCTTGCGAAGGCGCATCGAAGTCATGTGCATGAGATTACAGTGCATTGAAGCCGATGCCGCCAATTGTCTTGAAGGTTACGCGAAATAAAACGGTGGTCGAGCCATTGTCACCCGCAACCGAAGTATCGCGGCGGTTGAAGCTGAGGTCGAGCGCCAGGCAGTCATTCTGCCACATGCCGTCCACGCTCGTTGAATCCATTTGGCCGGTCTGTATGTTCCTCTGCAGGAACGTGTTCAACGTCCAGGCCTTGTAGGTGGTCGACAGGCCGAGCGTGATTTCGTTGCGCGGAATGTAATAGGAGGCGGGCGGGGTCGAGCCATCGTAATAATAGTACGGGTTCGTCGCTGAATAGAGGTAGCCCGCAGAGACGCGCAGGATCGGTGCGCCAGCCGTCGCGAAGGCATCAATGAAGCGGTCTTGCAGGTTCACGTGGCTGAACCGCGTCCGATAGGTCAGGTCCAGCCAACTCGTCGGCGTGTAGGAGATGCGGGCGACGATGTCGGAGACATTGTCCTCAAGACCCGATCCGTCCGGAAACGTGGTGTCCTTGTGGGTGCGGTAGGATTGGCCCACCAGGCTGTCGATCGTGCTGCCGTTATTGAGCAGCCACTCCGTATGCAGGCCGAGATTGGCGCGCATGCCGCTCTCCAGCCGGTCGATGCCGGGGTATTTGTTGAAGCCGAACAGGTTGGCATCGGTGAACTGGAAGTCGTCGCTGTCCTCGTTCGGGATGCCGGTCTTGTTGACGTTATTGCCCATGTTTGGAGCGCCGATGACCTGGACGATCGGCTCGATAAGCTGGGAGCCGAGCCTGCCCGCATCGTTCATCAGCGGCCAGCGGTAGTTCAGCGCCACCTGTGGCAGGGCACGGGCCGTGTTGGAGCTGTCGCGGGTCGCGAAATTCGGAAAATCGTTCAGATTGCTCGCCGAATAGCCGGCGGCGTCGATATGCAGGTCGGTGCTCCACAGGCCGCCGAGCGAATCCTGGAACGGCGTCTTGTAGTCGGTGCTGAAGGCCGCGCGGCGAGTATTGGTGCCGGTGGTGCGCAGGATGTTGAAGGCATTGGCGCCGAGAGACAGATTGCCGCCCCAGGCATCGGGCTGGCCGCTGTAGGAATACTGGCCATAGGGCAGCACGACCGGCAGCTGGCTGTCCGAGACGCTAGCCACCAAGCCTTGATAGAAGCTGGTGTCGAGGCGGGCGTAAGAGCCCTGGCCGAAGCCTTCGATATAAAGCGTGCTTTCCAGTTCATTGACGTTGGGCAGGATCGAATAGTCGTTGAGGTAGCTGACCGAGGAGGCGCGCTGGAAGTTGAACCCGGCCCGCCAGGTGTTGTTCAGATCGAAGAGGCCGTTCGCAAAAATCGCCCCCTGCATCCGGCCTTGATCGAGACCCGCCGACGGGTTGAGGTTGACCGTTCCGAAGTTGAAGTCCCGCCGGTATTTGACGTCGAGGGCGGCATAATCCTTCGTCGATAGGATCGGCGTGATGATGGCGTCGGACTGATTGTCGATCACCCAGTAATAGGGGATTTCCGCGAACCCGCCCAAATGGCTGTTCACACCGATGCTGGGCGTGAGAAGGCCGCTCTGGCGTTTGGCGGAGGGGTCTGGGTGGGAGAAATACGGCAGCCATAGGATCGGGACGCCATAGATCTCCATGACCGCGTCCTTGTACTCGATCATGTGGTGCTGAAGATCCTGCGTCGCGGTGCGGGCATGGATCTGCCACAGCGGCGCGTTTTCCGGGTGCTTCAGGCAGACGTCGCAGGCGGTGTATACCGCGCGGGTCAGCTCGTTCAGCTTGCCTTCCGTCCGCCGCGCGCCATTGGCCGCCAGCTTGGCGTTCAGCGGCAGGGTGACGTTCATCTGGCTCATGATGCCGTTGCTCATGTCACGGCTGAGTTCGGCATAATTCGAGTAGACGATCTGCCCGTCCGGGGAGATGAGCACGACATGGCCGATGGCGTCGGCAATATTGGTGTTGCGGTCATAGAGCAGGCGGTCGGCGAACAGGACGTGACCGGCCTGCCAGGCCTGCACATGCCCGATCAGGGTGACGATATTCGACTTCTGATCATAATCGATGCGGTCAGCCTGGAAGGTGACCGGCTGCTTCGAACTAATCTGCGACCCCGGTGCCGCGAATTGCGCCCAGGCATCCGGCGTCATGGTCGAGACGCTGGTCGCGACGAGGACGAGGCCGCCGACCGTCGCCCTCCACATCTTTCTCATCGTCTTGGACATCTGGCGGACCCTCAACCGTCTTCGAGATGGAGCAGCAGCGACAGCGCCAGCATCAGGCCGGCCGCTGCTGGCGCCCAGGCAGCCAATATCACGGGAAGCGCGCCGGATTGGCCAAACTGTTCGGCGACCTTTGAAATCATGAACAGGGCGAAACCGGCGGCGACGCCACCGCCGATCATCCGGGCGATGCCGCCCCGCCTGCTGCTCTGCATGGAAAACCCCGCTGCGACCAGGGACATCGTGGCACATAGCAAGGGCAGTGCCAGTAGGGCCTGGAAGCGCAGGCGATGGCCGACGGTCGAAAACCCGGCTCGCGCCAGAACGTGGATGAATCCGGGCAGTTGCCAGAAGGACAGGGCGTCAGGCGCGGCGAAGCTCTGCTGGATGCGGCTGATATTGAGGTCGGTCGGCAACATCATCGGGCCTAGGGTGGTCGCCGGCTTCCCCGGCACCAAGGCACGTGCATTGGCGAGCGACCAGTTGCCCGGCACCAGTGTCGCGCCCTGCGCCTCGATCCGATCCAGCATCTTGTCGGTTGGACCCAGGCGGAAGATGCTCATCTCGCCCGTGGTCAGCACGCCGTTATGCATCATGACGCCGCGGGCATGGATGATGGCGATCCCCCGATCATCGACGGAGCCGTCTGCCTGGCGCAGCCAAAGCTGGCCGCCATTCAGGGCGAGCGGGCCGCCCCCGGCATCGATGTAAATCTGTTCCAGGGCTTCCGCGCGCGCGAAGAGCATGGCCGAGACGGGGCTAACGGCACCGATTGCGAAGAGGCCGAGCGCGAAGGCGCACAGCACGGGTCCGCCCAGGAACTGCCAGGCAGAGAGGCCCGCCGCGCGGGCAACGACGAGTTCGGACGAGCGGCTGAGGCGCCAGAAGGCCCAGATGCCACCCAACAGGATGGCGAAGGGCAGGATTTCGAGAATGGCCCAGGGCATGCGCAGCAGGGCCATTTTGATGATGAGCGTGAAGCTCGCATCGGGCCGGGATGCGGCCCGCCGCAGCAGTTCCAGAAAGTCGAACAGCGACACCAGGCCGGTGAGCCCGGCGAGCATGGCGACGACCGAGATCATGAACTGGCGGCTGATATACAGCGTCAGGATGCGCGAGAGAAACATGCTCAGCCTCCTCCCGTCGCGGCAAGCGGCGGCGACACCGGCACGCGCATCCGCTGCCGTCGCAGCAGCAGCCAGGCGGCGAGCACGCCTGGAGCGATGGCATGCAACCAGATCAACGGAAGCCAGAGGCTGTTGCGTGAGGCGACGTTGTTCACCGCCAGGCCCAGCGCCACCAAACTCACGGTGATGGCGACGCCGATCAAAGGCCGCGCCAGACCGCCATGACGCCTAAAGGCGCCGGTCAGGACCGAGGCGAGCGCCACCAAGGCGTAGGAGATGACCGTGAGCGGCTCCGCCAGGCGGCGATAGGCCTCGGCCCGCCATTTGGGAATGTCCTGGGCGCGAACCTCGTCATGCGGGGGATGCAGCAGATCGTGGATCGAGACTTCGGAGTCGTCACGAAACCGGGAATCCGCGTCGCTGGAGGTTTCCGCGAGGTTGATCACGTTCTCGCTGAAGGTCAGCAGGTTCAGGCGGCCGGTCTTGGCATCCAGTTCCTGGCGTGTGCCGTTGAACAGGATCACGCGGGGACCCAGCGGCCCGGGCACGATTCGGCCGGCCTCGGCAATGATGGTCGCTTGGTCCTCGGGGCTCCGCTCGTCATCCACCATGATGCCGTGCAGCGTGCCGTCCTGATCGCGCTTTCGCACATAGACCGTGAGATTCGCGGCGATGGGTGTGAAGACGCCCTCCTGCAACAGGAAGGCCGCAATGCGGTTGCGGATTTCGAATTGGTATTCGCGGAAGGCCGCAAAGCTGGACGGCACCACCCAGATGTTCAGCCAGAAGCAGAGAAGGCAGACGCCCATGGACAGGATCAGGGTCGGCTTGGCGAGCGCGAGGGGAGACTGCCCGGCGGCGCGCATGACCGTCAATTCCCGGTCGCCGGCGAGGCGCTGATAGACGAACTGGACCACGACGAACGTCGTAATGGGCAGAATGACGGCCACGAAACTCGGGATGAGCAGAACCGTCAGCCGCAGGAAGACGAAGGGTGACAACCCGCGATTGACGATCAGCTCCACGAAGCGGAGCGATTGGGTCAGCCAGATCAATGCCACCAGCCCGAGCGTGACTGAAATCAGCGACACCAGGACTTGACGCAGGATGTAGCGGTCAAGCCGCGTGAGCGGATGCCGGAAGAGCGAGGCAGAGGCCATTATTGGTGGTCGTATCCAGATGTCAGCACGTCGAACTCCTGCGGCGCGGCGGTTCTACTGGACCGGACGGCATTCACAAAGTGGCGGCGCCAGACATGCCATCTGCCGCCGCACGACGGTTGCCGCTATAGGCACGGGATGGAAACCGCCACGCCATCGCCCGGCCAATCCTCTGGCGGACGATCGCTCCGCCGACTGCGGCTGCAAGACGCGCTTCTGCTGCCCTTCGCGCTTCTGCTCGTGCTGGGCGGCATGGCGCTTCGCGGGGGGGCGCGCGTCCTGCGTCGCGCCAGGATCGTTCGCGCGACGGAGGTGGTGCTCGCCCGCTTGCCGCCATGGGCGATCCTGCCGCTGTTCCTGATACCAGAGGCGATGAGCCATATCGGCGGGTTCTACGCGGCCTATCTGCTGGCTCATAGGCACTTCCTTGCCGCGACCGTCGTGGTGGTGCTGATCAAAGGCGTCGGCCTGCTCATCGCCTTGTGGATCTATCAAGCCTGCCGCCCCGCCCTGATGACGATCGCCTGGTTCGCATGGTCACATGGCAAGGTTGAGGCAGCCCGTGCCTGGGCCGTGGCGGCTGGGCGTGGCGTGGTTCCGGGCGCCGGCAAGCCGCCGGGTGCCGCGCATGCAGGCCGGCGCTTTTCGGCGATCCGCCTCCGTATCAGGCGGGTGCTTCTGCGGCTCCGTTAACGGCGAGGATCTTGCCAGTCGTCAACGCGCCCCCAAATTCTCCTGATAACAACGCGTTCAGGAGGATTTTGTCATGCGTGGCGGATTATTGTGGCTCCTCGGCATCCCGATTCCCATCATCATCCTGCTGTATCTGTTCCACGTGATCTAGCGGCGGCGTTCGGCGGAATCCGCTTCGCTTTTCCGCAAACTAATCCGAAGGCTGGGCGAGCCAATCCTCGATCAGCCGGCGCGCAATACTGTCAGGCCCCGGCAGGCGAAAATGATGCGCCTCCGGGTCCCGGCACATCGCCCGGGTAAACCAGCGCGCGTCGGCTAGTTCGGCATCGTGGAAGGTGATCTCGTCGGACAATCCCTCGGCATAGAAACCGAGCATCAGCGAAGACGGGAACGGCCAGGGCTGGCTGGAGTGATACAAAACTTCACCAACGCGTACGCCGGTTTCCTCGAAGACTTCCCGCACCACCGCTTCTTCCAGGTTTTCACCCGGCTCCACGAAGCCGGCGAGGGTCGAATACATGCCTTCGGGGAAGCGGGAGGCGTGGCCCAGTAGAATCGCGTCGTTCCGCACCACCAGCATGATCACGGCCGGGTCGCTGCGGGGAAAATGGTCGGTGCCGCAGCCGGTGCAATGCATGACATGGCCAGCGCTTTGCGGCACGCAGGCGCTGCCGCAGACGCCGCAGAAGCGCGTGCGATTCTGCCAATGCACCAGCCCGCGCGCATAGGCGAGGATCGGCGCCTCCCCCATCGGCAGCAGCCCGGCCATGCCGCGAATGTCGGCGAACTCACCCGCATCGGGCGGCAGCTGGGGAAGCGGCTCATCGATGTGGCCGAGATCCAGCCCGAAGATCGGCCGGGCTTCCCATAGGCCCAGAAAAATCCAGTGCTTGGGGTCATGGTCCAGCAGGGCCGCATGCCGCGCGGGGAGCAGACTTGCCGCTTGGTCCCGGAACAGGTTGTGGCTGCGCCAGACCGGCGCGACGACGGCCTCGGGATGCGCACGCATCTCCGCCAGCCAGTCAGCGTCGGCGCGGCGCTCGGCCATGCGGTCGAGCGGGCTGCCGGTGTAGGTGTTCGTGCGCGACGCGCGGATGGGGATGAGAGGCACCCCCGTCCTTCGCATGACAGGCCGCGCGGGACAACCCGCGACTCGTCTTGCAGTGCGATCCTCGCGCGCGTAGATAGCCCTCAGGGGGGTCGGCGGCGGACGGGCGCCTCGCCAACCCGGTCAGGTCCGGAAGGAAGCAGCCGCAACGAGTTTCCGCTCGGGTCGTTGTCCGGCCCCCCGCTTTATCAGACCCGCTTCATCCTCTCAGTATTCAGGCAAGCTCTTGCCTGCCCGACCCTCCCATCGTGTAGAAGGGCTCGTGGCCGACATTGATTCCTTAGACGACTTGCCGCCGCCCTCGGGTCCTGGATTATTCGGGGACGAACCGCCAGCGGCGCGCGCGCCCTATCGCGTGCTTGCCCGCGCTTATCGGCCGACCCGCTTCGATGAGCTGATCGGGCAGGAGGCGATGGTCCGCATCCTGCGCCGCGCCTTCGCCACCGGCCGGGTCGCCCATGCCTTCATGCTCACGGGCGTGCGCGGCACCGGCAAGACCACCACAGCGCGCATCATTGCCCGCTGCCTCAATTGCACCGGCGCGGACGGCAAGGGCGGCCCCACGGCCGACCCCTGTGGCGTCTGCCCCAGCTGTGTGGCGATCATGGCCGACCGCCATCCCGATGTGATGGAGATGGACGCCGCCAGCCGCACGGGTGTCGATGATGTGCGCGAGATCATCGAGGCGACGCGCTTCCGGCCGATGGAAGCGCGGGTGAAGGTCTTCATCATCGATGAGGTCCATATGCTCTCCCGCAACGCCTTCAACGCCCTGTTGAAGACGCTGGAGGAACCGCCGCCGCATGTGAAATTGGTCTTCGCCACCACCGAATTGCGCAAGGTGCCCGTGACGGTCCTGTCGCGCTGCCAAAAGTTCGATCTGCGCCGGGTTTCGGCGGCCGAACTCGCCGCCCATTTCGGACGCATCGCGGCAGCCGAGCACGTTGCGGTCGCGCCCGAGGCCTTGGAGTTGATCGCCCGCGCGGCCGATGGCTCGGTGCGGGACGGGCTGTCCCTTCTCGACCAGGCGATCGCCATGGGGGGCACCGAGGAGGGTGCGATTTCTGGCGAAGCCGTGGCCGATATGCTCGGCCTCGCCGATCGTGGCCTGGTCTTCGACTTGATGGAGGCCCTGATGGCCGGCCGCCCCGCCGAGGCGCTGGCGATTCTGGACCAAGCCCATGAGCGCGGTGCCGATGCCGGCCTCGTGCTTCAGGATCTTCTGGCGCTGGTCCATGTGCTGAGCCGGCTGAAGGCCGCGCCGGCCTTGCGGGACAGCCCGGATTTACCCCAGGCGGAGCGGGTGCGCGGCTGGGCGCTGGCGGAGACTTTGACGATTCCTGTGCTGGGCCGCGCCTGGCAGATGCTGCTCAAGGGCGTGCAGGAGGTCGAGGCCGCGCCCGACCGACGTGCGGCGGCGGAGATGGTGTTGATCCGCCTGTGCTACCTCGCCGATCAACCGACGCCGGGTGAGCTTGTGCGTCGCTTGACCGGTAGCGAGCCCCAAGCCGTTCAATCGTCTTTTCAGCCGGCGGTCGTTGCCGTGCCCCCCGCCAACCCGCCAGCGCCGCGTGCCATGGCCTCGGGTGGGGGTGCCGCCGTTGCCCGAGCCGCACCCCGCGAGGAGATCGCGGAACCCGTCGTGGAGCCAATGGCGGACGCGGTGCCTGAGCCGTCGCCCATGCCGACCAGCTTTCGCGAAGTCGTCACGCTCATTCGGGAATTGAAGGAGGTGACGCTCTATGGCCACCTCCTGCATTCGGTGCATCTGGTCCGCTTCGCCCCCCCGGTCATCGAGTTGCGGCCGCAACCGGAAGCGCCGCGTGACCTCGCGGCCCGGCTGACGTCGCTGCTTGCTGACGCGACCGGTTTCCGCTGGACCATCGTCATCTCGACGCAGCCAGGCGAGCCGACGATCGATGAGCAGCGCGTGGCGGCCGATCTTGGGCGGGAGACCGAAGCCTCTGACCATCCCTTGGTCAAAGCCATCATGGCGGCTTTTCCGGGGGCGAAGCTGGAGACGGTGCGGGACCCGACCGTCGATGAATTCCGCTTGTCGCCAAAAATCGCTGAACCCGATGACGGGCTGATCTTGCCTGACCACATGCCGGATTTCGCGCCACCCGACGCGGAGCCGATGGACGATATGGACCTAGAGGAAGACCTATGAAGAACCTGGCTGGACTGATGAAGCAGGCATCGCAGATGCAGCAGAAAATGGCGGACATGCAGTCCACCCTTGAAAGCGTCGAAGTCGAAGGACAGGCCGGCGCGGGCATGGTCACCATCGTGCTGAGCGGCAAGGGCGAGATGAAGCGCGTGAAGGTCGACCCCAAGCTCGCTGATCCGGCGGAGATGGAGATGCTCGAGGACTTGCTGATCGCGGCGCATGCCGACGCCAAGCGCAAGGTCGAGGCGATGGCCGCCGAAGAGATGCAGAAGGTGACCGGTGGGATGCAGCTTCCGGCGGGCATGAAGCTGCCGTTCTAGTTCGATCGGATGGGCGGCCCTGAAGTCGAGCGGCTGATTGCGCTTCTCGCGAAGCTGCCGGGTCTGGGTCCGCGCAGCGCGCGGCGGGCAGCGCTGAAACTTCTGCAACACCCCGAGGCCCGCATGCTGCCGCTCTCCGTGGCGCTGACGGATGCGGCGCGGGCCGTGCGGCCCTGTTCGCTCTGCGGCAATCTGGACAGCAGCGATCCCTGTGGCATCTGCCTGGACAGCCACCGTGACATCACGTTGATTTGCGTGGTCGAGGGCGTGGGCGATTTGTGGGCGATCGAGCGCGCCGGCGCCCATCGGGGATTGTATCACGTCCTCGGGGGTACGCTGTCACCGCTCGGCGGCGTCGGCCCCGAGGATCTCAGCGTCACGCCGCTGTTGCGGCGGGTGGGGGAAGGCGAGGTGCGGGAGGTGATCCTGGCGCTGGGCGCGACGGTCGATGGTGCCGCGACGGCGCATTGGCTGGCGGACCGGCTGGCGAGCTTCGGCATCATCGTAAGCCGCGTTGCCCAGGGCGTGCCCATCGGCGGCGCGCTGGAAGTGCTGGACGATGGCACGTTGACGACCGCCCTGCGGGCGCGCCGACCGGGCTGACGGCGACCGCACCTGAGTGTTACATCGCGATGCTTGATCTGTCTTTCTGAGGGTGAGCATTGTCCCGCTCTCCACTGACGAGAGATGATCGATGACTCGGCAAAAGACGCTCAAGACCCTGCTGCCCACCACGGCCGCGCTTCTGATTTTGGCGGGCTGCGCCGTGCCGCCGCCGAGCGGCCCCACGATCATGTCCCTGCCGGATGCGGGCAAACCCCTGCAGACTTTCCAATATGAGGATTATAGCTGCCGCCAATACGCCTCGGAATATATCGCCTCTCCGGCGGCGGCGGCTTCGCAGCAGAGCCAGAACAATGGCGCGGCGTCTGCGTTGATCGGCACCGGAATCGGGGCTGCGGCTGGCGCCCTGCTCGGCTCCGTCAGCGGCAATGCGGGTGCGGGTGCGGCAATCGGCGCAGGTGCGGGTTTGCTTGGCGGCTCGGCCGTCGGTGCCGGACAGTCCCAGCAGGCGGGCGAGAGCCTTCAGCAGATGTATAACACCGCCTATGCCCAATGCATGACGTCCAAAGGCAACGGCATCGCGCCCCCTGCCTATGCGGTGCCGGTCCCGGTCTACGGCTATTACGGATACTGAGCCGCCCCTAAATTGTCGGGCGGGAGTTCCAACTTGGCCCGCCCGCCCCATGTGATCTTCACCGTGCGAGCGTCGCCCAACGGCGGCGCCGCCCACAGAGGAGGACCATGCGATGAACGAAGATCAAGTTGACGGCACCGTGAAAGACGTCACCGGCAAGGTGAAGGACGCCGCTGGCGGCCTCACTGGGGACGCGAAGTTGCAGGCCGAAGGCAAGGCCGATCAGATGATGGGCAAGGCCCAGGACACATTCGGCGACGTCAAGGACAAGGCCGGCGATATGGCCGACGCGGCCTCCGACACAGTCTCCTCCGCCGCCGCGAAAGCCGCTGAGACTCTGCGCGAAACGGCGGAGACGGTGCGCGCCCGCGCTGGCGAATACGGCAGCAAGGTTCAGGAAGTCGGCGCCTCGGCCGGCGCGTATGTCGGCAAGACGGTGCAGGAGCAGCCGCTGCTGTCACTGATCGGCATCGCAGCGATCGGCTATCTGATTGGCTATCTGGCGCATTCGCCGTCCAGCCCCTTCGCGACCCCGCCGGAGCCGCGCTACCGCCAGGTCATGCGTCGCTGGAGCTAGCGCCTTCTTCGGTGGATGACGCTTCGCTTATCCACCCTACATCGCGTCGTAGGGCGGATGAGCGCAGCGTTATCCGCCGACGCTATCGGTATCTGCGGGCATGATATTCGACAAAGCTTCGCTGAAGGGTGAGAGCGCGGGTGCCGGACCGGTCTGTGATTGCCCGTCGGTCTCGGTCATCAAATGCCAGGCGCCGTTAGTTAGAATTTCGCAAGGCTGGAACCGCGTCTTGTACGCCATCTTCCGGCTCTCAGCGACCCAATAACCAAGATAGACATAGGGCAGTCCCATCGCGCGCGCCCGGTCGATGAGCGCCAGGATCGCAAACGTCCCAAGGGATCGTTTGTCCGCATCTGGTGTGAAGAAGCTGTAGACGGCGGAAAGCCCGTCCGCGAGCTTGTCGATCAGGCAGCACCCGACCAAGCGATTCGCCTCGTCGCGGAATTCCGCAACCAGGGTCTCGATCGGCGTGTCCTCGATCATGGCGCGATAATCGTAGAAACTCATCGTCGCCATATCGCCCTCGGTATGGCGCGCCTGCTGGTACCGCTGAAAAAGATGATACTGCTCGGCGGTGGCGATCGCCGTCGTTTCGCGCCGCAGGAGATCGGCATTGGCGCGGGCGATGCGCCGCAAGGTCCTATCTGGTTCGAATAGGGCAACGGGGATGCGGATCGGCACGCAGGCTTTGCAGTTCGGGCAAACCGGCGCGTAGGCGATGTTATGGCTGCGGCGAAATCCGGCGCGGGACAAACGATCGTGCAGGGCCTCGGCTTCCGGGCCGGTCAGCTCCGTGACGACCTTTCGCTCTGTACGGTCGGGCAAATAGGGGCAAGGCAGCGGCGCGGTCGTGTAAAAGAAATTCGGCCGGCGAATCGTCCTGTAGTTCATCGAGGCCTCTCGCTCACCATACCCGCCCGTCGAGAGCGCCCGCGCGGATCACGACAAGTCCCGAGATCATGTCATGGATCGCGCGCCGGCGGTGGGTAAAAAACGCGATGGCGAGCCAGATCACGCCGGCCGCCAGTGTCACATACAGAAGACCGGTAAAGGCGACGGCCTGCGCCAGCATCGGCCGGCCCAGATCGTCTGCGCGGCGCACAGACAACCCCATGGCCATCTGACCAGGCGTGGCGGCGAAGGGGCCGGCGATCCAGCACACGTCATAGATCGCGCCGATGACCAGGATCAGATGCGCGGGCCCGTGCAACAGGCCGAGTGTCATGATGTGGATCACCGCGAAGCCGATCGAAACGCCCATCGTCAACAGCGCGATCAGCAGCCAGTCGATCAGGAAGGCACCGACACGGCGGCTGGGAACGCCCCAGGTCAGGGTGTCATCATCCAGCCGCGTGGGGTTCATGCTGCTCATATCGAGCGTCAGTGTCGCATGATCCTGATCTGGCGGGATACCACATTCGGCTCCGGGCCGAGTTGCACGGAAAGCCCGGATCGCCAGCGCAGGAGAAAATCCTGCGCATGTGAATCGAGCAAGTTGCCAGACTGGCCCGGCGCGATCACGAACAGGCTCTGGTCGAGGTCGGACAGGTCGTAGACGCCGCGCAGCTCCGGCCCATGCAGGGCGGTGAAGCCGTTGGGGTCGGTGGCGGTCGGACCGGGCGCCGTGACATCGACGGTCGTCGCATCCCCTGGCACGGACAGCCAGATCCGCCCAAAACGCCCGACCACCGGAATGCGGCTGAGCAAGGGATGGGCGAAGAGCGCCCGATGCGCATTGCCCCAGCGCCAGTTGCCCATGCGACGCCCGTAACGGTGCTTCAGGTCGGCGACGGAGTCGTTCAGCGCGTCAAGCAGCATGGGGCGGCAGTCCCCGCCGCACCACAGCATTGCCTGGGCGGGGGCGCCGTCCGTTTCCAGCAGCAGGGACAGCAGAAATCGATCCTGCTCGACAGGCGCATCATCGGGCGTCAGCCCATTGCGATGAAGGACCTTGTCCACGAAGCGGTCCATCCAGGCGTTGAAGATCAGCGGCTGCGGCCGATCCATCGCCATTTGGCCGTCCCAATTCCGTAGAAGGGCGGCGGCGGGCGCACCGACATCGGTCGCCGGCACCTTGAGGATCGTGAGCACCGGCAGCAGCCGTCTTGCGAAGTCGCTGGTGGTATCGATCTGCATCGCGGCGAAGCTATCCAAAGTGTGGCGTTCCGACTGGGCGAGCAGTTCGCGAATGCGCTGCGCGCGCCAGTCGCCATAGGCGTCTCGGCTGATGAAGACGGGAAACCCGGGTGCGGCCGTCGGTTCATTGGCGTTCACCAAACGGCCGGAGGCGGGGTTGACGCTATGGGGAAGCGCCTTGCCGCTCGCGAAGCCGGTCCAGTCATGCGCGCCGTCGGCGCCGTCCTGTGGCCAAGCACCGTCGCCAGCGCGGCGGATGGGCACGCGCCCGGTGGTGTAGAAGGCGATATTCCCGGCGGTATCCGCCGTCATCAGGTTCTGCACCGGGCTGGTGATCTTCGCGGCGGCAATGCCGACGTCACTGACATAGCGGGCGGCGTCAAGCAGCCGCAGCCCATCGGCATCCGTGTCATGCGGCGCCAAATTCCCCATCTCCACCGTCAGCACGGTGTGGTCGGTGGGACCGGTGCGGATCACCGGGCCGTGGCGGGTGAGGCGCACGGTGAGTGTTTCATCGGGCTGCCCGCTGACATGAATGACCTCGATGCGCGTCTTGAACGGCGCCCACCCATCGGGTGTTTGGTAATTGAGGCCATCGGGCGACACATGCTCGATGAAGACGTCCTGGGTATCGGCGCCGGTTGTGGTGAAGGTCCAGGCAACGTGGTCGTTGCGGCCGATCACCAGGAAGGGCAGGCCCGGCACCGTGGCGCCAGCAAGTGTGCCTTCGGGAGTGTCGATCCGCGCCAGATACCAGAGGCCAGGGAAGTTGAGCGCAAGGTGAGGGTCGCCCGCCAGCATCGGCTGGCCGGTCGCGGTATGCGTGCCTGACAGAGCCCATTCGTTCGAGGCTTGGGCTGGCTGCGTGAAGGGCTGCGGAAAATGTCGCAGCCATGCCAGCGCCTGCCGCGCCGCTGCCGCAGCACCAGGGGTGGTTTGGGGCATCATCTCCGCCACGGCGGGCATCATTCCAGGCGCGCTCGGCCAGAGCGACTCGATCTTGGCACGCGGCATCTTAGCGGAGAGGGCGAGGCGCTGCAGCTCGGTCTGCCAATTGCCCGACAGCCACAGGCCCATCGTCTTGCCCCACAGCAGGCTGTCCACAATCGTCCACGGCCTCGGCTTGCCGAGGAACACGAATTCTGGCGCCGAAAGCCGGCCACGGCGTTCGATCCAGGCATTGACGCCGTCCGCATAGGCCTGGAGCAGGGCGCGTGTTGGGGGTGACAGATCGGCGACATCCGCTTCGGCACTGGCCCGGATGCCGAGGATTCGCATTTCACGGTCATTGGGTAAGGCGGCCGGCCCGAAGAGGGAGGCGAGATCCCCGGCCGCCGCGCGGCGCATCAGGTCCATCTGGAACAGCCGGTCCCGCGCATGGACATAGCCGAGGGCGAGCGCCGCATCCGTTGGTGACGAGGCGCGGATATAAGGCACGTCGTCAGTGTCGAAGCTGACGCCGATCGGGGCTGAAACTCCGGGAATGACCAGCGTGTCCTGCTGCGGCGGCAGGACTCGCCAGATGATCGACGCGATCACGATGATGATGGCGCACAGCGCGAGACCGATCCCGATCAGGACGCGCTTGACCAGGCGTGAAAGCGGCATCGGGCGCAGTCGCGCGTAAAAATCCCGGGCGGAGGCTATGGTGATCGTCCTCGCGGTTGATAGGCGCCGCCGCATGGGTCACGACTGGCGCCCAAGATGCAAGTCTACAGGCTTTCATCAAAACGGAGATGCCGCATGGAACCACGCACCGGCTCGGTCCGCTATATGCTGGCGGACGGCTTCCACCATATGGCCACCGCCGAGTGGGGCGCGGCCGATGCACCGCCGGTCATCTGCGTTCATGGCCTGACACGCCAAGGGCGGGACTTCGACCGGTTGGCGGAGGTGCTATCGGCGGACTTTCGGGTCATCTGTCCCGATCTGCCCGGCCGTGGGCATTCGGACTGGCTCAGTGACCCTGGCCTGTATCACCCGGCCTCCTACGTCCACGCCCTGACGCATCTCTTGGCGGATATTCCGCGACCGGTCGGCTGGGTGGGCACATCGCTCGGCGGCATTTGCGGCCTGATCCTGGCCGCCCAGCCTGGCACACCCATCGCCCGTCTGGTTCTGAACGACATCGGACCCGTCATTCCCGTCGAAGCCCTGGCGCGCATTCGCGACTATATGCTGCCGCCGCCTGAATTTGAGGATTTCGCGGGCGTGGAGGCGTATCTGCGCATCGTTCACGCCCCCTTCGGCGTGCCCGACGCTGAAGCCTGGGCTACCATGGCGCGGCATTCCGCGCGGCGCCTGCCCTCAGGCAAACTCACCCTTCATTACGACCCCGCGATCGCCATTCCAATCCGGGCGGAAGAGCCGAAAGCGGTGAATCTGATGCCATTATGGCAGAAAATCGCCATTCCGAGGCTCACGATCAGGGGCGAGACCAGCGATCTTCTGTTGCCCGAGACATTTGCGGACATGGAACGAAGCGGCTCCCGTGGTCTGGTCGTTCCGGATGTGGGCCATGCGCCGTCCCTCATGGACGAGAAAACCATCGACGCCATCCACGTGTTTTTGAGAGAAAACGAGCGTTTTTGAAGGGGCTTTCAGAACAATACGCCCTGAATGCATAGCGGAGCCCGGTCCGTGCATCATAATTTCACTTGCGCCTGGGGGGCGTGGACCTCATAACCCGCCCCCTTGGCCCCAGGGGGCATGCCATGAGGGCATGTACCAACAGGCTATCTGCTGGTTGAGGGAGCATGCGATGAACGCACTTGCCCGACTGGGGATGGTCTCGGATTTCCCGAGCGAGAACCAGACGTCTGTTGTCACCGCGACTGTTGCGGAGGAGCAGAAGGACTATTGGATCGAGCGTGACGGGCAGAGGTTTGCCGGCATGCATCTGCTGGTGGATCTTTGGGGGGCAACCAATCTCTCAGAGTTGGATCATATCGACCGCGCCTTGCGCGAGGCCGCTGTGATTGCCGGTGCGACGATCCTGCATTCGCACTTCCATCACTTCACGCCAAATGGTGGCGTGTCGGGTGTACTCGTGTTGGCGGAGAGCCATATCTCCATCCACACCTGGCCCGAGAAGAACTTCGCCGCGATCGACATCTTCATGTGCGGCGATTGCAACCCGCATCTCGGCATTCCTGTGCTTCAGGCAGCCTTCGAGCCGACGCGGATCGATCTGGACGAACAGCGCCGCGGCAGCGCCGGAGCGTAAGCTCCGTTCTTCCCTCTTACTTCACAATCAGACCCATCCTTGGCTCCTAAAGTCATGGGTGGGTCTTTCTGTTTTGTCGCCGGAGCATCCCCATGGCAACTGATACCTGGCTGAACGAAACCCTGTATCCCGGTTGGGGCCAGAGGTTCCGCGTGACCCGCGAACTGGCGCGCGTGCAAAGCGACTTCCAGGACATCGTGATCTTCGAGAGCGAGAGCCATGGGCGCGTCATGGTGCTCGACGGCATCATCCAGATCACTGAGGGCGACGAGTTCGTCTATCAAGAGATGCTCGCCCATGTGCCGCTGCTGGCTCATGGCGATGCGAAGAATGTGCTGATAATCGGCGCCGGTGACGGCGGCGTGCTGCGCCGCGTGCTGGAGCATAAGGGCGTCGAACGCGCCGTGATGGCTGAGATCGACGGCGAGGTCATTCGCCTCGCCAAGGAGTTCCTGCCGAACATCGCAGGCGACGCCTGGACCAATCCGCGTGGCGAAGTGATCGTGGGCGACGGCATCGATTACGTGCGGCGCGCGCCGGACGCGAGCTTCGATGTCATCATCGTCGATTCGACCGACCCGATCGGCGTCGGCGAAGTGCTGTTCACCGATGAGTTTTACGAGAACAGCGCGCGCATCCTGACCGCCAACGGCTTGATCGTGAACCAGTGCGGTGTGCCCTTCATGCAAGCCGACGAGCTTCGCGAAACCAGCCTTCGTCGCCGCCAATTCTTTCCCCATGTCGGTGCCTATATCGCCGCCGTGCCCACCTATGTCGGTGGCTATATGACGCTCGGCTGGGCCGGCAAGCAGCCTGGGGTCGCGACCGTTGATGTCGCCACCATTCGCGCACGGGCTGAGGCCGCCGGCATTCTCGGCACCACGGGCTATTGGACGCCGGAGATTCACGTCGGTGCCTTCCAGCTCCCGCCCTATATCGCCAAGCATCTTCCGGCCTGAGGCCATCTTCCGCTGCGCGGGGATGACGGTCATCCTCACGCGGTGATGATGGAGCGTTCGCGATGCCGCCTTTGATGTATCTGTGGATTGCTTTGGGCGGTGCCTTGGGCAGCGTCGGCCGGGCCTGGGTCGGGGTCGTGTCCGTGCGTCACATGGGGACCCACTTTCCCTGGGGCACCATCCTCATCAACGTCCTGGGCTCGGCACTGATCGGCGTCGTCGCAGCGACCGCCTTGTCGTCCAGCCGCACCATCCTCAACACCGAGACGCGCATCTTCCTGATGCTGGGTGTCTGCGGCGGCTTCACCACGTTTTCCTCGTTCAGTCTTCAGACCTTCGAATTGCTGCGCGAGGGACGCACGGCGGCGGCTTTCGCAAATATCGGTCTGTCGGTGGTCCTCTGCGTGTTGGCGACGGCGGCCGGGTATATGGGCACGGCGGCTTTGGTGGCGCGGTAGCTAATTGGTGGAATGCGCTTCGCTGTTCCACCCTACGAGGGCAATCGCGACGCGTAGGGTGGAAAAGCGAAGCGCATTCCACCACGCGACAGCGACGCTCAAACCCCGCGCAGAATAGCTCCGGCCAGGTAAAGGCTCCCGCAGATCAGCACCCGCGCCGGCGCCGTTTCTTCCGCCGCCAGGCGCCGCAGCGCCTGCGACACGGTTCCGCCCGAGCGCGCGATGCCGCCCGATGCCGCGATGACCTCATCCACCGACAGCGCCAGATGCTGGTCGGGCTCGGCCACGGCCCAAACCGTCTTCGCATAGGGTAGCAGCGGCTTGAGGAACTCCGCCGCGTCCTTGCCCTGCTTCATCCCGATCACCAGATGCAACGGCCGGTCGGCCCAATCCTTGAGATGTCGGGCGAGGGCGACCCCAGCGCCGGGATTATGGGCGCCGTCCAGCCACAGTTCCCAATCGTTGGGCAGAAGCGCCGCGAGACGGCCATCCAGGCGCTGCATCCGCCCGGCCCATTCGACCTGCGTTAGGCCACGCTGGAACGCAGCGTCTGGGAAGGTGAGACCGGAGGCACGCAGCGCCGCGATGGCGATCCCGGCATTGTCGTGTTGATGCAGGCCGGAGAGGGACGGCAGCGGCAGCGCGAGCGATCCCGCCGCATCGGTGAACCGCAGCCCGTGGCCGCTCGGTTCGATCTGCCAATCGCGGTCGCGGGCCAGAAGGGTCGTGCCCTTTGCCCGCGCGAAATCGGCGATCACCGCCAGAACCTCGGGCTTCTGCTCTCCAGTCACGACCGGCACGCCACTTTTGATGATGCCCGATTTCTCGGCGGCAATGCCCGTCAGCCGGTCGCCCAGGAAATCGCGGTGGTCGATCGAGATCGAGGTGATACCGCAGGCGGCAGGGCGCGCGATGATATTGGTCGCGTCGCCTCGGCCGCCGAGGCCGACTTCCAGAATACAGAGATCGGCAGGGTCAGCCGCGAAGAGCAGAAAGGCGGCGGCTGTGATGACCTCGAAGACGGTGATCGGCGCCCCGTCATTGACCCGCTCGACCTGCTCTAGCGTATCCGCCAACCGGCGGTGGTGAACCAACCCATCCGTCAGGCGAATGCGCTCGTTGAAATCGATCAGGTGGGGCGAGGTATAGACCTGCACGTGCAGGCCGGCGGCCTCTGCAATCGCACGGGCGAAGGCGCAAGTGCTGCCCTTGCCATTGGTGCCGGCGACATGCAGCACCGGCGCTAGCCGCTGCTCGGGATTGCCGAGCTTAGCGAGCAAGCTCAGCAGCCGATCCATGCTGAGATCGATGGCGCGGGGATAGAGGCGGAGCAAACGCTCCAATATACCATCCACGCGGGGATCGAGGCTGCGTTCCCGCGAACTCATAACAGCGGTGGACATCGTTTTGGCCTTAGGCAGCGAGGTCCGTCGCGGCTGGTGCGACCGGTGCCAGCAGGCCGACAAGACGGGACAAGGTCGCGCGCATTTCGAGGCGGTTGATGATCATGTCCACAATGCCGTGCTCGAACAGATATTCCGAGCGCTGGAAGCCTTCGGGCAGCTTTTCGCGCACCGTCTGCTCGATCACGCGGGCGCCGGCAAAACCGATCAGGGCGCCGGGTTCCGCGATCTGGATATCGCCGAGCATTGCGAAGCTCGCGGTAACGCCTCCGGTGGTCGGGTCGGTGAGCACCACGATGAAGGGCAAGCCCGCTTCCTTGACCATCTGCGTGGCGATGGTGGTGCGCGGCATCTGCATCAGGCTGATGGCGCCTTCCTGCATGCGTGCACCGCCGGAGGCCGTGTAGATGATGAACGGCGCCTGCTGCAGCACGGCGAGCTTGGCGGCGGCGACGATTCCTTCGCCGACGCCGGCGCCCATGGAGCCGGCCATAAAGTCAAAGGCCATGGCGGCCACGACGGTCTTGCGGCCGCCGAGCAGGCCGTGGCCGACGACGATCGCTTCCTCCAGCTTGGTCTTTTCCCGCGCATCCTTCAGCCGGTCGGAATACCGCTTCTGGTCACGGAAGCGCAGCGGGTCCTGTGGTGCGCGCGGCGTGTCGATGATCGTGAAAGCGCCGTCATCGAAGGTCCAGGCCAGACGTTCCCGCGCCGAGGCGCGCATGTGGTGGCCGCAATGGGTGCAGACCTTCAGGTTCGCATCCAGATCGCGCTGGAAGATCATTTGCTGGCAGGCCGGGCACTGATGCCACAGATTCTCGGGCACATCCTTGCGGCCGAGCAGGGTGCGAATCTTGGGGCGAACGAATTCGGTGAGCCAACTCATGAGTGTCGCTCCTTAGGCCGCGGCGCGCACGCCACGGACGGCGGCGGCCAAATCCCGCACTTGGTCCAGCACAAGGTTCGCCGTGCCGGGCTTGGCGCGGCCGTTCTCGTCGAGGCTCTTCGCCAGAGTCTCAATAAGCGCCGAGGCCACCACTGCGCCATCGGCGATGGTGGTCGCTTCCGCCGCCTGGGCAGGCGTGCGGACGCCGAAACCGATGGCAATCGGCAGGTCACTAAAGCGCCGAATCCGAGGGATGGCGGCGGACAGATCGGACGTCGAGGCGCTGCGGGTGCCGGTAATGCCCGCAATCGCGACATAATAGATGAAGCCGGAACTGCCTTCGAGGACATAAGGCAGCCGTGCGTCATCCGTGGTCGGCGCGATCAGGCGAATGATGTCGAGACCTTCGGCCTGGGCAAAGGGCGCCACAAGGTCGGCTTCCTCGGGCGGCAGATCGACCGCGATCAGGCCATCGACGCCCGCTATGGCCGCGTCCTTGCAGAAGCGCTCCGGCCCATAGGCCACGATAGGGTTGAGGTAACCCATCAGGATGATAGGCGTCGTCTCATCCACCTGGCGAAACTTCGCGACCATGGCGAGGGTGCCCACCAAGGTGGCGCCGGCCTTCAACCCGCGTTGGCCGGCCAGCTGAATGGTCGGGCCATCCGCCATCGGGTCGGTGAAGGGCATGCCGATTTCGATGAGATCGGCGCCCGCCGCCGGCATGCCGTGCAAAATGGCGGTGCTGGTGTCGAGGTCCGGGTCATAGGCTTCGAGGAACGGAATAAGCGCCCCACGCCCCTCGCGCTTCAAAGCCGCGAAACGGGCGGCGATTCGGCTCACAGCGTGACCCCGGTATGGGCGGCCACAGTAAAGATGTCCTTGTCGCCGCGTCCGCTCATGTTCATCAGGATGATCTCGTCTTTACCCATCGCACCGGCGATCTTGCCGATCTGCGCGAGGGCATGGGCGCATTCCAGAGCGGGAATGATACCCTCGACCCGACAACAGAGCTGGAAGGCCGCCAGCGCCTCATCGTCATTGATCGGCACGTATTCCACGCGTTTGGTGTCGAACAGAAAGGAATGCTCGGGTCCGATGCCAGGATAGTCGAGGCCGGCGCTGATCGAATGCGCTTCCTGGATCTGCCCGTCCGCCGTCTGGAGGAGATAGGTCATGTTGCCATGCAGCACACCGGGCGTGCCGCGCGCCATGCTGGCAGCATGCTGCTCGGTATCGACGCCATGGCCGCCGGCTTCGACGCCGATGAGGCGCACGGAGGGCTCATCGAGGAAGGGGTGGAACAGGCCGATGGCATTCGAGCCGCCGCCGACGGACGCGATCGCGACATCCGGCAAGCGCCCCTCGGCCTCGAACAACTGCGCCTTGGCCTCATTGCCGATGACGCATTGGAAGTCGCGCACCATGGCAGGGTAGGGGTGCGGACCTGCCGCCGTACCGATCAGGTAATAGGTGTCGTCGACATGGGCGACCCAATCTCGCATCGCCTCGTTCATGGCGTCTTTGAGCGTGGCGGAGCCAGCCGTGACGGCTTTGACCTCGGCGCCGAGGAGCTTCATCCGGAAGACGTTTGGCTTCTGCCGCTCCACATCGACGGCGCCCATATAGATCGCGCAGGGCAGGCCAAACAGAGCGCAGACGGTGGCGGTCGCGACGCCATGCTGGCCAGCCCCGGTTTCGGCAATGATGCGGGTCTTGCCCATGCGGCGCGCGAGCAGAATCTGGCCCATGCAGGAGTTGATCTTGTGCGCGCCGGTGTGATTGAGGTCTTCGCGCTTGAAGTAGATCTTCGCGCCGCCGAAATGCGCCGTCAGGCGCTCAGCGAACCAAAGGGCGCTCGGGCGCCCGACGTAATTCTTGAGATAGCCATCCAACTCGGCCTGGAAGGCGGGGTCGTTCTGCGCGGCCTCATAGGCCTTCCCGACGTCCAACACGAGCGGCATCAAGGTCTCGGCGACGAAACGCCCGCCATAGACGCCGAAGCGGCCGCGATCGTCCGGGCCATTGCGAAGGCTGTTCTGACCTGATGACGGGCCAGAAAGCGACGTATCGAAGTGCTTGTTCACGGAACCCCCTGCTCGCGCCTCTCATACTCCGCGTGGCCGGCTGCCGAAAGACCTGCCGGGGCGTTTCGTGACGCTTCTATGAAGGACGTGATGAGAGCCGGATCCTTCACCCCTGGATGTGTTTCCACGCCTGAGGAAACATCGACGCCCTTGGTTCCCGACCGGGCGATGGCCGCGGTGACATTGTCCGGTGTCAGGCCGCCGGCCAGCAGCCAGGGCAAGCGGGGGTACCAACCGGCCAGCAGGGACCAGTCGATCGCTGTCGCGTTGCCGCCGGGGCGGGTGGCACCGGGCGGTGGTTTGGATTCGATCACCAACCCGTCCAGGCCCTCCGACTCACGCTCGACGGCGGCGAGATCGGCGCGGCTGGAAACACCACGCGCCAGCCAGACGGGCCGGCCGAAGCGGCCCCGGATCTCCCGCGCGCGGTCGGGCTCAGCATAGATCTGGAGGATATCGAGCGGCATCACGGCTAAGACGGCGGCAATCTCGTCGAGCTTCGGCTCGACAAAGAGGCCAACGGTCGGCGTCGCATCCGGCTGCGTGGCGCGGATCGCGGCGGCCTGGGCAGCCGTCACGACGCGGGGCGAGCGCGCGAAGAAGACGAAGCCGGCGTAATCCGCCCGCCCTGCCACGACGGCGGCCAGGGCCTCGGCGCTGTTGATTCCGCAGATCTTAATCCGCATCACAGGATATCCGCAGCGATTGCGGCGGCAGCCAGGGCCGGGTCGGCGGCGGCAGTAATCGGGCGGCCGATCACCAGCCAGTCTGCACCGGCAGAGACGGCCTCACGCGGCGTCATGGTCCGTGCCTGATCACCGGCGGGCGCGCCTTCGGGGCGAATGCCCGGCACGACCAGAAGCGGGTTCGGCCCGATATGGCGGCGAAGCATCGCCACTTCCTGCGGGCTGCATACCAAGCCATCGGCCCCGGCATCGAGGGCGAGCTTGGCCAGGCGCAGGACCTGCTCGGAGGGTGATCCCATCACGCCTGTCTCAGCCAATGCGGCGGCTGACAGGCTGGTGAGCACGGTGACGGCCAGCAGCTTCGGCCGCTCAGGGCCGCCCGCGTCCGCCGCGCGGCGTGCGGCTGCGATCATCGCCGCGCCGCCCGCCGCATGCAGCGTCAGCATGCGCGCGCCCAAAGGCAGAATGGCCGATACGGCGCCCACGACGGTATTAGGGATGTCGTGCAGCTTGAGGTCGAGAAAGACCGGCCGGTCCGTGACGGCCCGAACGCCGGCGGGACCATGCGCCATGAAGAAGGCGAGGCCGAGCTTCATCAAGCCGCAATGGGGCGCGAGCGACCGGGCCCAGGTCTGCGCAGTGGCGAGATCCGTCGTGTCGAGCGCCGCGATGATCCGGTTGGGCAAGGTGAGCGCCCCCGATCAGACTTCGGGGGGCGGCAAGGCAAAGGTGGGCGATGTCTGCCGCAGCTCGGCCTGCGCCAATTGAGCCTGCAGGCGGGAGACTGCGGCTTCCGCGCGTCGGGCGCGGCGGCGGAGGCCAAGATGCTCGACCCAAACCACGGCAGCGCCGAGGAAGAAGGCGAGCGCCATGCCGACCAGGATGGCCGCCGACAGCGGCACCTGCGCGCTGTAATCGGTTGGCCAGAAGCCGAGCGAAACCGCTTCACGGTTCGACAGTGCGAACAGCACGAGAATGAGAACGACGATCAGGGCCGGGATGAGACGGAACATGCTACTTTATTCTACAGTCTGAGCCCGCCGGAAAGGTCAGCCCTCGGCGCGGGCCTGCCGTCGCTGACTTGCCGGGGCGCCTTTGTTGACGCGGCCGCGCAGTTCCTTGCCCGCCTTGAAGAAAGGCACGACTTTTTCATCGACCGGAACCGATTCTCCGGTGCGCGGATTGCGCCCTGTGCGCGCCACGCGCTGTTTGACGGTGAAGGCGCCGAAGCCGCGTAACTCCACCCGCTCGCCGCGCGCGAGCGCCTGACTTATTTGGTCGAAGATCGTCGCCACGATCAATTCAACGTCACGGCCCGTCAGATGAGGGTTCGAGACGGCGAGCGCTGCGATCAGCTCGGATTTCGTCATTCGGCTGGTCTTCACCCAAATTCTAAAACGATGCGCGCAACGTCTTGACCGATATCGGTCTCGCTATCCGAACGCATCGTCGAGGGCGTGTCAGACCCCTGAAGGCTGCCAGACCGCCCAGGCGCCGTCAAGCGTAAGTCGTTGGGAAAACAACAGATTTGCGATGCCGCCGATCTTGAGGCCGAGAAACGACAAGCCGCCGCTGTTGTCCTTCACCTCACGGGTGGGCAAGCTGCTTGGCACCTGGTGTGCGCTGGCGAGCCAGTCGCGGGCGTCGCTTTCGCCGCCGATCGCGTCGATCAGGTGCAGCGCCAGGGCTTGATGGCCCGAATAGGCGCGACCATCGGCGAGGGCGAGCACCGCCGCGCGGTCCATGTGACGGCCCTGAGCGACCATGTCCACGAACTGGCCATAGAGATCCATCAGCAGCGATTGCAGCGCCAGCCGCCCTTGATCGTTCAAGGGCGCAGTCAGGCTCGGCTGACCCTTGAGCGGGCCGGAGACGAGCGTCTGCACATCGATCCCGAGCTTGCCGAGCAGGCCTGACAGCTCGGGCGCTTCCATCAGCACGCCGATCGACCCTGTGATGGTCGAATTGCGCGCGAAGATACGGGCGGCGGGCACGGCGATCATATAGCCTGCCGAGGCCGCCGTGCCGCGCATGACGGTGACCACTGGCTTGGCCCGCGCCACCTTCGCGATGGCATCGTGCAGCGCCTCACCCCCCGCGACGGAGCCGCCGGGGCTATCGATCACCACCATCAGCGCCACCGCGCGTGGGTCGGTCGCCACACGCGCCACCGCATCGGTGCGTTTCTCGTCATCGGTGATGATGCCATCGACGTGCAGCACGGCGACGTAGCGGCCGAATTGCAAGGTCGCCACGCCATGCCCGAGGAAGGCGCAGATCGCGATCACCACTGCTAGGATGGCGATGACGCGCCAGGTGATGAGCCCGCGCTTGAGCCGCCGGCGATCCAGAATGAGGTCGGTCTCGAGGCTCATTTTCATTCCCGTCTACTAAGGCGGTTCTCCGCTTGGTGATGCATCCCGAGGGAAGCCGTGGATCCTCGGCCTTCGCCGAGGATGACGGGTGCTCGCGGGGGCAACACCGACAAACTCTCATCAATTCGTTTTGTGTTCAGAATAGAAAAGCCCCGCCGTCAATGGGACAGCGGGGCCATTAGGAGGTCGCCGATGTGAAGAGAATCACCCTCTTCCTGTTCCGTCTACGTTTTCTTGGCTTTCAGCTAAAACTGAAAATCGGGTGGCGTAGCTAGAGCAGAAGGGGTGGAGGACTGCAGATCCTTCACCCCATCGGCGATCCTTACTAAGCCAGTCTGGCGTTAATTTTCAACGACTCTTCGCGCAGTGCAAACGCGCCCAACAAAAAAGGCCGCCGGTGATGCTTTCGCACCGCCGGCGGCCCGTTCTGAGCGGTAGAGGTTTAGGTATCGGACTGCTGGTTGCGGCGACGGATCGCGGCTCCCAGGATATCGCCCAAGGAAGCGCCCGAGTCCGCGCTGCCGTATTCCTGAACGGCCTGCTTGTCCTCGTCCATTTCCTTGCCGCGGATCGTCAGCGCCAACTTGCGGGCGGCGCGATCGACGGAGAGGATCTTGGCATCGACCTTCTCGCCGACGGCGAAGCGGTCGGGGCGCTGATCGCCCTTGTCGCGGGCCAACTCGGCGCGGCGGATGAAGCCCGTGAGGACGTCATCGACCGAGACCTCGACGCCATTGGCCTGAACGGCCGTGACGATACAGGTGACGATGTCGCCCTTGTGGACGCGATCGAACACGCCGGCCGCCGGATCATCGCGAAGCTGCTTGATCCCGAGGCTGATGCGCTCCTTCTCGACATCGACGTCGAGCACCTTCGCCTTGATGATATCGCCCTTGTTGTAGTTGGCGATGGCGGTCTCGCCGGCTTCGTCCCAAGACAGGTCGGACATGTGGGCCATGCCGTCGATGTCTGCGGTGATGCCGATGAACAGGCCGAATTCCGTGATGTTGCGGATTTCGCCCTCGATCTCGGTGCCGACCGGATGCTCCTCGACGAACTGCTCCCAAGGATTGCGCTGAACCTGCTTGAGGCCGAGCGAAATGCGGCGCTTGCCGGCATCCACGTCGAGCACCAGCACGTCGACTTCCTGGCTGGTCGCGACGATCTTGCCGGGATGGACGTTCTTCTTGGTCCAGGACATTTCCGAGACGTGCACCAGACCCTCGACGCCGGGCTCCAACTCCACGAAGGCGCCGTAGTCGGTGATGTTGGTGACGCGGCCCGAATACTTCGCACCAGGCGGGTACTTGGCGGCGACGCCTTCCCAGGGATCGATCTCAAGCTGCTTCATGCCGAGGCTGATGCGCTGAGTTTCCTGGTTGAAGCGGATGACCTGCACCTTGACGGGCTGGCCGATCTGCAACGCCTCGGACGGGTGGTTGATGCGGCGCCAGGCGATGTCGGTGACGTGCAACAGGCCGTCTACGCCGCCCAGATCGACGAAGGCGCCGTAGTCGGTGATGTTCTTCACGACGCCGTCCAGGATCATACCTTCCTTAAGGCCCTGGATCAGTTCGCTGCGCTGCTCAGCGCGGGTCTCTTCGAGAACGGCGCGGCGCGACACGACGATGTTGCCACGGGCGCGATCCATCTTGAGGATCTGGAAGGGCTGCGGCGTGCCCATGAGCGGGCCGACGTCGCGCACGGGGCGGATATCGACTTGGCTGCCCGGAAGGAAGGCCACGGCGCCGCCGAGGTCGACGGTGAAGCCACCCTTGACGCGGCTATAGATGGTGCCGTTGACGCGCTGGTTCGCGGCATGGGCCTTCTCGAGGTTCGACCAAGACTCCTCGCGGCGAGCCTTCTCGCGCGACAGAACGATGGTGCCGTCCCGGTCCTCGTAACGCTCGACATAAAGCTCGACCACGTCGCCGATGGCGACTTCGGGCTTCTGACCCGGGGGGCCGAATTCCTTGAGGGGGACGCGGCCTTCGCTCTTGAGACCGACATCGACGATAACGGCATCGTCGGTAACGCGAAGCACGCGGCCGGAGACGACGGAACCGTCAAACCCGGTGTCACGGCCAAGGGTCTCATCGAGAAGGGACGCGAAATCCTCCTCCGCCGAAAGATCGCGTTCGCGGAGGGCGGCACTGGCTGACATGTGGCTATTTCTGTCCTTGATCAGATGGCGCGGGGTAAGCCGCGCCGGGGTCTGCGCGCCACAGCCTGCGGGACCATCCCGGGCGGACACGGCTTGCCCGCACAATGGCGGACCGATGAGATGCGCGCCCGTCCGTTACAGCGACGGTATGAGGAGCGCGTGGCGGAGAGATACGCCGACGCGTGGTCAAGTCAAGCGAAAGGCGGATGACGGGGCGTTGCCTGCCGTCAATCCCGGTCTGCGCCAAGCTTCCAGCGGACAATCGCCTCGGCTCGGGCTAGGGCCTCATCGGCACTCAAGTCGCTGGTATCGAGGATGACCGCAGTCTCGGCCGGTCGCAGCGGTGCCGCCGCGCGGCTGCTGTCGGCTTCGTCCCGTGCCGCCATGTCGGCGCGGACGATCACGATATCGGGCACCACGCCGTGACGCGCGACAAGCTCCCGATATCGCCGCTGGGCGCGAACCTCCAGGCTGGCGGTCACGAACAGTTTGACCGGCGCATCCGGCAAGACCACCGTGCCGATATCGCGGCCGTCGAGCACCGCGCCTTTGGCCGCGAACTGTCGCTGAAACTCCAAAAGCGCCGCGCGCACTTCTGGTACCGAGGCGACAGCCGCAGAGGCGGAATCCGCAGCGGGCCCGCGCAAGTCGGACCGCTGAAGGTCCGCCGGCACCAGTGCGCGCGCGGCTTGGGCGGCAGCCATTGGGTCGGCAGGGTCTCCGTCGCCATCGAGCACCCGACGGCCGACGGCGCGATACAGCAGCCCCGTATCAAGATGGGGAATCCCGAGGATGGCCGCGAGGCGACGTGCAAGGGTGCCTTTGCCGGAGGCGGCGGGTCCGTCGATCGCGACTGTGATGGTCATGCGGCGGCGATATCGGCGCCGAGGCCGCGCATCAGGTCGGCAAAGCCGGGGAAGCTGGTTTCGATGAAGGCCGCATCATCCACCGTGACGGCGGCGCGGCAACCAAGGCCGAGAACGAGCGCGGACATGGCCAGCCGGTGGTCCATATGTGTGAGCACGATACCGCCGCCGGGCGGCGGGCCGCCCATGCCATGGACGATCAGGTCGTCGCCCTCAATTGCGACGACGACGCCGTTGGCGGTGAGCAAGGCGGCGGTGGCGGCAAGGCGGTCGCTTTCCTTGACCCGCAACTCCGACAGGCCGCGGAAGCGGCTGACGCCAGTGGCAAAGGCGGCTGCCACGGCCAGAACCGGAAATTCGTCGATCATGCTGGGCGCGCGGCTGCGCGGAACCTCGACCGCCTGCAGCGGGCCGTGGAGGACGGTGATGTCACCCACCGTCTCGCCCCCTTCGACACGTTCGCCCGTGATGCGGAGGTCGGCCCCCATCTCCCGCAGCGTGGCGAAAAGACCGGTGCGGAGGGGATTGAGGCCGACGCCGGAAATTGTGATCTCGGAACCCGGCACGATGAGGGCGGCAACCAAGGGGAAAGCGGCGGAGGAGGGATCGCCGGGGACCAGGATATCGGCCGCAACCAAACGCGGCTGACCGGTCAGTCGGATCACGCGCCCTGTACCTGCAACCTCCACAGCGACCTCGGCCCCGAAATGACGCAGCATATTCTCGGTGTGGTCGCGCGTCGCTTCCGGCTCTTCGACGGTGGTGACGCCCGCCGCGTTCAGGCCCGCGAGAAGAATCGCTGATTTTACCTGAGCGGAGGCGACGGGAAGGCGATAGGTCAGCGGCTGGGTTTCGGCCGCACCCTCGATCGCAAGCGGCAAGCGGCCTCCGGCGCGGCCAGTGAAACGCGCGCCGCAAGCGGCGAGCGGATCGGTCACGCGGCGCATCGGGCGACTGCGCAGGCTGGCATCCCCCGTCAGCACGGCAAAGATCGGGTGGCTGGCAAGGATGCCGCAGATCAACCGCGCCGCCGTGCCGGAATTGCCCATGTCCAGCACATCGGCGGGTTCAGTCAGATTGCCGCGCCCCTGACCTTCCACATGCCAGGCACCGGGACCGTCCTGCACCACTGTCGCGCCGAGCGCGCGCATGGCGGCGGCGGTGCGCAGAACATCCTCGCCTTCCAGCAATCCGGTGATCCGCGTGCGGCCCTGCGCAAGGGCACCGAACATCAACGCGCGGTGGCTGATGGATTTGTCACCCGGAACGGTGATGCGGCCGGACAGAGGGGTGGCCCCTGGCGTCGCGCGAAAGGGTCGCGCCTGAGCGGCGGGCGCCGTCGAATGATCCATGGGTATCTCGTCAAGCCTGTGGAGCGGAACGGGGGTTTGACAGCCGGCTCAGGGGATGGCAAGGGCGCCCCCTTTTCAGCATCCCGGCTTTCTGACGAGGCTCCCGATGGTTAGTCCTGAACTCGGCACCAAGCGCACATGCGTCTCCTGCGGCGCACGATTCTATGACCTCGGCAAGTCTGCGCCGACTTGCCCTAAATGCGGTACCGAGCAGCCGCCTGAGCAGCCCCGCCTCAAGCGCGGCGGCAATCCGGCCGATGACCGGCGTCTTAAGAAGGCCGCCCCGGCCGCCCGCGCAACAGAGGAAGCCGATCCTGAGGCTGTGGAAGTGGAGGACGTCGCCGAGGATGACGATGTTCTCGACGAATCGACCGATCTTGATGACGATGATGACGTGATCGAGACGGAGATCGAGGTCGAGAAGGACGTCGATGAGCGGGATCTCTAGAGGCAGATCGTCTCTCAGATCGTATCAATGTGAATCGCCGCGCGATTGAACCTGATCCGTGGATCTGTCTTTAAACGATATCATAGAACGGCGTCGACGCGGCGCCTGAGGATGAACGGCCAGGACGAACCTATCGGATAGATGGATGACAGCGGTGGCGTCTCGGCAGCATTTTATGGGCCGCCGTCTGTCTATCCAGGCTGCGGCAGCCCTCAGCCTCTTCGCGACGCTGTTGCTGTTGGTGTCTTGCGGCTACGTGCTGGCGCAGAGCCGCGCGGATCTGGTGCGACGTGCGGACCAGATGGCCAGAAACGTCCTTGTGCTGGCCCAGGAGACGGTCGAGGTCGAGGTCGCGCGTTACGACACGCGCTTGCAAGACCTCCTCGCGATCTTGCGCGAGCCGGACCCTGACGGGTCGATCACCTTTAGTGCCTACGGCGATAACACCTTGTTCGGTGGTCAGGCTGCGCGTAACGCCTCCGGTGACATTCTGATCGTGGCTGCGGACGGCACGATCCTCAACAGTTCGCTCCCGGGTTTGACAGCGCGTTATCAGTCTTTAGTGCCGGAAGTGCTGTCCCATTCCGCTGTCGGTGTGGAGACGCTGTATGCGGAGACGGTGTGGATAGCACCGCATATGCCGATCGTGGCGCTCATGCGCCGCTGTCATGCCGCCGCGTGCGGCCGGACAGCCGCCGTCATCGCCATGATGCCGCTCACGGGTATCCTTCATGTCTTCGACCGCCTCATTCTCGGTCATGACGGCGTGATTTCGCTTGCGGGGCAGGATGGTCTTCTGCTCGCGCGGCAGCCCACGAGGGCGTCTGCAATCGGACATGGCGTCATCGGCCAGGCAGAGCTCGTGACGCTGATTCGGGGGACGACCCTGAGCACGCAAAGGGCGTCACGCATCGACAATGTCGTCCGACGCTATACTGCAGGTTGGGTCGGTGACCTTCCCTTCATCGTCTCTGTCGGCATTTCGACCAATGATATCGCGGGTGATTGGCTCGCCCGTGCCGTTGTAATTTGCGTCGTCGTCATTCTTCTATCGGCGGGCTTCGTGGCCCTCACGCTTCTTCTCGCGCGGGAGGTGCGCCGCAAGACGCTCGCTGAGCGTGAAGTGCTGGAGGCGAACCGCCAGCTTGGTGAACTGGCCCGAACGGATCAACTGACCGGCTTGTTGAATAGACGGGGCTTCGACGAGAATTTGGCCCGGGAATGGCGCCGCTCACGCCGCGCTGGCCTGGCGATCAGCCTGCTGCTGCTCGATGCAGACCGCTTCAAATCGTACAATGACCGCTACGGCCATCAGGCGGGCGATCGCGTTCTTCGCATGATCTCAGACACGATGTTGGGTGAGATCCGCAGGCCGAATGACGTCGCCGCGCGGTATGGGGGCGAGGAGTTCGCCATCGTGCTTCCCGATACGGACGGTGTGACCGCAGCCCGGATCGCGGAGGACATCCGGGCGGCGGTGGAAGCGATGGCGATTGCGCATATCGACAATAACGGTTTTGTCACCGTCAGTATCGGCGTCGCTTCGGCGTCTCCCTCGCGGGAGGACCCGGCCGACGCCCTTATTCACGTGGCGGACACCGCGCTTTATGCGAGCAAGCACCTCGGCCGCAACCGGGTCTCTGTCGGCATCGTCAATCCGCAGCCTGCTTCTGTGACGGTGCCAGTGTAGCCACGGCGGCGCCGGGCAGGGTGGCGACGACGCTGTCGGCCGCCATCTCAGCCGTCGCCGCACAAAGGGTCCAGCCCAAATGGCCGTGGCCGGTATTGTAGAAGACGCCCGGCCGGCTGCCGGCACCCACGCGGGGCAGCATGCTCGGCAGCATCGGCCGCAGCCCAGCCCAGGGGATGGCGCCGCTGGTATCGACATCGGGGAACATATCCCGCGTCCAACGCGCGAGAGGCCGGATGCGATCGGCCCGAATGTCGAGGTTATAGCCGTTGAACTCCGCCGTGCCGGCGACGCGCAGGCGGTCTCGGAAGCGGCTCGACACGATCTTGGCGCCATCATCCAGCAAGCTGACCCAGGGCGCGCCCTGGCGGCTTTCTTCCGCGATTAAAGGAATGGTGATCGAATAGCCCTTCACGGGATAGATATTCACCCGGTCGCCCAGCTGAGCAGCAAAGCGGCGGCTATGAACGCCGGCGCAGATGACCACGCCGTCGACATGCGTCACCTGCTCGGGCGCCTGTCCTGGCCGGCTGATCGCCGGTTCCCAGGCGATGTCCACACCTGTGGTTGTGTGATGGAGGCGATGGACGCTGGTATCGTATTGGAACTTGCCACCGCGTTTGACGCAAGCGGCGGCCAAGCCGCGCGTGAAGGCATAGATATCCCCGGTGAAGTCGGACGGGGTGAAGAAGCCGCCATAAAAGTCGCCGTGCAAGGTGGGTTCGATCTGGCGCATCTCGGCCGGCGTCACGGCCCGGCGGTCCAGTCCACCTTCAGCGTAGAGGAGGTTGACCTTGGCGGCGTCGTCGAAGCTGTGCTTGTCGCGATAGACATGCAGGATGCCGCGCGGTTCGCGGTGGTAGTCGATACCCTCGGCCTCGGCCATTTCATCCAGATGCCGGCGCGCCGTGATCGCCATGCGCAGGGTATCGAGCGTGTTCTGCCGGTAATGCGGAATCTGGGCCATGAATTCCACCATCCAGCTGTATTTGTGCCAGGAGGGCCAGGGGTTCACCAGCAGCGGCGCATCCTTCTTGGTCATCCATTTGATGCCCTTGAGGATGGTCGCCCAGCTGGTCCAGACTTCGGCGTTGCTCGCGGAGAGCTGGCCGCCATTGGCAAAGGACGTGTCCATGCCCGCGTAGCGCTGGCGGTCGAACACCGTCACGTCATAGCCTCGCTTGAGCAAGGCATAGGCGGTGGTGATGCCGGTGACGCCGGCGCCGATGACGGCGATATGCTTCAAGATCCACGCTCCGCTATGGCGACACACTTCAGGCCCGCGCGCGTTCCGCCCTATTCACCGTGTTCTTGCACCGTGTTCGGTTAAGTATTTCATTGTTGCGGCGGCGGGGCAACGGAGGAGCACGTCGTCACCGGCCGCCATTGTCCGGTTCGCCGCCTTTCGGACCCCAGAAGATGACCCAGGTGACGAAATCCTCGCTCATGTCGCGGAAGTGGTGGGCGTCACCGGCGGGTACGAAGATCGCGTCTCCGCTGACGACAGGCGTGACCGCGCCCTCATGATCGAACTGCGCTGAACCACCGACGACGACATAAAGCTCGTCCTGTTCATGCGGTGTCTGGTGATCGGCCCCGCTCGGCGCGAAGATTTCGAGCGACATGGTGCCGTGGCGCATCACCTCGACGAAAGGCACGCCCTCCGGCCAATGCGCGGAGGCGGGTTGCGGCAGGTCCTGCAGAAACGCGGCCAAGGCCGCTGTGGGGAGTCGGGCCATCCTCGTCCTCCTGATCCATCGTTGAAGTGAGCGTAAGGTTGGTGGAATACGCTGCGCTTTTCCACCCTACGACGATGGGCCTGTAGGGTGGAAAAGCGCAGCGCATTCCACCAATGGGCTGACTAAGCCGCCTGCTTCAGCCCGCCCTGGCGCTCGATGAAAGCGGCGATTTCAGCCACGCCCTGGCCCGCGCGGATATTGGTAAAGACGAAGGGCCGCTCGCCGCGCATCTTCTTCGAATCCCGGTCCATCACCTCCAGGCTCGCGCCGACATACGGCGCGAGGTCGATCTTGTTGATCACCAGCAGGTCGCTGCGGGTGATGCCCGGTCCACCCTTGCGTGGGATCTTGTCCCCTGCCGAAACGTCGATGACGTAGATGGTGATATCGGCGAGCTCGGGACTGAAGGTCGCGGCCAGATTGTCCCCGCCGCTTTCGATGAGAATGAGGTCGAGCGCCGGAAAGCGTCGCCGCAGATCCTCGACCCCGGCCATGTTGATGCTCGCATCCTCGCGAATCGCCGTATGGGGGCAACCGCCCGTCTCAATACCTAGGATGCGGTCGGGCGTCAGCGACCCCGCGCGGGTCAGAAACTCGGCGTCCTCCTTGGTGTAGATGTCATTGGTGATGGCCGCGATGTCGTAGCGGTCACGCAGCGTCTTGCAGAGCGCGTCCATCAGCGCGGTCTTGCCGGTGCCGACGGGGCCGCCGATGCCGACGCGCAGCGGGCCATGGGGCGAAAGGCTCATGTGCGGAACAACCTCGTATACTGGGTTTCGTGATGCATGGAGGCGAGATCGGCGCGCAATGAGGCCGAGCCAATCTCGTCGAGGGTCGCGTCCCGGCTGTCGTCGGAGACGGCGATCAGCACCGGCTCCAGCGCCGCCATCACGCGGAGACCGGCCTGCTGGCCGAGGGGCACGATCCGCACGGCGGCGGAGACGAGATTGGCGCAGAAGGCGTGCAGGAAGCCGAGCGCCGCGCGTTCCTCATCAATCCCATGCGCCGCCGCGACGGCGCCGACCGCGACCGGATAGGCGACCTCGCGGCCCTTCAACACCGCCAGCACCGGCGTGTTCCAGGCGAGGGCGGCGTTGAGGAAGGCGCGACCCTGGGCCGTGGTTTCCAGCGCACGCTCGCGGCAGCCGGGCAGGGCGCCCGCGAGATCGGCCACCTCATGCAGGGCCGCGTCGTCCACCCCCGCGCGATGGGCGTGGCGGAGCAGGATCGCGTCCGTCCGGCCGCTGCCGTGTTCCAGGATATCGACCAGCCAGGCGATGAGGCCGGCGATGCTGCGCGCATCGCCCGATTCCACCGCCCATTCCAAGCCATGGCTATAGGCGAAACCACCGGTCGGGAAAGCCGGCGACAACCAGGTCAACAGCCGCAGGAAGTGAAACTCGTCAGTGCTTGTGGTCGTCATCGTCATGACCGTGATGGTGGTGGTGGCCGCCGGTGCCGGGCGCATAGGCGCCGGATTCAGGGTCGAAGGGCGCGTCCTCTTCCTCGGCATGGCCGCCCAAGCCTTCGACCATCTCGGCGATGACATGGTCGTAGCGGATGCGTATGAGGCCGGGCAGGAACTGCACCGGCAGATGGCGGTTGCCGAGATGCCAGGCGATGCGCATCAACGCGTCCTCGTCATGGGCATGGATATCCAGCACGCGCTCGGCCATGGCCTGCACGGCGAGGATGCGGCCATCTTCCAGCCGCAGCCCATCCCCATGGCGCAGGGCCACGGCCTGCGGCAGATCAAGCATGCAGTCTTCGCCCGACACGGTCTTCAGCAGAAAGCGCCGCCGGTGACGGTGGTCGTGATCCAGCAGCACGGCATCCGCAGCGTCTTTCCAGGTGCCGGCGGGCAGCAGTTCAATCGCGCGCATCAGAATTCCTCTCCGGCCAGTCGCCGCCATCGATGAAGCGCCGATAGCGCTCCCAGAATAGGCCGCGCATGAAGGTCGCGCCGACCAGGCCGAAGAACAGGCTGGCAAGATACAGCGTGCGAATGCGCGTGCCGCCGAAGCCCGGAGCCCAGGCGCCGATGACGCGCGTGCAGACACCCGGAAGCAACAGTTCCAGTGCGCCCAGCGCCGCCACGATCACCGCGATCGGCCGCGCCGCCAGGATCATCGGCCGATGCTGGGATATCAGCGCCCAGGCGAGCACGGCTAGGATGAAGACGAGCATAGTCGCCTGCACAGCGTTGCTCCTGTGACCGGAGCGGTCATAGAAGCAGAAGACCACCGCCGCACCTTGAGAGCCCACCGCAAGCCACATCAGGCCGAGCGGCCCGAAGATGCGATCCTGCCAGAACCAATAGGAATAGCCGGCCAGCCGCGCACGAGGGTCAGTCTCTCCGGGTTTAGTCTGTCCGGGCATCCATCAGAACAAAAAATACCGCTGCGCCATCGGCAGGATCGTCGCGGGCTCGCAGGTCAGCAGCACACCATCCGCTCGCACTTCATAGGTCTCAGGATCGACTTCGATGTTCGGCGTGGCGTCGTTATGGATCATGCTCGCCTTGCCGATGCCGCCGCGCGTGTTGCTGACGGCGACGAGCGGGCGGGTGAGGCCAAGGTGCCGGCCGATATCGGCATCGATCGCCGCGCCCGACACGAAGAGCACGGAGGAGAGTTGCAGCGCCCGCCCAAAGGCGCCGAACATCGGCCTCGAGTGCACCGGCTGCGGCGTCGGGATTGAGGCATTGGGGTCGCCCATCATGGCCATGGCGATCATGCCCGATTTCAGCACGAGATCGGGCTTCACGCCGAAGAAGGCGGGCGTCCACAGAACGAGATCGGCCATCTTGCCGACGGTGACGGAGCCGATATGGGCCGAGACGCCCTGCGCGATGGCCGGGTTGATGGTGTATTTGGCGATGTAGCGCTTGACCCGCGTATTGTCGGCCGCGCCATCGCCAGGCAGCGAACCGCGTTGCACCTTCATCTTATGTGCCGTCTGCCAAGTCCGGGTGATCACCTCCCCCACGCGGCCCATCGCCTGACTGTCGGAGCTGATGATCGAGAAAGCGCCCATGTCGTGCAGGATATCTTCCGCCGCGATCGTTTCGCGCCGGATGCGGCTTTCCGCG
This sequence comes from Acidisoma sp. PAMC 29798, assembly GCF_030252425.1. Lineage (GTDB taxonomy): Bacteria > Pseudomonadota > Alphaproteobacteria > Acetobacterales > Acetobacteraceae > Acidisoma > Acidisoma cladoniae. The sequence goes on along the minus strand of NZ_CP126994.1, from coordinate 3,176,291 downwards.
AAGGCGATATCCTCGGAGATCGAGGGGTCGAGGTGATGACAGACCATGAGCATGTCGAGATGCTCATCGAGCGTATTGAGCGTGTAGGGCCGCGTTGGGTTGGTGGAGGAGGGGATGACGTTGGGCAGGCCCGCGACGCGAATGATGTCCGGCGCATGGCCGCCGCCGGCGCCCTCGGTATGATAGGCGTGGATGGTGCGGTCCTTGAAGGCCGCGATGGTGTCTTCGACGAAGCCGCTTTCGTTCAGCGTATCGGTGTGGATCATGACCTGCACATCGAAGCGGTCCGCGACGCTCAGGCAATTGTCGATGGCGGCGGGTGTGGTGCCCCAATCCTCATGCAGTTTGAGGGCAGCGGCGCCGGCGCGGATCATTTCCTCCAAGGCTTCGGGGCGGGAGGAATTGCCCTTGCCGGCGAAGGCGATGTTGATCGGCAGTCCCTCGGCCGCCTGCATCATGCGGCCCAAGTGCCAAGGTCCGGGCGTGCAGGTGGTGGCGGCCGTGCCCGTCGCGGGGCCGGTGCCGCCGCCGAGCAGGGTGGTGATGCCGGAAGCCAGTGCCTCCTCCACCTGTTGCGGGCAGATGAAATGGACGTGGGCATCGAAGCCGCCGGCAGTCAGGATGCGACCCTCGCCGGCGATGATCTCGGTGCCTGGCCCGATGATGATGTCCACGCCCGGCTGGGTATCGGGGTTGCCGGCCTTGCCGATGCCGGCGATGCGACCGCTGATGATGGATACATCGGCTTTGACGATGCCCCAGGTGTCGATGATCAGCGCGTTGGTGATGACCGTATCGGCCGCACCCGCCGCGTTCGTGACCTGGGACTGGCCCATACCGTCCCGAATGACTTTGCCGCCGCCGAACTTCACTTCCTCGCCATAGATGGTGAGGTCACGCTCGACCTCTACGAACAGCTCGGTATCGGCGAGGCGAACCCGGTCCCCGACCGTGGGGCCGAACATATGCGCATAGGCGTGGCGGGACATGCGGGCCATTGAATTAGCCTTTCACATCGAGGGGGCCGGAGACGTCGCCCCGGAAACCGAACACGATGCGCGCGCCGCGCAGGGGAATGAGCGTCACCTCCCTCGTCTGGCCCGGCTCGAACCGCACGGCGGTGCCGGCCGCGATATCGAGGCGTTGGCCGCGCGCGGCGGCGCGGTCGAACTGCAAGCCGGGATTGGTTTCGGCGAAATGATAATGGCTGCCGACCTGGATCGGGCGATCGCCGGTATTGGCGACGGTCAGCGTGGTTTGAACTGCCCCGGCGTTCAGCTCGATATCGCCGGCAACGGGAATGATTTCACCTGGGATCATGCGCGGCCCCTCAGCGGATCGGGTCATGGACAGTGACGAGCTTGGTGCCATCCGGAAAGGTCGCTTCCACTTGCACGTCATGGATCATCTCCGCCACGCCCTCCATCACCTGGGCACGGGTGAGGACATGGGCGCCTTGCTCCATGAGGTCCGCCACGCTGCGGCCATCTCGGGCACCCTCGACCACGAAGTCGCTGATCAGTGCGATGGCTTCGGGATAGTTGAGCACCACGCCACGCTCCAGCCGGCGGCGGGCGACGACGGCGGCCATGCTGATGAGCAGCTTGTCCTTCTCACGCGGCGTCAGGTTCACGCGGGCATCTCCCTAAAGTCTCCACACGCCGGGCACAGCGGCCCCCGCGCGGAGGATGGTCAGCGTCGTCATCACGGCCCGCCGCAGACTTGCGCCGTCCAGCGCCAGCAGCCGCACGAGCACGAGACCGTTCCAGGCGGATACACCGGCCTCGACCGGGCCTTCAGGCAGGGTGCCGGTGCCGAGCGCATCGCGCAAGGCCGTGACCCTGCCTTCGGCATCGGGCGAGACGAAAACCACTGTCGCCATGGCGCGGGCATCGCCGAAGGTGCCGGCGCGGGCCATGAGGGCTGCGATATCGCCGCCTATGCGGGTGGCGTCATGCAGAATGAGCCGGCCACCGTGGCGGATGCGAATGCGGTCCGTCAGCCAAGCGCGTTGCACGGCTTCGCCCATGGCCTGGCGGCCGAAGAGCAGGCTTTCGACGCCGACGAAACTGGCGGTCTGCGCCATCTCCACGGACAAGGTGCGGTCGGCGCGGCAGCCATCGAATAGAATGGTTTCCTGCGGCAGCCAGTCGAGATGCGCGCTTGCCGCGACCGACAGGGTGGTGCGGATGGTGGCGGGCGGTGACGCCGGGGTCGCGCGGTAGAAGCGCTCGGCCGCCTGGGTGGTGACGATCAGGCGGGTGGCGGCGCCGGCCGCGATCTCCAGGCCCAGATCGTCCCCGCCGGTGACGCCGCCCGAGGTATTAAGCAACACGGCCTCGGCCGTGGCGCCCGGTTCCATGCGCGGCATGCGGGCCTTGAGGCAGCCTTCCTGGCGCAGGACGGCCAGCGCCGTGATGTCCCCCCGCCGTTCGAAGCGGACGCGAATGCGGCCGAAAGCGCGTTGCGGGCGAACGGTGGGGGAGGCGCAATCCATGCCTCTGTCTGGCATGAAGTGTCCGGGCAGGCCATCCATCACACCGACAGGTGACGTCGGACCTCGGTCTCATCCAAAGTGTCGCGCGGTCCCTGGATGACGATCGACCCGCGATCCATGATGGCCAAGGTCTGCGCCAGCTCATGGGCGAAATCGTAATACTGCTCAACGAGCAGGATCGCCATGGTGCCCCGGCTGCGGAGCAGGGCAATGACGCGGCCGATATCCTTGATGATGCTCGGCTGAATACCTTCGGTCGGCTCGTCGAGCACCAGCAGGCGCGGCTTCATGACCAGGGCGCGACCGATGGCAAGCTGCTGCTGCTGGCCGCCGGACAGATCGCCGCCGCGCCGCCGCAGCATGGTTTTCAGGACCGGGAACAAGTCATATATTTCGTCAGGGATTTTCCGTTCCCGTCTGGGGAGCACGGCGAACCCGGTTTCGAGATTTTCCTGCACCGTCAGCAGCGGAAAGATGTCGCGGCCCTGCGGCACCCAGGCGATGCCGCGCTTCGCGCGTTCATAGGAGGGCAGCTTGACGATGCTGTGCCCTTCCCAGCGGATGGCGCCCTTGCTGATGGGATGGGCGCCGGTGATGGCGCGCAGCAGGCTGGTCTTGCCGACGCCATTGCGCCCGAGAATGGAAGTGACGGTGCCGAGTTCGGCCTTGATGGAGACACCACGCAGCGCGATGGCGGCACCGTAATGCAGGCTGACGTCTTCGACTTCAAGCATCCGGGTGCTCCCTCATCGTCCGAGATACACGTCGATGACGCGGGGATCGGCGCTGACATGATCGAGCGTGCCTTCCGACAACACGGACCCTTCATGCAGCACGGTCACTTTCACGCCGAGGGCGCGGACGAAGGTCATGTCATGCTCGACGACAACGACGGAACGCGTGCGGTTGATGTCACGCAGCAGATGCGCCGTCTGCTCGGTCTCTGCATCCGTCATGCCGGCGACAGGCTCGTCCACCAGCAACACTTGCGGATCTTGCGCGAGCAGCATGCCGATCTCCAGCCATTGCTTCTGGCCGTGGGACAGATTGGCCGCCATCCGATGGCGGTGATCGGACAAGCGGATCGTGGCCATCAGAGCCTCGATCTTCTCCGCCTCCGCCTTGGACTCCCGCGCGAAGAGGTTGAACCAGGGCTTACGATCACCAGCGAGGGCAAGCAACAGATTGTCCCAGACCGTGTGGCTTTCGAAGGTCGTGGGTTTCTGGAACTTCCGCCCGATACCGAGCTGCGCAATGGCGGGCTCGTCCATCTTGGTGAGGTCAGTGGACGCGCTGAAGATCACCTGCCCCGTATCCGGCTTGGTCTTGCCGGTAATGATGTCCATCATCGTGCTTTTGCCGGCGCCATTGGGGCCGATCACGGCGCGCATCTCGCCGCGCGCGAGAACGAGGGACAGGTTGTTGATGGCCTTGAAGCCGTCGAAGGTTTTGTTGACGCCGTTGAGATACAGGATGTCGTTGCTGGTCGGCCCGATCGGTTGCGCGTTCATGCCGGCGTCTCCACATCGGCGCCGGCTTCATGCAGATCGGCGGCCTCGGTATCGATGGCGGCGAGGCCCTGCGGCTGGCCTGCATTCGGCAAGGCCGCGCCGACGATGCGTTTGGCGAAGGTGCCCATGATGCCGCGCGGCAGGAAGAGGGTCACGAGAATGAACAAGCCGCCGAGGGCGTAGAGCCAGGCGCCCGGCATCACGCCCGTGAGCACCGTCTTGCCGAAGTTGACCAGCACAGCGCCGAGAATCGCGCCCGACAGCGTGCCGCGCCCGCCGACCGCGACCCAGATCACCGCCTCGATCGAATTGGCGGGGGCGAATTCGCCCGGGTTGATGATGCCGACCTGCGGCACATACAGCGCGCCGCCGATGCCCGCGATCATCGCCGACAATGTCCAGAGCACGAGCTTGTAGTATTCCGGCCGGTAGCCGAGGAAGCGCGTGCGGCTTTCCGCGTCGCGCACGGCGACCAGCACCTTGCCGTAGCGGCTGCGCACCAGCCAGCGCGCAAACAAGAAGGACAGAGCAGTGAAAATCGCCGACAGCACCATCAGCGTCGTGGTCGTGCTGCTGCGGTCGAGCGGGAAGCCGCCGATATCCTTGAAATCGGTCATGCCGTTATTGCCGCCGAAGCCCATGTCGTTGCGGAAGAAGGCGAGCAACAAGGCGTAGGTCAGGGCCTGGGTGATGATCGACAGATAGACGCCGCCGACGCGGCTGCGGAAGGCCGCGAAACCGAAGACCGCCGCCAGCACGCCGGGCACGATCAGCGCCATCAGGATGGCGAAGGGCAGATGGCTGAAGCCATGCCAATACCAGGGCAGCTGCTTCCAGCCGATGAAGATCATGAAGTCCGGCAGATCGGCATTGGCATACACGCCGCGCGCCCCGATCTCGCGCGTCAGATACATGCCCATGCAATAGCCACCGAGGGCGAAGAAGGCAGCGTGCCCCAGCGTCAGGATGCCGGCGAAACCCCAGACCAGATCGACCGCGAGGGCGAGCATGGCGTAGCAGAGGTATTTGCCGGCGAGGCCGATGACGAAGTCTGAAACATGCAGCGCGCTGGTCGGCGGCGTCGACAGGTTGAGGATCGCGAGAATGATCGCGACGCCCACGATGATGACCGGTGTCAGCAGCAGGGATATGCGGGTCATGCCTCCACCGCCCGTCCTTTGACCGGGAACAGACCGCGCGGCCGTCGCTGGATAAAGATGATGATCAGCACGAGCACAACGATCTTGCCGAGCACGGCGCCGGCCACCGGCTCAAGTCCTTTGTTGACGATGCCGAGCGTGAGCGCCGCGAGCACCGTGCCCCACAGATTACCGACGCCGCCGAAGACCACGACCATGAAGCTGTCGATGATATAGTTCTGCCCGAGATTGGGGGACACGTTGTCGATCTGGCTGAGCGCGACACCGGCAACGCCGGCGATGCCCGAGCCGAGACCGAAGGTCATGGCATCGATCCAGGGCGTGCGGATGCCCATGCTGGCTGCCATGCGGCGGTTCTGCGTCACGGCGCGCATGCGCAGGCCCAACGGCGTATAGCGCATCACCGCCATTAACCCGCCGACGACGGCGAAGGCGAAGATGATGATGCACAGCCGATTGAGCGTAATGGTGAGGCCGCCAAGCGTGAAATAGCCGCTCATCCAGCCCGGCGTAATGACATTCTGGTTCTCTGCGCCGAACAGGCTGCGGATCGCCTGCTGCAACACGAGGCTCAGGCCCCAAGTGGCGAGCAATGTCTCCAACGGGCGGCCATAGAGGAAGCGGATCATCGAGCGTTCGATGACGATGCCGATGGCGCCGGCGACCGCGAAGGCCACCGGGATCGCCACGATCAGGCTGATACCGGAAAAGTCCGGCAGATAGGCGCGAAAGAAGCCCTGAACGCAGAAAGTCGTATAGGCGCCGATCATGACCATTTCGCCATGCGCCATGTTGATGACGCCCATCACGCCGAAGGTGATGGCGAGGCCGGCGGCGGCGAGCAGCAGGACCGAGCCGAGGCTGAGGCCGTAATAGACCGTCTCCAACCAGCTCCAGAGTTTCAGCGAAAAATCGATATGGGCGATGGCCGCAGCAGCAGCGGCGGCGACCGTTTTGTCCTGCCCGGATGACAGCGAAGCGAGCATATTGCGCGACACCATGTCACCGCGCGCGCCGACTGTTTTGACGGCCGCGAGTTTGGTCTCGACGCCGGTGCCGGGCGTGAACAATTCATCGGCGGCTTGTGCCTGTTGCAGCGTTGCGATCACCGAGGGGTTCTTCTCCGTGCTCAGCGCATGCTGCACGATCGGCAGGGTATTCGCGGCCGGGGATTCGAAGATCGCCTCGGCGGCTTTGCGGCGCGTGGCGACGACGGGGGATGACAGATCCAGCACGCCCATGGCGGTTTGGATGGCGCCCGTCACCATGTCGTTCGCGACGACTTTGCGTACCGCCATGAAGGGGGGTGTGGGGATCACCGCGCCGGTGCGGGCGTTCAGCCAATGACCGGCATCGAGGTCATGGATGAACAAGCCGTGGTCGGGGCGTGGATATTTCCAGGTATAGAGTTCGTTATTGCCGAGCGCCGTCAGTACGGGCTTGGCGCGGGCATCGCCGGACAGGGCGATGGTCTCGACCGCCGTCACGATGGTGTCGAAATTGGGGACGATGAGGCCGGCATAGGGATCGGTCTGTGCCTCGGCGCGGGTGAGCGGAGCCCAGGCCAGCATCGCGATCAGAAGGGCCGCGAAGGCCCGCCGCCATGGAAAATACCGTGTCACGGGCAGGCCTCCTTCACAGTGGGAGTGGCGGAATACGCTCCGCTTTTCTGCCCTACGTGTCAGCTGTAGGGCGGAAAAGCGAAGCGCATTCCGCCGAGCATCGGCGGCGATGGCTAAGCCGACTTGGCGCCGAGGCACTTGCCCTTAACGACGTCGTAATTGCCGCAGGACATCGGTGCCAGCCAGTCGCCGATCAGGTCCTTGGACTCCGGCAGATACGGCGACCAGGGCTGCGCCACGACCAGGCCCGGCGTCTGGGATACGACGTTGAACTGACCCGTCGCCTGGATTTCCGCGATCAGCACCGGCTTGGTGATGTGATGGTTCGGCATCATCGTGGAATAATCGCCGGTCAGGTTCGGCACGGACACGCCGGGCAGCGCCGCGATCACCGCGTCGGAGTCCGTCGTATTCGCCTTCTCGACGGCTTTGATCCACATATTGAAGCCGATATAGGCGGCTTCCATCGGATCATTGGTCACGCGCTTGGGGTTATTCGCGAACTTCTTGAAGTCGGCGATGAACTGGGCATTGGCGGGCGCATCGACGCTCTCGAAATAGTTCCAGGCAGCGAGATGTCCGACCAGCGGCGTGGTGTCGATACCGGCCAGCTCCTGCTCGCCGACGCTGAAGGCCACGACCGGAATGTCGGTCGCCTTGATGCCCTGGTTGCCGAGTTCCTTGTAGAAGGGCACGTTGGCGTCACCATTGATGGTGGAGACCACGGCGGTCTTCTGACCCGAGGAGCCGAAGCTCTTGATCTGGGAGACGATTCCCTGCCAATCGGAATAGCCGAAGGGCGTGTAGTTGATCATGATGTCCGTGGACGCGACGCCCTTGGACTTCAGATAGGCTTCCAAAATCTTGTTGGTGGTGCGGGGATAAACGTAATCTGTGCCGGCCAGAATCCAGCGCTTCACGTGCTCGGTGTTCATCAGGTAATCGACGGCCGGAATGGCCTGCTGGTTCGGCGCCGCGCCGGTGTAGAAGATATTGCGGCTGCATTCCTGGCCTTCATACTGAACCGGGTAGAACAGGATGCCATTGAGCTGCTCGAACACCGGCAGCACCGACTTGCGGGAAACGCTGGTCCAGCAGCCGAAGGTGGCGGAGACTTTATTGACGCTGAGGAGTTGCTTGGCCTTCTCGGCAAACAGCGGCCAGTTGGAGGCGGGATCGACGACCACGGCTTCGAGCTGCTTGCCAAGCAAGCCGCCATTCTGGTTCTGCTGGGCGATGAGCATCAGCATGACTTCCTTGAGGGGAGTCTCGCTGATCGCCATCGTGCCGGAGAGCGAATGCAGGATGCCGACCTTGATGGTGTCGCCGGAGGACTGGGCGCGCGCGGGCGTGCTGGCCACGATGCTCGCGGTGGCGGTTGCGCCGACAGCGGCGGCGGCAACGGCCGCAAGGCCAAGACCACCCAGGCTACGACGGCCCAGTTCGGGAAGGGCGATGTCGGGAAGGATGGCCGTGTCCAGCTTTGTCTCGTCCGTCATGAGCGTGCGTCCTGTTTCCAAGCTTGGGTTACGTCGTTACTCGACCTGGAAACGAGTTTTGGTGTCCGCAGGGCGATACGCCCATACGTCAAATCGCGTATGACGTTTCCGTGTGGGTGTGGTTTGATCGGCGCCGAATGACCAAGCACATGGCCTCAGGCGGATGAGTGCCGGTATGCCGACAGGCTCGGCCCGCCTGGCCCGGCAGCGCATCACGCGCACCCGGCGCGACTACAACCGCTGGGTCGCGAACCAGACGCTCGAAGATTATGCCTTGCGCTTCACGGCGAAAAGCGCGCGCCGCTGGTCCCCGCTGCGGGTGGCGAACACCGCACTCGGCGCGGTGTCCTTCCTCGCGCTGGAAGCGATCGGCGGCACCATCACGCTCGCCTACGGCTTCACCAATAGCATCGCCGCGATCATCTTCGTGAGTGTGATGATCTTCGCCATCAGCGTGCCGATTTGCGCCCATGCGGCGCGGGCGGGCGTCGATGTCGATTTGCTGACGCGCGGGGCCGGCTTCGGCTACATCGGCTCGACCATCACCTCGCTCATCTACGCCTCCTTCACCTTTATCTTTTTCGGCATCGAGGCGGTGATCCTGGCGTCGATGCTGCAGAGTTTCTTCGGCATTCCCGAATGGCTCGGCTATATCTTCTGCGCCATCGTGGTGGTGCCCTTGGTCACGCATGGCATCACGTTCATCAGCCGCTTGCAGCTTTGGACGCAGCCGGTCTGGTTCCTGCTCAATCTGGTGCCGATCGTCGCGGCCTTGGTCACGCATCCGGAATGGTTGCGCGGCTGGGTCGGCTATGCCGGCCAGAACGGCCGCTATGTCGGGTTCAGCCTGACGGCCTTCGGGGCTGCGGCGTCCATCCTGTTCGCGCTGATCACCCAGACGGCGGAGCAGGTGGATTTCATCCGTTTCCTGCCGCCGCGCGCGGCCATCGGCGGCCGGCAGTGGTGGACGGCGCTGCTGCTCGGCGGCCCGGGCTGGATCGTCATCGATATCGTCAAACTCCTCGCGGGATCGTTGCTGGCCTATGCCGCGTTGCGCAGCGGCTTGCTGCCCGATCAGGCGGTGCAACCGGCGCAGATGTACCGGCTCGCCTTCGGCACCATCACCTCGCCGATGGGCGCGCTGATCCTGACGAGCGCCCTCGTGGTGGTGTCCCAGATCAAGATCAACGTCACCAATGCCTATGCCGGGTCGCTCGCCTGGTCGAACTTCTTCTCGCGCCTCACGCATAGCCATCCAGGCCGCGTCGTTTGGCTCATCTTCAACATCGTCATCGCCTTGTTGCTGATGGAGACGGGCGTGACCAAGACCATCCAGCATACGCTGGTGGTCTATTCCGACGTCGCCGCCGGCTGGATGGGCGCCCTGGTCGCGGACCTCGTGGTGAACAAACGCCTCGACCTCAGTCCCAAGGGCATCGAGTTCAAGCGGGCGCATCTATTCGACATCAATCCGGTGGGGGTCGGTGCCATGTTGCTGGCGGCGGCCGTCTCCCTCGGCGCCTATGCCGGGCTGATGGGCCCCGTGGCCGGCGCGCTCTCGACCTTCATCGCCTTCGGCGTGGCCTTCGTCGCGGCACCGGCCATCGCCTGGGCGACCGGCGGTCGCACCTATCTGGCGCGGCGGGGCCGGGCGGCCTGGGCCTCACGCGGCACCATTCCCTGTAGCATCTGCGAACATGATTTCGAGCCCGAGGACATGGCCTATTGCCCGGTCTATACGGGGCCGATCTGCTCCCTGTGCTGCTCGCTCGACGCGCGCTGCCACGATGCCTGCAAGCCGCATGGCCGCGTGGCGGAGCAGATCGCCCGGCCCTTCCGCATGATCCTGCCGGCGCCGGTGGTGGCGCTGATGCGGGTGCGATTGGCGCGCTTCACCGGCGTGCTGTTCCTGTTCGCCGCCGGCACCGGCCTGCTGCTGATCGCCATCGATGCGCAGACCGTGGGCAGCGGCCCGATCAGCCATGAGGCCGCCACCGGCGCCTTCTGGAAGACCTTCCTGGTGATGCTGGTGATCGGCGGCGTAGTCTCCTGGCTCGCCGTTCTCGCCCAGGAAAGCCGGAGCGCCGCGGAGGAGGAGACGCGGCGACAAACGGCGCTGCTGCTGGACGAAATCAGCGCCCATCAGGTGACCGACGCCGCCTTGCAGCGCGCCAAGGAAACCGCCGAAGCCGCAAGCCGCGCCAAAAGCCGCTACGTCATCGGCATCAGCCACGAGCTGCGCAGCCCGCTCAATGCAATTCTCGGCTATGCGCAGTTGCTGGAGAAGGATGCCGATATTCCGGCGCGCAAGCGCGAGGGCTTGCGCATCATCCGCCGCAGCGGGGAGCATCTGACGGCGCTGATCGGCGGCCTGCTCGATATTTCCAAGATCGAGGCCGGCCGGATCGAACTATATCGGGATGAGATCCGGTTGCCGGAATTTCTCGATCATCTGGTGCAGATGATGCGACTTCAGGCCGAGACGAAGGGCATCGCGCTGTTCTACCGGGCGGAATCGCTGCCGCGCCTGGTCTACGCCGATGAACACCGCATGCGTCAGGTGCTGATCAACCTGCTGTCCAATGCCATCAAGTTCACCAACCAAGGCAGCGTGACCTTCACCGTGACCTGTCGTCGCCAGGTGACGGAGTTCGAAATCGCCGATACCGGCCGTGGCATTGCGGAGTCCGACCTCGTTCGCATTTTCGAGCCGTTTCAGCGCGGCGGGAATACGCAATCGGTGCCTGGGACCGGCCTCGGCCTGACCATCGTGCGCCTGCTGACCGAGGTCATGGGCGGGGAGATTGTCGCCACCAGCGTCTTAGGGGAGGGCAGCCGCTTCCGTCTGCGGCTGCTGCTGTCCGAAGCGCCGGAGACGCTGCGCCCGAGCCCGCCGGCGTTGGAGATTACCGGTTATCGCGGGCGCCGGCTGACCGTGCTGGTCGCGGATGACGACCCTTCGCATCGGTCGCTCATGCTCGACCTGCTGACGCCCTTGGGCTTCACGGTCATGGGCGCTTCGGGCGGTGTTGAATGCCTGGACATGGCGGCGCAATGGCGGCCGGACCTGTTCCTGCTCGATCTTGCGATGCCGGATATGACGGGATGGGACCTCGCGGCACGGCTGCGCGAGGATAGCGGCGCGCGGGCGCCGATCGTCATCGTCTCGGCGAATGCGCGGGAGCTGGAGGCGGCGCCGCGCGAGGGGCAACATCATGACGATGTCATGGCGAAGCCCGTGCGGCTCGATCTGTTGCTGGACACGATCGGGCGCCTGCTCGACCTGGAATGGACGCGGCTGGAGATGGACGCCGTGGCGGTTTCGACTGAAGTAGGTGAGGCGCTGACGCGGCAACAATTGGATGAGCTGCGGGAACTAGCCGCCATCGGCTATGTGCGCGGGATCAGGCTGCGGCTCGACGCCCTGGCCGAGGAATTCCCGGCGCTGGTGCCGACCTTGGAGCCGCTGCGGGCGCTGATTTCGGATTACCGGCTGGATGCTTTCGTGACGGCGCTGGATGCCTCCGCCCGGGTCGAGGCGCTGTGACCCGGCGGGACGTCGTCTTGGTGGTGGACGATACGCCGGGCACGCTGGGCGTGCTCAATGAGGTTTTGGAAGACGCCGGCTATACGGTGCTCATGGCGCAATCGGCGGCGGCGGCCATGCTGGTGGTGCAGCGGGTGCGGCCCGACATCATCCTGATCGATGCCGTCATGCCCGGTATGGATGGGTTCGAGGCCTGTCGCCGCATGAAGCGGAGCCCGGCTCTGGCCGCCGTGCCCATCGTCTTCATGACCGGCCTGACCGATAGTGAGGATGTGGTGCGCGGGTTGGAGGCCGGTGGCGTCGATTACGTCACCAAGCCGCTGCAACTGGCTGAGGTCGTGGCCCGCATTCGGGTGCATCTGGCGGGCGCGCGGCGCACGCGCAGCGCCCAGGCGGCACTCGATACCGCCGGGCGTTTCCTGCTGGCGACCGATACCTTCGGCGACTTGATGTGGGCGACGCCCCAGGCGGCCGAGTTGCTGGCGGAGGTCGAGGGCGCGGACGTCGCCTGTCCCTGGGTCGTCGATTGGCTCGCCGAGGCGGGCGAGCGCGTGCCGGGCCAGGTTGCGGCGGCGATGGGGGAGCAGCGGCTGCTGCAATTTGTGTATGTCGGGCGCATGGCGCCGGACGAGGTGCTGTTCCGCATCATGGAAACCCGCAGCTCGACCGAGGAGTCGCGGCTGCGGGAGCGGCTGGGCCTGACAGCGCGGGAGGCGGAGGTGCTGCTCTGGGTCGGCCATGGCAAGGATACGCGCGATATCGCCGAAATTCTTGGTCTCAGCCCGCGCACGGTGCAGAAGCATCTGGAGACGATCTACACCAAGCTGGGGGTGGAGAACCGCGCGGCAGCGGCGGCGATCGCGATCCGGACCTCGTCGTAGGACCAAGATCTGCTGGAAATGCGACCTTCATCGGCCTAACCTTCGGCTCATGGATCGCAGTGACGACCAACCGCCTCTGACCTGGACGGACTCGCTGACGCGCGGCAAAGCGAAACTCGAGGCGGGCGAAACCGTGCCGCTCGGACCGTTCATGGAGCGACTTCGGAGCAGCATCGCGCGCATGAAGGCGCGCCGGGATGAGCATGAGGCGAAAGTCACGCGTAGGCGTGATCGCGCTTAGTGCCGAGGCTGAATATCAACTCGACAACCTGCTGGCGCACTATGAACGGTTGGATCGTATCGAGGCTGCGCAGAAGCTCATGCTTGTTCTGGAACAGGCGTCTATCAGAATTTTAGGTTCGCCACATTCCGGGGCATTAGCCCCGAGTCCCTATCCAGTCCTCGCCAAATACGGTCTCCGGTGGATCAAGGTCGGGCCGTATTGGATCGCCTATGAGGTGGCTACCCGTGCCACCATCATAGGTGTCTTCTATAAGACGGCTGATATTCCGAACCGCCTCTCTATGAGGAGGTGACGCGACCCAAGCGGTCAAAGGCGGATGCGCCGGGCTTTTCCGCCGTACCGTGGCTACTTTGCCGGCTTCATTTCGAAGAAGCCGACCCAGCTCTGCAGCTTGCCGTTCATGATGCGGAATTTGTAACCAACCGGGCGATGCGACCCGTTCGAGAGCGTGGCGATGGCCATGCACGCGATCTCGTTGGACGACTGCCGGTCCGTCGTGATGCCCGCGTAATCGGTGATGGAGAAGGGCGCGTTCGTCTTCTTGAGAGCGACATTCACGTCCGTGCTCGCCTCGGCGCTGTCACATGCGGGCAGCGAGGGCTCCGCCATGGCGGCGGCCGTCGTCATCGCCAAGCCAGCAAGGGCACCGGCGAATATTTTTGTGATCATCGTTCCGTCTCTCCTGTTATCGGGCGAGAGGCGGAAAGCCCGCCACACCCGATCGTGACCGGGGCGGGAAGGGGCTCGCGACCTCTGGCTTTCACCTGAGGTCGCGAGAAGACATTAGCCGAGCTTCTTCAGATTGGAAGCGGCCTGCTTGCCGCGCTCCGTAATCACGTCGTAGCTGACCTTCTGACCGTCATTCACGCTGTTCAGGCCAGCGGCCTGCACTGCAGTGATATGAAGGAAGACATCCTTGCCGCCGTCCTGCGGGGTAATGAAGCCATACCCCTTGTCCAGGTTGAACCACTTAACCGTACCAGTCGCCATAACAGATCACTCTCAGAATTGCCGAGCAGGACAGATAGCGCCGTGTTCCGTCTGCGGCTACCCCATCATTGCAAGATATCTGCGGGGCAGGCGATCAACAGGCGCGGACCTGCCCGACAGCAAAAGGCAGCTTCCCCCCGGCGTCAGGCGGTGTATGAGGTGCGCGGACAAAACCATCGAGGGTGCAGGGGGGCGATTCCAGGGCCCGGCTTGTCGCTGTCGCGAGAGAGAAGAGAGTATGGCTGGCTTCAAGGACAATAATTTCGTCGAACGCCGCGATGCGGCGCTGAAGGCCAAACGTGAGGCGCTTGACAAGTTCAAGGCCAGACCGACGGCAGAGGATCCTCGGCTCCTCAAACTCGCGGAAGAACGGCGGGTAATCGCCGAGGCGCGCGCGATTCGCGCGACCGAGCGCGAGAAGCTCCGGCAGGAAGAGCTGGTGCGGCAGGCTGCGGCGGCTGTGATCCGCAAGCAGGAAGAGGAAGCGCGGATTGAGGCCGAGAAGCAGGCCGAGATCGAGGCCGCTGCCGCCGAGCTGGAATTGAAGGCGCAGCAGAAGGCGGCCCGTGATGCCCGCTACGCCGCCCGGAAAGCCCGCCGCTAAAGCTTCGGCTCGCGATCCACGGCAGGGCATGATACGACTTCGGAATGACATCCGGCGCCGTATCGCCCTGGCTGCTGATCCTGGGCTTTGCCGGCGTCTCCTGCGCGGCAGTCTTCGCATGGAGCGCGCCTGACGTCTTTGGGCTGTCGCTGCTGCTGATCCCAATCCTGGTGAGTCTCGCCCTGGTGGCGCGCTCCCCAGATCACGCGCTTGTGATATGGATCGCGGTCATCGCGACCTGCCCGGAGATGTGGCTCGGCGACTTGATCGGCCGTATGCCGCTCATCATCGGCCTCGACAAGGCCGCCGGTCTTGTCCTTTTGACGATCTGCCTGTTTCGCTACGGGCCACGGCTGGACTGGTTCAACCCAGGCTTTGCCTTCCTGGCCATGTTCGCGGCCGGCGTGCTGCACGGCTTTTGGCCTGGGCTGACAGTGGCCGATAGCCTACGCAGCCTGATCGGCTCGGCTGCGCCCTTCGCCTTCTCCTGGGTCAGGCTTCCCGCCCAAAGCGCACGGCGCATCATCGCTGCCGTGATTGTTGCACCCGTCCTCATCCTCGGCTTCGGGTTCTGCCTGGCCGCAGCGGGGTTACGGCCGCTGTACATCATCGAGGCCGGCAACCTGCGGCTCGGTGGGTCAACCCATCCCGCCTTCCTCGCGGGCTTCGCCCTCATCAGCGTCTATGCCCTGTTGATGGAGCAGGTGAGGGGGGCAAGGTTCTGGCGCCTGGCCATGCTCGGCGTGAATGGCCTCATCCTCCTCGGTACCGGCGCACGCGCGCCGCTCGGCATCGCCTCGGTCATGATCCTGCTGGTGGTGGGCTGCGTGCCCGCACGGGGCTGGCCCTGGCGATCCCGTGTTCCTGTCCTGCTGCTGCTCGCAGTTGCCCCGGCGTTCACCGTGCTAGCGGCGCCCCTGCTGGGCTTCGTCCGCCTGTTGCACCTCGCATCGCATGGCGATCTAGCCGACCTCAGCCACCGCACCCTGATCTGGCCGATTTACGAAGCGGCCTTCACGGCCTCGCCCTGGGTCGGCTGGGGTTTGGGTGCCGGCAAGGTGCTGGTGCCGGTTGGCACCCTGTTATGGGACCTGATCGGCACCAATGCGGCGCATGACGAGTATCTGCGCATTGCCGCCGAAGGCGGCGCGGTCGGTCTCGGGTTGCTGATCCTGTGTCTCATGGCCTGGCTGCGTCGCGGCATCCGCCCGATGGCGGGGGCGGAGCGCGCCGTCATGATCCTGGTGTTCCTCGCCTTCGCCGCTCATTCAGCGACCGACAACACGCTGATCGCGACGACGGCGAGCCTCATGTTCCTCTGGGTCTCGGCGGTTTTCGCGCGGGCGGAGGCCGAGCGTGCCGCCGAGGCGGTCTTGCAGCGCCCGCCCGCGCGCGTGATGCTGAGGCATGTCCAGACCCCGAATAACGCAAGCGGATAGCCCCAGCGCGGCACAGCGGCAGGCGATTCTCGATCCCTTGATCGCCTTCAGCGATCCGCGCGCCGGGCCGGGCGGATGGCCCGAGCATGATCTGTGTCTCGTGATCCGGGATGCTGCCGGCACCATCGCGGGCGGCGCCTGGGGCCGCGCCTATTACGACTGGCTGTTCATCGAGTTGCTGGTTGTGCCGGAGGATCGGCGCGGTGCGGACCTGGGCTCGGCTCTGCTCGCCATGGCGGAGGATCAAGCGCGCGCCTGGGGCTGCCACAGCGTCTGGCTCGACACCTTCAGTTTTCAGGCGCCGGGCTTTTACGCGAAGAAGGGCTATTCGGTGATCGGAACCGTGCCGGATTACCCGGCGCCGCATCAACGTTTCATGCTCAGCAAGCGGCTCGACCCCGAGGCCGCGCCGACCGCGCATCCCGCCGTCGAAACCATCACCGCGCCCGCCTCTCATCATCGGGACGCGATCGCCGTGGCGCTTGAGCGCTTCAATCGATCCCGCGTCGGTGACGGGCCGGACGCGCCCCTCGCGCTGTTGATCGAAGATGCGGAGGGCACGGTGATTGGCGGCCTATGGGGCCGCAGCTACTACAACTGGCTGTTCATCGAACTGCTCTTTGTGCCGGAGAGTCTGCGCGGCCAGCGCATCGGCAGCGCCCTGATGGAGATGGCGGAGGCCGAGGCGCGCGTGCGCGGCTGTATCGGCGTCTGGCTCGATACATTCAGCTTTCAGGCGCCGCGTTTCTATGAGGCGCACGGCTACACGGTTTTTGGCGAGAGCGCCGATTACCCGGCGCCGCATAAAAGGTTCTTTCTCAGCAAGCGGCTTTAGCGCGCGAGCACCAGCAGGGACCCGCCGAAGACCACCAGGGAGATGAAGAACGAAATCACCGTGAAGCCGAGCACGCGACGCATGCCGATGCCGGCGATGGCGAGCAGGGGCAATGCCCAGAAGGGCTGGATCATATTCGCCACGCCCTCGCCGTAGCCCACGGCCTGGGAGGCCGCCGCCTGGTTCACATGCAGCGCCACAGCGGCCGGTACGATGAACGGCCCCTGCACGGCCCAATGGCCGCCGCCACTCGGCACGAAGATGCTGATGATGATGGAGGATATGAAGGCCCAAAACGGCAGCGTGGCGGGCGTCGCCACGGCGATGAACCACTTGGCAATGACCCCAGCAAGGCCCGTGGCCGTCATGATGCCCATGATGCCGCCGTAGATGGGATATTGCAGCAGCAGCGGGCCGGTGATGCGGGCGGCGTTGTTCACCGCCTCGACATAGGCGATCGGCCGCCAATGCAGCAGTAGGCCCAGGGCGAGGAAGATCAGGATCAGCGAATTGATGTCGAGATGGAAGGTGCCGCGCGCCATCTGCATGCCGAGATAGCCGAAGGCCGCGACCACCAGACACAGGTTGAGGATCCAGGCGCGGTCGAGCAGACCGCCCAAGCCCGCATCAGGCGCCCGCACCTTGGGCACATCCTCGGCTACCAGCCGCGCTTGGTCGGCCGGCTGCATATCTGATTCCGCCGGCTCCATGCGGCTGAAGACGAACGGCAGGACGATGAACAGGATGACCACCGGCACGATGTTGAAGGGCGCTAGCAGGGAGTGGCTGAGCGGCACGATCTGACCGGTGAGCTTCTGCGTGATATTGAGCGGTGAGCCGGGTGTCGCCTGCGCGAGGGCGATGGAACTCGAAAGGCCCGGCGGGAACATCAGGAAGCCGCTATAGGCCCCGGCCAGCAGCCAGGCGAAATCGAGCCTGTGGCGCTTGGCCACTTCCCGCGCGAAGATCGCGGAGGCGACGAGGCCGAAGCCCCAGTTGAGTGCGACGGTGACGAGCGCGACCAGCACGGTCAGCGCCACGGCCTGACGCGGCGTGCGCGGCAGGGCAGCGAGGGCCCGCAGCACGGCCGAGACCGGGCGCGAACTGGTCAGCGCATAGCCCGTGACCAGGATCAGCACCATCTGAAAGGCGAAGGGGAAAATCTGGAAGATACCGGCATACCAACCTGACAGCACCTCCGGCACCGTGTTCTTGGGGGCGAAGATGAAGGCGAGGATGGCCGTCATCACCGACAGCAGGATGGCGAAGACGAAGGGCTCCGGCAGCAGGCGCTCGAACAGATAGACGAAGACGCTGGTGATGCGGGCGAGCGGCGCGCCGCCTGTGGCGCGCGGTGCGGTGCTGGTCGGCATGTCATCGTCCCATTGTTCTGCGCGGCTTATGCAGGATCCGCATTGGGCGATATAGACGCCGCACTAACGGAGAGAGCGAAGCCTGTGGATCTGCTTCATGCCGGACCTTCCGTGCTTGCGGCCTTTCTCGCCTCCCTGGTGGAGTTCGTGGAGGCCTTGACCGTCGTGCTGGCGGTCGGCGCCACGCGGGGCTGGCGCAGCGCCCTGGGCGGCAGTGCGCTCGGCCTGTTGGTCCTGTTGCTGTTGGTGGCGGTGCTCGGCCCGCTGCTGACGCGCATTCCGCTTCACGCGGTGCAATTGGGCGTCGGCGCCTTGCTGCTGCTGTTCGGCATGCGGTGGCTCAGGAAGGCCATTCTCCGCAGCGCGGGGGTGATTGCCCTGCACGACGAAGATGCGCTCTATCACCGGCAACGGCACACTCTTGGCGCGGCGCCTGCGGCTGTCGGCTGGGACGCGCTCGCCGTCACGACCGCGTTTAAAATTACGATGATCGAGGGGATCGAGGTGGTCTTCATCGTTATCGCGGTGGGCGCGGCAGGGCGCGGGTTATTGCTGCCGGCCTCCCTCGGCGCCTTGGCGGCGCTGGCGCTCGTCATATTGCTGGGCTTCGCATTGCGCCGGCCGGTATCGATGATCCCCGAGAACGCGCTGAAGTTCATCGTCGGTGTTTTGCTCTGTGCCTTTGGGACATTTTGGATCGGGGAGGGCGCGGCGATCGTCTGGCCCGGCGGCGATGTCTCGCTCGTGGCACTCGGCATCGGCTTTCTGGTCGTGGCACTCGGCACTGTATCGCTGTGTCGCCGCAGCGTTGCGGGTGTCGTGCGATGAGCAACCGGGTGCTGGCGAGTTTGACGATGGTGCGGAACGAGATCTGGTCCGTCTTCGTCGATGACGGCGTTTATGCCGGATCGATCGTGTCGTGGCTGGCGATGGTCTGGCTGGTGCTGCCACGTCTTGGATTGGCGGCGCCGTTGCCCGCGCTTGTGCTCTTCGCGGGCCTCGCGGCAATTCTCGTGTGGGGGTCGATGCGGTCGGCGCGCAAGAGGTGAGGCTGGCTGAGAGCGGCATGCGCTGGGTCTGAATCGCTCGGCCCTCACCATGGCATGCCTTCGCATGCCATGACGGGAGACTTGGTCGTTGAACCGGCTTTAATCCATTGTGCTCTAGACTAGCCCTCAGACTCCGGGCGCTGTGCGTCGCGCGCCCAACGCCGTTCGAACGCCCAAACCTCCTCGAAGCCGATCAGCCTGTTAAAGGCTTTGAAGGGGAACAGCGGAATCGAAGGGGCATCGCTGGTGCCCAGCCGCTTGAATTCGCTCAAAGCATTATGCGCGGCCTGGGCTGCCGCCAAACCGGTCAATGACGGATAGATCGCAAGGCTATGGCCGAGCGCCTTCAATTCATCGGCCGAGCGGATGGGTGTCTTGCCGCCATCGGCCATATTGGCCATCAGCGGCTTGGTCACCTGCCGCCCGGCCATGCGCATCTCCTCCTCGCTTTCCAGTGCTTCGAGGAAGATGATGTCCGCGCCGGCCTCGCCATAAGCCAGGCCACGACGGAGGGCGCCCTCATACCCTTCGCTCTGGCGGACATCGGTACGCGCGACGATCAGCGTTTCGCGGGGATTGCGCCGCGCCTCACAAGCGACCTTGATCTTCTCGACCATGTCGATCATCGGCACGAGCCGCTTGAACGGCGTATGGCCGCATTTCTTGGGGAATTCCTGATCCTCGATCTGGATCGCCGATACGCCCGCTTCCTCATACCCACGCACGGTATGATGCACGTTGAGCAGGCCGCCATAGCCGGTATCGGCATCGGCGATGACGCTCGCATTGACGGTGCGCGTGAGCGTGGTGACACGGTCGAGCATCTGGCTATAGGTCGCGATGCCGGCATCGGGCAGCCCATAGGCCGATGCCGTCAGCCAGTAGCCGGTCGCATAGACGAAATCGAACCCGACATCATTGCTGATCACGGCCGTGATCATGTCCTGGATGCCAGGCGCTGCGATAAATTCGTCGGCTTCGAGGGCGGTGCGAAGGCTACGCTTGACCATGATGATTTCTCCTTGGGTTCACAGAAAGGCAAGCGCATCCGCGCAGGGCTGTTCGACTTTCAGCGTCAGGATCGCATCCGCCCGCGTGCGTCCGAGGTTGACGACGGCGACGGGCTTTCCGGCCTGAACCGCCGCTTGCACGAAGCGAAAACCGGAATAGACCATCAGGGACGAGCCGACGACGAGCATGGCGTCGGCTGCCTTGAGCGCGTGGCTCGCCGCAATGACGCGGTCCATCGGCACGCTCTCGCCAAAGAACACGACGTCTGGTTTCAAGATGCCGCCGCATTCCCCGCATGGCGGCACGATGAAGGACGAGAAGTCGGTGTGGATCAGATCGGCATCGCCATCCGGCGCGCGAGCGGCCTCGCTGTCGATCCAGCCCGGATTGAGCCGCAGCAACTGCATCTGCAGCGCCTCACGCGGCGTCCTGCGCTCACAGCCCATGCAGCGCACGCGGTCGAGGGTTCCGTGCAGATCGACCACACCGATGCTCCCGGCGGCCTGATGCAGGCGGTCCACATTCTGCGTCACCAGCAATTCGCTTTTGCCTGCCTCTTCCAGCCGCGCGAGGGCCCGATGCGTCTCGTTCGGCACCGCGCCGCCGAAATGCTGCCACCCGACAAGACTGCGCGCCCAATAGCGTTGGCGCGTTGCAGGGCTGCCCATGAAGGCCTGGAACATGACCGGCTGCGGACGCTTCCAGTGGCCATCGGCATCGCGGTAGTCGGGTATGCCCGAACCGGTGCTGCATCCAGCGCCGGTGAGAATGAACAGACGCCGGTGGCGGCCGACGAAATCCTCGAGTTCGGAGTTACCCATCGTTGCCGTAGATAGCGTTGATGGCGCCGCCGCGCCACCAGTCGCTACCGCCTCGATGGGTCACACGTTTCGGCTCTCAGGGCGCCTTTTTCAACCGATAGATCACAGCCAGCGGAATGGGCGCTTTGACCTGCCATTGGGTGATGGCGATCTGCTTGCCGCCGGCGATATCCACGATCGTCATGGGAATATTGGTCTGGATATGCATCCGGGGCGTGAAGCTGCGCGGACCTAATACCGTCGGCTGATCGGTATAGGTCTGCATGATCGCCGACACGGCTTTCGCATCGGTGGTGCCAGCGGTGGTCACGGCCTTGGCCCAAAGCTGCAGCCAGGCATAGATCGGATAGGCATATTGGGAACTCGGCGCCTTGCCGTATTTCGCTGCGTATTCCGCCGTCAACTGCTGCACGGCCGGGCGCGGATCACCCGAGACGACGGCCTCCACCGGCAGATAGAAATCCTTGAGCCCCGGCACGGCGTCGATCCAATAAGTGCCGTCCATGGAAGAGCCACTCAGGATCGGCAAGGTGACGCCGCCATCGCGAATTTGGCGAATCGCGCTCGATCCGCCCGGATTATAGGTGCAGAGCATCAGCGCATCCACCTTGTGGTCGCGCACAGCATTGCTAATGCGCGTGACCTGCGAACTGATGGAAGGATCGTCGTTCTTGAACGTATCGGTACCGATGATGGTGCCGCCTTCCTTTGGGAAGGCCCATTGAAATCCCGCGCAGGTTGACTTGTCATATTCGATCGAGCTGTCTTCCAGCACATAGGCGCGGCGATAGCCCTTCTTCTCGTAGCCCCACTCGGCCATCATGGCGCCTTCAAGCTGCGCCACCTTCTCGGCGGTGAAGGAATAGGGCCCGACGCCGATCACGCCGGCCTTGGCATCGGAGGCGCCCAGGAAGACCGACATCTTGCCCGCCTTTTGCGCCTGCAACGCGGCCGGGGCGCCGTAGTCGTAGTCAGCGGTCACGAAAACAAGCTGAGCGCCTTCCCCCAGAACCTTCAGCCCAGCGCGGGCACCCTCCACGCGGTCGGTCTTGGTGTCCGCGTAGACAGACTTGATCTGCCGACCGAGCAAGCCGCCGTGGGCATTGGTCTGGTCGATCCAGAGCTGCGCCATCTTGGTGGCGTCGCCATCCACGCTGTTCAGTCCGCCGGACAGCGCCACCGCGAAGCCGACGACGATGTCATTGCCCGCAGCCTGCCCCTGGGCTGGCCAGGCCGTTGCCGCCATCGCTGCCGACAAAGCGCCCATGAGGGTCGCCCGCAGCCTGCCTCGTATCCGCATGCAACGCTCCTGTCTGCTTGTGCCCAAGGCCGGCGCGGGGCCGACCCACTGGTTCATCATTGCACTAGCAATTGACGTGCCGTTGTGCGGAAGAGTCGGTTGTTGCGGGTCAGGTTGCCACCACATGACATGAGCGTCCGGGAGGTCATGGTGGCGACACGTAAGCTCTCAGCCTATCAAGCCAAGCGGGATTTCACGCTGACAAACGAGCCGAGCGGCGATATGCCGCTTCGGCAAGGGTCGCGCCTGCGCTTCGTGGTGCAGAAGCATGCCGCGACGCGGCTCCACTACGACCTGCGCCTAGAGTTGGATGGGGTCTTCAAGTCCTGGGCGGTGGCCAAAGGCCCGTCCCTCGACCCCCATGATAAGCGCCTGGCGGTCGAGGTTGAGGACCATCCGCTCGACTACGGGGACTTCGAGGGCACAATTCCCAAGGGCCAGTATGGTGGCGGCACGGTCCAGCTTTGGGACCGCGGCTACTGGGCGCCCCAGGGCATGACGGCCGAGGCCGGGCTCGACTCCGGCGACCTCAAGTTCACGCTGGAGGGCGAGCATCTGCATGGCAGTTGGGTGCTGGTGCGGATGAAGAACTGGAGCGGCAAGCGGGTCAATTGGCTGTTGATCAAGCATCGGGATGAGCACGCCCATGAGGGCGACGCGGATGCGTTGCTGGCCGAAGACCGCTCGGTCGCCTCCGGTCGGGCGATGGCCGAGATCGAGGCCGGGACGGGCAAAGCCCCCAAACCGTTCATGGTGCCGGATGCGCCCGCTGGCGTCACCAAGGACGCGGTTTGGGATTCCAATGTCGGGCTGGCGCCCGATTTGCGTGCCGCGCGGAAAAAGACGCCCAAGGCGAAGCCGGCAGCTATGCCAGACTTCATCGACCCACAGCTCTGCCAGTCCGTTGATCGGCCTGAGAATGGGCCGGGCTGGGTGCATGAGATCAAGTTCGATGGCTACCGCGTTCAGGCACGCACCGCCGGCGGCGAAACCGTGCTGCGCACGCGGAAGGGGTTGGACTGGACGGCGAAGTTTTCGCATGTCGCGGCCGCCTGCAAAGACCTGCCCGACACGATCATCGATGGGGAGATTGTGGCCCTCGACAGCAATGGCGCGCCGGATTTCGCGGCCTTGCAGGCGGCGCTGTCGGAGGGCGATACGGCGAACCTGGTCTTCTTCGTCTTCGACCTTCTGTTCGCGGCGGGGGAGGATCTGCGCCCGCTGCCCCTGACCGAACGCAAAAGCCGGTTGCAAAGCGTTATGGTGGCGCTTCCGAATCAGGGCGGCCCGCTGCTCCGCTATGTCGATCATTTCGAGACGGGCGGCGATGCCGTGCTGCTATCGGCCTGCAAGCTGTCGCTGGAAGGCATCGTCTCCAAGCGGACGGATGCGCCGTATCACTCAGGGCGGAGCGAAAGCTGGACCAAAGCGAAGTGCCGCGCCGGCCATGAAGTGGTGATCGGCGCCTGGGCCGATACGGGTGGCCGGTTCCGATCCCTGATCGTGGGTGTGCATCGGGGGTCGCACTTCATCCATGTCGGGCGCGTCGGCACCGGCTTCGGCGGCGCCAAGCTCGACAGTCTCATCAAGCGCCTGAAGGCGGTCGGCAGCGACACGAGCCCCTTCACCGGGCCAGGCGCGCCAAAATCGGCCCCCAACATCCATTGGGTTCGGCCGGAATTGGTGGCGGAGATTGAGTTCGCGGGCTGGACTGGCTCGGGCATGGTTCGCCAAGCGGCCTTCAAGGGTCTGCGGGACGACAAGCCCGCCGCTGAGGTCGAGGCCGAAGAGCCGGCTCCGGCGGCAACGACCGAACTCGCCGCACCACCGGCCAAAAAGGCCGCAAAGGCGCCCGCTCCAAAGAGCGAGGGCAGCGCCGCCGTCATGGGCGTGACGATCTCCCGGCCCGACAAGGTCCTGTGGCCGGAGGCCGGCGGCGACGGCACGCCGGTCACCAAGCTCGACCTTGCCCGCTATTACGAAGCCGTCGGCCCGTGGTTGATCCGGCACCTCAAGGGGCGGCCGTGTTCGATCATCCGCGCGCCCGATGGGTTTGGCGGGGAGACCTTCTTCCAGCGCCACGCGATGCCAGGCTCCTCCAATCTGCTGGAACTGGTCACCGTGAGCGGCGACCGGAAGCCGTATATCGAAATCGATCGGGTCGAGGGTCTGGCGGCGGTCGCGCAGACCGGCGCGCTGGAGCTGCATCCCTGGAACAACGATCCCTTCCATTACGAGGTCCCGGGCCGCCTGGTCTTCGATCTTGATCCCGGACCTGACGTGGACTTCCCGACCGTCATCGCGGCCGCGAAGGAAGTGCGTGACCTTCTGGCCCAGATCGGCCTCGTCAGTTTCTGCAAGACGACGGGCGGCAAGGGGTTGCATGTCGTGACGCCCTTGGCGCGCAAGAAGCAGGGCAACCCGAGCTGGCCCGAGACGAAGGCCTTTGCGCGGGCAATTTGCCAGGTCATGGCCGAAGCCGCGCCCGATCGCTACGTCATCAACATGGCCAAGAAGCTGCGCACCGGGCGCATTTTTCTGGACTACCTGCGTAACGACCGGATGGCGACGGCCGTGGCGCCGTTGTCGCCGCGCGGCCGGGCCGGCGCCCCGGTGTCGATGCCGCTGACCTGGGGCCAAGTGAAGGACGGTCTGGACCCGCTGGACTACACCATCCGCAGCGTGCCCGACCTGCTGGCCAAGACCAAGGCCTGGGACGAGTATTTTGACGCCGAGCAGCCGCTCGCGGAGGCGATCAAGCGTCTCAGCGCCTAGGCGGTTCGCGGTATCGACCATCTGACAGCGGCCTGCTAGAGCCGGTCGGCATGTCCTTGATCCGTCGCTTCGCAAGCTATTATCGCCCACATCGCCGCTTGTTCATCCTCGATTTCGGATGTGCCGTCTTGTCGGGATTGTTGGAACTGGCCTTCCCGATCGCTGTCAGCGTCTTCGTCGATCGTCTGCTTCCTGGGCATGATTGGCGGATTATCGCCGCTTGCGCCGCCGGCCTTGTCGTACTTTACCTTATCAATACCGGCCTGATGGCCGTGGTGACCTATTGGGGACATGTGCTCGGCATCGCCTTGGAAACCGAAATGCGCCGCCGCGCCTTCGATCATCTTCAGCGTCTGTCCTTCTCCTTCTATGACGAGCAGAAGACCGGCCATCTCATCGGGCGCGTGACTAAGGACCTCGAGGATATTGGTGAGGTCGCCCATCATGGTCCCGAGGATCTGTTCATTGCGGTGATGACCTTCCTCGGTGCCTTCGCGGTGATGTTCACCATCAACGTCGATCTCGCCGTACTGACGGTTCTTGTCGTGCCGCCGATCCTTCTTGTTGCCACCACCTATGGCAATCGCCTCACGCAAAACTTTCGGGCGATCTTCGAGGGTATCGGTGTCTTCAACGCTCGTGTTGAAGAAAACATCGGCGGTATGCGGGTGGTTCAGGCTTTCGCCAATGAAGCGCATGAGCGACGGCTGTTCGCGCGCGACAATGAATCCTACCGCCAGACCAAGCAGCAGGGCTACCGCATGATGGCGGCGAGCACCGCCATGACCTATCTGTCGATGCGGTCGACGCAGATGATCGTCATGGTCGCAGGCACCTATTTCGTTCTGCATGGCACGCTGACGCCGGGCGGCTTCGTGGGTTTTCTTCTGCTGGTCGGCGTGTTCTTTCGACCCGTCGATAAGATCAGCGCCGTGCTGGAGACCTACCCCAAAGGCATCGCGGGATTTCGGCGGTATTGCGATCTCATCGATACCAAGCCGATGTTGGAAGATCGCCCCGATGCGCGCCCGGCACCGCCGCTCGCCGGGGCGATTGTCTATGACCATGTGACCTTCGGCTATGATGCGCGGCGGCCGGTGCTCCGCGATGTCAGTCTGCGTATTGCGGCCGGTGAAACCGTGGCTTTCGTCGGACCCTCGGGCGCGGGGAAAAGCACGCTCTGTGCGCTGCTGCCGCGCTTCTACGATATCCAGCAGGGCCGGATTACCATCGATGGTATCGACATCGGATCGATGACGCTCGCTTCGCTCCGCCAACAGATCGGCGTGGTTCAGCAGGACGTGTTCATGTTCGGCGGCACTTTGCGGGAGAATATTGCCTATGGCCGCTTGGGCGCGAGCGAGGATGACATTGTCGCGGCGGCGGATCGCGCGCGTCTGGGTGGAATGATCGCGGATCTGCCTGACGGTTTGGATACGCTTATCGGTGAGCGTGGCGTGAAGCTGTCAGGCGGTCAGAGGCAACGCATCGCCATCGCCCGCATGTTTCTGAAGAACCCGCCCATCCTGATTCTGGATGAGGCGACCAGTGCGCTCGACAGCGAAACCGAGCGGGCCATTCAACAGTCGCTGTCGGAACTGGCGACGGGGCGCACCAGCCTCGTGATCGCTCACCGCCTGGCCACGATCCGCAATGCAGACCGCATCGTGGTGGTCGGCAATCACGGCGTGATCGAGCAGGGGCGGCATGATGCGCTGATCGCGGCAGACGGTGCCTATCGCCGCTTGTATGACGTGCAATTCGGGGTTTGAGCCCGCGATCCTTGCTCAATCGTCAAGCGATGCGCGCGTAGAGCCAGACGATCCACAAGGCCAAGCATAGCCCTGTGCCAAGGGGAAGGCGCGTCGATGACCTGATCGGCTGACGTGTCCATACGGACTTGGCGGTGACCGCCGCCAAGGTCAGCAACGCGCCGCCGACCAGGACGTAGGACAGCGACGCCAGGCCCACCCAGGCGCCCGCTGCAGCCAGGAGCTTGGCGTCGCCCTCGCCCAGCCCGTCCCGCCCCCGAAGGCGACGATACAGGATGGCGAGGCCGCGTAGCGCCAGGTAGCCGAAGGCGGCTGCGATGCCATGATCCGCGATGGCGCCCGGATCCAGCCACCAGGTGGCGCCAAGCCCCAGCACGACCAATGGCAGGGTCAGCGCATCCGGCAGGATCATATGCTGCCAGTCGATCCAGGCTAGTGCCAGAAGCGCCCAGCCGAGGATGCAGCCACACCAGATGGCGGCCGGATCACCGCTGGACCAGATTGCCGTCGCGGCGATAGCGACGGCGGCAATCTCAATTACGACATGGAACGCCCCGATTGGCGCGCCGCAGAAGCGGCATTTCCCGCCCAAAGCGACGTAGCTGATGAGCGGGATGAGATCGAATGGCCTGAGCGTATGACCGCAATGATCGCAGCGTGAGCGGTCCAGCGCGATCGGCAGCCGCTGCGGCAGCCGACGGATGAGAACACCGAGAAAACTACCGACGACCGGCGCGGTAAGCAGAGGATAAAGCCAGACGGTTGAACCTGCGATCACGACGCTGCCTCTAGCCGAATATCATTGCGGAGGCCATTCACCCCTTTCGTGTGTGAACATTTTAAGACCGTGGTTGACTCGGCTCGGTGCTTGAAAGCGCGGGCAATACGGTGCGTGATCGTACAGATTTATCGGCAGCGGAGTTGCGAACAGTTCTCACGTACACTGCGGTTTCATCAAATCGTAACCTCGATGACAACGACGCCATGCGCGCCATATTACAAAACGCCTCCCAGCCAATTACCCGAGGTATGTCAGCACCTATCGGGACGGCGATTTAAATTGTGGAGGTTAATCCAGTGGAATCTCGTATGTGGATACAAACAAGGAGACCGCTGCGCGCAGCGATTCTCGCAGCAACGGCGGCTTCTTTCATCGTGGCGCCTGTCGTTCCGTCATTCGCGCAGAGCCCGACCAGCCAGAGCGTCGACAACATGGTCGGTTCGCCCCGCGCCATTACGCCGATCCAGCACATCATCGTCATCGTCGGTGAAAACCGCACCTTCGACCATGTCTTTGCGACGTATAAGCCGCAGCATGGCGAACGGGTGTTCAACCTGCTGTCCGAAGGCATCGTTACGGCCGACGGGAAGCCGGGTCAGAACTTCCGCGACGCCGGCCAGTTCTCGGCGCAGCAGAAGGCTGACTACACGCATAACCCCAAATCCAAGACCCTGTACTCGACCCTTCCGGCTCCTTCGACCGATGGCGCGCCGAGCAAGGCCGCTGACAACAACCCGCCGCCCTTCGCGACAGTCGCGGCCGTCGCCGCCGTCGAAACGGAACTCAAGGACGGCCTGCCGCCGGCCGACTACAAGCTGCTGACCACGGGCGCCACCGGCCTCGCGTCGGACGTCGTCGATACCCGCATCCCCAATGCCGCGAACCTTCCGAACGGCCCGTTCGAGCTGACCGGCCCGAAGATGCCGTATGACGCATACACCGCGAGCCCGGTGCATCGCTTCTACCAGATGTGGCAGGAAACCGATTGCTCCGCCGCGCACATCACCGCGGGCAATCCCTCCGGCTGCTTGAACGACCTCTTCCCCTGGACCGAAACCACCGAAGGCGCCGGCACCAACGGCAAGCCGCAGGCGGCTGGCTTCAACGCTCTGTCGACGGGCGAAGGCTCGACCTCGATGGGCTTCTACAACATGGCGAAGGGCGACGTTCCGACCTTCAAGGCCCTCGCTGACCAGTACACCATCAGCGACAACTTCCATCAGTCGATCATGGGCGGCACGGGCGCCAACCATATCGCCCTCGGCACCGGCCTCGCGATCTACTACACAGATGGCCAGGGCCATGTCGCCACGCCGCCGGCCAATGAAATCGAAAATCCGAATTCCCAGGCCGGCACGAACAACTGGTGGGTTCAGGACGGGTATTCGGGCGGTTCGTACAGCAACTGCTCCGACGATACGCAGCCCGGCGTGGACTCGATCCACAAGTTTCTGAAGGCGATTCCGAGCCATCCGGCGATGAAGTGCAAGAAGGACGCCTACTACCTTCTGAACAACTACAACCCGGGCTATCTCGGCGATGGCACGGTCAATACCTCGACCTTCACCATTCCGCCGTCCGCAGTTCACACCATCGCCGATACGCTGAACGAGCATAACATCTCGTGGAAGTATTACGGCGCTGGTTGGGACAATTACGTGAAGGACCCGTCCAGCGACTTGGGCGAAATCTATTGCAACATCTGCAATCCCTTCCAGTACGAGACGTCGATCATGACAAGCGCTACCCAGCGCGCGACGCATCTTAAGGACGTGCCGGACCTCGTGTCCGACATCAAGGCGGGCAATCTCCCGGCGGTTTCGATCGTGAAGCCGGATGGTTTGCTCGACGGCCATCCCGCTTCGTCGAAGCTGAGCCTGTTTGAATCCTTCAGCGCCAACATCATCAATGAAGTGAAGGCCAATCCGAAGCTTTGGGCCCATACCGCGATCCTGATCACCTTCGACGAAGGCGGCGGATACTGGGACTCGGGCTATATCCAGCCGCTCGACTTCTTCGGTGACGGCACGCGTATTCCTGCCATCATGGTCTCGCCCTACTCGACCGGCGGCCATGTCTCGCATGTCTATTCGGACCACGTGTCTTTCCTGAAGTTCGTCGAACGTAACTGGGGTCTTGAGACGGTGTCCAAGACGAGCCGTGACAATCTGCCCGACCCGGTTGCCTATGCCGACAATCCCTATGCGCCGGTCAACAGCCCCGCGATCGGTGATATGATGGACATGTTTAACTTCTACGGCAGCCGTTAACTGTCGCTCTACCACCTAGCCTGAGACCACAGTCGGAGCCGCACGCGTGCGGCTCCGACTTCCTTTTTGAGAGTCGGTGAATAATGACGCGACCGGTGTCTTCTCCCGTCGTCGAGATCCCATTGACGTCGCTACCCGCCTTCGCGGACGCCAGGGGCATCATGCGGATGCTCGGTCGGATCGCGGTTTTGCAAGGCCTGTTTCTGCTTCTTGCCGTGGGCCTGGCCATCTGGGCCCACCATCATTTTGGCCGCATGCCGGCCCTGGATGCTTTCCTGCGGGCGGGCACCCTCGGCGCCCTTGGTGGCGCTCTTGCACTCTCCCTGACCGGAACGCTCGCCTGTCTTCTTCTGGCCTGGGGTCGGCATCGCACCCTGCGGACAGAGGGTCTGGATACGCGGGTCCGCCGAGCCCCTGCCACCGTCGTCGCGGGTTGGCCGCAAGCCGTGCTGGTCCTGGCGGGTGCGCTCGTCGCTCTGGCGATCCTCCATGCATGGCCTCCGCTACCGAACATCATGGAAGCCGGGTTGCCGGCCTGGCCCGTGACGGCCGGCCTGATGATGGTTCCCGCTTTCCTGCTCATGGTGATCGAGCGGACAATGTCCGCGACCTCACCTGCCAGGCTCCCCGAAATCGCGCGACTGGCGGCGCTGCTGCGTCTGCCGCCGCTGGCCATCTTCGCCCATATCGCCATCCTCGCCGCCGCCGGCTTCGGCTTGCCGGTCGGCACCTGGGCCGCGACGCTGGTGGCAATTTTCCTGTATGCCGTTGCGGCGGAACTGGCCGTGCGCACCTTGGCCGTTTGGTTCCTGCCGCTTCCCGTGCCGGAAGCCGCTAAGGCCGCCATCGGCAGTGCCTTCGCGTCCCTGTTGCAGCCTGGCGCTCTCCGGCCCGGAGAGATGGCGCGGCGTATGCGCACGCAATTCGGCATCGACATTACGCGCAGTTGGGCGGTCGCTTATGCCCGCACTGCCGCCGCGCCGGTTCTGCTGGCCCTGCTGGTCTTCACCTGGGCCCTCTCCGGCGTCGCGCGCATCGACCTGAACCAGCGCGGCTCTTATGAGCGGTTCGGCGCCCCGGTCGCTATGCTGCGGCCCGGCTTGCATCTGCTGCTGCCTTGGCCCTTCGGCCGCGTCCGCCTGGTCGAATACGGTGTGATCCATGCCCTGCCGGTCGGTGCGACGATCAGCGGCGGCAGGGTGCCGCCGGATCTCTCGACCGCCGATGGGCCAGCGCCGACCAGCGCCAACAAACTGTGGGATCAGCAACTTAGCAACGATACCTCGTATATTATCGCGAGCCAGAGTGCGGATCGGCAGAGTTTCGAGACGGTCAGCGTCAATATCACCGTGCTGTATCGCATCGGTCTCGATGACGATTCGGCCCGCCGGGCGCTGTATGGTGAGGTCGACTCCACGGCGCTTGTCCGGTCCTTGGCGGGTCGCGAACTTTCCCACTTCTTCGCCACGCGCACCCTTCCCCAGGTTCTGGGAGAGCGTAATCAGGAGATCGAGACACAGTTGCGGGGTGCCGTGCAGGCCGACCTCGACCGCGAACGGACCGGCCTGCAGGTCGTGGCCCTGGTGGTGGAATCGCTACATCCGCCCAGCGGCGCGGCGGCGGCCTATCGCGGCGTGCAGACGGAGCAGATCGTCGCCTCCATGCAGGATTCGCAGGAGAAGGGGCGGGCGCAGAGCACCTTGAGCGTCGCCGCAGCGCAAGGCCATGACATGCGCGACAATGCGCAGGCAACTGCGGCCGAACTCGTCAGTTCGGCATCGGTCGAGCGTTGGCAGTCCAACGCCGATACCCTCGCGTACCGCGACTCAGGACGGGCCTTCCTGGTCGAGCGGTATTTCGGAAATCTTCGCGTGGCGTTGAGCAAGGCGGCACTGGAAATCATCGATAGCCGGCTCGGCTATCCCAATGCGCCGATGCTCGACCTGAGGCCACCCGCGGGCGCGGCGGGGTCGTCTCTGCCGGCGCTCGATAATCAGGACAATTCGCAATGACCGCACATGACATCGCCATCGAAGATCCGGATGCGGCGCCCCTTCCGCGCCCGCGCGGACGCCGCGCCATCCGCATGGTTTTCGCCGCCGTCATCCTGCTGGGCGCGGTCGTGGTGTCCTCGCAGATCATGGTGTCAGACGGGCAGGCCGTGGTCGTCACGCGTTTCGGCGATCCTCTGCGGGTGCTGACGCGGCCTGGCCTCGCCTGGAAGGTGCCGGCGCCGATCGAAGGCACCATCAACGTTGACCTGCGCCTGCGCACCACGTCGAGCGGGCTGGAGGATGTCGGCACGCGGGACGGACTTCGCATCCTGGTGCAGACCTACCTCGCTTGGCGCGTGCCTGCCGACCCTGGCCATATCCGCCAGTTCCTGCGCGCTGCAGGCAACAATCCCGATGAGGCGGCGCGACAATTGCGCAGCTTCGTGGGCTCCGCACTGCAGATCACCGCGAGCAACTTCAACCTCGCCGATCTCGTGAACACGGACCCCAGCAAGGTGCGCCTCGCGGCCTTCGAGCAACAGCTTCAGGGCAATGTGGCGCAGCAGGTGCTCGACATTTACGGCGTTCAGATCGAGCAGGTCGGCGTCGAGCGTCTCAGTCTTCCGTCCGAAACCTTGGCCGCGACTGTCGCGCGCATGCGCGCTGAGCGGGAGACGGTGGCGGCGCAACGCGCGGCGGAAGGCCTGCGTGTCGCCGCGCAGATCCGGTCCGACGCCGCGCGCGACGCCCGCATCACCATCGCCGACGCCCAATCGGATGCCGCTGCGATCGAGGCGCAGTCCCGCCAGAAGGCGGCGCAGATCTATGCCGCGAGCTATGCGCGTGACCCGCAACTCTACATGCTGCTCCGCTCGCTCGATACGGTCAGCGCCGTGGTCGGCCCGCATACTCGTTTGATCCTGCGCACGGATGCCGCGCCCTTCAATGTGCTGGTGCAAGGGCCGCCGATTGACTTCACAACCAAGACGACACCGCCAGACGCCCAGGACCCCGAACCGCCAAAAGACGACAAGCCCGATGGGGGGGCATCCTCGGTCATGGGCTTGCTCGACCAGAGCCACGCCACCGGTGCCCCATGAGCGCCGCCACCGCCGATCCGGCGCTGAAGGGGCCGCTCGCGGGCTCAGTGCGGCTCGGCTTCCTGATGCTCTACGCCATGGTCTTCGTGCTGGCCGCCGGGTGGCTCACCACCAATCTGCGCCAGGTGCCACCTGACAGCCGGGCCGTGGTCTTCCGCTTCGGGCGGGTGAACCGGGTGCAGGAAGCGGGCTTGTTGCTCGCCTGGCCGACGCCGATCGAGCAGGTGCGGCTGCTGCCCGCGCCCGACAAGCAGATCGCCTACAAGGTGCAGGCGCAGCAGACCGGCTTCCAATCGGACGAGACCGACATGCAGCTCGAACCCAATGACGACGTCATCCATCTTCAAGGTGATCGGGACTTGAACAACTCCGCCTATATCATGACGGGTGACGGCAATGTCGTGTCCCTGGACGCGACCTTGTTTTACACCATCACCGATCCGACGGCCTATCTGCTGGTCGAGGATCACGTTCTGCCGGCCTTGCAGCGGACCTTTCTGGCGAGCGCAATTTATCTCGCGGCGTCGCGCCATCTGGATGACTTCCTGGTCGCGCAGCCCGACCAGACGGATGTAGACGCGAACAATGCCAGCGACCCCAAGGTCGTGGCGCTGGCGGCGCGCCGCCAGGCGTTGCGAAGCGACCTGGTCGCCACGATGAATGAGCGGCTGACGGCGCTCCGCGCCACAGGCCAGGATCTGGGCGTGTCCATCAGTCGCGTCGATCTCGTGGCTTTGCTGCCGCCGGTGGCCAAGGCCGCCTTCGATGCCGTGCTGACGGCGGCGCAGATCGCCGACCAGGGCGCCGCCGCCGCCCGCACCGATGCCGCGCGGATGACGCAGGAAGCCGACCGCCAGCGGGACGAATTGCTCGCCGCTGCCTCGGCCGCCGCGGATGAGCGCATTCGCACGGCGATGGCCAGCACCGATCCCGTGGATGCGCTGGAAGCGCAGGAAACGCCGGCCAATCGCGATACGCTGCTTAGCCATGCCTATCAGGACCAGATTGCCGCCATCTTGCAGCGCGTCGGCGATGTGACGGCGATCGACATGCGGGGCGGAAAACAGCTCGTGCTGCCGGGGCCGACGCCATGAGCGGCCTTGCAATGGGCGCGGCCGAACCGCGCACCAAGGAAACGCGCACAACGTCCCTACTGAGCTTCGGGGAGCGCTGGTCGCTGGCGATGCGTCTGACGCTGTCGATGTTCGCCGCCGGCCTGCTGGGCATCGCCTTGCTCTGGCGCGTGGTCTTCCCGGCCGATGGCGGCATCGCGGAGCTGGTGGCTGGGCTCGCCGCCCTGCTCGTCGCGGTGCCGGTCCTGTCCGCCGCCTGGGCCAGTCTGCGCCATCCCAGCCTGCATGGCATGAGCGACCAGCTTGTCGCCCTCGCGCTGGTCGCCTGCTGGGCGACGGGCGACCTGATGACGGCGGCGATCCTGCCCATCGTCATGATCATCGGCCATGTGCTGGAGGAGCGCAGCCTGCTCGGCTCGCGGGAAGCGATCGACGCCCTCAGCCGCCTGGTGCAGAGCACTTCCATTCGCGTGCGGCCCGACGGCACGCATGAGGAAGTATCGACGCAGCATTTGCGGGTGGGCGACCTGATCGCCCTTCATGCCGGTGACCGTGTGCCGGTGGACGGCGTCATCCGCCAGGGCGCCGCCAGCATCGACACTGCCTCCCTCACCGGCGAATCCGTGCCGATCGATGCGGTCGAAGGCGATGTGGTGCTGGCCGGGTCGATCGACCTCGACGGCGGCCTGACGGTGGAAGTCACCAAGGTTGGCGGCGAAACCACGCTCGGCAAGATCGTCGCCCTGATGCACAAGGCGGAGGCCGCCAAGCCGCCCGTTACGCGCCTGCTGGAAGCCTATTCCGGCCATTACATGGTGCTGATCCTGCTGGTGGCCGCCGGCGTCTGGTTTGCCACCGGCAATACGCCGGCCATGCTGGCCGTGCTCGTCGCCTCCTGCCCCTGCGCCCTGGTGCTGGCGGCGCCG
The DNA here is from genome assembly GCF_030252425.1 of Acidisoma sp. PAMC 29798. GTDB lineage: Bacteria > Pseudomonadota > Alphaproteobacteria > Acetobacterales > Acetobacteraceae > Acidisoma > Acidisoma cladoniae. The sequence continues at coordinate 3,141,217 of NZ_CP126994.1, read as the reverse complement.
GCGACGGCGGTGGCGGCTATTGCTGTCGCCGCGCGGCACGGCATCCTGATCAAAAGCTCCGCCTTCCTGGAGCAACTCGCCGAAGTCACCTCCGTGGTGGTCGATAAGACCGGCACAGTGACGACAGGTGAACTCACGCTGGTCGGCGCGCGTCCGGCCCAAGGCGTGTCGGAAGCCGATCTGCTCGGCCTGGCCGCGAGCCTGGGCAGCGCCAGCAGCCATCCCGTCAGCCGCGCCCTCGCCGAGGTGGCCCCTGTCGATGAACGCCCGCTGCTGCGCGAACCGCGCGAGGAGCGGGGGCTCGGCATGCACGCCTGGCAAGGAGACGCGCAGGTGGCGATGGGTCGGCCCGCTCTGCTCGCGACCTTTGGCGCCATGACCGGCCCCGTGCCGATGCATGACGGGCCGATGGTCGGCCTGAGCCGGGGCAGCCGCTTCCTTGGATGGGTGATGCTGGCGGATGAGCCGCGCCCCGAGTCGCGGGAGGCGATGGCCTCGCTCCGCGCTCTCGGCCTGAACCGTCAATTGCTGCTGACGGGCGACCGCGCGACCGTGGCCCGCCGCATCGCGGGCTTGCTCGGCATCACCGATATCGCCGCCGAAGCGCTGCCCGAGCAGAAGATGCAGCGCGTGCTGGATGAGGTGCGGCAAGGCTTTCGGCCTTTGGTGGTCGGTGACGGCATCAATGACAGCCTGGCCCTCAAGGCCGGCGCGGTCGGGGTGGCGATGGGCGCGCAGGGGACCGACGTTGCTCTGGCCTCGGCCGATCTCGTGCTGATGACGAGCGACTTGCGGCGGCTCGCGACCTGCATCCGCCTCAGCCGCCGCTGCCGGCGCACCATCCACATCAATGTCGCGCTCGGCCTGGGTTGGACCGTGATCCTGATCGTGCTGGCGGCCTGCGGATTGCTGGGCGCCGAGGGCGCCATTGTCGCGGCGGTGGTGCACAACTTCAGCACCTTGCTCGGCATGGCGAATTCCGGCCGCCTGTTGCTGTTCGATGAGACCGGGCTGATCGCGCCGCGCGGCCGTGTAGTGATGGAGTCGCCGATTCTCCAGGCGGCTGAATGACGCCGAGCGGTCGCCTTTCCTGGGCTGTCGGCGGCCTGGCGCTTCTGCTGGCCGGCGGGGTTGCGGCCGAGGCGTTGCCGCCGATGCGCGTTCCGGTTTCCGACAGCCCTTCGGCGCCGATGACGGTCGCCGCCGCGACCGCGCCGGACGCGCCACCGATCGACGACTGGGCGAGCACGACGCTGGGCCGCCCCTTGTTCGCGTTGGACCGGCGGCCGGATGCTGTCGTCGGCCCAGGGCAGGATGTGCTGCCGCGCCTGTCCGGCACGATCCACTTCGCGACGACGTCCCTGGCGATCTTCCAGCCTCTAAGCGCCGATGGCAGCGCCAAGTCGGTCGTGGTGGGGCAGGGCGCCACGCTCTCGGGTTGGACCATCACGGACATCGACAATGGCGGCGTGACTTTGATGCGCGACGGGCGCATCGCGAGTCTCCGCCTGAGCTACGCCAACCTGCCCATCCAGCCGCGTAAGCTCGGCAAGGTCGGGTCGCGCGTGCTTCATGGCAAGCGCAGCAACGTCTTCTGGCAGCCTTAGACCGCGAGACGTTTGGCGACAGTCACTGTTACATCGTAGGGCGGATGAGCGCAGCGTTATCCGCCTTCCGAGCACCGCGCCAAGTTGTCATCAAACTGCGACAGACAGCTGGGACTGAGCCGCTAAACAGTCGCCGGCTTGGCAAGACCGACAAATATGATCAATCAATTCATGGGCTGGTGGGCCCGGCAGCTCCTCAGTCTGCTCCCCGACAGGATGCGGGGGCGCGAGGCCGATGAGGGGCAAGGCTTTCTCATCTCCCTGGTCTCGGTGCCCGGCGCCACGCATGACACGGTCGATGTCAGCCCCCATACGGGATCGCGGCACGGGGCATTCGAACGCCTGCTGCTCGATGACAGCGGTTTGGCGCGGCTGCGCGCTCTGCGTGCCCGCGCGCCGCGTGCCGTCGTGCGGCTTCGCCTGCGCGCCGGCAGCCTGCTGGAGCGGGACGTGGTTCTGCCCCTGGCGGCGGAGCGGGGGCTGGACCAGGTCCTGCAATACGAAATGGACCGGCTGACGCCCTTCACCGCCGCCGAAACCTTTTGGGGATGGACCGTCACCCGCAGGGACCGTGCCCATGCGCGGCTTCACCTGCGGTTGACGCTCGGGCCACGCGGCGCCGTCGCGCCGATCATCGACACGCTTGCCTCTGCGGGAGCCCGCCCGGCGCTGCTGGAGGCGCCTGCCACACCGGAGGGTGACCGTGTGCGGCGGATCGACCTTTCGTCGCGAGAGGGGAAAGGTGGCGCGCGCGTCACGCCCGCGCTGCGTGCCGGCATAGCCCTTTGCGCGGTGTTGCTTCTGGCCCTCATCGGCCTGCCGTTTCTGCGCCAGTCCATCGCGCTCGGGGATGTGGGGGCGCGGATCGCGGCGCTGCGCCCGACCGTTGCCGAGGCGGCACGCCTCCGGCGTGACATCGAGGCTCAGGCCGCCGGCGGCAGCATGCTGGCTGCGGCGCGCCAGCAAGTCGGCGACCCCTTGCGTGCGATCGCGGCGGTGACGAATGCGCTGCCCGACGATAGCTGGCTGACCGACCTCACCTTGCAGCAGCGCAAGCTGCGGATCGACGGGGAATCCCGCACGGCGGTGCAGTTGATCGCGCGGCTCGCCGCCGATCCCACGATCATCGACCCCGCCTTCGCGGCGCCTGTCACACGGGATGACAGCACCCACGCCGACCTGTTCTCCATCAGCGCGGATGTCGCGCCATGATCCAGAAAGGGAGCGACGGTCTGCCGGAGGGACCGCGCGGACAGATGCTGGCGGTCGCCCTGGCCTTGGTCGCAGCGGCCTTCCTGTGGCTCGCCGTGGCGTCGCCTCTCATCGGTTGGTACACAGCGCGGTCGGACGATCTTGCCGCGTCGCGCATCTTGCTTGAGCACATGGCGGCGCGCGCGCGCGATTTGCCGGCGCTCCGCCGGCTGGCCGCAGCGAGCCAGGCCGGTGCCGCACCCTCCGCCAGTTTGCTCGGCGGCGACAGCGACGCCATCGCCGCCGCGACCTTGCAGGGCGAAATTCAAGACATGGCGACGGCCGCGGGCGCGACGCTGACCAGCACCGAAGCCTTGCCGGGCGTGCAGCAAGGCGGGTTCCGGCAGATCGCGCTTCGCATCGCCCTGAGCGGCCGCTGGCCGGTGCTGATCGCCCTGCTCCAAGCGATCGACGCCAGCGATCTGCGCCTTCTGGTCGATGACCTGGAGTTTCACGCCGTGGCAGACGCTGGTCCGCAGAGTCCGGGTGCCACCGGCCATGCGCCGCTGGAAGCGAGCTTCGTCGTGCTGGCACTCCGCTTGGCCGCCGGTCGCGCAGACGACCTGCATGCGCAGGCTGATCCACAACCTTGATCAATGGATGCCCGAGAGATGGGATTGACGTGACGCGCAATCGACAACGCGACCGGTCTGTACACCGGCTCTTCTGCGGCCTTGCCCTGCTTTTGCTCGCGAGTTGCACGAAACCGTCTCTTCCGCCTGCGCCGCAGGCTTTGACACCAGTGCCACCTGGCACGGGCGAGGCCTCCGTTCGCGAGAATGGTTCTGTCGGCAGCATCGCCTCGCTCGGTCGCACATCGGTGAGCTACGGCTCGGGCGTGGCGGCTGCCAGCAACCAGACCGCGGCATCTGGCACGAGTGGCGCCGTCACCGACGGCGGCGCATCGTTGAACTTTGCCGATACCGATATCCGGGATGTGGTGGCCCAGATTCTCGGTGGCATTCTGCATGTCAATTACACGATCGATCCTGCTGTACATGGCACTGCGACACTTCACACCTCGGTGCCGATTTCCAACGACCAGCTCCTTCCGACCTTGCAGGTCTTGCTGAGCCAGGCGGGCGCGACGCTGATCAATAACGGGCCACTGTATCGCATCGTGCCGGCAGGGGGCGCCAATCAGCCGGGCCTCGCCTCAGCACCCGGCGATGGCGGCGGCCAGGTTATTCCGCTGCACTATGCCTCGGCCGAAGAATTGGCCCGCGTGCTGCAACCCTTTGTCACTCAGGGCACGAAACTGGCGGCCGATAGTGGCAGCAACGCGATCGTCGTTTCGGGTGATCCGCAATCGCGGGATGCCTTGGTCGGACTGATTGCGGCTTTCGATGTCGACAGTTTGGCCGGGCAATCTCTCGCATTGTTCCCGGTGGACGAGGGCAACGCCAAGGATGTCGCGACGGCCTTGCAGCAGGCTTTGGGTGGCAGCGCCTCATCCGGGAGCCAGACGACGAGTACGCGGGGCGGTGCGCCGCGCGTCATTCCCATGGAGCGGATCAACGCCGTTCTGGTCGCCGCAACCGAACCCCGTACCATTCAAGAAGCGCAACGAGTCTTTGCAATGATGCAGCAGCGTCAGCAGAACACGGTGCGCAGCTGGACGGTCTACTATCTGCAAAACGGCCACAGCAACGACGTCGCCTATGTCCTCCAACAGGCCTTCACGCCTGACCATGTGACGGCGACACCCACGCCGACCGCACAGCTCAAGTCGGGTTCGGGCAGCGCTTCCGGGTCCAGCAGCGGCGGCATCACCAGCATCGGGCAGGGCGGTGCCGGCAGTGATGGTGTCGGCGGAATCGGCGGCGGAAGCCTCGGTGGCCTGGGCACCACCGGCGGCGGTTTGGGCAGCACGACATCGTCCGGAGCTGCGGCGAGTTCCGCTAATCCCTTGCTCGGCGGACTGGACGCGAGCGGCGGCAGTTCCGGTTCCGGCGCCTCCAACGCGAATACGATGCGGATCATCCCTGATTCCGTCAACAACTCCCTGCTGATCTACGGCACACAGCAGGAACTCGACACAGTCATGGCAACGCTGCGCAAGATCGACATCATCCCCTTGCAGGTCCGGATCGACGCTGTCATCGCCGAAGTCGAGCTCAACGATGCGCTGCAATATGGCACGCAATTCTTCTTCAAGTCGGGCGGCTTGAATGGCACGCTGTCGTCTGTCTTCAATGCCACCAACAGCTTTGCCGGCTACTTCTTGGCCGGCAGCAATGCATCCCAGGTCGCACTCAGTCTTCTCCAGGCCGTGAGTACCGTGCATGTGCTGTCATCGCCCGAGCTGATGGTGCTGGACAATCAGCCCGCGCGACTGGAAGTGGGTGACCTCGTGCCGTATCTGACGCAGCAGGCGCAGAGCACAGTGACCAGCACCTCGGACGTCATCAACTCGGTCGCCTATGAGCAGACCGGCGTTATTCTGGAAGTCACGCCGCGCGTCAGCAGTGAAGGGCTGGTCACGCTCGACATCTCGCAAGAGGTCAGCAACGTGAACACGGCGGCGAGCACGACGATCAGCACCGGCGGAATCTCTTCGCCGACCTTCACGCAGCGCGACGTGCAGTCCCGCGTCGTGGTGCAGGATGGCCAGACCATCGGTCTCGCTGGGTTGATTCAGGACAGCGTCACCAAAAGCAATCAGGGCGTGCCGTTCCTGAAAGATGTGCCCATTATCGGATCGCTCTTTGGGCAGCAGAGCAATTCGCGCACGCGCAACGAGCTTTTGGTGCTGATCACGCCCCATGTGGTGCATGACCAGCGAGACGCGCTGGCCTTGACCCAGGATTTGCGTGAGCAATTGCCCTCGGCCGCCGCCGTACCGCAATATCTGCAAGGTCTGAGGCCGAGCGGATCGGACGATCCGGACGCCCGCATCCGGCAATGGGGTGGGTCGCAGTAATGCCTGACCGGAGGCAGGCGGGGTTCGCTCTGCTCATCGTCCTCTGGTCGCTCGTTCTGCTATCCTTGATCCTGACGCAAGTGCTATCGGCCGGCCGCAGCGAGGCGCAGCTCGCGAGCAATCTGCGCGCTTCGGCGGTGGCCGAAGCGGTCGCGGATGGCGCGGTCCAGGACACAATGTTTCATCTTTTGGAGCCGCCACCGCAGCATTGGCCCTTGCAAGGGCGCCATCATTTGGTGCTATCCGCGGGCGTCGCCGATGTGACGGTCGAGAATGTCGCCGGCAAGATCAACCCGAATGCGGCAGACGAGCCTCTGCTCGGCGCCATGCTGACGCTGTGCGGCGCATCCGCTCCGCAATCTGCGGCCATCACACAGGCGATTCTCGCCTGGCGCGCGCCGGCGAGCGGCGTTGATCCCTCAGTCGCGTATCGCGCGGCGGGATTAGGCTATGCGCCGCCTGGGGCGCCCTTCGAGACGAGCGATGAGATCGGTCTTGTCATTGGCATAACACCCGCGCTGCGGGCCTGCCTTCTACCGCATATATCGATCTATCAAGAGAATGACACACCGGCGCTTGCCGCCGCCGATCCTTTTGTGGCGCGCGCCTTGGCCTTGGTCGCGCAACAGTCGGGTGGCGCAGCGGCCGCCGGCATAGACGAGGGTGGCGACCCGACGGTGACGATTACGGCGACGGCTGTCGGGCGAGGCGGTGCGCGCTTCACGCGTCGCGCGACTGTGCGCCTGGTGCCCGATCCGCGCGGGCGGCCGTTTCGTATCTTGAATTGGCAGTCGCTGTGACGGTGTCATGGTCGGGCGTCGAACTCCGTCTCATACAGTCGTTACGGATTGCAGATCATGCCGCTGTCGGAAGTATCCGACGCCGTGCCGTTCGGTCCGCGCGAGCAGAGATCATAATCATGTCCGCTGCGGTCGGAGGGGAAGCGATAGACATAAGGGTGGTTCCAAGGATCGACCGCACCGGTGTCGCTCTTGAGATAGGGGCCGTTCCAATTCGTGGCGTCGGACGGCTTTTCGATCAGCGCGTGCAATCCGTCGGAGGTTGCCGGATAGCTGCCGACATCGAGCTTGTACATGTCCAGGATCGCACCCATGCGCGTGATCGACTGCTTTGCGACGGAGACGCGTGCGCCGCCCAATTGGCGCAGCGCCGCGGGTGCCACAAAGCCCACGAGAAGCCCGATGATCACGATGACCACCAAAAGTTCCAGAAGCGTAAAGCCGCTTTCGCGATCGGTAGGCTGATCGGTCGATGTCGTCGGAGTGTCGTTGCTCATTGTCGCCTCTTGTATTCTCATAGATGTGCGTGACGAGGAAAGTTGATGGCCGTTCCCTATCTCGCTTGCATGGCTCTTGTCGCGCATCTTTATGCGCTGCCGCCGCGCGTGCTGCCATCCATCCAAGCGGTGGAAGGCGGCAGCCCCGGCATGGTCCGCGCCGATACGAATGGCACCGCCGATCTCGGCGTGATGCAGATCAACACAAGCTGGCTCCCCGCTCTTCAAGCCTATACCCATCTATCGCAGGACATCGTGCGCGATCGTCTGACGAATGTGCCATGTTTCAACATCGCGGCCGCCGGCGCCATCATGCGAACCTATCTAAATGAGACGGGCGGTGATCTGCTGCGCGCGGTCGGCGATTACCACTCCCACACCGCCGTCCTCAATCGAGACTATCAGAACCAGGTGCTTCGCGCAGCCACCCTGATGTTCGAAAATGCCGAGCCCAGCTCATGACAGTTTTGAGACAAGAGGTGACGCCGCTGGAGGCGCTGATCGACCTTCTGGTGAGTGAAGGCCATTGCGACGCGAAGGCGGTGGAGCGTGGGCGCCGCGTCGCGGAGGATAACGGCCAGCGGCTTGATCGGGTGCTCAGTCAACTCGGATTGGTGACGGAGCGTAGCCTCGCGGGCGCTTATGCGCGGCTCCTGGATCTGCCGATGACGACGGTAGGCGGCTATCCGGCCGAGGCGCTATGGCCCGAGCGTCTGTCGGTGCCGTTCTTGCGCGCGGCGCGCGTGATGCCGATCGGGCAGGATGGGGACACGTTGGTCCTCGCGGTTGCCGATCCGCTCGATGCCTTCACGCCTGAGGCCGTGGCGGCCGCCACTGGCCAAAGCATACGCTTGGAAATCGCCGTCCCGATCGAGTTGGAAGCCGCCTTCGAGCGGCTCTATCCCGATCAGAAAGAGGAGACGGAGGATGCAGACGCAAATGCCGCGCCCTTGGAGGAAGATACCGAGCGGCTGCGCGATCTCGCGAGTGACGCACCGGTTATTCGCCTCGTCAATCAACTGATCTGGCGTGCGGTCGAGACGCAGGCGAGCGACATTCATATCGAGCCTTTCGAGGACCGGCTGCGTGTGCGCTATCGCTTCGATGGCGTGCTGCATGAAATCGACAGCCCATCGTCGCAAATGACAGCGGCCATCACCTCACGCATCAAGATCATGGCGCATCTCGATATCGCCGAACGCCGCCTGCCGCAGGATGGACGCATCCGGCTGGCGGTGCGCGGCCAGGATGTGGATTTTCGCGTCTCCACCGTGCCGTCTCTGTATGGGGAGAGCGTCGTGCTGCGCGTGCTCGACCGCAGCGCCGTCGCCTTCGATTATGCGCGTCTTGGCCTGCCGCCCGCCATCGCGCGGCAGTTCACGGAGGCGCTCAATCTGCCCAATGGCATCGTGCTGGTCACGGGCCCCACGGGCAGCGGCAAGACGACCACGCTCTACACCGGTCTGCTCGGTCTGAACTCCGTCAGCCGGAAAGTCGTCACCATCGAAGATCCGATCGAGTTTCAGCTCGGTGGCATCAACCAAATTCAAGTGCGTCCGCAAATCGGGCTCAACTTCGCCTCGCTGCTGCGGTCGATCCTGCGGCAGGATCCGGATGTCATCATGGTCGGCGAAATCCGCGATATCGAGACGGCGCAGATCGCCGTGCAGGCGGCGTTGACCGGGCATCTCGTGCTGTCGACGCTGCATACCAATTCCGCCGCCGCCACCATCACCCGCCTGCGCGACATGGGGTTGGAGGATTACCTGATGACAGCGGTGCTGCGCGGGGTGCTGGCGCAACGCCTGGTGCGGCGGCTCTGCCCCGAATGCCGCCGCGCCGCCGAGGCACCGCCCGAACTTGTGCGTCGCTTCGGCCTCGACCGGCGAGGCCAAAACACCGTCACGCTGTGGCATCCGGTCGGCTGCGAGAAATGCCGCAACACCGGCTATCGCGGCCGGCTCGCCATTTGCGAGTTCCTGGTGCCGGACGAGGCGGTCGAACGATTGATCTTCGCCCGCGCCGACCATAGCGAGGTCGAGCGCGCGGCCGTCGCGGCCGGCATGCAGACCATGTTCGATGCGGGGCTCGATGCCGCCCTGGATGGGACAACGACGATCGAGGAAGTCATGCGCAGCATTCGGGCGGATGCCTGATGCCGACCTTCCGATACGTCGCCATCGGCAGCGGCGGTAAGCTCAGCCAGGGCGTGCTGGACGCGCCAGACGAAGCGGCGCTGGTGGAGCGTCTGCGCCGCCAGGGCAGCATCCTGATGCGGGTCGAAACGGATGGCAGGCGACGCCTCAGCGGCATCGACATCGGTGCCTTCCGCCGCAATGGTCTGCGTGCCCAGGAAGTGTCCGACATGACGCGCGAACTCGCCGTCATGCTCGGGGCGGGACAGGATCTGGATCGCGCGCTGCGCTTTCTGGTCGAGACGGCGCCGAATGCCCGCTCCGCGCGTCTGCTCAACAGCCTGCGCGATGCCGTGCGGGATGGCAGCGCCTTCGCCGTAGCCTTGTCCAAACATCCTTCCACCTTCTCGCGCCTTTACGTCGGTCTGGTGCGCGCGGGGGAGGCGGGTGGCGCTCTGGCGCCGACTTTGGAACGGCTTGCGACGCTGCTGGAGCGGGAGCGCGCTTTGGCATCGACGGTGACCTCGGCTTTGATCTATCCCGCTGTGCTGATGCTCGCGGCAGTCGGCTCCATCGTACTGCTGCTGACGGATGTGCTGCCCCAATTCGTGCCCCTGTTCGCGGAGAATGGCGCGTCCTTGCCGACATCGACGCGTTTGATGATCGATGCTGGCAGCCTGCTCGGCCATTGGGGCTTGCCGGGCCTTGGCGCGCTCGCCCTTCTGGTGCTCGGCGCCAACCGATTGCTGCGTCAACCGGGGCCGCGCTTTACCTTCGATCGGATGCGCTTGCGCCTGCCGGTGATCGGTGGATTGGCGCGGGAGATTATGGCCGCGCGCTTCACGCGCACGCTCGGCACCCTGCTCATCAATGGCATGCCGCTGATCACCGCGCTCGACATCGTGCGCGAGGTTTTGGGCAATGCCGCCGGTGTGCGCGCGCTCGATACGGCGACCATCGGCGCGCGCGGCGGTGCCGGGCTCGCGCGGCCACTCGGAGAATCTGGGCTTTTCCCGCAGCGGACCATCCATCTGCTGCAATTGGGGGAGGAGACGGCGCAACTCGGCCCGATGGCCTTGCGCGCCGCTGATATCCATGAGGAAAAGACGAGTCTGGCGGTGCAGCGCATGGTGTCGCTGCTCACCCCTGCCATCACCATCGGCATGGGCGGCGTGATCGCCCTGATCGTCGGCTCGCTGATGCAAGCCATGCTGGGTCTCAATGATCTCGCGCAATGAGAGGTCAACCGAGGCGGGCTTCACCTTGATCGAGCTTTTGGTCGTGATCGTCATCATGGGCCTCACGGGCGCCTTGCTGCTGGCACGCGGACCATCGCGCAGCCCCGGCATGGAGGCGCGGGCGGCGGCGAGTGAGGTGGCGCAGACCTTTCGCCTCGGCCGCAGCCGCGCCATCGCAAATGACCGCGCCGTGCTGGTCATGCTTGACCTGCCCTCGCATCGCCTGACGATGGACGGTGTCGCGCGGCCGGCGCTTCCCGCCTGGCTCCCGCTCGCGGCACAGATGGCCGACGGCACCGCGCCCCGCCGCGCTCTGTTCAGTTTTGCGCCGGACGGCAGCGCCACCGGCGGCGCTGTCGTGCTCGGCATGCCGGGGCGGCGCATCCTGGTCGGCGTGGATTGGCTGAGCGGGCGGGTCGATGTGATCAATGCGCATTGACCACCGCAGAACCGAAGCGGGCTTTACGTTGATTGAGGTTCTGGTCGCCTTCATCATCGCCGGCCTGGCACTGGGCGTGCTGGCCCATGCCGGGCTGGACGGGTTGCGGGCGACCAGCCTTTCGGCCCGCTATCAGGAGGCGATGGCCCGCGCCCAATCCCACCTCGCCGCCATCGGGGATGCGCCGCAGCCGAGCGATCGCCAAGGCGATGAGGGAGACGGCTATCATTGGCATCTTCGCATCGTGCCGCTGGCCACAAGTGCGCTGGCATCCGGTCATGAGACGCTGCTGGCTGTGAGCGTCGCTGTGTCCTGGGGCGATGCACCGGGCCGCCGCGTGCAACTCGATACCGAACGCGTGGTCGGCTTCGCGGCGGCGACGCCATGAGGCCGGACCCTGAGGCCGGTTTCACGCTGGTCGAAACGCTCGTCTCTCTCGTGGTGCTCGGCTTCATCGTCGCTGGATTGGCGCAGGGCCTGCGCTTCGGCGTGGCGGTGTCCGATAGGCAGGCGCGGGGCATCGACCGCGACAGCGCCCTCGATTCCACGGACCGTACCTTGCGTGCGCTGCTGGCGCGGATGGCGCCGGGGGACGATCCGCATGCGCCGACCATCCGGGGTGATGCCGGGCGCCTGATCTTCACGACGGAACTGCCGGCGAATGCGCCGGCGAACCCCACGCGCCTCGCCGATATCATCTTGAGCGTCGATGACGCGCATGGGCTTGTGCTGCGCTGGACGCCGCATCTGCATGCCCGGCGGCTGGTGCCATTCGTCACCCAGTCGGCGACGCTGTTGTCCGGCGTGCGGCGGGTGACCTTCGCCTATTTCCGCCCGCCGTCGCGCCATCAACCGGCGGGCTGGGTGGATCAATGGCAGGGCATCGAGCCGCCTGAACTCGTGCGTGTGCATATCGACGATACGTCCCGGCATTGGCCGGATGTGATCGTGGCGCCGATGCGCGAGGCCGACAGCGACTGAACGAAAGGATTGAACGCATGACCCATGAAACGCTCTCCCGACGCCCCCTATCCAGACGGCGGGTGCTGGATCTCGGCCTCTGTGCCGCCGCCTCGGTGGCGGCGCCCGCGATCGCTCATGCGACGGATGCCAGAACCATGGGTCCGCAGCCTGGGGATGCTCTGGTGGCGGTCGGCGACACCGGGCATGTCGCGCTGCGGCCCCGTGATTTCCGTCGCGGTGCGCCACCGGTGCTCACTTGGCCGATGGACCTGAAGACCGGCACCGTGCGAGACGGCGCCGTGGCTAATCAGGTGCTCCTGCTGCGCCTGCTCGGTGACCGCGATGAGGCGCATGGGGGCGCGCTGGTCGCGTTCACCGCCGTCTGCACCCATGCCGGCTGCATCGTCTCGTCCTGGAAAGCGACGGACCGGCTGTTGCTCTGCCCCTGTCATGGCTCGGAATACGATCCGGCGCGGAATGCAGAGGTGGTGGCAGGGCCGGCGCCCAAGCCGCTGCCGTCACTGCCACTTGAGGTGGTGGATGGTCTCGTCCTGGTTGCAGGCCCGTTTTCAGGGCGGCTCGGCGGCACGACCGGGCGGACGGATTAATCGGCTTCGTTCCGGCGTTGGTTTCATCAACCGCTTTAAGATCGCAGGAGTTTGTTTAACGCTTCTGTCGCAAACAGGGGCGTGCGGACCCTGTAGCGTGATCCCCTGAACTCCCACGACAGGTATCCCATGGACCAGATCACCGAGCCGCTCCGCCGGAACACCTCCGGCCGCACTGTCCAGCAGTATATTGACGAAATCCCGGTCTGGGCGGACGGGACTGCGGTGGACTCCCTGCCGATGACCGGCATGCAGAAGCGCATCTGGGGCTTGGCCATTGCCGGCAAGTTCTTCGAAGGCCTGGTCGTGTTCATGACCGGCGTCGCGCTGCCGCTCATCGATAAGGATTTCGGGCTGCATGCGGCGCAGAACAGTGTCGTGACGGCGGCCACTCTCTTCGGAATTCTCATCGGCGCGACGCTGCTCGGCGGCTTGGCCGATGTCTTCGGCCGCAAGCGCATGTTCATCGCCGAAATGGTGCTGTTCGTGATCTTCCTGATCCTGCTGACCTTGGCCCAAAGCTTCATCTGGATGGCGATCTGCCTGTTCGGCATCGGCCTGGCCTTGGGCTGCGATTATCCGACGGCGCATGTGGTCATCGCGGAAGCGGTGCCGAGCCGCGGTCGTGGCGGCCTCATCCTCGGCGCTTTCGCCTTCCAGGCGGTCGGCGCCATCTGCGGTGCGCTTCTAGGCGTGCTGATCCTGTCCTTTTTCCCGAGCCTCGATGCCTGGCGCTATATGTTCGCCATGGCGATCATCCCGGCGATCCTGGTGGTCATCGGTCGCTTCTTCGTCTGCGACAGCGCCCATTGGCTGGTTTCGCGTGGCCGCATGGCCGAGGCGCGGACCGCGACCATGGAATTGCTGCATCGCGAGCCGCAGTATCCGAAGATCGTCGAGCTGATCAATCCGCATCATGACGAGGCGGCGGGCGGTCATGTGGCGCCGCGCGGCGGCGTCGCGTCGTTGTTCGACAACGCGCCCCATCGTCGGGCGACCTTCCTGGCGTCGATCCCCTGGTTCCTTCAGGATCTCTCGACCTACGGCATCGGCATCTTCACTCCGGTCATCCTAGCGAAGACCCTCGGCTCGGCCGGCAAGACGGATACGGTCGCCCAGATCGTCAGCAAGGTGGAGCTTTCCGCCAAAGGCACGGCGATGCTCGATGTGCTGCTGATCGTCGGCATCATCGCGGCGATCTTCATGGTCGAGCGCGCCGGTCGCATCCGGCTGCAGATCGTGGGCTTCATCGGCTGCGCCGTGGGCCTGGGCCTCGCCGCCCTGTCTCAGGGTATGACGGGCGAGGCGCAGATCGTGCTGCTGTTCGCCGGCTTCATGCTGTTCAACTTCATGACCAATATGGGCCCGAACGCGCAGACCTATCTTCTGGCGGGTGAGGTCTTCCCGACCCATATCCGTGGCTATGGCGCAGGTTTCGCCGCGTCCTTCGCCAAGATCGGCGCCGTGCTGACCGCCTTCCTGTTTCCCTTCCTCCTGAAGGACATCGGCACCCAGATGCTGCTGATCCTGCTGATCATCTCCTCCCTCGCGGGCGCCGTGGTCACCTGGATCTTCCGCATCGAAACCCGTGGCACGCTGGAAGATGTCGGCGTCAACCTCGAACGCGTCCAGCCCCAGGTCTGACACGACACCCTTTCTGACCCATCCCGCGCAAGGACAGATGACGCATGACCGATGACTCCATGAACGCGAATGCCGCCTTCGAAAGCGTTCGCGCTGAGATCATGGACAGCTTGGACGAAGAGCTGGAAATGGAAATGGACGAAGCGCGGATGGAGCGTCATCTGCGCAATACGTCCGACGATCCCTTGCAGGATGATCGGCTTGATCGCGCGGTCTATTTCAAGGAGCTGTTTCGGCTCCAGTCCGAGCTGGTGAAGCTGCAAGACTGGGTGGTCAAGAACAAGCTCAAGGTCGTCGTCCTGTTCGAGGGCCGGGATTCTGCGGGCAAGGGCGGCGTGATCAAGCGGATCACGCAGCGCCTCAACCCGCGCGTCTGCCGGGTGGCGGCGTTGCCGGCACCGACCGAGCGCGAAAAAACGCAGTGGTATTTTCAGCGCTATGTCTCGCACCTGCCGGCCGGCGGGGAGATCGTGCTGTTCGACCGCAGCTGGTACAACCGCGCCGGCGTAGAGCGCGTCATGGGCTTTTGCACTGAGGATGACGTTGCCGAGTTCTTCCGCAGTGTGCCCGATTTCGAGCGGATGCTCATCCGCTCGGGCACCATCCTGATCAAATACTGGTTCTCGATCACGGATGACGAGCAGCATCTGCGCTTCGACATGCGCATCCACGATCCCATCAAGCAGTGGAAGCTGAGCCCGATGGACCTGCAGTCACGGGTCCGGTGGGAGCAGTATACCCATGCCAAAGAAGCGATGATGGAAGCGACTCATATCCCCGAGGCGCCCTGGTGGGTGGTCAAGGCGGTCGACAAGAAGAAGGCGCGGCTGAACTGCATCCACCACCTGCTCAGCCAGATTCCCTATGAAGAGGTTCAGCACGACCCGATCGTGCTGCCGGAGCGGGTGCGCAATCCCGACTATATCCGGGGGCCGGTGCCGCCTGAGATGTTCGTGCCGCCGATTTATTAGGCAGAGCCGGATCGTAGGGCGGAAAAGCGCAGCGTAGTCCGCCACCTCCGGGATGGCGGACTACGCTGCGCTTTTCCGCTCTACGATCATCGACCGCCGGGCGACTCCTCCCGCACCACATAGGTATAGAACCGCATCCGGCCATCCTTCGTCTCCCGATACAGGCCCTGAACCTCGGTATCGAAGCCGGGGAAAAGGTTGGCCGCCTGCTCGAACACCTTCAGATAGGCGATCATCGGGCTCGCTTGGCGCCCTAGGCGCTCACCGGCGACGACGGTCGCGATGCCCGGCGGATAAACCAGCCATAGCGTGGCGGCGATCCGCCCCGGTGTCTCATCCAGCGGTATGTAATCGACATTGTTGCGCACCAGTTCGCGGCTCGCCTGGCTTGGATGCATGGCGAGTTCCGGCAGATGCTCGGCGCGAAACTGTGCCGCCTGCAACGCACTGGTGCCCGCCGCGCGATAGAAGGCGTGCATGTCGGCGCAGAGGTCGCGCAGCCTGACGCCCGCATAGCGCTGCGGCCGCCGCTGCACGAAATCGGGAATGACCTCATGCAGCAACCGGTTCTCGTCATGCAGCTTCTTGAAGGTGACGAGATGCGCCAGCAAGGTTCCGGCCTTGCTGCTCTCCACGCCCGGCGTCAGCAGGAATAGCAGGGAGTTGAGGTCGTTCTTCTCGGCCACGATATTGTTCTGCCGCAGGTATTCCGCGACGATCGGCGCCGGCACGCCGTGGTCAGCATAGCCGTCCGGCGATGTCTCATCGAAGCCCGGTGTCAGCAGCGTCAGCTTGTTCGGGTCGGTGATCGCCCAGCCCGCCCGGCTATGCGGAAAGCCATGCCATTCCTCGCCCGGGCGCAACTCCCATTGCGCGACGTCGCTTGCCAAAAGATCGGTCGGCGCATCTTCCCAGCGCGCACCCGCATAGTCCGCGCTATGCTGGGACGCCTGCACGAATTTCGGCACGAAGGGCTCGAAGAACCAGCGACGCGCGACATCGGGTTCGTTCTCGACGTATTCGCGTTTCGCCATGCGGATCTTCTTCCGCATCTCGATCCCGAGCCGCACCGTATCGTCCCACAAGACCTCACCCGAGCGCCCCTTCATCATCTGCGCGCCGACATCGAGCGAGGCAAAGAGCGGATAGAACGGGCTGGTCGAGGCATGGAGCAGGAACATCTCGTTGAAGCGCCGATGCCCGACCTGGCGGCGCTGCCCATCGAGATGGCTGTCCTTCACATGGATCTGCGACGCCTGGGAAAAGCTCGCAAGCTGCTTATGCGTGCTCTGCGTCACGATGATGCCGGGATCGTCCGGCCCCAGCGGGCGCAGCCCCATGCCGTAGCGGCCCCGGAACAGCGGATGAAACTTCATGAAGCCGGCCCAGGCCTCATCGAACAGGATGTAGTCGCAGAGATGCCCGATGCGATCGAGCACGTCATCGGCCGAGCCGATCGTGCCGTCATAGGTGCATTGCTCGATCACTGCCGCGCGGAAGGGGCGAGGGCGGCGCGAAATCTCCTCGCCATCCGGGATCAGCGGATGGGCGCGAATGGCATCGCGCAAATGGGCTTCGTCCAGGGCCGCATAGCGCATCGGGCCGATCATGCCATGCGGATTGCGGGCTGTTTCGACGAAGATGGGCGTGGCACCGGCCAGGAACAGCGCGCCGTGATGCGCAGCCTTGTGGTTGTTGCGGTCGAACAGCACCACGTCGCCTTCCGCCAGGATCGCGCTGAGGGCGATCTTGTTGGAGGTCGAGGTGCCGTTGAGCACGAAATAGGTGCGTTCGGCGCCAAAGATCTTCGCTGCCTCCTGCTGCGCCCGCAGCGCCGGACCCTCGTGGGTCAGCAGATCGCCGAGTTGCAGCACCGAATTGTCGAGATCGTCGCGGAATACCGCTTCGCCCAGATGCTCCACGAAGATGCGGCCGATTGGGCTGCGGCGATAAAAGGCGCCGCCATTATGGCCGGGGCAGGTCCACAGCATATTGCCCTGTTCGGCATAATCGACCAGGGCGCCGAAGAACGGCGTCTTGAGGCTGTCCGCATATTGCCGCAGGCGCGCGATAAGCGTCTTGGCGATGAAGTCGGGCGTCTCCTCGCCCAGAAAGATGAAGCCATCGACATGGTCCAGCACATCGACCGGGATCTGCTCCAACGTCTGGCGTCGGACCAGCACGATGATCGGCATGTCGAGGCCGCGCCTGCGGATCAACTGGATCAGGTCGGCGGATTTGCCGCTCGCGCCCTTCTTGCCCCAATCGACCACCACGCAGCCGATGGCAGCGTCGGTGCGGATCGCCAGTTCGGCGTCATCGTCCCGCCGGGCGCGCATGATGGTATAGCCGTCCTCCTCGATTTCGCCGAGGATCTGGAGAAGGCGGGCGCCCTCCAGATCCGCCTCGTTAAAGGCCGGAACGCAGATCAGGAACTTGAAGCGACGCGCGTATTCCATGGGGGATCCTCAGCAAGGCGGGGAGCAAGGCAGGGGCAAGGCAACGACGATGCGGCCCTCGGGTGGTCCACTGGAGGGAGGGCGCAGCGTCGTCCACCCCGGACATGTGACAGTTTCAGGTCGGCGGGCCATCCCGCCTACGCGAGACGATGAAACCTCAAATTCGCTCCACTCGGGACGGCAAAGAGAGGATAAGGACGTAGCGACCGGGGGAACTCTCCCTAGATATAAGGTCGCTTTCGAGCAAGTCCCGAGGGGCGGCCCGGATCGCGCGTCGCGTGTCATTCTCAACGAAAAGGTCCGACTGCATGAGCAAGATCATCCTCTGGGGCTTCAGCCACTCCACCTATGTTCGGACCATCCGCATGCTGCTGGCTGAGAAGGGCGTGCAGGACTATGAGCAGGTGCCGCTGAACGTGCTCGAAGGTGAGCCGAAGACGCCGGAGCACCTTGAGCGCCATCCCTTTGGCAAGGTGCCGGTGGTGGACATCGACGGGTTCCGCATTATCGAGACGCCGGCGATTGCGCGCTATCTCAATACCGTGCTTCCCGGCCCGTCCCTGGTTCCGTCCGAGCCCAAGGACGTCGCGCGCATGGACATGGTTCTGTCCATCATCGACAGCTACGGCTACGGCGCCCTGCTCGGCGGCGTGGTTGCGTATCACCTCTTCCCCGATTTCGTCGGCGGCAAGAACGAAGCGGCGCATCACAAGGGTCTTGAGGACGGTAAGCTGACGGTGAGCACCTTGATGGGCATCAAGGGCGACGCGTCCTATTTGGCCGGGGACCATGTCAGCCTCGCTGACTTCTATCTCGCGCCGATCATGGCCTATGTGATGCTCACGCCGCATAAGGACGAGTTTCTTGCCCTTCCCGGCGTCAGTGCCTGGTGGAGCCTGGTTTCGGGGCTAGGCAGCTTCCACACGACCGACCCCTGATCGCGATAAGGCCGCGACCCTGCGGAAGGGCGCGGCCTCCGCCGCCGTGCGGTGCCTCTCAGCGACCGGCGCTGAGGAAGGGCATCGGGGCGCCGGCGCCGAGATAGATCGGCAGAACGCCATTCCATCGTTCGATGGCCAGCTGCTGGAGGATGGACGGGCTCAAGGTCGCCGTCACCATCGTGTTCGCCTTGGCCTGACCTTCGGCAGCCGCCACCTGAGCCGTCGCATGGGCCTGCGCCTGAAGGACCTGCTGCTGAGCGTCCACCCGAACCTTGTCGAGAGTGAAGGCGGCCTGCTGGGCCTGCTGTTGCGCGACCTGCTTGGCCTCAATGGCTGCCGTGAATTCGTCGGAAAACTGGAAGTCCGTGATGTTCACCGCGTCGATGATAACCCGGTAGGACTGCAGCGCCGTTCGCAACAGTGTGTCGATTTCCAGGGCGACCTTATCCCGTTGAACGATCAGGTCCGCCGCATCGTAATGGGCGGTTGCTGCCTTCACCGCGTTCGAAATAGCCGGCGCGATGACGCGGCTTTCGACCTCAGATAGCGTGCCGACATGCTGGTAGATCCACGCGGCATCCTCGGGCGTGATGTGATAGTTGATCGCCACCTCCGTATGGACCGTCTGCAGGTCGCGGGAGGCCGCCTCTTCCTTGTTCTGGAAGTTCTGCACCTGGACATTCATCTGCACGACTGACTGCGCAATGGGCAGGATCAGGTGCAGGCCAGG
The DNA here is from genome assembly GCF_030252425.1 of Acidisoma sp. PAMC 29798. Classification (GTDB taxonomy): domain Bacteria; phylum Pseudomonadota; class Alphaproteobacteria; order Acetobacterales; family Acetobacteraceae; genus Acidisoma; species Acidisoma cladoniae. Next base: position 3,122,011 of record NZ_CP126994.1, on the reverse strand, counting down.
CGCGAGCACGTCGCCGTGGACGCTGCTGAAGGTCATCAAGACGCCACGGCTGCCTGGGCCCACTTCCCGGAAAGGATTGAGGGCCAAGAAGCAGATGACGATCACGGCCGCTACACCGCCGTAGATATACCGGCGATCTATCCGGCGGTATGAACCGCCCTCCATCCGAGGGTCGAACGGACGATCCCCAAGCAATGGCGTATGAGGCACACTGGCCATTCGCTCTGCGCTCCTTGGTAACCGTCGGTCAGTTCTATCACTGTGCCGGATGTCGCCGCTTACTCTGCTTCTGACATTAAGCCAACACCGCGCTTGGAGAGGGCCGCGCCGCCTGGCGCAGCATCATCTGCCGGGATTAACGATCTTGCACAGCACACCGAGATAGTTCGTTACGGTCACATTGCTGATGGCGAGTTCGGACCATTTCGTCTGACTGCTACAGGCTTGAAGGTGCAGTGTGCCGAAATCTGCAACGCTTTCGAAGGTGATATGAGATCTGGTCGTCAGGCGATCGAAGGAAACGACGCCGTCTGGCCGATCGATGCGCACGCCCGTGACGTCGGCAACTTTCTCCCCAAATTGGTAAAGCCCATCGGGATCATGAGCGGAGGATAAGCCTGCGGATGAGCTTGGTGCGGTTGTGCTGGACGGGCGGGCGGTGTCGGTTGCGGTCGCGGTTTTGACCTGGCTTATCGCAGTGTTCAGGTGCTGTAGCTGGCCGCGAAGGGTCGCGTTCTGAACACGCAGCCTATCGATTTCAGAGCGGCGCTGCTGCGCCAGGGCGACCAGGGCGACGTGGTCCTGATAGACCGTCGTCACGGCCGACCACTGCGCCAGCCCGCACCAAAGAACCAGGACGAGACACAGGCCCCATCCGAAACGCGCAAACCAGGACGCCCGCTCGCGCGGCAGTCCGCTCACCAGGACGAAGGCCAAGAGCAGCGCCACACTGGCGAGGCCGGAGAGAAGAGGCGACCCGACTATGTCCAGCGCGTGAGACCACGCCGCGATCAAGAGATTCCAAGCGGCCGCGACCATCGGGACCCTGTCTGGTGGGCGACTTGCCCAGGAGGATTAGTCTACTGCAGCCCGTATGAAATCAGGAAGTCGTGGTTGGCGCTTGCAGCCTCAATGACCGGGCCATGGTTCAAGTTCCGGCGAGGCGGCTCGCATTGCAGGCTGAGGGGGCCAGTTGTGGGCGGAGACATAACGGCCCGGATGAACGGGCCGCCACACCGATCATGAAGGATCAAGCACCATGGGTCTATTAGAGTCGGTTGTCGGTGACTTGATGCAAAGTTCCGGCGGCTCGTCCTCAATGGGAGGCGTGTTGACCAGTCTCCTCAGCGGGCAGGGCGGCGCGGGGTCGCAGCAAGCTCCCACCGGCGGAATGGGAGCAGGCGGTGGCCTGGGTGGGCTTCTGTCCGCATTCCAGCAGGCCGGGTTAGGTCAGGTCGTGCAATCTTGGATCAGCAATGGGCCCAACCAGTCCGTATCTCCGGGTCAGCTTCAAAGCGTCTTGGGCCAGGATCGGGTGAACGGCATGGCGGCCCAAGCGGGCATGGAGCCCAATGACTTCCTCGGTCAATTGGCGCAGCACCTGCCGAATGCTGTCAACGCTATGACCCCGAATGGCCAGCTTCCTGAGGGCACCGTTTCGGTCTGAACTGTCGTCAGACATCCCAGTCTGTCGGCTTGCCCGTTTCGCTTTGAGGAAGATCGCGTCCAAAGCGATAGGCTCTCGGGCGCTCGGGCACCGAGAGCCGCGCTTCGGCAAAATCTAAAACCGAAAGGCGCAGCGCCTCTACATTCACGCTGCTGTCCTCCAGCGGCTTCAAGAACGCCTTCAGCCGCGCGCCTTCTGACGGCCGCATCAGCCTGACCACGGCGTCAGCCACGTCTGGATGCTCACGCAGCACGGCGCGAACCCGACCCAGGTCGACGTTTATACCGCCGACCATCACCGCCCCGTCGTTCCGGGCCCCGATCCGGAAACGCTGCCCGCCGTCCCAGTCCAGCCTGTCAGGCAGCGCAGCCGCGGGCCCGCCACTTGCGGCTTGTACCCCGTCCTGGCGTCTCTCCCACAAGGGGAGAAGCTGGTAGGCAGCGGGTTCGTCGCGCCAGCCGATGCCCGCCGTCTCGCTGCTGCCATAGACGTCGATCAGACGCAGAAGGCCCGCCGCCCTCACGCCGGAAAATATCGCCGCGGCGCAAGGCGCGCCGGATGTGACGCCTATTACGTCGGGCGGCCAGCCCGATGGTGCGGCACGGAGCAGGGAGTCCCAGAACACCGGATGGCCGATGATCACATCCCCAGGCCGCATTGTCGCGGCGACCGCGCCTGGTGAGAACGAGCGCGCATCCTCCACCGGAAGCGCCATCGCGGCAGGCAGCATCAGGGTGAACAGAAAGCCGTAAATGTGATGACAGGCGACGGCCGTGCGAATACGGCGCCGGCCGGGCAGCATCTCAGCCCAAAGGCCGACTTCCATCGCCAAGGCGTCCGTCTTGTGAACATGACTGCGCGATCGACCGGTGCTTCCCGAGGAGCGAACCGTCATGAGGTCGCTGAACCTGTCGAGCGCCGCCGCAGCAGCGTCCACCCAGGCGCCCAATAGGGGCGCGGTGAGCAGCGTGTCGGCAAGGCCACCACGGTGCAGGTGCAACGCCTCCGACAGGGCGGCAGCCACCGCGATGCATTCGAGGGAGTCCAGACCAAGACCGTCCGGGCCCAGTGTTGTCGTCCTGACCTGATGTGGATCGATGTGGGGCGGCCAGGGACCGCCCGGCCGCAGAATCCGCACCTCGACCGCTACCAGATCGGTCAGATAGCGCTCCAGCGCACCGGACGCGCGCCACCAATGCCGTGCATCGACGGCCAATGGCGTCATCCCGGTGGTGCGACCTGAACCTGGTTCCGCCCACCACGCTTGGCGTCATAGAGAGCGGTGTCCGCCGCATGGAGCAGCGCATCGACCCCCGTTACCGACGGGTTCAATTCGGCGCAGCCAAGGCTCACCGTAATGCCGGTGATCGGCACGGGGGCGCTGTCGTCGAAGGTGGGCGAGCCCTCCGTAAAGGCGGCCTCAAGGCTGGCCCTGATACGCTCGGCGATGGCCACGGCCTGATCCAGGGTGGCATTCGGAAGAAGGATGGCGAATTCCTCGCCGCCCATGCGGGCCAGAACGTCCCGGCTGCGCAACTCGACGCGGCAGAGCGTGACCATGCGCTGGAGGAGCGCGTCTCCGGCGGCATGACCGTAGCGATCGTTGACCTGCTTGAAGTAGTCGACATCCAGCATGACGGCCGATAGCGGGCGACGGTTCGCCTGATGCCGCGCGATCTCGATCTCCGCGAGATCGAAGAAGCGCGCCCGGTTGGTGGCGCCTGTCAGATGGTCCGTCGTCAATAGCCGGCGCAACTCCTCGCCGGAGACATGGCGCTCCGTGATGTCACGCAACACCACGGCGAACCCGGTGATGTCCCGGGGGTCCGTCGTCGTGCTGCCATCGCTGCCATCGGCGGCCACATCCGTCACTTGATTGGAGGCAACCATGACCTGGGACCAGTAGCGGCTGCCATCGCGCCGCAGGCACCAGCACTCGCGCAGGCTCCAGCCTTCGCGAATCGCTTCCTCGATCTGGTTTGCGACACCGTCGGCGCTGTCACTATCCGGTTCGGCGAGAACCTGGAGGTCGTGGCCGATCACCTCGTCCACGCCGTATCCGGTTTGCTGCCGTCCAGACATGTTCCAGCTATCGATCAGGCCGCTCCGGTCGAGGGAAAACAGGGCGAAGTCCTTCACGCCGACGACAAGCGCCGCGAACATCGCCTCGTTCTGGCGGAGCTGACGCTCCTGTTCCACCATCTCCGTGATGTCTTGGAGGACGCCCATCAAAACGTCGGGGTTGATCTTCAGAAGTGTGCAGGCGATCACGCGCGCACCGGGGCCGCTCCGGCTGACCGTGATGCGGTGATTTTGGCAAATGGAGCCGCTTGGCGCGGTGAAATGATCCACCATTCCGCGCAGCTCCGGCGCATAGGCATCCAGAACGTCAAACAGGTTCCGCAGGACCGGTGTCCGCGCGAGCGGGACAAGCATCTGCGCGGCATAGGGGTTTATCATCTCCACCTCGCCTGTCGCGGTAACCCGCAACACCCCTACCGGGCAGATATAGAGGAAGCCGAGAAGACTCTCGTATTCGGCCTCTATGTCGGTCGTGTCACCCATGGAGGATGTCAGCGCTGGATGAGAACGTAGTGAAAGGGACCATCCAACTGCTTCAGCAGCCTGAGCTTCACAGGCGTCGGCCGCATCCTGAAGGTCAGCACGTAATCCAGAGTGACATCGAGCACCGCCTCGTCTTCAAACCGCTGCGCGACAAGATAGTTGTTCATGCAGACGCCCGTGGTGAGGAAAAAGCTTTCACCTAGGACATTGTCGCGCGACAGGCCGGCCAGCCGGCTCTCGACGCGATTGTAGCGCTTCACGACGCCTTCGGCGTCCATAC